>NZ_JAGGQW010000078.1 GCF_018613065.1 Bacillus sp. ISL-7 | reverse complement strand
CAGTTAAGTGTAGCCGATTCACGGTTTCGTCAAGGAAGGTCGTGAAGAATGTTTACACTGTGTAAAGTGCTATGACAAAGCTTGGGATGACGGCTATAAATTAGGAAAAGCAACAGGTGCGGTTAACGAAAGATACAGGATAATTCGCAATCTTATTAATGCTCAGATGATCGATGAGCAAATTATTCAGTACGCACATACATCCTATGTGGAATTAGAAGATGTCAAAAACCAATTAAAAATCTTCAAAGGTCGATTTGAATTTGAAATGCCTCAATGACCTATTGTTCAACTAACGGAGCAATAGTTGTGCGAAATGATGCGGTGAAAGCCGCACGTACTGGTGTGGACGGGGGGAAAAGAGAGCGATAACTTCAAACCCTTACCTATCAGTATAAAGAACATATATAGCTGTAAAGGATTTTAAGAAATGATATAGAATTATATTTTTATACATTTCATTTAGTTAACCAAAAAAATTTCAAGGGATTTTATAGGAGGAGTAGTAGATGGATATGAAATATCCAATTGGAAAATTTCAATTTGATGGTGATATTACTAAAGGTGTTACAAAGGACTGGATAAATGAGATTGAAGAATTACCAAGTTTATTACGAGATGCTGTAAAGTACTTAGATAATGAACAGCTTGATACACCTTATCGTTCAGGAGGGTGGACTCTTAGACAAGTAATACATCACCTTGCGGATAGCCATATGAATGCCTACGTTCGCTTTAAATTGGCTCTTACGGAAGAAAAACCTGTAATTAAGCCATATGACGAAACGAAATGGGCGGAACTTTCTGATTATAAATTGCCAATTGATATTTCACTATCACTGCTCGAAGCATTGCACAAACGCTGGACAAACCTTTTACGTAGTCTAAGTCCTGCGGATATGGAAAAGACATTTATACACCCAGATTCAGGGGAAGTTTCAGTAGGTAAAAATATAGGAATCTACGCTTGGCACGGTAGACATCATCTTGCACATATTACTTCTTTGTGTAGTCGTAAGAGCTGGTAAGGGTCTTTGTGAACGATTACACTTAAAGTAACGGGTGCTAGAGTTCAAGGTCTGCTTAATATACAACGCAGGTCTTTTTTACGAAAGGTAAAGTGAAATCTCGTTTGAAAGACCCCTTATTGTTCTTCTATATTATATTTCTTCATCAGTTTCTTGTTCAATGTCATTTCGAACTTCCTAATTAGAAGGCAACCGGGGTTAATGGTACAACCAAAGAACAATACAGTGAAAATCTAGAAGAATATATCGTGGAAATGAGTTTAAAAACAAACTGATTGACGATGCATTAGAGACGTTTAAAATACAGCGATCATTAAGCATGAAGGGCTGCCCATATGACAATGCCGTAGCTGAGGCAACTTTCAAAATCATTAAAACAAAGTTTGTGAAAGTTAAACATTTTAATAGTTTAGAAGATTTGACAAGAGAATTACACGACTATGTCCATTGGTTTAATCACATACGAATTCATGGAACACTTGGCTATATAAGCGATTGATTATAAACTTGAGCACCTTAATGAAATTGTCTAGTTTAGTGTTGACAATCCAATCGTCTTTATGAAGACCACATTCTCTGTTTTGCCCAAGTGATTTAGACTTCATCGCCTTTATGAAGACCACATTCTCTGTTTTTCCCAAGGGATTTGGTCTTCATCGGCCTTATAAAGAATACTCACCAATATGCGGCGAGTTTTTACGTTTTAATATACCTATTGCTATGTCTAAACTTTTGTCATTTCGGCTTTAAATTTCAGAAAAGCACCTCAAAACGGAACCCTTTACAATTTTGCAAGCCCGTTAATTTATGCGAGCCATTTACCTTCTGCAACTAATAACGCCTTAAAGGTATTAAATAACTTTTCGTTGTACCGTACACTATTCGGATCACTACTTACACCGCCAATAATTTTGTTATCTAGTGTAACAATTATATTCCCCGCTCTATGTTGGTAAATACTTACGTTAGATAGCTTTAATGTTCTATTCGCCATAAAGCTCCCCCTTTTAACGTCTAAATATAATGTTTACGTAAAATATTCCCCAAAAATGACCTTGGATTTTTTTCAAGACCACATCTGTCATTAAAATTGACAGGACACCATTTGGAAAGTTTGGAACCTGAATAAGTTTTACTACATTTGATAATATTTGGAATAAGTATTATGAGCTTATTTTATTTACCGATCGTTCTCAAAATGTTATATTGACGTTAGGAGGAGGAACTTAGAATGGCAAGAAGTAAAGAATTCGAAGAGAACGTAGTATTAGACAAGGCGATGAAGCTCTTTTGGGCACAAGGTTATGAGAAGACATCCTTGACCGATCTGGTAGAGCATATGGGAATCCATCGCAGAAGTTTGTATGACACGTTTGGCGACAAACATACGCTTTTTTTGAAAGCTATGGATCGATTTCACGATAAAGTCAGTGCTGAGCTTACGGGAGAAGTTAAACGCTCCAAGACTGCAGTGGAGGCTCTTCAGTTTATTTTTAGTTTCATGATATATGGTGAAGAGAACTCACCTTCAGGCTGTTTAATGGTGAATTCGGCGGTGGAATTGGCAATGCGCGATGCCGATGTGGATTCAAAGTCCACTGAATCGTTCAAACTATCAGAGCAGCTACTCAAGGATATTATTCTGTGTGGGCAGGAGGAGGGAGAATTTACCTCAGATTACGATGCCGGCGAACTGGCGGAACATCTGCATACTGTATGTGTTGGGTTAAGGGTAATGACAAGAACCTCAATTCCCAAAGAAAAACTACACCGTATAGCCAATTTATCCATAAAACTTTTAGATAAATAATCATTTTTTTCTTAGAATTATAGTTCCTATATGAGTAAGTCTGAGCTGTTGTAAAGCTTACTCCTAAGAAGATATCATTGCTTATGTATTTTTTAGAATGATCGTTCTCGTATGTGAGTCTTTCCTTGCTTAAGCTCTCTCCATGAAGGGATCATTCTTTTGTATTTTTTAGAATGGTCGTTCTCGTATGTGAGTCTTTCCTTACTTAAAGCACTCTCCATGAAGGGATCATTCTTTTGTGCTTTTTAGAATGACCATTCCCATATAGCGAGACTTGCCTATGTCCAAAACTTCCCCTTAAGGAAATCATTACTTTCGTAGTTTTGAGGAGGAAGGCATTTTGTTGTACCAAAGTTAAAAAATAAAAGGAGCACATAAATTCTAATAAACGAACGGATAAATACGGTGGATCAATAGAGAATCGTGCTTGCTTTGCTATCGAAATAACGAAAGCAATCGTTGAAGAAATTGGAGCAGAAAGAACAGGCTTTCGTATTTCACCAGGGACACCTCTTGGTGGGATTGAAGAAGGTGAACAAGTTCCTGAAGTTTATCTCCATCTTGTAAAAGTATTGGCTCCATGAAATTCGTTCCATTTGGTCAAATCCATTATAGTCAATCGAGCTGGTCGAGCTCTAGAAGATAGTAGTGTAGATATTGATAATGGCGTTACTGATATGGTACAAGTCGGTGTATGGTCATTAGCTAATCCGGATTTAGTAGAACGTCTCAAAAAAGGGTTCCTTTCAATGAAGCAGACCGTATAACATTCTTTGGTGGTAACGGAAGCGTGGGTTAAACGGATTATCCTACGATGAAAGAATTAAAAACTCAATAGGGGTAAATATAGCTTATAGGGTGAAGAATTAGACATCGTGGGAAACAGCTGTCTTAGTAATTAATATTATAAAAGTTTGTGCCGTTTTTGGGCTCATCCTGAAAATCAGTGCTTGACGCTTGAATTACGTGAATTTGCAGGCGTTTGGTGCAATCTTGGGCTTTACCCTTCAAGCACTGGTTCTTGTTTTGAGTCACCTCCATTCAAAGCTAGAGATTGCATTTCTTGAAAAGCCACGAAAACATTGTAAAGGAAGAGGATGAAAAAATGAGAGCTGCTCAAATGCAGAAATATTCAAAAGAAGTTAAAGTGGAATTGAATGATGTTAAAATACCTGAAATTAATAGCCGGGAGGTACTCGTTAAAGTAAAAGCAGCAGGTGTTAATCCATTAGATGTCCTTATTTTAAATGGAAGTATTCGAATGATTTCTGATTATGAATTACCATTAACTTTAGGAAATGAACTATCTGGCGTTATTGAGGCTGTTGGAAAGAATGTTGAGAACTTCCACGTTGGTGACCACATTTATACGATGTTGCCAGTTAATCAAATTGGAGCTTTTGCTGAATATGCGGTCGTCAATGAAGATGCTATATCCATAATGCCTAAAAATCTATCCTTTATTGAAGCAGCAGCTGTGCCTCTCACTGCTTTGACTGCTTATCAAGCATTAAATGACGTACTAAATGCTCAGCCTAACAAAAAGTTATTTATCCCTGGAGGAACTGGTGGTTTTGGTGCTATGGCAATCCCCATCGCCAAATCAATGGGGTTATATGTTATAACAAGCGGCAGTGAAAGAGGTAGATCACGTACACTGTCGATTGGCGCTGATAGATTCATAAATTATCATGAGGAAAACTATGCCAACATTTTATCTGAGATAGATTATGTTATCGACACCCTGGGAACAAAAGAGATAAAAGCAGAACTCGGTATCTTAAAACCTCAAGGAAAGTTAGTATCGTTAAAAGCCGTACCTAATTATCGCTTTGCAGTTGACAATAATTTTCCAATGTGGAAAAAATTATTGTTTGGTTTAGTGGGTGCTCGTGTGGATTTTTTAGCACGTAAACATAAAAATGAATATCACTTTTTATTCGTACACGCCAATGGCAGTCAATTACAAAGAATCACTAATCTTGTTGAAATAGAAAATATCACGCCCTCTATTGATTCAATTTATAATTTTAATGACATTAACAAAGCATTAATAAAAGTTTCTACTGGACACTCACAAGGCAAAGTTATTGTAACCTTCTAATCTAAAATTTAAGTACGTGGAAGAATAGTTTTTATCCAAGAATGCAAGATTGTGAAATATTGTACTTAAGCTAACTGGGCAGTCTAGTTAAAGAACGGTGTTTAACTTGTGTTCAACAATCGGGACCTGTTGTTTGAATCGAGAGACGTATTCTGCCTAAAATTGAATTTGTATTCGCCTAAGAAATTGATATGCTCCCATCCAAGGGGTGAAATATAACCATCTATCTATTATGCCGTAGTTGACTGATTTAGATTAATTGCTCTTTCCATAAATTTTTTGTTAAACTGTATCGTAAGCAAAGGGAACAAAGCAATTGCGTAAAAATGAGGGGGGAGAGTAGATATGGCGAGACCAAGAGAGTTTGATCAAAAGGCGGTACTCGATAAAGCTCTGGATCTGTTCTGGAGCAAAGGGTTTGAAAGAACATCTATTCAAGATTTGGTGGAGCATACGGGGGTTCACCGAGGCAGTCTTTACGATACGTTTGGGGATAAAAATCAATTATTTCTAATGTGTTTGGATCGATTCCACAACCTCTATAAGGATCAGGTCTTCCTTATTTTGGAGGAGTCGGGAGAACCAAAAGAAATATTGGAGCGATTTTTTACCGAGTTGATTGATATCGCTATGAGTAATGAAAAGCAACGAAGGGGCTGTTTTATTGCGAATACTGCAATGGAACTTGGTTCTTTTAACCTTATTATCTCTTCACGCATTGAAGCTTATACAATCGAAATGGAGACACATTTTTTTAATTTTCTCCAGCGCGCTCAGCAAGCAGGTGTCATCAACAACAACCTAAGCGTACGCGAACTAGCTCGATTTTTAGTAAATACAAGGCATGGTCTATTTGTACTGGCCAAAACTGCAACTGATCGCAAAGTGTTAGAGGACGTATGTAAGGTAGCTATGTCCGTGATAATGCATAAGAAAAATAATAGTTGACTGGTCGTTCTTAAATGAACTATAGTATATCTGTGCTGTATAGAATGCATCTAATTATTTAAGAACGATCATTCTTTATCGGTCTGGCTCTTAGTTTGTATAACACATAAGTAGTTTAGATTTTTTTTCACAGTTTAAGAACGATCATTCAAAAAAGGGAGTAGTGAAAAATGGATATTTCTAAACAAGTTGCTCTTGTCAGTGGTTCAAATAGAGGTTTAGGCAAGCATCTAGCTCTTGAACTTCTAGCGAGGGGAGCCAAAGTATATGCCGGAGCGAGGAACCCGGCATCAATCGATCTACCGGGCGCTATTCCGCTGCAGCTCGATATTACAAATCCCCAATCCGTAACTGCTGCGGCGGAAGCGGCTGGGGATGTGACCCTTCTGATCAACAATGCCGGTTCCTCAACGGGTGCTTCTCTCCTTACAGGTAAGCTGGAAGATATACAGTTGGAATTCGACACTCATGTTTTCGGCACATTATCTATGATTCGCGCTTTCGCTCCAATTATTGAAAAAAATGGAGGGGGCTCTATACTGAATATCCTATCCGCGTTATCTTGGGCCAGTATAGGTGAGTCAGGTGCGTACTCGGCTGCGAAATCCGCTGCATGGGGAATGACGAATGCATTACGCTTAAATTTAGCCCCTAATAACGTTAGGGTTGCCGGACTACACGTAGCGTACATGGACACGGACATGACAGCCAACATCCAAGCACCTAAGTCAGATCCAAAGGACATCGCAAGAATCGCAATAGATGGTATCGAAGCTGATCTCTACGAGATTGTTGCTGATGATCTAACTCGGAATTTACAACAGGGCCTTGCCGGAGGAGTTTCTTCCCTCTACCCGCAATTAGGTATTAAAAGAAGTAACAACTTATAGAATCGATACTTACACACAGGATATTTGGATACAAAGCAGCTACCGAAGGTTAGGAACCAATAATCGAACTTTCGAATTTTATTTTATGTATTCTTATGTCTGTCTGTATTCGATCGAACGGCAAGGACATTATGATATTAAGGAGGTAATATGTATGAAAAACGAATCCACACTCCTCGATTCATCGGCAGATGTCTCCGGAGCTTTCAAGGAAGGATTGGTAATCCCGCTGCTCGGATTCACCGTCATCCTGGTTGTCATGAATACGATGATGTTCAACCTGGCTTTGCCCCAAATTACAAAAGATTTCGACTTGTCGTCGGTTGCGGCATCGTGGATAGTGACAGGCTACTCGATCGTGTTCGCCATTTCCTCCATCACGTATTCCCGATTATCCGATTTCGTCCCTATTAGGAAGCTGTTTACGATCGGATTACTCTCCGTTGGCGCGGCATCAGTTCTCGGTTTTTTCAGCCATCACTATATCCTGCTCCTCATCGCCAGGCTGATACAAGCTTCAGGGGCCGCCTCTGTACCTGCTCTGGGAATCGTGCTGCTCACCCGCTACATTCCATTATCGCGGCGAGGTAAATCGATGGCTACAGTGATGTCTGCAAGCTCTCTCGGCCTTGGCCTCGGTCCAGTCATCGGGGGCTCCATTATTCAATATTTCGGCTGGAACGACTTGTTTCTCGTTACGGGAATTACACTGCTGCTCGTCCCTGTTTTCTATCGGCTACTGCCGAAAGAGAAAGCACAGAAGGGCTCCTTCGACATAGCCGGAGCCGTGTTGATTGGAATGGGAACTACGGGAATGCTGTTGTTTTTGACCAGCAGGTCCTGGGTGATGCTTGTTGTAGGGCTGGTGGCTCTACTCTTGTTCTGGTTGCGAATCCATCGCACGGACAATCCCTTCGTCCAACCGGCGCTGTTTCGCAACAAACCGTATATGAACTTGAACGCGCTTGGAACCATGGCGTATATGAGCAGCTTTGTGACGCTGTTTCTTATTCCGCAAATTTTGGCCCATCTGTTTGCCTTAACTCCGGGCCAATCGGGTCTAGTTCTATTCCCCGGGGCTATCTTGTCGATGCTTGCGTCCAATTGGATCGGCAAAATGATAGACCGTTTCGGCAACAGCATACTATTTCGTTATGCTCCGTGGCTGCTTATTCTGGCTGCCGCCCTGTTCGCCTTAACGGCCGTACATTCAATCTATGCCATTGTCGCAAGCTACATGCTGCTTAGCATCAGCTTCTCCTCGTTGACTACCAGCGTATCCAATGAAATATCGCGCATTGTGCCTAAAGAGCAGACCGGCGCGGGAATGGGCTTGTTCCAGCTATTGCAATTTTTAGGCGGAGCCTTCAGCGTTGCCGTTACTGGCATTTCGATCGCCTTGCAGAAAAATCTCCCCCTCCCGAATGCTTACGCGAATATTTTTTGGGGAATGACGGTCATTGCAGGTATAGCTATTGTCTGCTCGCTTTTTTATAGGTCAAAAAAGCAATCTATGCCGGTACAAATTGACATTAAAGCTCGCGTCTAGCGAAGGTGCGATAAGTCCGAGATAAATCCAAAACGGGTTATATAGAGGTAGCAAACGTCGATTTTGAGTCCATTTGACCAGAAGATGGAAAATGACTTGTGACATCCTTTAGGAAAAACTCAAGTTATTTTTTTTAAAAACAAGTTCCGAATATTATTTTGGACGCATTAGCAGTTCTTCTCATCTCAAGTACCAAAGGCGGATTACAATATAAGCATGTATTAGGAGATAATTTCTTTTCGAAATTATTGAAACAACTTAAAGATCTTTTGAAATAGTATGTGAAAAAGAATGATAGAGGAGTGTTGTTGATGGCACGAAGAGTTGTAGTGACAGGATATGGAGTCGTTTCACCGTTAGGAAATACGGTTCAAGCGTTCTGGGCTAATATTAAAGAAGGTAAGTCAGGAATCAAAAAAATTAATTCTGAAGACTTTAACAATATTAGCACCCAAATTGCAGGTTATATTACCGACTTTGACGCAGAGCAATATCTCGATAAAAAAGAATTAGGAAAATATGACTTATTCGTACAATATGCTGTTGCTGCTGCTCAACAAGCTTTAGAACAGGCGAATCTAGATTTACAAAATGTTAATAAGGAGCGATTAGGGGTTTATATTGGTTCCGGTATTGGGGGGATTAATACTACATTAGATAATCATAAAGCTTTAATTGAAAGAGGACCAAGAAAAGTTTCTCCATTTATGGTTCCTATGATGATTAGTAATATGGCGTCGGGAGTTATTTCTATAAAAACGGGTTTTAAGGGACCCAGCTTTTCACCTGTTTCTGCTTGTGCAACAGGGAATCAAGCAATTGGTGAGGCTTTTTTAAATATTCGACATGGATATTCTGATGGCATATTAGCTGGAGGGGCTGAAGCTCCTATTAATCCATTAGCTTTTGCTGGGTTCTCAAGAATGAGAGCAATGTCTACTTTTAATGATTTTCCAGAAAAGGCAAGTCGCCCATTTGATAGCAGGCGTGATGGCTTTGTCATGTCTGAAGGAGCAGGTGTTTTATTCCTGGAAGAGTATGAACACGCGAGAGAACGAGGAGCAACAATTTTAGGAGAAATCGTAGGTTATGGTTCCACAACAGATGCCTATCATATGACTTCCCCTGATTACACCGGAGCAGCAAATGCGATGAGATTGGCTTTAGATATGGGGAATATAAAATCCACTGATGTGGATTATATAAATGCGCATGGGACAAGCACCCCTGAAGGAGATAAATCAGAGACCAAAGCGATTAAAAGTGTTTTTGGTGCTCATGCTTATAACTTAAAGGTAAGTTCCACGAAATCAATGACTGGACATCTTTTTGGGGCAGCTGGTGGGATTGAGGCTGTTATAACACTCAAAAGTATTATGGAAGATATAGTTCCTCCAACTATTAATTACGAAACACCAGATGTGGATTGTGATTTAGATTATACTCCAAATCATGCTGCTAAGACAAAAATAAACTATGCTATTTCTAATGGTTTTGGTTTTGGCGGACATAATGCCGTGTTGGTATTTAAAAAGTTTTCTATATAGATAAGACTGTAGTAAAGGGACTAATTGATAGGTTAAATATTATTTTAACGTTTAAACCCCTAACTATCTCGATGTTTTAGTAAAATAACTAAGGAGACATTTTTGCAGCTCCTTATATTTTTCGATATTTCACAATCGGGCGCTTTTCTTGAATAAGAAGGCGTCTTTTTGTATTTTACCGGATTCTGGAACAATACTTATTAGGGATTGGAGTTTATTAATGTGTAGAAGTGATTGTGAAGGATTCCACTTAAACTATCGGGTGCTTATGTTGAAGATCGTGCTGCCATCAATAGCACAATATGTTCGTAATACAAAATAACAAATGGATAATAATATAAATTAAATAGGTTGGAAAGGGATTACATAAAAAAATACAAAGGAGTTTATTTATGCCAATTTCGGAATTAGTTCTTAGGCTTGCTATTGCCTTTATTGCATTAATAGCTTTAACAAGGCTTATGGGAAGAAAAGAAATATCTCAAATGACCTTTTTTAATTTTGTATCTGCTATTTCAATTGGTACATTAGGTGCTTCCCTTGCAATAGACCCATCAATAAGTATCACAAATGGGTTAATAGCGTTAGTTGCTTGGAGTGTTTTTACGGTTATCACTGGATTTTTGGATTTAAAATCCTCAAAATTTCGTTATGCAATAGAAGGTCAACCAGTAATTCTTATAAAAAAAGGTAAGATAATGGATGAAGCACTTCGTAAAGTTCGTTTAGACCTTGACGCTTTAAATACACAATTGCGTAAAAAAAATGTATTTGCTGTATCAGATGTAGATTATGCAATTTTTGAAACAGATGGAACTCTTTCTGTCATGAAAAAAGAACCAAAGCTGCCTTTGACAAAGAGTGACGTGAATATTAAACAGAATAATGATAATGCTTTCCCTATTTCTACCTCTGTAATTTCCGATGGTGAAATTAAGGAAGAGAACTTAGAAAGGTTAAATCTCGATAAGATATGGTTAGAAAAGCAATTAAAACTATCAGGTATTGATTCTATATCGGACGTGTTTTATGCTGAGGTTCAGAAGGATGGTACACTTTTTATTGATACTAAAAATGACATTCTACACTAACCTTTTTTTGGAGAGATTAATATCCCTCTTTTTTCCCTTTGTTGATAGAATTTTGGTCAATTTTGTTCGAATTATTGTGAATTTTTATACTTAAAGTAACGAGTGCAAGAGTTTAAGATCCTGCTGCTACATTCTTGGTGGCTTTTTGAATATTCGACTAAAAGGGAAGGTTTGTAAATGAGGGTTACAACTATGTAAACAAATAGAGGTGATTGTTAAGGTTTAAGATGATTATAAAGATTGACATCGACACAATACGTGTATATACTCGTAATTATGAGAAAACAAATCAACAGTTGGAGTATATCTTCTTGATTGTAGGAAAGGTTGGTGAAAATTATGAGAGAGCAAAATTCAACGGAAGATTTTTCAGAGTCGACCGATTATGCAGCAGAGTGCGCTAGCTTGAATTTAAGAAAGGCGTCCCGGTTCATTACCAGTTTATATGATGAATATTTAAGACCAGTTGGGCTTCGGTCTACACAGTTGTCATTGTTGATGGCTCTTGAACAGGTTGGGTCTGTCACCATTACATCTCTCTCCGAAATTCTTCTGATGGCCCGGACCACATTGCCACGAGATCTCAAGCCGCTTGAGAGACAAGGCTGGGTGTCGATCACGGAAGGGGAGGATCGCAGGAAACGATTTATTGCTCTGACACCCGAAGGCCGGGACCTTCTTAAGCGTGCGCTGCCGTTATGGGAACAGGCGCAAACCCGTATTCGAGACTATATGGGCGATGACCGTTATAAAGGTTTGCTTGGTCAATTGTCTGATATCGTTAAGCTGAACAGGCAAGGTTAATTTTTTTTATCAAAAAGGTGTATATACACTTAACTCGATTCGGGGCATGGATTTCTGTCTCAGTATGCCGCGGCTCACGATGAACATGTATTAATGTTCCTTCGATAATGTATATGATCCCTTAGATGAAGGTAAATTAAATTATTTTTTGGAGGGTTTACAAATGAAGCTTACAGGAAACACGATTTTTATTACAGGCGGCGGTACGGGAATTGGCCGTGGTCTAGCAGAAGCTTTACACAAACTTGGAAACAAAGTTATCATCTCTGGGCGGCGAAAAGAGCGTCTGGAGGACACGATTAAAGCGAATCCCGGGATGTCCGGAGTAGAGTTGAATGTACAGGATCCTGACAGCATAAAGGCGGTCGCCAAGCAGTTAATCGAAGAATACCCGGATTTAAATGTCTTGTTTAACAACGCCGGCATCATGCTGCCCGATACCGCAGCGGGCGTGATCGACGAAGATGTTTTGGTTTCGACTGTCACGACAAACTTGCTTGGGCCAATCCGTATGACGTCTGCGTTAATAGAGCATTTGAAGTCCAAAGAAGAAGCGGTTATCATCAACACGACTTCGGTACTTGGATTCGTGCCGCTAGCGATGACCGCTGTATATTCGGCGACGAAAGCAGCACTCCATTCCTACTCGCTTTCTCAACGGTACATGCTTAAAGACACTTCGGTAAAAGTACTCGAAATGGCGCCGCCGGGGGTTCAAACGGATCTGATGAATCTCAACAATCCGCACGCGATGCCGCTTACGCAATTCATTGAAGCAACGATGAATGTACTTGGTACGAATACAGACGAGGTTCTGGTGGAAGAAGCGAAAATGCTTCGAAATAACCCGGGCCCGAACGAAGGCGCTTTTGTGACCCAGTTCAACGATATGATGTCGAGCGCATTCTAGGTGAGCACCGTCAATTTTTCGAGTCGAAGCAAACGCTGAGAATTGATTTCCGCATTCGTCAATTGGAGAAGCTCAGAGACAGTATTTTATGCTATGAAGCTCGTATTAACCAAGCGCTGCAAAAGGAAGGTATGAATGCGGTCCATGCCTTCCTTTTTACTTCTATTTAGATTATAGAACAAGCTTATGAATTGTTATTTCATGAACATCAGTTATGGGCAGTAAAAAAAGCAGCTCAACAATTCAGCTCTAACGGGTACGATAGTTGAATGACTGAACCAGGAGTTGAGGCTGCTACTCCCGGATATATTGTGATTTGAACCATTTCTTTGTCGCGGGTTCTTTGCAGCATTTCCTTGCCGTTCCGGCAAAATTATGCTTGAAATCTCTCGATGGGAGGAAAAGAGTTTTGAAAACCTATCAACGGATGGAAAAATGAGCCGTACATTTTAAACACACGTTTAATTATACAGACATTTAATTATGACAAAAGGAGAGATGTGCCATGAAAAATGCAATAATCGCATTGCTTCGCCAGCCCACGACGATTATCGGAGTTGTTGTGGCATTGATGTTTCAGCTCATTTTTAGTATCGTATGGATGACAGGCTACAACGGAATTACCGACAACACCAAGAATTTGATTATCGCCATCGTTAACGAAGATCAAGGACTCGGGTCTAACATCGCTGACGGACTTGCCGGGAACCTGCCTTTCCGAATCGAGAGGATGGATTCGTTGTCCGCCGCCCAAACGAAGTTGAACAAACGAGACGTGCAGATGGTGCTGTATCTGGCATCCGATTTCTCCAAGCAGCTGCAAACTCCAGGTCAAACGGCGCAAATCCATTACTACTTGAACGAATCGAACCCGCAACTCATTAAGAGCATTATGCAATCGGTTGCCGGCAACGTTACCGCGCTTGCCAATAAGCAGGCGATTGCCGCAGGAGCGCAAGCGAAACTGACGCAGGTAAGCCCGAATTTCCCGACCGCCCATGCACATCAGATGGCGCAAGGACTGTCCGAACGCGTCACATCCGACATACAGACGTACAACAAAGTGAACGGTATGCACAACCAGATGGTGCCGATGATGCTCGTCCTCGCTTGCTTCGTCGGATCGATGATCAAAGCGCAGAACCTACAGATTTCCGTCAATATCGTCTCACGGCAATACGGCAGGTGGAACGCATTCGGCGCCAGAGTGATGCTCAACGTCATTGCGGCGGTGTTGATCGGACTCGTCAGTACGACGATGGTTCATTTGCTCGGCGGGCAATCCGTCGTCAGCTTTGCCACGATGTGGGGCTTCGTGTCGCTCGTGTTACTCGCATTCATGTTTTTCGCTCAAATGTTCCTGATTCTGTTCGGCAACGCGGGCATGTTTCTTAACATCCTCATGCTTTCGACACAGTTGGTTTCTTCCGGAGCGATTGTACCGCGCGAGCTGCTGGGCTCGTTTTATAATCGGGTGAGCGACTATTTGCCGGCCACTTATGCGGTGGAGGGGATCATGAACCTGCTTTTCGGCGGTCCGAGCTTGGGTGCGAGCGCCATGACGCTTGTATGGATATTGGTCGTATGTCTCGCTATCAGCGCTGCCGGTGTTGCCGTCAGCCGCAGGAAGCGCGAAACCGCGCCAGCACCTGCTACCGCACCGGCCGAATGCTGACTTTCGATTGAAAAACAAAGAGGATTGGAACGGGTATACGTCAAAACGCATAGCCAATGGAATTTGGTAGCAGAAGCGGTCTATGGAATAACCGAACTATTTCGAAATGACATTAAGGGTACGAGAATTGTCGCAAATCCTGGGTTTTTCTCCTCATCTATAATCCTTGCACTTGCACCAATGGTGAGGGAAGGGCTCATTGATTTAGATAAAATTGTTGTATATGGTATGTAAGGAACGGTTGGAGCAGGGAATAAGCTAGATCATGCTCTGCATCAACCCGAAATACATAACAATATTTTATTCTACAACGTTGTGAACCATCAGCATAGCTAGGAAATAGAACAGGAATAATCCGTAATTGCAGGACAATCCTTCCACGAGCACTTCACACCCCAATATGTGCTGATATCAAGGGGAATATTGACCGTAAATCACTGTTTTCATATAAGCTCAAAATCGCCTTCATAAAAAATATTTTCTAACTTTTTAATATCAAAATGCTTAGAGTTACCCAAAAACTGAAACCAAAATCAATTTGGGTAGGGAGCATGACAGTTTCGTTCATATCAGTACATTTCTTCACAAAGTTATTTTATCGATTCAAATGGTTTCTGGTTCACCTGCTTATTGACATATTAGGTTTTTTGGGGAGCGAAGGGTGATCTCACCTGAACGGGGTGAATAGACCTAATGTGCATGTTGTAATATTTGTGGCATCGAATTGGAATAATAAGCATGGTAAAGGGGTGAAAAGGTTGGAAAAATTAAAAAAGAACTTGGAACGGAAAAACACGACCGTCATCGTCGTGGATGTGCAAAACGATTATTGCCATCCCGATGGAGCAATTGCCAAAAGCGGAAGCGATGTCAGCGCGGTCAAAAAAATAATTCCGAACTTGCGTAGCTTGTTGGATGCGGCAAGAGAGCACTCCGTTCCAATCATTTTTTTGCAGACCAATCATGATAAGTCGACTGATTCCGAGGTTTGGCTTTCCCGCTTTCCGGATGGAGTCAACCCGATTTGCCAGACAGGGAGCTGGGGAGCGGAATTTTACGAAGTTACGCCGCAGTCGAATGACATCATTGTGAAGAAGCATCGTTACAGCGGCTTCATTCATACTATGCTGGAGTCCATATTGCGAACTCTTAAAATCGAAACCTTGATTATAACAGGAGTCAGCACGAATCTTTGCGTGGAATCAACCGCCAGAGACGGGTTTATGCTGGATTATCGAATCTTGCTCATGAAAGATGCCTGTGCGGCTTTTTCGCAGGAAGAACACGATATGACCTTAAAAACCGTGGATACCTATTTTGGAATGGTGGCAGATACGGAACAGGTTGTTTCCTTTTGGCAGATGCACGCTCTCCAATCCCCCCAGTTTTTGACCTAAACGGTTGATGGACAAAAAACGACCATGCTTATTTTGACAAGCCCCAACAATAAAAACAGTGGTAGCCTAGGAGGAGCAAAAAAAGTTCTAGCCTGTCGCTGTTTTATTGCTAACTTCACCATTCTGCTTTATCCGGTACGGATATTTCAGCTCCACCCTACAGCAAAAAATTTCGGTCTATTCGAAATTTGCCTACCCTTTCTCCATCCGGCAAGTACGTAGGAAGATAATCGTCCATTCGAGGGTTGATTGTTTGAGCATATACATCGTAAACTTTATGATGTTCTTTCGCTGCACGGGTTGACTTCTGCTTTGATTCACTTGATTGATAACGCAAAGAATTTGGTGTGGTTCTACTTTTGCAAAATACCCGCTGTTCCTATAAATTATTATTCGTTTTATACCTTCGTTTTCCATTGCTTCGATAATAAGTGGCATACTTTCTGAGAGAGTGGTTGTGCCATCAGTATTTAGGCCGTTAAATATTAGATGCAACAGAGGAGGCTTCAGCGGTGCAGAGGTTCATATTGAAACAAGGAAAGACCTTCCTAGAGCGCGATTAGATCGTGGAGGAGTCCATCATGTTGCTTTCCGTGTTCCAAACGAAGAAGAATACGAAAAATGGGCACAACGATTGAAGGAAGCTCAGTTGCCGAATTCTGGCAAGGACGAACGCTATTATTTTAAAGCGTTATATTTCAGAGAGCCTAATGGGATTTTGTTCGAATTATCTAATGAATAAGTGGAAAGACCCAAAAAAGAGCATCAAACTCCCCTAGGGGTATTAGGTATAGAAATTATAATATAAAATAAGGGCTTAATCTGATGATGCTTTATATATACTAGTGCATAAGCTAGAAGTGAGCATCAGCCATACCGCCATACATTTTACTTCCTCAGTGCTTTATTATGCGTTCGGTGCATTAAAGCCAGATAAAAAAGCCCTAAAACGGGGCTTTTTTATCTGAAAAAAATTAGGTTGGATGCTTTTAATTAATAAAAGACAGTTGCTCCAATGATAATTAATAAAATAAACAAGACAACGATTAAGGCAAAACCTCCGCCATAACCAAAGCCGCCACCGTAACCGTAGCCACCACAGCCACCAAAGCCGCCGCCGAATCCTCCATAACCGAACATAAATAATCCCCCTTTCAATCAGTATTATTTAATTAATAAAATCCTCCACCATATCCTCCGCCCAAAAAGGACGCTCCAATAATAATAAGCAGGATAAACAAGACAACGATTAAAGCAAAACCTCCACCAGCTCCTACACCATCCATTTAATAACCTCCTTTACATCTATTCAATACAAAATATGATTAAATCCAAAAGGTGTCAGGGCTTTTGCGAAATACAAAAGCCCAATCTATACTATTAGAGAAAATCATTACACGATACTGCATTATGTAGCGAATAAAAGACTCCTTAACGCTAAAAATGCTTAGTTAAATTAAAAATAAAAATAAAAAGGCTTAACTACTTGGTTCTTCATAATAAACAGATGCATAATCTAGAAAGTAGCCGCTAAAAGACATATTCAAGCAATAGACTTACACGTTAAAACTGGGATAGTCTCAATCAAAAAAAGCCCTTCAAGATAGGGCTTTTTTTAGGTTCTTCTTAGAAATAATTTACTGTACCAACCATAATTGATACAAATTAACCTTTCGGATGAAGGTAGGCTAAAGGGAAGAGTTAAGTTTGTGAAGAAATGTACTTAAAGTAACGGGTGCTAGAGCTCAAGAAGGATCGCTGCGCGGTCTTTTATTCTTATTTGAGTGGAAGATCGGAGCCGTCAATAGACGGCTTTATCATAACGATCGGCTTACTTTAATAACTAACGGATGACCAACTTAGAGTTTGGTACTGGCTTCGCAGATAAATCCGTTGTATGAGAGATTACACTTGTCTTAAAGTGTGAAAATAAATAACATCCTAAGATCACAATGAATCCCCCAATTCCCTGTACCCATGACAATTGTTCTCCTAAAAATATAAACGCTAAAATTGCAGTGAAAACTGGATTGAAATTTAAGAAAATACCAGATGTTATAGTACCTAATTTCTGTATACCAATATTCCATAATACCATACAAACGACAGTAGAGATAACACCTGTATATAAAATGGATTGAATGAAAGAATGATTGATATTGGAAATAGTAAAATCAAAAATGTTAAATGGAAGAACAACGAGAAGTCCAAATATTCCAGAGTACAATGTAGCCATTAACGGTGATGTCGTTCTCATTGCCCACCTACTGCACACAGAGTATATTCCCCACACGCATACAGCTACCATCATCCATAAATCGCCTGTATTAAAATGTACTGACAATAATAGGTTGATCTTTCCTTTGGAAAGAACGAGAAGTACACCCAAAAGCGAAATAATCATTGAAAATATTTGTAGTACGTTAATTCTCTCTCTTAAAAAGATAAATGAAAAAACGGAAATCGAGATGGTATTTAATGTGGAAATTAATCCAACATTAGTCGAGGTTGTTCGTTCCAATGCTAAAAATTGAAAGAGATTAAATAAAACAACTCCTGTGATTCCCATGAAAAATATGGGAAGAATGGCATCTCGTGAGGGTAGTATCCTTTTTTCTTTCCACCATACCATTGGTAGAAGAATAACAATAGCAATCATCCATCTTAAGCTCGTCAAGGTCAACGGAGAAGCATGACCGACAAGAGATTTTCCAACTACAAAATTTCCTCCCCATAGCAAGCTTGTTAAAAGCAGCAATAAAACATAAAATTTAGCCATACCATTTAGCTCCTTTGATTTTTCATTAGTACAGTGAAAAAGATAGAAGCCATTGTGCACAATGACATTTAGAATATTCCATTTCGATTTATTAATGATCATAACATTTTTATTGATTTTACAACATAACATTTTGTATAATTCAATAAAATTGAAATAATTAAAATGAAAAGTGAAATATTAAAGAATAAAATTAAGTTAATTTATTGAAAAAGACCTGAATTTTGAATAATTATTAAGGGAGAAGATTGCATGGAATCTTTTGTAAGCAAAATTTTAGATGATGTTGATATTCAAATTTTAGATATAATGCAAAAAGAAGCTCAGTTAAGTAATGCTGAACTTGCAAGACGTGTCAATTTGTCCCCGCCAGCGACACACACAAGGATAAAACGATTAGAAAGTGAAGGGTTTATCGATAGGCAAGTCGCAATTTTAAATCAAGAGAAGCTTGGGTTCGATTTACTTTGCTATGTTTTTATTAGCACAAATATTCATCAAGCTGAACAATTGGAAGTTTTGGAAAATGCCTTAAAAGCTATGACAGAAGTATTAGAATGTCATTGTTTAACAGGAGAATATGATTATCTTATAAAGGTAGTTATTAGGGATAGGAAGGGATTGGATAGCTTTATAAGAAAGTTAAATAGGCTTGGCATATCACGAATTCAAACTAACTTATCGTTAAGAGAAATAAAATATTCCACAGTTTTGCCTATATTGAAAGGTGAAATCTGAAAGTGGCTCCATGCACGGCGTATTGAACTATCCTGAAAATAGTAACG
>NZ_JAGGQW010000077.1 GCF_018613065.1 Bacillus sp. ISL-7 | reverse complement strand
AGGAGTCTGCGTGCCTTCCGCGGAAATCAACAGGCCCATTAGCAGGTACAATGAATAATTAAATGCTGAGAATAAAAAATTGCCGAGAAAAATACCCATTCTCGACAATCTGAACACTCCTCTGAGTGCTTTTCGGTTTTTTTATAGACTTTCATGTAACAGGTTTAATACACCTCGCAACTCCTTCACATTTACCTGTCCGGGTGCTGATGCTTTTTTTGCTGCCCCAAAAGTAACAGCAGACCCAAATACTTCTCCAGCCAATCGACTTATGACCCCTTTACCTGCCATAGACATGGTAATGAACGGCCTATCCGCAAACTGTTCGTTCATTGTATTTGTTGCATCTAAGAGGGTTAGCACATCAGCTGTACTATTTGGCATTACAGCAATTTTTGGTATATCTCCCCCAAACTCTTGTGCTTTCCGTAACCGCGAGATAATTTCCTCTTTTGTTGGCGTCTTATGAAAATCATGGTTAGAGACAATAACAAAAACATTTTTTGCATGTGCCTTTTCAATTATTGTTTTGACTTCATTTTCATCATTAAATAACTCAACATCAATGAAATCCACCAGACCTGTTTCTGCAACCGTCTTGTTTAATTCAAAATAAAAAGAAGTGGTTATTTCCTTATTGCCGCCTTCTTTATTACTTCGAAAGGTAAAGATAAGTGGTGTAGCAGGCAGGAACGTGCGAATTTCAGCAAGAGCCTTTTTCACCTGCTCAAAATCTTCTACTTGGTCAAAAAAGTCTACCCGCCACTCTACTACATCTAAGTCAATTGTTTTTAGAAATTCGGCTTCTTCCTTTAATTGTACAAGTGTTTCTCCCACCAACGGGACACAAATTTTTGGCATTCCTTCCCCAATGACGAGACCTCTAACCGTTACTGTTTTAGTCATTTGTTCCCACTCCTTGTCCCATTCCACATAAGTTTTGATACCTATTTTTCCCTAGATTGAATTTAATTCGTCAATAATTTGGTTAGCAATTTCTTTTGCATCCTTGCTATCAGTTGAAATCTTCAAATGATGGTTAACATAAATATCTTGTCTTTTGTAAAAAAGATCTTCCATTTCCTCAATTGACTTTCCTTTTAAAACAGGTCGGCTGTCTATAATCAGACCTAATCTATCTTTCCAGCCCTCCAATGATAAATCTAGCAGAATAACAATACAAGATTCTAAACAGGTCTTTCTAATTTCTTCTTGCAGGAAGGCACCGCCGCCGACAGAAATAACCTTTTGTTGCTGGGACGCTAGACTTGCAATTAAACTTTTTTCTCTTTCTCTAAAAACTTTCTCACCAAATTCAGAAAAAATTTGGGACACTGGCATGTTGTATTCTTTTTCAATTTGTTCATCAATATCAATAAAATCACGATTTAGTTTATTAGCAACCATCTTGCCGATC
This sequence comes from Bacillus sp. ISL-7, assembly GCF_018613065.1. Next base: position 45,897 of record NZ_JAGGQW010000077.1, on the reverse strand, counting down.
GTAGTTTTTCCAACACCCATAAACCCAATAAAAACAATACTATTATTTCTATTCAACATTTACGCCAAACCCCCAATTGGTAAAACAAATTATTAAGCATAATTATAATGCTATTTTGAGATTTTAGACAATTATTAATTAATCAAGTTAATGGTGCATGACACCAAAAGAAAGAGACCCACACAGGAGTCTCTACGTCTATTGTTTCATTTTCGGATCTAGGATGTCCCTTAGCCCGTCCCCCATTAAGTTAAATCCGAGCACAGTCAGCATTATAGCGACCCCAGGGAAGAATAACGTCCATGGTGCCTGAGTGATATAATTTTTTGAATCGGCAAGCATTTTTCCCCACTCTGGTGTCGGTGCTTGTGCACCCATTCCAAGGAAACCAAGAGCTGCTGCCTCAATAATTGCTGTGGCAATCGCTAATGTAGCTTGAACGATTACTGGTGATATACTATTAGGTAAAATATGACGGAGAAGGATACGTGAATCTTTCATTCCGACGGCACGGGCAGCCATAATATATTCTTCCTGTTTAACACTTAATACTTTGGAGCGAACCAATCGTCCAAAGTTCGGTATATTAATAACCGCGATCGCAATCAAAGCATTTTGCAGGGATGGCCCCAAAATAGAAACAACCGCAATCGCCAATAAAATACTTGGAAAAGCTAGCATAATATCAAAAATACGCGAGATAATCGCATCTACCCAGCGGCCGTAATATCCAGCTACAATTCCTAGTAATGTCCCTGCCACAACTGAGCCTAAAACTGAGAAAAAGCCAACCCACAATGATATTCTTGCACCATAAACAATACGAGAAAAAATATCTCGGCCAAAGTCGTCTGTCCCAAACCAATGCTCACTGGAAGGTGAGAGCATTCGATCTGCCAACACTTGATCTTTAAAGCTATATGGAGCAATAATAGGAGCGAATATAGCAATGATAATAAAAAAGACCACAATTCCTAAACCAACTACTGCTAATCGGTTTTTATAAAATGAAATCCATGCTTCCTTCCAGGGAGGTGTCAGCTTTTCTTCAACAATTACCGTTGCCATATTTGCCGGTTTTTTTGCTAATTCCGCCACTTTAAGATCCCCCTCCTCTACTTGGTATATTTTATTCGTGGATCAACCAAAACATATAATAGATCCACAATTAAATTAATGAGTACAAAAATTGCCGCAATAATTAATATCCCTGACTGGATAACCGGATAATCTCGATAGCCGATCGCATCATATAGATATCTCCCGATTCCTGGCCAGCCAAAGATTGTTTCCGTTAATATAGCTCCTCCAAGTAAAAGACCGGTTTGCAACCCGATGATAGTTAGAACCGGGATAACGGCATTTTTTAAGGAATGTTTATAAACGACCCAGAACATGCTCAGTCCCTTTGCTCTTGCGGTACGGACATAATCTGACTTCATCACTTCCAGCATGGTTGCGCGGGTCATTCGAGCAATAATCGCCATTGGAATCGTTGCGAGTGCAATGCTAGGTAACACCAAATGCTTTATGACCGTTATAAATTGATCAAATCTTCCTTGTAAGAGGGTATCTATTAAATAAAAATTAGTAATTGCTGCAACGGGATCTCTAACATTCTCTCTTCCTGTCGTTGGAAGCCAGCCTAATTCAATTGAAAATACCCATTGCTCCATTAAACCAAGCCAAAAAATCGGCAATGACACCCCAATCAATGCAAGAACCATCGCAACATAATCAAACCATGATTTGGAGAACCAAGCACTGACAATTCCTGCATTTACCCCCACTATGATGGCAATTAACATTGCCACTACTGTTAGTTCGGCGGTTGCTGCTAAGTAGGACCATATTTCTTCGTTAATTGGACCCCTTGTCCTGAGTGAGACTCCTAAATCCCCATGAAGTAAAGCATTAATATAATCGGCGTATTGTATGTACCAAGGTCTATCCAACCCTAATTCCTTTGTTAACGTGGCAATTGATTCTGCAGTCGCTCTTTGCCCAAGAATTACCTGAGCGGGATTTCCTGGAATAGCATGGATGATGGCAAAAACCACGAGAGTCATCCCAATTAAAACAGGGATTAAAGAAAACACACGGCGGACTGTATAAGTAAACAAATTTTTCACCTCACTGAAAAGCGTAAGCGCCTGGTTAGATGCTTTAGCTAAACAATTTTTTTACAAAAAAACTGAATGTGTTTAGTTAACAAAAGGGGAGGCTAAGCTCCCTCCCCTTTCAGCCATTATTAATTCGGTCTGTTAAACTTGTCTGTTATTTAAATTCAACTTTTGTTAGTGCTTCTGATCCAGTTGGGTGCGGTAAGTAATTTGCGACATCTTTTCCTGCTGCTAACAACGGTGTAGAGTGTACCAGTGGTACCCAAGGGGCATCATCATGAATGATTACTTGTGCTTCCTCATAAAGTGCATTACGCTTTGCTTGATCAATTTCTGTTTGTGCCTTAATTAAGACGTCATGTAATTTGTCATTGCTGTACTGGGAATAGTTATTACTTCCAATACTGTCTTTATCAAGCAATGTGTATAAGAAGTTATCAGGGTCACCGTTGTCGCCTGTCCAGCCAAGCATGAACATATCAAATTCACCTTTTGCTGCTTTATCTAAGTAAGTAGCCCAGTCCACAGATTGGATTTTGGCTTTGACATTGATTTTGCTTAAGCTCTCTTGAATAACTTCAGCAACTTTTTGTGCTTCTGGCATATAAGGGCGAGCAACAGGCATTGCCCATAGGTCAATTTCAAATCCTTTTTCGTATCCAGCTTCTTTCAACAATTGCTTTGCTTTCTCTAAATCATATGGATATGGCTCAACTGCCTTATTATAGCCTTCGATGGAAGGAGGCATTGGATTGACCGCTGCAAGGGCTTTCCCACCATAAAACGCATCGATGATTGATTTTTTATCAACAGCATAGTTAATCGCTTGACGAACGAGTTTATTATCAAATGGTTTACGAGTGGTTGTTAAACCAATATAACCCACGTTCATTGATGGACGTTCAATCACTTGGAGATTGGCATTTGCTTTAACAGTCGCCTCATCTGAATTGTTTAGTCCATCCATCACATCAATCTCGCCATTTGCTAGAGCGTTCAAACGTGCAGTATTTTCAGGAATCACGCGGAAAATAACTTTGTTTAACTTGGGCAAGCCTTTTTGCCAGTAGTCAGGGTTCTTCTCAAGCGTAATTGTATCGTTTTCTTTCCACTCAACGAATTTAAATGGACCTGTTCCAACTGGATTTTGTCTAAACTTATCACCGTATTTTTTAACAGCCGCAGGGCTTGCAATTCCAAACGGAGACATGGCTAGGTTCTTAAGGAACGGTGCCTGTGGTCTAAATAATACAAATTGTACTGTATTTGCATCAACAGCTTTAACTTCTTTAATTATGTGTCCTTTTTCCCCTTTAAATCCACCAAACATGGTGTAATATGGGAAGCTGTCAGCATTACCATTCATCCAGCGATCGAAGTTAAAAACAACCGCGTCTGCATTAAAATCAGTACCGTCATGGAATTTAACTCCTTGACGAAGCTTGAATGTGTAAGTTAAGCCATCTGGTGTCACTTTCCACGATTCAGCAAGTCCTGGATTAATAGTAGTATCTTGATCACCATATTGAATCAATGTTTCATAAATGTTTTCTGTTACTTTGAATGCTTCACCTTCAGTTGTGGTGATTGGATCTAGAGATGTAGAATCTCCACCACGACCATAAACTAGTGTATCTTTTTTCGATCCACTTCCAGTGGCAGGATCTTTCTTGCCTCCTGCTTCTTCATTGGTTTTGCTGCTACAGCCAACTAGAAACATACTGATGGCTAATAGAGAGATTAACAGCAGTTTAAAAGACCTCTTCTTCATAAGTTTTGTTGCCCCCTTATATTTTTGTTTTTTATCATAAATGCAGCAAATCACTTGTTATATAAGTGACATGCGACAAAATGACCGTTTAGATTTTGTTCCGCAGGTCTAGTCTTTTTACAAATATCCATCACCTGTGAGCATCGTGTATGGAAGGCACAACCTGAGGGAGGATTCGCAGGACTTGGAAGTTCTCCTTCTATTAAAATGGTCTCCCTCTTTATATCTGGATCCGGTATTGGCACAGCTGATAGGAGCGCTTTTGTATATGGATGCTTCGGATTTTCATATAGATCTTCACTTTCAGCTAACTCTATTAATCTTCCTAAATACATCACGCCAACACGATCACTAATATGGCGTACAACTCCTAAATCATGAGCAATAAATATGTAAGTAAGCTGAAATTCCCTTTGTATGTCCTTCATCAGGTTAAGAACCTGAGCCTGAATGGATACGTCCAGTGCTGAAACAGGCTCATCGGCGATAATTAGTTTTGGTTTGGTCATTAACGCTTTTGCAATTCCAATTCTTTGACGCTGACCGCCGCTAAATTGGTGCGGATACCTTTTAGCGTGGTAACTGCTTAAGCCAACTACCTCAAGCATATCTCTCACTTGCCTTTTACGTTCCTCTTTTGTCCCTATTCCATGAACAATGAGCGGCTCTTCAAGAATCTGTTCGATCGAATGTCTTGGATTAAGCGATGCATAAGGGTCTTGGAATACCATTTGGATATCTCGTCGAGTTTTTCTTAATTCAGATTTTGACATACTAGTAATCTCTTGATCTTCAAAAATAATCCTACCCTCACTTGCTTCAATCAAACGCATGAGCAGACGGCCCGTGGTCGATTTACCGCAACCGCTTTCACCAACGATGCCCAATGTTTCTCCTTTTCTAACGTAAAAGGATACATCATCAACCGCTTTGACTTCTCCTTGTTTGCTCCCAAAAAGGCCCCCTGTAATCGGAAAGTACTTTTTTAATCCATTTACTTCAAGAAGTAACTCTGACATGGTTGTCACTCCCCTTCATCAATGTTTGTAGGAAACAGCGCACTTCATGTCCGTCTTTTTCCGTTTTATACAAAACTGGTGTTTCTTCCTGGCATTGACCAAATGCCTCTGAACATCTAGCCGCGAACCGGCAGCCCTTTTGGATTGATCCTGGTGTAGGGACAGTGCCGGGAATACTATAAAGCCGTTCCTTTTTCCCTCTTAAATCAGGGACGGATTTTAAAAGGCCCTTTGTATAAGGATGCTGAGGATTTTTGAGTATCGTTCTAACATCACCCTGCTCCACGATTTGCCCAGAATACATGACAATTACGCGTTCACAAATTTCTGCAACGACACCTAAATCATGGGTAATGAGAATGATCGATGTATTTGTCTTTTTATTTAAGTCCTTCATTAAGGCAAGGATTTGTGCTTGAATTGTTACGTCAAGTGCGGTTGTTGGCTCATCCGCAATCAGCACTCTAGGATTGCAGGCCATGGCCATCGCAATCATTACCCGTTGCCGCATACCGCCCGATAGTTGATGTGGATGCTCTTTAAGAATTCCTTCTGCTCTTGGAATACCAACAAGTTTTAATAATTCGATACTGCGTACATTTGCTTCTCGCTTTGAAAGGTCTGTATGCAGTCGGATGGCTTCCATTAACTGATTACCAATTGTAAACAACGGATTCAATGAGGTCATAGGCTCTTGGAATATCATTGAAATCTGATTGCCGCGGATTTTTCTCCACTCTTTTTCGGAGATATTTTTCAGGTCTTTTCCTTCAAAAATGATTTGACCATTCTCGATTTTTCCTGGTGGAGAAGGAATCAAACCCATGGTCGCTAAAGAAGTGACACTTTTACCACTCCCCGATTCACCTACAATCCCTAGAATTTCTCCATCCTTTAATTCGAAACTGATGCCATCAACTGCCGGCACTAGTTTTTTCCCTGATTGAAAAGACACCTTTAAGTCTTTTATTCGAAGAATAGGATCCTTTTCCACATTTACACCTACCTGTACATTGTTTTTTTATGTATTCATTCTAATCAGAAATATAATAATATAATAAATTTTAAAATAATTATGACATATATTACTTTAGTGGTACTATCCATTTTTGTCAATTACGTGAAAAAAGTTCAAAATATCCCAGTAGCACATAGCCGCGGTAATGCACTAAGGCGCTTTTTTGTGTTATACACTAAATTTTTCCTTTAGATATTAAAATAATAAAAAATATAAAAGGTAATAAAAAAACCCTGTAGACTATCGCTGTCTTACAGGGAATCTCATCTATTGTAAAAAGTTATTTTTTCATACCCGTATAAATGTGAATGGCATCCCTTAAAAATTCAGCGGTCCCTGGCTGTTGTTTATCATAATAGGCGGTAAATCTTTCATCATCCACATACATTTGTGCCAGACCTGCATGGGCTTCCTTACTATATTCATTCCAATAGTAGCATAACCATTGCTTATGGAGGTCAGCGGCTGTTTGTGCCTTTTCTCCGGCTGGATCCCCGGTTTTAAAAGCTTCAGCTAACGTTTGTGTCAATTTTTCAGCTAGTGCTGTTACCTCATCATGTTGTTCTTGTGTCATATTCTGAAGTTTGGCATTTGACTTTTTGACGGTTTCATCTCCATACTTTTCTCGAATTTCTTTCCCGTATTTTTTCTCATTTTCGTCAATCATTTTTTTCTTAAAACCCTCGAACTTTTCTTTATTTGACATTTTCATTCTCCCTTCTGTTACTGCGATCGTTTTATCTACATTCGCAATTAATAATTCTAACTGTTCCTTTTTCTCAAGGAGTTTTTCACGATGTTCTTTAAGTGCTGCAGCGCCATCAAAGTTTGGAGCTGTTACAATTTCTTTTATACTTTCTAAACTGATCCCTAATTCCCTGTAAAATAAGATTTGTTGAAGACGGTCCACCTCCGCTTGACCATAAATTCTGTATCCTGAGGAATTAATTCTAGCTGGCTTAAGGATTCCAATTTCATCATAATACCTAAGTGTTCTAGTACTAACACCAGCTAGACCTCCAAGCTTCTGCACTGTATACTCCATTCGTTCACCCCCTTATAAACTAACGATACACCTTTACGCAACGTCAATGTCAATCACTATTATGCCTATTTTTAGGAAAAAAGGTGCCTGACACCACAGATGGACAAATGTCCATCTGTGGTGTCAGGCACCAATTAAGGTCTATTAGAGTGAAAAGTCCCTCTTATCTGAAATCATTTACTATTTTAAAAAAACTTTCTTTTTTCCCTTTATTAAACTGAAATTCAGTATTATCAATGTTTATAACCTTTCATAACTTATTTCCAGAAAAAAAGTTTTTGACAATTCAAAACAACAGAAAGTATTATAATATAATAAAAGGGAGGTTGTAACATGTCAAACATAAATAGACAGAAAATTGTGGATAGTGTACCTCAAACTGGATTTTTCGGACATCCTAAAGGCCTATCTACTCTTTTCTTTACTGAATTTTGGGAGCGCTTTTCTTACTATGGAATGAGAGCCATCCTCGTTTTCTATATGTATTATGAAGTTTCTAAAGGCGGATTGGGCATTGATAAAAATCTCGCACTTTCTATCATGTCCATCTATGGATCACTTGTTTATATGTCTGGAATAATTGGCGGCTGGCTGGCTGACCGGGTCTTCGGTTCTTCAAAAGCCGTGTTTTACGGTGGAATCTTGATTATGTTTGGACATATAGCTCTAGCTATTCCTGGCAGTGTTTCTATGTTCTTTGTTTCCATGGTATTGATTGTTCTAGGTACTGGAATGCTTAAACCAAATGTTTCTTCCGCAGTAGGTGAATTGTACAGCGAAAAGGACGAACGTCGTGATGCAGGTTTCACTATTTACTATATGAGTATTAACTTGGGAGCATTCTTATCCCCGTTAATCGTTGGATCGGTTGGTAACTTCCACTTAGGGTTTGGAATTGCCGCTGTAGGTATGTTCTTAGGATTAATTGTGTTCAGTCTTACAAAGAAAAAAAATCTAGGTCTTGCAGGAACGATGATTGCCAATCCAATGTCACCTGCAGAAAAGAAAAAAGTCTTCACTTTTATTGGATTAGCTGTAATTATTCTTGTTGTTTTATGTGCAGTATTAATACCAAAAGGACTTTTAACTTTTGCTAGCTTTATTAATATTGTTACTTTTCTTGGTATTTTAATTCCGACGATTTATTTCGTTGTGATGTACCGTAGTCCAAAAACAACAGCAGTAGAACGTTCAAGGATTATTGCTTATATCCCGTTATTTATTGCAGCGGTTATGTTCTGGGCAATTCAAGAGCAAGGTTCAACCATCCTTGCAAGTTTTGCTGATACTCGTACACAATTACATTTTGCTGGAATTGAAATTAAGCCAGCGTGGTTTCAATCTTTAAACCCGTTATTTATTATTATATTTGCGCCTGTATTTGCTTGGTTGTGGGTTAAATTAGGAAAGCGTCAGCCATCAGTACCTCAAAAGTTCTCATTATCATTATTATTTGCTGGTTTGTCATTCCTAGTTATTCTTATACCTGCTTATTTTGGCGGTACGGATTCATTGGTGAGTCCAATGTGGCTTGTTCTTAGTTATTTAATTGTTGTATTTGGAGAATTATGCATGTCACCTGTTGGTTTGTCAGCGACTACTAAATTAGCTCCTGCAGCCTTCTCAGCGCAAACGATGAGCTTATGGTTCTTAGCAAGTGCTGCTGCACAAGCACTAAATGCACAAGTTGTTAAATTCTACACACCTGAAACTGAAATGACCTATTTTGGTGTGATTGGTGGAGCATCTATCGTACTAGGTATTATTCTATTAATGTTAGCTCCGAAAATTCAGGGCTACATGAAAGGTATTCGGTAATTATAAAAAAAGGTGCCTAGTCTTCTCATCCACTGATGGTGAAGGCTGGGCACCTTTTTTATTTGTGATAAAATATAGTGTGAATGGAGGTATTCATATGGATCTTAAAGAAAAGGTAAAAAACCTTCCCTCTTCCCCTGGAGTGTATCTTATGAAGGACTCCAGAGCACAAATTATATATGTAGGAAAAGCAAAAAACCTTAAAAATCGTGTGCGGTCATACTTCCAAAATTCAAAGGCCCATCCTAAAAAGATAATAAAGCTAAAAGCAAGCCTAAAGGATTTTGACTATATCCTTACTGACACAGAATTTGAAGCGTTTATGTTGGAATGTAAATTAATCAGTGAAATCAAGCCCCTTTTTAATAGAATGATGAAAAATCCTCAATCCTATATCTATATTAGGATTGAAATGGATGCCGGCTTTCACAGAGTCAACACTTGTAGCAGTCCTGATAACCCTAACAGTCTTTATTTTGGTCCGTATACAAGCAAGCAAACTGTCGAAAAAGCGCTCCAAGGTATCAAGGAATTCTATAAGATCTGCTGTAGCAGCCCTTCAAACAAGAACACTCCCTGTTTAAATTATTCCTTAGGTTTATGCCTTGGTATGTGTTTAGGAGGAGATGCACTTGAGCGATATAATGAAAACATAACTAAGATTATCGGCTTACTGCATGGCACCGATATGAGCCTGCTTGAAGTTATGGAGCGAAGAATGATAGAGGCTTCTGAAGAATTTGATTTTGAAGTGGCCGCAAAGTATAGAGACACGTTGGATGCCATCCACTCCCTTCTAAATAAAGAAAAAGTGATTGAATTTACGGAAAGTAATAAAAATCTCGCAGTCGTTGAATCCTTAAATTACAGTACTTTTAAACTATTCCTAATTAAGAAGAACAAAATACTCTCCAGTGAAAAATATTCATGGTCTGAGATTGAGGCTACGAGGAAAACAATCACGTCCAATATATTAAGCATCTTTAAAACTACAGAAGTTAATTCAACAAAAAAAGTCAGCAGAGATGAAATTGATGCCGCACAGATTATCTATAGTTATTTGAAAGGAAGCAACAGCAGTTATATCGTCATTTCTGAACAATTGCTTGATACTAAAAACACAGCTGAATTAAACGATGAGATAAACAAATTAATGCAAAAGCTATACGATTAATTGATAAATTAAAAATCTCTCATTAGAATTATGTTCATAGAAGTAAGGCAAAGTGATTTCTTTTTTCAATTCAAAAGAGGTATCGTTTTCTAAATAATATATATAATCTTCTGATGGGTAATATAAAATCAATTCAATATTACGCTCGGATTTTTCCACCGATAGCAATATATTATTAATGGTTTTCATAAAAATTTGGATTGAAAACGGATTAAAAAAGTAAAATCGATTGTCATAAGGGTCTATTTGGTATTCTTCCGCCAAACCGCAATAAAAATCAATATTGCTATTTCTCGTGTCGGTTTTCTTTAAATAACTAGTTCGATTTTCAATTGCTTCCTGATAGAAATCCTCATTCATTTCAACGCCAACAACCATTGCATTAAATAGATAATGAATAAAAAAGTTTAATCTCCCTTTGCCACACCCAAAGTCAACTATTCGATCATGGCTAGTTAATTTATAGTTGTTAAATAATTCTTCGAGGGCGCTATATGGCGTTGGCTCATAACGATGGTAGTGAAAGGACTTATTAAATCCCTCTTGGTCCCCTCCCGTTTTTATCCCCATTAATTTATCATAATAATATTCTTTCATTGAAAACTCATAACTCCTATCCGAAAGAGTTCATCCCCCACTTTTTGTGAGGGATTCTTTTCAGGCTACTTTAATTGCTTTGCCAAAAGGAACCCTTGGCAAAATAGCTCCAGGTACAAGCCAAATCATTTCATAACTAACATTTTCTATGTCTTCTGAAATAAAGCCGGTTACATCGGTAATATAAAATAGTGTATCGATATTTTCTTCTTTAGCCCACTCAAGCACCAAGGTATACGAAGATTTCCCATGTGTATAGTATTTAATTGTATCACTTTTGACAGGTGATGTACTTCTAATTTTAAAATCTGCTTGCACCAAAATGGTATCTGGCTTTAATTGTTCAAACAGTTTTACTATGTTATTGATTAATATGCTTGGGGCTTCATTCGTGGAAGTGTCTACAGCTAACGCAACCTTTTTATCTTGACGCTGTTGAATCATTGAAAGTATCGTTTTGTGCCATTTCAACACGACCAACTCCTTTGGAATGTATAAGTGAACCATATTATTTTGGTTTATAAAGAAAAGGTTTATGTTTGGATAATTGCGGTAATCAGAACAACAATAGAAACGTATGCAAGTAAAAAAGAAATGCTCATCTTGGTCTATTCACAGATGAGCACTAAATTTTACTATTCCTTGATTTCATTGAGTTCATCAATCAGTTGTTTGGTTCGTTTCGCATTTCCTTCGGCAAAGTTTTCAAGGCGTTCCTTTAGTTCATCATCATCATGAATTCGCTCTGCCGTTATTAGATATGTCCGCATTAAATTTTCTTCCGTTTCGATTGAATCCTCAAGAACGTCTTTAAGTATTTCCTTTTCTTCTCCATTTTTACCATTAAACAAATTTATCCCCATTGGAAAACCCTCCTTTTTATCTTTATCTTTCTCTTTTCCGTTCCAGATATCCAGCCTAGTTAACATATTCAGACTTGCCACATTTAATTAAATCGTGTAAGATTAAATCGCAAACGATTTAATCTAAAAAATTCCATAGTAAAAACCAAGGGGGAGACTCAATTGACAACGATTTATGATTTTAGTGTAAAGATGACTAATGGTGAGGAAAAATCATTAATGGATTATGAAGGCAAGCCTTTACTTATTGTGAATACTGCAAGTAAATGTGGGTTAACACCTCAATTCAAAGGACTTCAAGAATTATATGAAAAGTTTAATGAGAATGGTTTAGAGATTTTAGGTTTCCCTTGTGATCAATTCAATAATCAAGAATTTGCTAATATTGAAGAGACAACACAGTTCTGCCAATTAAACTACGGGGTAACCTTTCCAATATTCGCTAAAATTGATGTAAATGGCAATAATACTGATCCCCTATTTACTTATTTAAAGAACCAGAAACCAGGTGCTCTTACAAAAAATATAAAATGGAATTTCACAAAATTTCTAGTCGACTCAAAGGGTCAGGTGATCGAACGGTATGCCCCCACGACTGAACCAAGCAGAATTGAGAAGGATATAAAAAGATTATTTTCATAATTATTTTAAAGTAAGGTGATCATCTTGGAAGACTTCATGTTATTAAAAAACCAACTATGCTTTGCCATTTATGAAACAGCAAGTGAATTCAATAAGTTATATTCAAGTGCACTTCAACCTTATGGAATAACCTATCCTCAATACTTAGTTCTATTAGCATTATGGGAAAAAGATGGTATAACGGTTAAGGAGATAGGAGAAAAATTAAGTTTAGGTACTGGAACATTGACTCCCATGCTGACAAGAATGGAAGCAAATGGTTGGCTTAGAAAAGAACGTTCAAAGGCAGATGAGAGAAAAGTCTATATCCATTTACAAAAGAAAGCACTGGAAGAAAAACAAGCCATTACAAAAACAGTTGGTGAAGAAATACAATCCTGTAATATTGAACTCGAGGAATATAAACAATTAATGGTGCGATTGAATCAATTGCATAGTAAGTTGAAAGAACGGGAACATTAGACTTACAACAATCATATCATGTGGGATTTTATGAAGAGATTACGAGTTTCTTTATTTGAGGTGACTTAACAATAACCCGATTGCTCCAATTGCAATCGGGTTATTGCTTTCATACATATTCTAAATGGCTAGTCCAACTACAAGAAGGATTACCATCTGTATTCAATAATTGTAGTCTTAAACAAGACCTGTTACTAAATAAACGCCAATGATAAAGAAAGCAGCGATTGTTTTAATAATGGTAACAGCGAAAATGTCACGGTAGGACTGCTTATGTGTTAAGCCTGTGATCGCAAGCAACGTAATGACTGCTCCGTTATGTGGAAGTGTATCCATACCCCCTGAAGCCATGGAAATTACGCGGTGCATTACTTCAAGCGGGATACCGAATTGAGTTGCTAATTCAATATATTTATCTGCCATAATCCCAAGTGAAATGGCGATACCAGCCGATGCGGAACCAGAAATAGCAGATAGAACATTGGTTGTAACTGCTCCATTTAATAGAGGATTCGTAAATAATTTAGCAATTCCATCTCTCGCCATCGTAAAACCAGGAAGGTTAGAAATTACTGCTCCAAAACCATATTCAGTTGCAGAGTTCATGATGGCTAATAATGCACCAGCAATACCAAGATTCATGCCATCCTTGAAGTTCATAACAACGGGTTTACGATTGTATAAAATGGTTGTAAGAATACCGACAATAAGAGCAATTTCAACTGACCAAATACCGACAACCTGGGAAGTTTCAACATTTGGAAAATTTAAGCCAATCTTAGAAAAATCAAAGCCATTAGGATACCATTTTGGAATCCAAGTGGTTAACACTTTATTTAAAACACCGACAAGGACTACTGGAACAAATGCCAAGATTTTACGGGCTATACTTTCATTTTGGTCTAAATCAATATCGATCTGTTTTTCTTTGATTGTGCCGAAACTATAATAGCCTTCGCCCGCTTTTTCTGCCTTTTTACGACGTGAATTTAAATAGAGCATCCCAAGTATGAAGATAAAAATTGCCCCAATTATTCCAAGAGTAGGCGCGGCATAAAGATCTGTTTTGAAAAATGTAGTTGGGATAACGTTTTGCACCTGAGGTGAACCAGGAAGTGCGTCCATCGTAAAGGTAAATGAACCAAGTGCAATCGTCCCTGGAATCAATCGTTTCGGAATATCTGACTGTCTGAATAAATGTGCTGCAAATGGATAAACAGCAAAAGCAACAACGACTAAACTTATTCCACTGTATGTTAGAATCGCACACAATAAAACGATAACTAACATTGCACGTTTACGTCCTACTAACTGAATAAGCGTAGATGCAATTGAACGTGCTAATCCTGACATTTCTACCACTTTACCGAAAATAGCTCCTAATAGGAAAATTGGGAAGTATAGTTTAATATATTCAACCATTTTCCCCATAAATACATTGGAGAAAAACGGAAGAACCCAATCAGGGTCCGTTAAAAAGACAGCGAATAATGCACATAACGGTGCAAACATGATAACTGAAAATCCTCGGTATGCAATAAACATTAACATTCCGAGTGCTAATAATATTATAACTAATTCCATAAAATTTCTCCTCTAATCCTATGATGTAAATTCCAGCTAAGATGAAGTTTAGACGGTTATCTATCTCTTCTTAAAGGTAAAAACGGTTACATAAGCATTTTAATAGAAAATAAATTAAATCATTCCGATTTAGGCTAGTCGATGGAGGTGGGAACAGTTTAGTCCCCTCTTCCATCAACTCTATTATTTTTTAATATTCTATAAATCTATTTGTAATGGGTTATAACTATTAGGCCAAGACTATCTTTGACTTGTTTTTAGCAATCTCTGCAGCCACTTCAACAATCATATCCTCTTGACCGCCAACTACTTTACGATTTCCTAGTTCAATTAAAATATCACGTGAATCCACACCAAATTTTGCAGCTGCACGTTTTGCATGAAGAGCAAAGCTAGAATATACACCAGCATATCCGAGTGTTAGGCTGTCTTTTGTGATTTCTTGTGGTACTTGTAAAAGTGGTGCCACAATGTCCTCAGCTAAGTCCATCATTTTATATAAATCTACCCCTGTTTTAATACCCATCCGTTCGCAAACTGCTACAAGTACTTCTGTTTGTGTATTACCGGCACCAGCACCAAGGCAACGAACACTGCCATCAATACGAGTGGCACCTTCTTCGATTGCAGCAAGTGTATTGGCCATCGCTAAAGATAAATTGTTATGACCATGGAAACCAACATTAACGCCAATGGATTGTTTAAGAGCACGAATACGTTCGCGAACTTGGTCTGGAAGTAAGTAACCTGCAGAGTCAACAACGTATACTGAATCTGCTCCATAGCTTTCCATTAATTTAGCCTGTTCTACTAATTTAGCAACAGGTGCCATATGGTTCATCATTAAGAATCCAACTGTTTCCATCCCTAATTCTTTTGCGTAGGCAATGTGTTGTGGCGCCACGTCTGCTTCTGTTACATGTGTTGCAATACGAGCCATTTTTGCTCCTAAATTAGCTGCTTCTTTTAATTCATGTAAAGTACCGATTCCTGGTAAAAGTAACACAGCAATTTTGGATTTGTCGGCAACAGAAACGGCTGCTTCGATTAATTCCATTTCATTTGTACGGGAAAGTCCATATTGTAAAGAAGATCCTGCTAAACCGTCTCCATGGGATACTTCGATATAAGGAACATTTGCGTCATTTAATGCCTTTGCAACCTTAAGTACTTGTTCAACTGTAAATTGATGATTGATCGCATGGCTACCATCGCGTAATGCTACCTCTGTGATAAGAATATCTCTTTCATTTGTCATTATTTTTTACCCCTTTCTACAGTTCAAACTGTTTCTTTCGTTAATAATTTTTTAGCAAACGCTTCAGCAATTTTAACACCGGCAGATGTCATGATATCTAAGTTTCCTGCGTATTTAGGAAGGTAATCACCAGCACCTTCTACTTCAAGGAAGATGGTTACTTTATTTCCTTCAAAAATTGGTTCTGTGCGGAGTCGATAGCCTGGAACATAGGATTGAACAACCTTAGTCATTTCCTCAATCGATTTCCTAATCGCTTGTTCATCCATTTTCCCATCCTCAACAAGTGTATAAACGGTATCACGCATCATAATTGGCGGTTCAGCAGGGTTTAGGATCATAATCGCTTTTCCTTTTTTAGCACCACCCACCTCAGCAATTGCACGTGAAGTTGTCTCCGTAAATTCATCGATATTTGCACGTGTTCCAGGGCCAGCACTTAAACTTGCAATCGTTGCAACGATTTCTGCATACTCTACTGGAGCTACTCGGTTAACTGCATGAACCATTGGAATGGTTGCTTGACCACCACAGGTAATTAAATTGATATTATCTTTATCTAAATGTTCATTAATATTTACAGCAGCACATACATATGGACCTACAGCTGCAGGGGTCATATCAATTACTTTTATTCCTGCTTCTTTTAACACTTTTGCATTATAAAGATGAGCTTTGGCTGAAGTTGCATCAAAAACGATGTCTGCTTCTAGTGTTTTGTCTGCAAGAAAACCATCGATTCCCGTATCAACCCCAGCATAACCTAATTCTCTTGCACGGCGTAATCCGTCTGATTGCGGGTCAATCCCAATCACAGCTGTTAGCTCTAAATATTCAGAGCGTCCAAGTTTAATCATTAAATCTGTACCAATGTTCCCTGAGCCAAGAACGGCAACTTTTACTTTTGACAAAATAATTCTCCTCCTAAAAATTAATGTGTTTATTTCCCTCTTTGTCTTTCTATCAGGTATTTTTACCTTTATAGCCTAAACAACTTGAAATCTCTGCTGCAGCACTTTTAATTCCTGCTATCACCTTAGGCAGCCGATTTTCATCAAGCCTCATTTTAGGTGCAGCACAACTTATTGAAGCGATTACATTTCCTTGATGATTAAATATCGGCGCAGCTATACATTTAAGCCCTAACTCAATTTCCTCATCATCGACCGCATAGCCTTGCTCACGGATGGAATGTAAATGTTCCTTTATTTCCTCTATATTTGTCATCGTGTGCTTAGTAAATGATTCCAAATTGATAGATGATAATATTCTGTTAACATCGTTTTCATTAAGGTTGGCAAGTATTGCCTTTCCCACACCCGTACTATGAAAAGGAGCTCTTTTTCCAATATGCGAATAAATAGTAAGGGCACTTTGACCTTCTACTTTTTCAATGTAAATAACTTCATCTCGCTGTAACGAAACTAAGTGAACAGTTTCATTTAGTCCATCCACTAAATCTCTAATAATGGGCCTTGCAATTTTCCCAATATCGAAATTTTTTCCGACAAAATTCCCAAGTTCAAAAAGCTTGATCCCTGGCTTATATTTCAAATCCTCAGGATTTTGTTGAAGAAACCCTCTATGTTCCAAGGTCTTGATAATACCGTGGACAGTACTTTTTGATAAATTTAAATTCTCACTAATCTCTTTGATACTTAGTTCTGGTTTAGTAACCAAAAATAATTCTAGGATATCAGCGGCTCTTTCAACTGACTGAATTAAACGTTCTGACACAACCATCCTCCTTATATTCGACATTATCGAACGACGTTCACATTTATTAAGGACAATCTAATAGTAACTCTCGTTCATTATTCTGTCAATATTTTTAATAATTTAGCTGTTTTTTTAATTTACGTTGAAAATATAAAAAAAGGAGTCTGATTTCATAGAAATCAGACTCCTTTTTAAATAATCTCAAATTGTTTAAAACCTGTTGTATCTGGGATAAAATCTAACGTTTTATTATTGAAATAATGGCACTCACCATTGTCAATAATGAAATGCAACTCATCCTTAGTGATTTCTGCATCATTTGGCTGAATCGTTTCTTCCAAGGTCAATTTCACTTTCATAAAACAACTTTTACGCATTTGCAGCCGGATAAATTGTTTTGAATCTGCTAGTTCCAACCTATTTTGTAGTTCTGTTTTGGCATTTTCAGTTAATAGAAACACGCGATCATCCTCACACCTTAATTTCCTAAAAAGAGATTTAGTTAATGATTATCATGTACCACAAAAGGTTTGGTAAGGCTGGGTTGATTGCTCAGGAAGCGTGCAGTATTCCGTCTGTTCTGGGGAGTGCGCATATGGGCTTGAAAGTACATCAAGCAACCGCTCCATTACGCTGTAGTCTTCTTGATTCACGGCAGCGTCTAGTGCGGCCTCCACCCGGTGGTTACGAGGGATTACCGCAGGATTGCTATTACGCATCAACTGGTGTGAGGAGTCTTTCGATTCCTGCTGTCTATTTAGACGTGCTTGCCATTGCTCATACCACTGCTTAAATTCTGAAGTCTCCACTAAGTCTGTATCCTCTGGCTTATCAAAAGTTAATGCTCGGAAAGTATTGGTATAGTCCACCTTATACTTCTGCATCATAGTTAAAAGATTATCAACAAGAGATTCATCCTGTTCTTCCTCGTTAAATATGCCGAGTTTGGCTCTCATTCCAGCCAGCCAATTACCCTGGAACAACTCCATAAAATGTGAAATCTCATCCTGAGCCAGTTGGACAGCCTGTTCTTGATTGTCATGTAAGAGCGGCAAAAGAGTTTCAGCCAATCGAGCGAGATTCCAACCGGCAATATACGGCTGATTGCCATAAGCATAACGTCCTTGCCTATCAATAGAACTAAATACTGTTGCAGGATCATAGGTATCCATAAAAGCACACGGACCATAATCAATCGTTTCTCCGCTAATGGTCATGTTGTCGGTGTTCATGACCCCGTGGATAAAGCCAACCAACTGCCATTTTGCTACTAGCGCTGCCTGACGTTTGATCACTTCCTGTAGAAGCGATAGATATCGTCTCTCATCAGTGTCAACGTGTGGATAATGGCGTTTTAGTGTATAGTCTGCTAGTGCCTGGATCTCCTCAACTGTGCCCCATTTTGCAACGTATTGAAAGGTACCAACGCGCAGATGGCTGGATGCCACACGAGTCAGAATTGCTCCTGGCAGGGCGGTTTCGCGGAATACTGCCTCCCCGGTTGTCACAACGGCTAGACTTCGGGTGGTTGGTATCCCAAGCGCATCCATTGCTTCGCTGATGATGTATTCACGCAGCATCGGTCCAAGCCCCGCTCGACCATCGCCTCCGCGGGAGTACGGTGTTCTACCTGGACCCTTAAGTTGAATATCATACCGTTCACCTTTCGGGGTGATTTGTTCACCAAGCAAAATGGCCCGTCCATCCCCTAATTTCGTGAAATGCCCAAATTGATGCCCTGCATATGCTTGGGCAAGCGGCATGGCCCCCTCAGGTATCCGGTTGCCAGCGAATACTGCTACGCCATTTTCGCTCTCGAGCTCTTGTATATTCAAGCCAAGGGAGGTTGCCAGCCGGTTATTAAGAATAATCAACTTGGGTGAACGAACAGGCGTTGGGTCGGTCCTAGTAAAAAATAAGTCTGGCAGTCCAGCATAACTGTTATCTAAGTTCCAGCCTAGTTCATTAATTTCTTTAGCCATCGTATCCCCTTTTCTTTTTAAAAAGTTTAGAGTAACCAATGTAGTGTTGCTCTGTTTGTTATTACTGTTCCCTATATTTTAAAGCTAAACCTTTTAAGAAATTTCTAGCGTATTTATCCCCGCACTCTTTATAATTCTTATGCCCTTCTTTTCTTAATAAAGCGCCGAGTTCTCCTTTTGTTACTGTTATTCCTGCATTTTCGAATATTTCCAGCATATCCTCAGTAGTTAAGGCCAGCGCTATTTTTACTTTCTTCAACAGGAGATTATTAACGTTTGCGCTTTTCTTTATTGACGGTTCCGGTGTTTCCGACTGTCCTGGTTTGGTCTCTTGTTTCCCTCTTTTAAAAATAATAAGTCCATTTAAAAATGAATCATACATACTGTTATTACATTTTATTTGATCGTCATATTCAGCCTCATCATCGGATTTTGTTAGAATCTTTATTACCTCAGGGACTGTTACTTCCACTCCGCCAAGTTTAAATATTTCTGCCATTTCTTTATTTTTTATTTCTAGTGCATATCTCATTCGAATTAATATATCATTATTATCCATCAGTAAGTCTCCCTTTAAAATTGATGTTCCACTTTTAGACTGTCATTTTCCAACTTGATAAAGCTAGCCAGTTCTCCATTTGCTCATATTCGGGGATTATTTTACCTACAAGGCGCCAAAAAGATCGATCATGATTCAGATGAACCATATGGCACATTTCATGAACGACTACATAATCAATTACCTTCAATGGTGCCATCGCGAGCTTCCAATTGAAGGTTAATTGCTGCCTGGAATCACAGGTTCCCCAGTTCCTGTTATTATCAGAAATACGGATAGACCTTGGTTTTATTTTAAAGTTACTTTGATAGGAACGAATACTCCTCTCTACTAAGGTTTTACACTGCTGATAATAAAACCGTTTTAAGGCTTGTTTTATTTTCTCATCCTCAAGCTGTTTCACATATATATATAATTTATCCCCTTCTAACACTACATAGTCTTGCTTGATAGTTATATCTTGAGAGACCTTGATAGGATATTCGTTTCCTAAATAAAGAAAGGTTTCACCATGATCATAGAGCTTAACCTTTTGGCCAAGCGTTCTATCCTTCATTTCTGTTGATTTTTGCTGGATCCAATCCCATTTTTCCTCTAATAATTGCTGGATAAGTTCATCGGAGGTCCCTTTAGGAGCCTGGATTTCAACATTTCCATAAACATCTATATAAATGCCCATGGATGTACGATTTTTATAATTTATCTCAAAACTAAGGGTCTGACCTAAATATTTATGTATCACTTAATCACCTTCATTTATGACAATGGGTAAAATAACAGCAAAAAAAATTAGAGTAAGTATAAATAACCTACTCTAACATGATTTTGCCTATGTTTATTTGAAAAAGCAATTAACTTTTTTTGCAAGGGTCTCACTATTTAAAGTTACATTTCAAAAAATTGTTACTTCTAACGCAATACTCTAGCAGCACTAGAAAATTTAGACGGATTATACGAAGCAATTTTCACAACATCACCCGTTTGCGGAGCATGTATATATTGCCCGCCTCCAATATAAATGCCGACATGATAGGCAGGAGAACCCCTGAATACTAAATCTCCTGGCTGTACTTGACTAGGAGAAATTCTTGTTCCAACATTTTGCTGGTCTCGTGAAACTCTTGGCAGATTAATGCCAACTGAACGAAACACATAGGAAGTGAATCCCGAACAATCAAATCCGCTTGGCGTTGAACCGCCCCAAACGTAAGGAACGCCCAAAAATTGTTTAGCGTAAGCAATCATCGCACTTGCCGATCCAGAGTTAGTTGAAATGGCTGCAACTGACGGTGGTGCAGACTTAGATGGTCTGCTGCTTTCTGGTGCCTGTTGTTGAGTTTGTTGCTGGGCTTGTTGAGCAGGCTGTCTGGACTGTTGTTGGGCTTGTTGAGCGCGTTCTTGGGCTTGTTGTTGTGCAGCAAGCTGTCGGGCTTGTTCAGCCTTTTGTTGTGCCAGTTGAGCCTGTTGGTTTTGTAATGTGTTTTTCGCCTCAGCTATTCCTTCTTCAACTTCTTTTTTATCTTCTTCAATCATTTTTTGTTCAGAAGCTAATTCAACCTGGCTCTTTTTTAATTGGTCAAACTCATTATGTAATTTTTCCTCTGCATTTTCTAACGCTTGTTCTTTATCATTTAAACCGTTCAGTAAGTCTGTGTCAGTTTCCATAATATGCGATATAGCAGTAAAACGAGTTAAAAACTCTGAAATGTTATCAGACGAAAGTAAAAGCTCAGCGTATGTAGCGATTGATTGTTTGCCCTCTAACTGAATGCTTTTTAGACGATCAGAATAGACCTTTTTATGAGCATCTAAGGACTTTTTAGCGTTTTCAATTTCAGCCTCTGTTTTTTCAATTTTTCCTTGTTGTGTTTTAATCTGATCGTTTAGTTGTTGACTTTTCTCCATGGATAAGGAGATCCGGTTGTCTAATTGCTGGATCTTTGTTTCAAAGTCATTGATTTGTACTTTTGTAGTATTGATTTCATTTAGTGTAACTGGTGAATCTACTGGACTTGCAAAAGTAGGTGTTGCTTGAATCATAGTGGCGAGGATGGCAGCCGATACTGTATATTTAAATAATTTTCTTATCATTTTAAAATCTCCTCTTATTACCTATTGTTAATTCGATTTTTTTATATATTAATAGTTTATCTTCCAAACGGACTAATAACAACGAAACAGTCGATAATGTAATATAATTGTAATTTTATGTAGAATAATCTGATAAAGAGTCGACTCCTGTTCCCTATTTTAGACGGACACCCTTCACGGTATTCTAGAGCCTAAACATAAACCTGTATTGTTAAAATAGACCAAAAAAAAGAAACAGGATATTATCCCATTCCAAATTTGCAGCTTCTTAATATCAATTCTTTTAACACTTACATGGCTTGTTTTAATCATTCAAATCTAATTATTTTGCTCAAGGCATTGATAAACCGCCATCATATCTCGTTTATTTAACTCACGAATACGATTAAAAATTGGAATATCAGCGACAGCTTTTGTATATAAACTTTCATCAACTACATCACTTACTTTGCCAGTTAACCATGTTTTTACTGATATGCCTTCGACCATTTCCTTGCGACCTTCATCATTGATGCCACTTGCACGACAACTCACACATGGTATCGTTAATTTAAACACGCCATCATGGAGATTCTCTTCCGTAATGACTTTCTTCCCTTTACAGAATGGACATGGATAACTTTTATTAATTTTATTAATTTGAGTGACTATTTTTTTGTAACCAAATGCTTCATAAACATACGTTAGTTTTTTGTATTTTCCATTAGTGAAATACTTATCAATGATAGTTTCTCTTGTCTCATTGATATTGGCAAAATCACAGATGGTAATCTGATTATTGATGCTGATAGATTCGATATAGCCCTTAATCGTATCCCAGAATGGTAAGGCATTTTGTAATACCATTTCATACCCAACAAAGCTTGCGAGTTCCAATTCAAACATTTTCAATGCGACTTGTGTTTTTCTAGACAACAGGGATACATCTTCTGTCAAAGTCATATCGCCGCCAACAATAGATTTTAGCTTTACGAGTACAGGTAACTCTCCAACTATTTGTAACACTTGATCAAGTGGCTGATTGATCATCTCACGAATATCTGTGTCATCAAATGTAAGCTGTTTATGATGATTAAGTACAGTTCCATGACAAATCGGACAGGTAATCTTTTCTTTAGATGCTTTCATTTTCTCTTTAATCACCGATTTCGAAATGACCATATACCCACCAACGATTGTATTAAAGCCTACCCAGGTCCTCTGTGTCTTGCCTGCTTTATCATAGAATGTCTTTTCAAAATATCCGTACCAAAAAATATGCTTTTCTTCTTCTGACATCTCATTGTAGCTTTTCGTCAGATCGAACCCGAGTTCATTCTTAATTTCCTCAAATAGAAACTCTAATTTTGGATATTGATAATATTTTAATACTTCCATCACTTCAGGATGAAATAGGCCATCCCAGAATGGAACGGTTTTGTCCTGAATGACAAGATCTTTATCAAATATTTCAATCTTAAGGCGTCCTGAGCATGATGGACAATGATTGTCCTGTGAATAGAAATCGAAGCTTCTCGTATCTTTAATGGTCGGATGCGACGCGATAATATGGTTGATGACGCCGCCCATTTCATAGAGAAAACTGTATTGGCTATACAAATGTCTTTCAAGATCTATAGCAATGACAGGCGCAATGGTGTCAGATTCGTATTCGCCGTAAATTAAACGGGCCATTGATGATAAGCTTTTTAAGATACCGCCCTTATAGACGTTTTCTGCATTCTTAAAATAGTCGATATGATTTTCTTTTAAATAAGTAATGCCATTTTGCGCTTTGAGTGTCGAAGAAATTTGCGATGGAAGCACAACATCTTCCTTATTTTTAAGCTCGTAATATTCGTTATGACTGACAACTTCAAGATGAGTGACAGGTTCAATCTTTCTTTTACCAAAATCAGCGATAAAATCAGAGCTTTCTAACATATAGGCATTATGTTCAATCATCATAATTGAGACAGATTCATCTTGCAGAATGCCCCTGACACTATCAATGAATTGATTTAGAATATTTTGTGATAAACCTTTTGAAGGTTCGTCGAAAATGAAAAGTGTATGAGGGTTTCTAGAATTCGCAAACAGTTCCGAAACTAAATGAACACATTGAAATTCACCAGTCGATAAGGTTTGTGTTTTTCTTTCTAATGTCAAATAACCTAGTCCTAGTTTGATCAGCAAACTCAAACGTTTATGTGCGATGTCTTCATTTGGAAGTTCCTCAATAATGTCTTCAATCGAGCGCTCAAAAATATCATCAATATCTTCACTATATTTTGTGAGTTTCTTTTTGATATCAAGAAAAGTCGCAACGGTTGACCGACTAGTAATCGATTGGTTTCGATCCTGACCAACGATAACCAGTTTATCTTTTGGATAACGCTTCAGAAAATCCTTGGCGATACATTCATTGACTAGCGTAGATTTACCACATCCAGACTCACCCGTAAAGGTGACAAGTCTATTTTTGGGAATCTGAATTTCAGCCATTTGAATATTACGGCAATGCAGTTCACGAAATTGATAGTAATCTGTTGGCATTTCTTGATTTTGTTCCCAATGGATGGGTTGGGGACGCGGTGATTCTTCCACAATTTTTCCGCCATATTTCCCACTGCCGGGTCCAAAGAACAATTGCTCATCCGTTGTATCTAGCACGGTGTCGGAATGATCAATGAACCAAATTTGGTTCTTATAGCCTAATTGTTTAATCTGTTCTAAAATCTTCAATAGTGTTTGGTGATCAAGACCAACGGAGATTTCATCAATAATAATCACGGTATTTTCACTGGCTGCCATGAATTCTGCCAAGTAAAGACGTGTTATTTCCCCGCCTGACAATGTACCCATGATCCGATTTAATGTTAAGTAACCAATATTCATATTAATAATATTTTTAAGAATATGCTGTTTCGCTTCACTAATATGTAAAACTTCTGCTAGTGATAGAATCGATTCAATACTTAAATTGTTGATATTGGAAATACTATGTGGTTGATCAAATAATTCAATTTTATATTGTTCAACTTCTTGATTATAGCGCTTTCCCATACACTTTTTACATTCGACATTTTTAGTAGTTCCACGACCCTTACACTCTGGACACCAGCCTAATGCATTATTAAAGGAAAACACTTCCGGAGAAAGATTATATTTTTCAGCCAGACTCACACGAATCTCTGTAAACACGCCAGTATGTGTGCCAATTGTTGAACGTGGATTGGAAGAAATGGATGATCTCCCAAGAAAAAGTACAAGTGGCATTTCTTCCATCTTGATAGCACTAAAATTGGTTTCCATTATGTTAGGAAATAAATACTGATATTCAGCTTTTGGCAATAAGGAAACGAGACGTTTCTTGGATTCTTCACCAATGGTTTGACAAAAAGTTGTTTTTCCAGATCCTGACAAACCAGCAATTCCTAACGATTGATCTGCTGGAAGTGCTGCATTTAATTTGTTAATATTGTTCGCAATTAATTGATTTATTTTCATATGGATATCCTCGGTTTAGTCTTACATTTCCCCTAACAATTTTTTAAGATCTTCGCCCATTTTCGCCCAACCATATTTCGCACCATTGAACGCTTGATCTTCTTTTTCGAATCCTGCTTGTTCAAGATGTAAGTAAGTTGTGCCATCCTCTTCCTTCAATGTCCATGTGACAGTAGTGTTTATCGGACCACCTACCCATGTGTAAGATAACTTATTAGGCTCGTCCACTACTAGTACTTCACAATCTACAATTAAATTCCACTGCGGATTTCGGAATTGACATTTATGTCCTGCGATTGGTTTAAAATCATTTTCCATTATCCATTTTGCAAGAGTATCCGAATCGGTTAATGCGTTCCACACCTTATTGATTGAACTTGTAAACTGAAAATCTAATGATACATCTGCCATTTTTTATTCCTCCTCTAATAAATTTTTTAAGAGTAACACTCTTTCATTCCAAAATTTCTCGTAAAAGGATACCCAATCTTTAATTTCCTGTAGCGGAGCCGCATTTAGTCGATACCTTGTTTCTCTACCAACTTTACGGTCAGCAACTAGGCCCGCTTCTTTAAGAATAGCCAAATGTTTAGAGACAGCAGTACGCCCCATTTGAAATTGAGCAGTTAATTCGTGAAGAGGTAACTCTTCTGCCTCCGCCAACAAACCTAACAATTTACGTCTTGTTGGGTCAGCGATGGCTGCATAAACATCACGCTCTTGATTTTTCTCGCTCAAAATCACCCCCCCTTTTTAAATAGGACACTAATTAGTGTCTTTATCATAGGACACTATTTGGTGTCCAGTCAAATTTTATTTTAGTCATAAGTTAATCGTTCTATTCATTTATCATCATATCTTTATTCCTATTCAATACAGTTTTGGTAATCCGTTACAGGAAACGTAAAAAGGCAACTCCCAAAAATGGGTTAGTCGCCTTTCTTAAAAATGAGTTGTCCCTTCACAGGGCAGCGTTTCACAGCAAAATTTAGACCCTTAGCGAGCCACGGAAACCCCTGGCAGCATAGTAGGATTCTGCTCCGTTATGGTACACAAAAACAGTATCGTAGCGACGATCACAAAAGATGGCCCCACCGAGTTTTCTAATATTATCAGGTGTTTTCACCCAGCTCGATGTTTTAGTATCGAAATTTCCAAGTCTCTGCATCTCCCGGTATTGTTCTTCCGTTAACATCTCAATACCCATGTCAGCAGCCATTTCTATTGCGTTGTTTTTTGGTTTGTGTTCTTTCCTTGACTCCAGCGCTTCACGATCGTAACAAACACTTCTGCGGCCTTTAGGACTTTCCACTGAACAATCATAAAAAATGTATTCGCCCGCCTTTTTATCATGATCGATAACATCCGGTTCACCGCCTGTTCTTTCCATTTCATAAAGCGACCACAGTTTTTCAGTATTAGTTTCTAGCTTTGCTTGTACATTAGCCCATTCAAGTCCTTTATGGCGATTCATGTTTTTCTCAAAACTGGCTTTCAATGTTCTAAGTATTTCTTCATGTTGTTCTGGTGACAACTTCCTTTTTTCAATATTCATACTAAACCTCTTCCTAAATTATGTTAACCAAATGCTTTTAATCATAATAAAATTTTAATTTAATTTCATTCTAAAGCATTTTATACAAACAAACAAAAACACCTGCATTTTTCTGCAGATGCTCTATGATGGATATTATTTATTTTTTCCAATCCTTAATCAGCCATATATAGCACACAAACACATTCAACATGGATTGAAAGTAGGTCGCAGATTATTTCAAGATTAACTGCGACACGCACTCCACATGTGCGGAGTGTATGTGGCAACACATGGGGTACTGGTGAAGGATACCTTGCAAACTCAGCAATTGAAACTGGATACGCAGCAACCAGTTCGATAATATTTTCTTTCATCTTGGCTATTTTCAAAAAGTCATTTGCATTTTAACATCTTGAAATATGTTCAGTTAATAATTTCGCCCTTGTTTTTAGCTAAATTTTCGTGCCATTCGCGTCGCTCCATAGTTGTCAGTTTCGCCCATTCTGTTACTTCACCAATAATTCTTAAAGGTTCTTTTGAACGATAAGAACGTGTTAAGTTACCAGGAAATTTTTTGTCAGTAACATTTGGGTCGTTTTCAAATTCACCAGTTGGTTCTATTATATAAACTCGTTCTCTTCCTTCTCCTTTTGCTAAAGCTGCTGCAAGTCCTGCGCCATTGACATTAGCAGTGAAATAAATGTGGTTCATTTTAAGCCCAGATTTGTAATTTGAATTTCCACCTGCTGTTAGTAAATCACCAGCCTTCAAATCTGCCTTTGTCCCATGGTAAAATGGTCCTACATCAGAAGGGGCACCCTGAGATGAATTTGACAATTCATAATTTCTTTTTGCATTCTCAGTATCACACAACTCCTCATAACATTTGGCAATGTTTAAATATAACGTTGAGTATGCACTCTTCACATTATCATCATCTATTTTTAGTGCACACTGTAGAGATGTTTCCATCCATTTTAATTTGTCTGTAATACTCTTTTGTTGACGAGCTAAATGATAAGCTGCAATAAATCTTTCATAGTCGTCTGTTGCTTCGTGCCATGCTTTGTGAAACACCTTGACTGCATCTTCAATATTTCCACTATCCTCCAATCCCATCCCACTCATACAGAGTTTAATAACGACGTTATTTGGATCAAATTTTATATTCATCTAATTACCTCCAAATTAATTGATTGTTATTATGAGTACACCCGGAAATTCAACTTCTCAAAATCTTCTCCATTGGCTTGCCCTTTGATAATTCGTCTTCTTCATGATAATCAAGAATTGAAACCAAAAGAAACTGATTTAGGAATAACTCTCTAGCTTCTTGCCATTTCATTTTAGCCAGCCCTCCTCTTACTTTTCCTTAAATTAATTATAATTGATTCAAAGGAAATATCATACAAAACCATATAATGCTCAGCATGGAGTATTAAGTTATGAGGCTTCCGCTATGGGGATGACTACAAAGGTTAAACTCGAAAAACAAAAATAATGACAATAAAAATAAATTGGTAGAAATTAAGACGGTTTTGTTAATTAAAAAGTTCTTATCTTCAATAAAATCGATCTTCCATAATCGGGCGCTTTAGTTTCACAACAAATGGGCTGTTTTTACCGTATCAATGGCAGGTTAAGAGGTGTTTGTTTAAAATTGGAGAACTAGTAAAATAGACAAATAAATGGAGGTTCTATTTATGGTGATAAATCGTTCTGTACCAACTGATCACATCCTTCCGCATGTTTATTATGAGAACGTTGCTGATGCCTTAGCTTGGTTAACTTCAGTGTTCGGTTTCGTCGAAGACTATCATTTCAATCTCCCCGATGGACAACTTCATGGCGTGATGATACATAAAGGTAATGCCTGGGTCATGCTTAAAAATTCGAGCCGAACAATGACAAGCCCTAGTAAACTTGGACTCCAAACGCAATCCCTTATGGTATTCGTCAACAATGTAGATGAGCATTATAGGAATTCGATATCTTCGGGTGCACGCATTTTGGAAGAGATTTTCAACACGGAATACGGTGAGCGTCAATATTCAGCCCAAGATCTAGAGGGGCATGTATGGACTTTTTCGGAGCACGTTAAAGACGTTAGTCCTGTTAGCTTGGGAGGGAAGATAGCTAACGAGAGGACAGAATCCACGAAGAAATAAAACTATTTTGGAAGATGGCATCATATATGATGCTTTAGCATTTTCAATAAGCTAAAGTAGCAATCAATAATTATCTTGATCTTCCGTAATCGGGCACGTTTTTGGAGGATCATTGGCCTAACTCTTCGCTAAAATACGGAGGGATTAGGCTTTTTTTTTACTTTTTAAACTCTTTAACGTTAACACATCTTCCAGACGATACCCATAGACAAATGCATTGGCGATAAGCGCTATGTCGGTTTGCTTTAAGTTGGGTGTCTGTCACGACTCGAAGAGTGCCAAATCTTGTCGAGTAAATAATTTACGAACTTTATCTAAAATCAATCCCTTTCTGAGCTACGCAAAAAGCCTACTCCGAAGAATAGGCATAAATTCTATATATATTACCTTACAAGAATGAGTTGCACAACACACTCGACGTGTGCCGTATGCGGGAACATGTCCACTGGTTGAATATACTTTACTTCATATTTCGCGCTTAAGTTCTGAATGTCCTTAGCCAAAGTTGAAGGATTACATGAGATGTATATCAACTTGTTTGGTTCTGCCTGAAGGATGGTTTGGATGAGCTGCCCCTCTAGGCCTGTTCTAGGTGGATCGACTACAATGACATCGGGCTTCCAACCCTTTTTGACCCATTTAGGCAGGACCTCTTCTGCCTTTCCAGGTACGTATTTAGTATTGGTAAATCCGTGGCGCTTCGCGTTTTTCTTAGCGTCATCAATCGATTCCGTGATGACGTCCATCCCACGGACTTCGGCTGCCTGGTCAGCAAGCCATAAGCCAATAGTTCCCACTCCACAATAGGCATCGAGGACTTTTTCTTGGCCAGTTAGAGCCGCTGCTTTTTTCACTTCATTATAAAGTTTTACTGTCTGCACAGGATTTAACTGGAAGAAGGTCCTTGCCGAAAGCTCGAATTGTAAGTCTCCCAAGGTTTCTTGGATAAAATCTTCACCAGCTAATGGCAAGGTTTCGTCGCCAAAAATTAGTGATGTTTTTTGTCCATTTATATTCTGCACAATTGATTTTACATTTGGAAGACGCTGTTGGATTTCCTGAATGATGACGTCCACTTTCGGCAATTCTTTTTGTGTAGTTATTAGAACTATTTGCAGTTCCCCTGTTTGAATGCCGACACGAGTAACAATGGTTCGAATAATACCTTTTCTAGATTTTTCATTATAAATCGGAATTTTTAATTCCTCTAAAATCCGTTTCACTTCAGAGGTTGCCTCATTTGTTTGTGCATGCTGCACAGCACATTCGTCAATATTAATCAATTGATGGGAATTAAGGCCATACAGTCCGGCTAATACCCTGCCGTCGATTGCCTTGACTTGAAAACTGCTCTTGTTTCTGTATCCCCATGGGTCTTCCATCCCAATTGTTTCACGAATTTCGAGCTTGTTGATGTCAACTTTGGTATGGCGCTCCAATGATTGAATGATGATATCACGTTTTTCCTTAAGCTGTTGGTCGTATTTCAAATGCTGTAGCTGGCATCCACCGCATTGATCATACACCGGGCATAGTGGCAGTACACGATGCGGGGATTTAATCCGGATTTTTTTGATTTTTGCCTCAGCAAATTTAGGGTTAATCTTCGTTGCCTCTACGACAACTTCTTCACCTGGAAGGGCTCCCGGCACAAAGACAACTTGCTTTTTAAAATAGCCCACGCCTTCCCCATTAATTCCGAGCCTTTTGATGGTGAGGGGGAAGGTTTGATTTAATTCGATTTTGATATTTTGATCAGTTTTCATCTATTTCACTCCAAATTATTCCATAAATTCAAAGAACCCTAGTAACTGTTTCTTCATTACAGATAGTTTCATTTTAATTTTACCCCGTATTATAGCATGATTTACATTGAAAAACCGAATCTCCATGATTCGGTATTGATAAAATGAATCATTAAAAGGCGAATTTTCGAATAAATTCGCCTTTAGCTTTTATTATTTTTTCTTCGGAAACTTATCCAGGCTTTTGAACTTGTAGCCTTTTTTCTTTAAGTCCTGAATCGCCTTTTCAAGTGCATCGGCATTGTCTTTTGAAACAGTGTGTAATAGCAGTATACAACCGGGATGGATTTGACTCATGATATTGTCGTAGGAATATTGCCAGCCTTTTTGCCGGTTTACCTCCCAATCGACAAAGGCAAGGGACCAGAAAACATGTGAATAACCCTCTTCTTTAGCAATTTGCATCGTTCGCTCGCTAAAGACTCCTTTTGGCGGGCGGAGATATTTCATTTCCTTTTGACCCGTTAATTCTTTCGTTTTAGCCCGGACCTTTTCCAGCTCTTCACGTATCCTTTCGTCACTTACAGCTGTAAGGTCTGGATGATGCCACGAATGGTTACCAATAATATGCCCTTCTTTTACCATCCTTTTAACTATATCCCCTGCTGAGAGCAAGTAATGTCCTGTTACAAAGAATGTTGCAGGGACCTTTTCCTTTTTTAAAATATCAAGAATCTGAGGGGTATAACCTTGTTCATATCCGTTATCGAAGGTAAGATAAATCGTCTTTTTATTAGGGTCACTTTTGTAAAAAGCCCCGTATTGTTCGATCAACTGATCAAGCTCAGCCCCTGCTTCTGCAGGCTGTTCGTTAACCCCCTTTTTAAAACCCCAATGAATCGGCTGATTAGAAACAGCCGCATATGTACTCTGAGGTATCAAAACGAGCAGCATACTGAGGATGCACAATAATCTTTTCATCCATGTTCCCCCTATTTTTGTTTTTTTTATTATTTGTTATTGGAGAGAAAAGATTAATAGTATTTAAAGGAAATTTTTAGGCGGATAATAAATCCGCCCCTTAGTTGTTCCAGTATAAGGGAAGTTTAATGAGGAAAGAAAATACGCGGTTATTCTTGTTGATGGAAGATGGAGGAAATTCCGTATTTCCATGTTTGTAAATGATGGAGTGTGTAGAAAGAAATACTCTCTTATCGCATCTATGTACGCATCTTGTGAAATAAATTGACAAGTAGGACAACACCATATTTTCCTCTTATATTTCATTGGAAATTGGAAGCAATTGGGACATTGAACTCCAGTTATAATTTCAGATTTTATAATACCAAATTTTTGAAGAATGTCTGTAATTAGAGGAGTGTGGTTCTTTAAAAAGAGCTTTTTTATTTTCTCAATGGTTTTATTTTCAATCTGGTTCTTATTCTGTTGATGATAAAATACATCGATTTTTCCAAGTAAATCACCTACTCGGCAAACCTTCTTTTGAGCAGCTGTGTATCCAGGACTAATACATACCTCAGTGGATGATTTACAAATAGAAACTAAGGAGTCGATTGGGATTGGAGGGATTTGGTGTTTTTCTAGAAAATATGTCAATAGTATGTTATGGCGTTGTGCCTGTGCGATTGGATTTTCATAAATGACCCTATTGTCCAAATAATCTTGAATCATCTGATTTTTTTCAATCGTAAGTTTGCCAGAATGGTTTTTTCCATCAATCATGAGAATACCTCTTGGGGAAAGTAGCAGGGCATCGATTTGAAAGTATCCTTCTCCATACGGGAGACGCAAGTCGTGGATAATGAGAAACCTTTTTGGGGGAATTTGTCCTAGATAGTAATGTATTTTTCTTTCTCCATTATATCCAGATCGTAAATTTTTAATGAATAGCCTTAAAGCATTAAGTTTGGGATGATTTAAGGGCATTCTTTTTTCCAATGCTTCGGCTTTTAAGAGATTAAGCGGAAGTGTTAGTTCTTTAACAAACAAATTAATACCTCCCTTAGTAAATCTAGAAATTGTTTCGCTTATTTATAACATGTTTTCCTTATTTCGTGTATGAAGTATTTATGAATTTTGTTAAAAATAATGTGATAGACAAAAGATGAAAGGGGAATTTTACATATCGGGAGATAATTACACGATAAAAAAGATTTATTATACAATTATTCAATTTATTTTTCATAAAAAGCTAGGAATTGAACAATTATTAGAAAATATTTCCAACATCGAAAATAAAACCAGGTTATTCGACCAAAATTAAGATTAATTATACAAAACAGGGACTTTATTTTTCAAAAAATGGCATCTAATTCCCAGTTTTATCCCTTCCTCACTAATTGCTCTTTAAATTAAAAAAGATAGACGCCCAAAGCGCCTATCCCAAAAATACCTTATTTAAAAACCGGTTCCTTAAACTGAGCTAATTTTTCTAAGGAAGATTTATCAACGTCGGCGTGCAAGCTGTTTCCGTGCGAGTCCATGGTTACTACGGCTGTGAAGCCCTCTACACGCAGATGCCACATCGCTTCTGGAATACCAAATTGCATTAAATCCACACCCTCCACAGATTTAATACAATCTGCATAATACTGGGCCGCACCGCCAATCGCATTCAGGTACACACCTCCGTGCTCTTCCAACGCTGCCAATGTTTTCGGGCCCATCCCGCCTTTACCGATGACAGCGCGGATTCCGAACTTCTTCATGATATCGCCTTGGTAAGGTTCCTCACGAATACTTGTTGTCGGACCCGCAGCTTTAACATGCCACTCACCAGCGTCATCCTTTAACATTACCGGACCGCAATGATAAATAACTTGTCCATTTAAATCAACAGGTGCCTCGTGATCACTTAAATACTTATGAATTGCATCACGGCCTGTGTACATCATGCCGTTAATTTGAACGACATCTCCAACTTTAAGGGCACGGATCTGTTCTTCGGAAATTGGCGCCTCAAGCGTGATAACACCCTCAGATGTAGCTGCGGTTTCCTTCGCTGCCTCTCCCTCAGCAAAATCAATGAATTCCCCGTCTTGGTACATCCATTCATTAATTTCGCCTGTTTCCGCGTTCACACTCACACCTAAACGTCGGAATGCCCAACAATTGTAAGCAACAGACACATAGAAACTTGCAGGAATACGATTCATCACACCGACTTTACAGCCTAAAAGAGTTGCCTCGCCGCCAAAGCCCATGGTGCCAATTCCTAATTTATTTGCATTTTCCATAACATACTCTTCTAACTTGCGAAGTTCTTCATTTGGGTTCACATCTTCAACGGAACGAAATAGTTGTTCTTTGGCTAAATCATATCCGGAGGAACGGTCGCCGCCAATCCCAACGCCAATAAAGCCAGCACTGCAGCCTTGTCCTTGTGCTTGATATACGGAATGCATGACACACTTACGGATTCCATCAAGGTCACGTCCAGCGCGGCCTAGACCGTCTATTTCACATGGAAGACTGTATTGAATGTTTTTATTTTCACAACCGCCGCCTTTTAATATAAGACGAACGTCGATATAGTCTTTTTCCCATTGGTCAAATTTGATAACCGGCACCCCTGCACCAAGATTATCACCACTATTTTCACCTGTGAGTGAATCAACCGAGTTCGGGCGTAATTTTCCTTCTTTTGTTGCTAAAACAATGGCATTGCGAATCGCTTCTTTAATTACTAACTGGTTTACACCAACTGGCGTTTTGATTTTAAAGGTTGGTAAACCAGTGTCCTGGCAGATGGGTGACACTTGGTCGTCTGCCATTTTGATATTGTTTGTAATCGTCGCTAGGCTCATCGCCGCACTTGTTCCCGCGTTTTCTATTTCCTTCGCCTTTTTAACGGCCCGGCGTACATCCTTAGGAAGTTTTGTTGATGTTTCTACGACTAGCTTGTACATGCTTTCTTGAAATTTAGAAATATTCAATTCGAGTACCCCTCTCCCTATGTTCCCCAATAGTCTTTTCAATTTTCAACGTTTTTGCACGTTTATATTATACTCCTATACCCTCTAGAATTAAAGGATTAGCTTGCAACCGTTGCCAAGTTAATCGGAAAAAAAACCATGTAAATTTTGGATAAAGAAACTCACCTCCCTCCAAAATAAAAAAAGAGCCTGTTGATTAAACAGACTCACTCACTTCGCGATTATTAAATTCTCTGCATTTTGATTCCATATCATCTAACATTGAAATTAAGCGGTCAATATCTTCAAGATCCGTATCTTCAGGATCAATGGCATCGAGCACATCAATGAACATGTTTAAACGTTGTTTTAAAAAATTCACTTGTGTATTTTTATCTTCAATTGGATTACCCAAACTGATTCACTCCTTTTCGTTAACGTTCTCATCCTACCGAATAATTTAAACTTTGACAATCGATTATTATTATTTTGCCCTATTTTTAAAAAATAAAAAGACTCCTGTACGGAGGAGTCCTCAACTTTAAAGTCATCTTGGTCTTTCAGATGCGGCAAATCCAAAGGAAACATAATCCTGTACAGGGATCCATGCACCAATTCCTTGGGACGTGACATTTTTAATTACGATAAACTTTTTACTTCCTTTTAGCATTAAGTAGACCTCACCGTAGGTTACTTTTCCTTTTTCATTCACACCTGGTGCATAAGCGTATAAGTAGCCTAGGCGGTTAGGAGGGATGTTATAAATATGATCATTCTTTGTGCCTGCTCCAATAATCGTATCAAATGAAAGTGGAAGATTCGTTTTTTCCATCGCCTTTAATAGCATCATTTTTTTCACATCTTCGGCATTGGCGATTTTAGCCGTTAGGCCGCCTCTGATGATTTTTTGCGACTCCTGAACATACTTAATCTGATATGGCACCTTTCCGCCACGATTATCGAAATAATTTGTGTTTATTTTTTGGAACTCCCAATTCGGGGAAGTTTCGGTTGATTCGTAATTCAACGGCCACTGGCCTAAGTAGACGATCGCGCGATAACCAATCGCAAAAGGTGTGCTATTAATACTCGATTCATTCAACATCCGGATCAAATCAGGATTTTCAATTTTGACCTTTGAAGAATTAATCAACTTCTTAGTTAAATCACTTGGTTGCAGTAATGGCAGATCCTGTGTCGAATTCGGATAAGTATTTTCCTTGGTGATATTCCGAACCGAAGCTGGAACTTGATATTTAACCGAGACTTTTTTCACCGGAACCTTTTGTGCATACCCTGACGGAATAAAAGTTAACATTAATAGCAGTGTCATAAGAACAGAGATATTTCTCTTCACGAGTTAAACTCCTTTCACTAAATAGCATTAATCAGTCTGCTAGTAGTTTTTTCGGAGTTGATATATTTTATCCATCCAAGCAAGTAATTTCATTATTTCGCCTGAAGACGGACCATTAATTTTTCAAAAAATGGAAAAAACAATTGAATGGCCGGCCCTACCGTAAAAGTGATAATAAGGGTCCCGTATGAAATAGGCCCATGCAGAAAAATTGCTGGAATTAAGGCTGTAATTTCCCCAATCGTTTTCGCAACCATTAAATTAACATGAAAACGTTCCTTGATTGCCAACATAAAATTATCGATTGGACTTTGTGGAAACTTAGCCTGAATATAAATGGCTGCCCCAAATCCAATAATCAAGATGCCCATCAATAACATCCCGATTTTCCCCTTAAGTTGGTTGACTTGAAATAAATCAAAAACAGTGTCTAACCAAAAATCCACTAAGGAACCAATGATAATAATAGTTAGTAATGAAAGCAGATCCGGTCTTTTTTTTAATAAAAGAGAAACAACGATGACTAAAACCGCTCCATCAATCATCACCCATTTTCCCACTGATAACCCAACCTTTTCAGTTAGGCTTACATTAAGTGCGTCCCATGCACCTACACCAATATCGGCTACTTCAATGGTCATACATACTCCAAAAGTCATAATAGTTAAACCGAAAATAAAAAATAAAAACCTAATTAATAATTTCATTTGTGGCTCCTTTTAGGGGAAAAGTAACATAAATGTAATAATCAGAACATTTACAAAATTACAATTTCGTTATATAATATACTTAACCTATCAAGTAAGGAGGGCTGTAATCAATCTGCTATCCATTTACCTAATTAATATTAAGGAGGTTGGGATTCCCGTCTTATATGAGATTCAACACTCGTGTTCATGTATCTAAATAAACATGAAGGTTGGTGATTGATGGCCCAAAGAAAAGCGATTGATACTTAACCCTACAAAAAAGATATTTTATTATTATAGTCCAAGCAAGATCATTAACTCCGTACATGGAAGAATTTAAAAATAGTATATATTTCAAAGGAGACTCTAATCCATTAGGCTTAGAGTCTCTTTAATGTAAATTAGAGTAAGTAAAAACCAATTCCCATAATCAAATAGGCTGCCAGTAAAGTTAACCCTTCAAACCAATTGGATTCTCCATCGTTAGAGATAACAACCATAAGGAGAACCGATGAAACCATGGCAATTAATTCCTGCCAGCTGAAAAGAAGCGGCATCGTGGTTTCAAAGAAAAGAGAAATCAGAACAAGTACAGGTAAGACGAACATAGCCACTTGTAAGGTAGAACCAATTGCGATTTCCACCGCAATATCCATTTTGTTTTTAAATGCCATCACTATAGCCGAAGCGTGCTCTGCTGCATTTCCAACAATTGCCACGATAATTACACCGATAAATAATTCAGACCAACCGAGAGTTTCACCTACATATTCAAAGGTATGAACAAGATGCTCGGAAATATAAGCAACAGCTATGGTAGCGATGAAAAGGACAGCGATCGCTTTCCCTTTACTCCATTCTGGTATCTCTTCCTCATGCGCCCCTTTTTCAGTACTAGGCTGATACACACCTCGATGGGTGACCAGCTTAAAAAATAAGGCCGCTAGATAAAGGACAATCAGAATGACTGATATGCCGATACTTAAGGAAAGAGTTTTTGTCTCATTCATATTCATCGAAAAAACTTCGGGAATAACAAAGGCGATTATAACAGCAAACATAAGCAGGCCCGAATTGTGTCGAGCATCGTACACATTAAATGTCTGCCGCTTAAATTTTATGCCTCCAATAAAGAAAGATAGTCCCGCCACAAGAAGCAAGTTTCCTAATACCGAACCGGTTAAGGAGGCAAGAACAATACCAACGAGTCCTGCCTTCAACGAAAAGATAGAAATAATAAGTTCAACCGCGTTTCCGAAGGTTGCATTTAATAATCCGCCTATTCGCGGGCCAGCAACAATTGCGAGACTTTCTGTTGCCCTCCCCATAAAACTGGCTAATGCAACTATGGTTAAACAGTAAATAATAAATAAGATGATATTTGACCAGTGCATAAGCGAGCCAATAACTGAAAGTGGCACCCCAATAAGTGTCATAAGCATAAAAATCTTGTTCACCGTATTCCCTCCAAATTCTCGGATTTCTATTATATAAATTTTTTCCTTTTGTACCCTAATTTACCTAAACTAATTATAAAAGTCTAGGGAGTTTGTTCAATTGCAAATGGCGGATTTTCTCGTTACCATCATTTAGGAACTATTTAAAAATATTTGAATGAGGAAGTTCTATGAATAAAAATAACCTTCGTTTTTGGATTCTTGTTAGTATTGTTGCCATATCTGGTTTTTCGCAAGGCATGCTGTTGCCGCTCATCGCAGTAATTTTTGAAAAAAGCGGCGTTTCTCCTTCATTAAATGGCTTAAATGCTACAGCACTTTATATAGGAATTCTACTTGTGTCCCCTTTCATGGAAATGCCTCTCAGAAAATACGGTTATAAACCGGTTATTATCTATGGTGGCGGGCTCGTAATTGTTTCACTTGCTTTATTTCCATTATGGGAGACATTTTGGTTTTGGTTTGCGCTCCGATTACTGATTGGCATTGGCGATCATTCCCTCCATTTTGCCACACAGACTTGGATTACTTCCTCCTCCCCAGCTGCAAAGCGGGGACGTAATATTTCTCTGTATGGTCTGTTCTTTGGGATTGGTTTTGCCTCCGGGCCATTAATGACACCATTAGTAAACGTAAATCAATCGCTGCCCTTTATTGTTTCCTCGATTTTATGTTTTATTGGCTGGGTCTTTGTTTTTACTCTTAAAAATGAATTACCTGAACAAGAAGTTGGTATCAATTCATTCCTAGCCACAATCAAGCAGTTAAGAAAGGCATTAAAATATGGATGGGTTGCTTTCTTACCTCCATTCTCTTACGGCTTTTTAGAATCCTCCTTAAACGGAAGTTTCCCTGTCTATGCATTAAGAATGAATTTCGACGTTTCCAGTGTTTCAATGGTGTTATCAGCTTTTGCAATCGGCAGTATCATTACCCAGCTTCCGTTAGGAATTATTAGTGATAAGGTTGGGCGTAGAAATATCTTAATAACTATATTATTTCTTGGATTTTTCAGCTTTACAGCTGCAAGTTTTCTTGAGCATTCCTTTATTGGGCTGTTTGTATCTTTCCTCATTTCCGGGATGATAGTCGGTTCGACCTTCTCGCTCGGCATAAGTTACATGACCGATTTAGTTCCAAAGAACCTACTACCGACAGGAAATTTGTTATGCGGCATCTTTTTTAGTCTTGGCAGCTTATGTGGTCCAATCATCGGGGGATTGTTCATTAAATTCTCTGAAAATGTGAGTTTCTTCTATATAATTAGTACAATGCTTTTGATCTTATCAATTATCATCTTTGCTTTTGGAAAAAAGACTTTATTGGTTTTCGAACAACAAAATTCTTAATCCACTATTGTAGAGCAAATTCATATCTAATGCATAAGATATGTGGTAAGATGAAAGAAAATAATGATAAAAGTTAGAATTGTTGCTGTCATCCCTTTGATGACAGCTTTCGTATTTTTTAAGGGGATTGATTTTGATTATTCTTATCAACTAGGAAATTGAGAGGGGGAGATCCTATGAATTCAGAAGCAAAGACTCTAACAAAGAGTATTCACAAAGTAGGTTTCTTAGAAAAAATCAAACCGCATGCAGAATTGATTGCTGCGGGATTAAGCGGTGGATTCATTGCTGCTGGCTGGATATTGGATAAGTACGGAAGTGGAGCAGATTCCATTATTGCTTACCTGCTGGCATTTGTAATTGGCGGGTTTGCCAAGGCTAAAGAAGGCATTGAAGCCACCTATGAAAATAAAGAATTAAATGTGGAAATGCTAATGATTTTTGCTGCCATAGGTTCAGCAATTATTGGTTACTGGACAGAGGGTGCCGTTCTAATTTTCATTTTTGCTGTAAGTGGAGCATTAGAAACCTATACCATGAATAAAAGCCACAAGGAAATTTCCTCTTTAATGAAGCTTCAGCCCGAAGAAGCCTTGCTCATCTCAAGTGGTTATGAAAAAAAGGTCCCTGTTTCAGTGCTTCGTGTCGGTGATTTTATTTTAATTAAGCCTGGAGAGCGAGTCCCTTCTGATGGAATCATCATCAAAGGACAAACGAATATCGACGAGGCAGCTATTACTGGTGAATCTATGCCTGTTTCAAAAGGAACTGAGGAGGATGTTTTCGCGGGCACCGTTAACATGACTGGTTCAATTACTGTTAAAGTGACAAAAGCGAGTCATGATACCCTCTTCCACAAGATCATACAGCTTGTTCAATCAGCCCAAAGCGAGAAATCACCCTCACAGCTGTTTATTGAACGTTTTGAAGGAACCTATGTAAAGGTAGTCCTATCCGTTGTTTTATTAATGTTTTTCCTCCCACACTTTATGTTAGGCTGGAGTTGGCAAGAAGCCTTCTACAGGGCAATGATATTATTGGTGGTTGCATCCCCATGTGCACTTGTTGCTTCCATTATGCCGGCCACTTTATCCGCCATATCAAATGGAGCGCGACATGGAATATTGGTTAAAGGTGGTATTCATCTTGAAAATTTAAGCCATCTAGGAGCCATCGCATTTGATAAAACGGGAACACTTACCAAAGGGAAACCAGAAGTAACTGAAGTGATTGTTAAGGAAGGACTTGATCGAGAGGACCTTATTTGGAAAGCAGCTTCAATTGAAAGCCATTCTAACCATCCTCTTGCAACCGCGATTGTGAATTATGTTAAATTGAGCATTAATAAGGATCTCCTTTATCCAGAAAGTCTTGAGGATGTACCAGGCTGGGGTGTTAAAGCGACAATTAATGGTGAGCAGTGGAAAATTGGTAAGGCTGCCTTTATTGCCAATAATTATGTTGACAAGTTTGCTGAAGGTAAGGCAAAAGATCTTTCAAGTCTTGGCAATACACTTGTATACATTGAAATAAATGGTGAACTGAGTGCGATCATTGCCATGAAGGATGTAGTTCGCAAGGAAACAAAACTTGCCATTGATCATTTAAAAAAGCAAGGTATTCATACGGTCATGCTTACTGGGGATAGTGAAAAAACAGCACGAGCGATTTCCTCTGAAAGCCATGTAGATGAATTTTTCGCCGAATGCTTACCTGAGGTAAAAGTAGAAAAACTTAAGGATTTAAAAGAAAAGTATAAAACTGTGGCAATGGTAGGTGACGGGATTAATGATGCACCCGCGCTAGCAATTGCCAATGTCGGTATTGCCATGGGCGGAGGAACTGATGTTGCCCTTGAGACTGCTGATATTGTCCTAATGAAAAATGATTTGCCGCGAATTGCCGAGGCCATCGATCTTTCCAAACGCATGAATAGAATCATTAAACAAAATGTGGTTTTCTCCATAACTGTAATCATGATCTTGATCGCATCGAATTTCTTGCAGATGCTCGATTTGCCATATGGAGTAATCGGTCATGAAGGCAGTACCATTTTAGTCATTCTAAATAGCCTTCGATTGCTTAAATAGTGAAAAACCGGATGAACATTCATCCGGTCTTTTTATTTTTATATGGGATTTAACCCATTAGTGATAGCCATTCGAGCCGTTCGCAGACCCCGAAGTTTTATTTCCTTTACTACCTTTACCTTTTTGCTTTGTACCGCCATCTTTTTTGGTCTTCTTTGTCATAATAAGAACCTCCCTGAAGTTAGTTAGCGTTCTATCTTAGTTTGAACAGATGGGCTATTTTCATGAAGGAAACTATTAGCAATTCTTACGATTCTTTTCACTATAAAAAGCATTAATTTCTCCACCTAATATAATAATAAATGCCGATATGTATAACCAAATCATTAAGACAATAATTGCACCTATACTGCCATAGGTGAGCGAATAATTACTGATATTTCCAACATAAAAGGTTAATCCAATCGAGGAAATAATCCAGCCCACGGTAGCAAAAGCTGCCCCTGGAAAGGCACTCCGGCATTTTATTTTTACATTCGGTGCAATCCAATACAATCCTGTAAAAATGAGAAACAAAATAATCGCACTTACCAGCCAGCTTAATGTATCCCATACCTTAATAAATTCTGTCGTGTAGCCCATTTGAGAAAATAAAAAAACACCTATTTCTCTGCCGAATACAGGAAGAATAATCGCCAGAATTAAAACAAAAATCATTCCAAAAGTTAAAAGAATAGCCATCCCTCTTGAGACAATAAACGAGCGGCTTTCCTTTACATTATATGCCTTATTAAAAGCCTTCACAATCGCACTAATACCGTTCGATGACGACCAAATCGTACCGATGATCCCGAACGATAACAACCCGCCATTCCGATGATTCATTATGTCATGGACGTTTTTTTCAATTAGGTCCATGGCCTCGACAGGTGCAAAATCCCTTACGATCCCAAGCATATCCTGATGGGAAATTGGAATATATGGAAGAAGTGTAAATAAAACAATCAAGAGCGGAAACAGGGACAGTAGAAAATAATATGCAAGCTGTGCACTTAATCCAGGTAAATCATCTTCATCGACCCGGTGCCAAAGTAATTTTAATAAAGATGAGCGAACATTCCCCACCTTTTCCATTTTCATCCTCCTTTTTTTAATGAATTTCTTTTTCTTCTCCTAACACTTCTTCAATAATGAGTGCTTCGTCACTTTTTGAGAATGTTTCCTTCGTTTCTTTTAAAATGTCCGTAACCTGAGGAGTTATCTCCCGTAACTCTTCCACTTTATCTGTTATATAAGATATATCTTCACTGACCTGCTTAACGGTTGTCTTTAAATTTTCTGCAGTTTCCTTCACCTTATCAGTAATCTCTCTTGGATTTTTCATGATATAGGTAACTTTTGTAGTAGTTTTTTGTACGTTTTCTTTCATCACTTCTCGAGTTTGTTTATCTAAAAGGCTGATTGCTCCGCCAGCAAGTGCTCCAAGTAACATTCCGCGCCAAAATTGATTTTTCTTTGTCATGTTAACCTCTCCTTTAATCTTAATTATTATTATCATCAATA
The DNA here is from genome assembly GCF_018613065.1 of Bacillus sp. ISL-7. The sequence continues at coordinate 2,853 of NZ_JAGGQW010000077.1, read as the reverse complement.
ATACCCGATGATAATAATACCAAAACCTTCTTTCATTTATTTTGCTTCATAGAGGATGGCCACGCAAGTCCAACTGATACTTTTATCCATTTTTTTTGGTTTACTAAATTGAGAGTCTTTCCTAGGAACTTTGTATTGACATATAATTTTCAACATGAAAAGATGGACATATTAACTCGCAGAAAGGGTGACCCAAATGAATTTATCAGAAAAGTCGATTGAGAATGTCGAATATATGATTGAACAAATTAAAGAAAAGCTAAAGGTCCTAAACCTTGGAGCCATAAAACCTTCGCATTTTGATGAAGAAATGTACGAGGAATTAAAAGAGATTTATGATATGGTCCTTAGAAAAAATTCATTTAGTCCTAATGAAATGCAGGCCTTAGTAGAAGAGCTTGGAAGCCTCCGAAAAAAATAAGCTAAAAAACCCGTTATTGCACATAACGGGTTTGTTTTTATTCCTGTTCAGTTAAGATGACAGGGCCATCTTTTGTAATCGCAAGTGTATGTTCGTATTGTGCTGAATATTTTCCATCAATGGTCCTTGCCGTCCAGCCATTGTTGTCCATCTTCGTTTGGTATCTACCTACATTAACCATGGGTTCAATTGTGAAGACCATACCTTCTTTAATTCTTGCGCCTTTTCCTGGCAGCCCGTAGTGTGGAACATCCGGCTTCTCGTGTATCACTGCTCCAATCCCATGGCCAATAAAGTCTCGAACAACAGAAAAACCTTCGCTTTCAACATAGGTTTGAATTGCGTGTCCGATATCCCCAATTCGATTGCCGACAATCGCCTGTTCTATCCCTTTATAGAGTGCTTCCTTAGTAACATTTAATAGACGTTCGGTTTCCTCGGATACCTTTCCTACTGCATAAGACCAGGCGGAATCAGCCAAAGCACCATTGTAATTGACAACCATATCCACTGTCACAATGTCCCCATCTTTTAAAGGTTCCTTCCTTGGGAAGCCATGGCATATTTCGTCATTTATACTTGCACAGGTTGCATATTCATAGCCCTTATAACCCTTTTGTTCTGGTGTTGCTCCATTTTTCTTAAGAAATTCTTCAACAAATACATCGATTTCCCAAGTGGTTATACCTGGTTTGATTAATTTTCCGATTTCTTTATGACAAGCTGCAAGTATTTCTCCTGCCTTTTTCATTGCTTCAATTTCACGTTGTGATTTAAGGACAATCATTTTAGGAGGGTCCCCTTCCTTTTTGTTTATTTTTATGTAAAATATTCAAAATTGTTATTCGTCTAAAAGCAATACCTTTTAGTGAATTACAATTGACCACTATTGGCAACACTATTAATATTAACCCTATCTTGTGATTTTTTCAAAAATACTTTTATATGGTGAAACCTTTCTCAAAGTTCATTTTATTGTCATATTCCTTTGTTCTTCATATGGTGCTTTTCTATTCTTTTTGATAGAATTAATGTAAATGAATAAAAATTAGGTGTGTGAGAATTATGATCGGTGATCGCGTAAAAAAATTTCGCTTAGAAAAGAAAATGTCACTTTCCGAACTTGCTGCTCAAGCAGGCGTGGCAAAATCTTATTTAAGCAACCTTGAAAATAACAAACAAGAGAATCCTTCTATAAAGTTTCTTGAAAAAATTGCAGTTGTCTTAAATATTCCTGTTGATCATTTAATACATGAAGAAGTCAATAAAGCGGATTTAGACATTGATTGGATGAATCTTGTCAAAGATGCAATGAATTCTGGTGTTTCCAAAGAACAATTTCGTGATTTTCTTGAATTTAACAAGTGGCGAATTAATCAAAACGATAAATAATAACCAGCTTTTTAAAAGGTCTGTTTCAATTTGAAAAAAGAAAAGCATTCTACAAATACTCCCATTTGTAGAATGCTTTTTTTATTTATGTACACTGTCGTTCCGTGATTAACTCATAACTTCTTGTTGGCTAAGGAAGTCACGAACTGCTTTTATGGATAATCCCAAGTCTTTTGCTTCTAATATGAGGTCCATCCATTCTTGATCGATTACTTCTACTTCACTTTTTGTAATAACCATTTTTCTCACTCCTAAAATACATTGTGTATTCCAGGTAGCCCGGCCATCGTAACAAGTCATACTTGCCTTAGATCCTCGGCTTTGCGTCCCTGCTTTTCAACAGGTTTGCCTTTTTCTGATACTAATACAACTTAAGTATGACTGTATTAGCTTATCGTTCTTATTTGATAGGTCGATTTACTTAATCCTCATTGATATTATATCTAGTGCTATTTTAGTAGGTTGTTGTAATTTGTCGCATTATTTTAATTTTCACACATTTTTTTCTAACAAATTATGCCAAATATCTACAAAAATATACCAATTACAGCTTACCCCTTTGATGTTCCATGTCTAAGGATTTCCTTATGAAAACTAGATCCCCCGAAAGATAAAGCTGGTGAAGAGTGAATCTATTTATTAGATTCCACTTTCAGACAGCATTTTCTTTTTTTATAATAATTATTTTCACTTCATTCAGGGAATACTACTTTTGATGACGAAAGGGGTGTTGAAATTGGCACGTGGAGAACATTTTGAACATAAAAAGAAAAACCACCCAGGTAATTTTCCAAAAGACAGTTTAACGGAAAAACATACGAGAGAAGCTGTTGGAGACGAAGAATTCCTAGTGGTAAGGGAAGCATTTAAAAATCGAGTGGAAGATGAGGAAGAATATCGCGGTGACACAGCTCGTTTGCTGCCCGATCAGACAGAGTAAAAAGACGTGAGCACTTAAATATATAGCTGATAAGTATACTAAAACTTAAACATTTTTAACTAAAACAGCCCTTTTCAGTGAACTGTAACCCATAATATGG
>NZ_JAGGQW010000076.1 GCF_018613065.1 Bacillus sp. ISL-7 | reverse complement strand
AACATTTGACGGCAGAGGCGGATGATTGCGTATGATCTTGACAGTTTTTTGTACGCTATCCGTTAAAGTTTTGCCTCCCTGTAGCCATACACTTACCGTACCCTCAGGAAATTCCGGCATGCAATTTTTAAAAAGATAATCTAATGTTTGAATCTTGTCCTGTAATTCTTTGTTTTTATATATTTCGTTCAATATATCCCCAGTATTCTTTTGATAATCATTTGTGGAGACCACAACGATTTCCTCAACATTATCCTGATACACAGCAATAATGATGTCCCTCATTAAATCGTCGAAGGAGTGTGAAACGACTGGCTGATATGTTTGTAAAATGATCATGTTTTCCGGATTGACATTGGTTTCTTCTTTAATGAATCGTTCTAATTTCTGCTCCATTCCAATCACAAATAGTACTTTTTTCTTTTCATCTCTAGACATCAAATTCACCCCATAAATGTTTTGAATTTTGTTCCAAATAAGTTTCCTGACTCTTTCTTATATGAAAAATGCGCGAGTCCGAACATATCCTTTTGTTTTTAACATAATTTGCTTTGCAGGTCACTGGAAAGCTTAAAGACCATTACTCGTTCTCCAGTTTGTGTACTAATATCGGTGTGAAAACTTACTACTTCTTCCCCTGTTATCGTTAAGATAATTTCTTTTAAATCATCCAGACCGGATTCCACTAAACTGTTGCGATGTTCTTTTACTGATAACAATCCTTCTTTATCCAGACATACTGTATATTCAGCAGCAGTTAGTATACCGCGGAGTATTACAATCACCATATCCCGTACGATATCCGATTTAACAGATACGGAGCCTCGTCCAAGATAATTTTTCTCCCAATGTGTTAAAGCTTTGCTTATTTCAGCTTCAAGTGTTCCTTTTGTTTTTTCCATACCGATTCCTTTTCCTTTTTTCAAAGTTACATTCATAGATGGCCAAATATTGCCTATAATATTCTAAAAAACAATCTTTTCCGCCCATGTGACGACTTTCTTTCGGAAAGCTTTGTACCATTGCTACAAAAGCGCCGAAAAGAAAAGCAGCCTTCACACAAGGACATATATATATAAACCGGGAAAGAGGTTAAGACCAACTCTCCCAGTGTCCTTCCGGATCAATGGACGCAAGCCGAATCCATCCGTTTTTCACTTTTTGATGAAAGGCATGATCGTGGTCCAGCATCCGTTTCACATAGCCCCTCGGTGCTTGGATGACCACCAGCAAACGCAGTGGCTCATGATATGCCTCTTCATCCGATTTCATAACAGACTGCAAGGGAAGTCCGGATAATAAGTCACTGGCGTTCCCCTGCATGACCCCGAGACCGGCTGTCACGGTTTGGGTTGTTTTATTCCCGCTGCCATAATAATGAGGGGCAACAGTAGATGCATAATATTGCAGGTTAATCCATTGAGCTACCGTTGCCGGCCCGGAAATAATGTTGGCGAGAATTGCACCGTTTTTATCCTTCTTCCAGTTATAATTGTTGAGGAAAACTCTTCCTCCCAGATTGCAGTCTTGGGTCAGCCGGCGTTCCCCAATGATAAACGCAGCGTTACGTGCCAAGCCCCATTCTGGACGGACCTCACTCCAATCTTCTGAAAGGCGCTGCGCCTCAGCCTTCGGATTCTTGAGATGGGTTCCGAGATTTGGCAATTGCGGAATCCGCTCGGCATTGGCTTCCTCACTCACCTTTGGCAACTCGGCTTGGACACGTTTAAATGCTTCCTTAGCTTCAACTGATAGTTCTGGAACATAAAGCCAACGTAATTCATCAAGTGTGGTAATATGCTCGGCGGCTGCAAAAACGGTATCTTTCGGAATGATAATTCCCTCTGTTTCGAGGCTCTTCCTTACGTTTGGAAGATTACACAAGGCTGCCAGCACCCGTGCATTGAATCCGCTTGATGCTCCTCCGCATGCACCGCAGTCGAGTGCGGAACGATATGGATTGTTCGTGCTGTGACTTCCATGTCCGCAAATAACCACTAGTGGTGCAAATTGATCGGTGAGTCCCATCATTTTTAGTGCTTGCCGTACATAGTGTACTTTTTCTTTCACGGAAAATCCAATTGGCAGATCTGTTTCCGATTTTTGCGTATAGTCAAGTGAGAGTTCCGTGGATGGTTTATGCAGCCATGTTTCGAGCAATTTACTTAATGTCCGGCCTGCACTCCGAGGCATAAAGCTGCGAGCCAGCGTTTGCAGGCTTAGCCAAGGACCGCTAATTTCCGGAAGCACCATGCTGGAAACCAGATTATGTTTCATCGTTTTAAATGTATAACCTAATGAACTGACTGCCTGATGCCGTTGTTGAAAGGATTCAGACTCTGATGAATACTCTTTTACTTTGTATTGCGGTTTAAACATTACCGGCAAAGAGTTATGCGTGTGGTTACTGCCAAGCTCGCAGGTTTCAATCGGCAATCCGAAAAATCCCGCTGTTCCAAAAGTCTCAAAATCTCCTGCTTTTTCAAGTTTTCGGCGAAAAGGCTCTGAACGCACATCTATACAAAATACAAATTGTGCGAGTGCCGGCTTTACATTTTCTGCCGCTACAGCAGGCTGTTGGGATGTAATCATCGTTTTTAATTGGTCTTCATATGTTTTTTCCCATGCTTCAAGCCAAAGGTTACTCCGCAGAACCGTATCAAAACGATATGCAAGGGATAAACGTGCCTTTATTTCTGTAGAGGATAACTGTGACCAAACATTGATTGGCAGGTTCCCCCATTCCGCCCAGGCTGAAATTAATGGTTTTAGATTTACTTTATCATTTCTTTTTTCTGGCAAGGGAAGATAGGGTTTAACTAAAGCCCATTCCATCGAAATTCGTACAGCTAAATAGTCAAGCAGCAGTGAACTTTCTTCGGCTGATTGCTGTGAGCGCCAAAGCATCATTCCCCCCCAGCCCGGCAAAGCAAGGAAATGTGCTTCAAAATAGTCTTGGATTTCCGAAAAAGGAATTTCGAGAATAAGCAAAACTTCCATTAAGGCAGCGTCTGCTTCTTCCGGCAGCTCACTTAGTTGTTTACGTACCTTACGGCTAAGTGCCGGGTCATGCTGGACTAGTTTCCGCCACGCATGATAGAAACCTTCTTCCCGGTTTGGCATCGACCAGACAGCCTGAGACTCATCCAAAAACAATTTACACCACTTGATCATATGGCGGTTAAGCTCGTGAGCTGTATTCACTCTTCCCAACTGTTCCAAGCGCTGGCTATAGGTTTTGACCGAATGTTTTTCGGTCAATTGGGATGCAAAACGGTTTAGTTTTCTTGCCATGCTTTTTAACTCAGGTGCTTCCAAAGTACTTAAAGATGGTTGATTCTGTAAAAGTGCAGCCCGGCAAAACCGCTCTGCAACCTCACGCGGCAACTCCAAAGACTGTGAGTTTAGCCAATGTTGAAGCCCCTTTTCTAAAAAATCCCGATGAATCTCGCCTCGATCCTTTGCAGACTGAAATACGGAATCATTGGGGTAGATATCTACATCACAAGTATCTTTGAGCCGGCGTGCCATTTTTTCAAACGGTTGTCCCTCCAAGCCTACCCAAGGGTTGCGTGCTGCAAATGTGTTAATAGGCCCAAGCGGTGCAATGACGCTGCTAGCAGATTTCACCAAGTCATTAAGATCAAAATCAAGGGTATCAGGCTGTTTTTCCCAATGTAATGTTTTTACTAATGTTGTATTCATCTTAAATGACCTCCTCTAAAGAATGATTGTGTCAAATGCTTAGGATGACTTTCGACCAAATCATTTTGAGGTTCACCCAAGCGGACAAGCCAAAGATAAACAACAGTATAGGCAGTTGATGAACGATGACGAGCCAGCCATATACCTGCAGCACTTCCCGCCAATAAGATAATCAGGAGCAAAATGGCCGCTGATGCCGTTGGTTGAATTCCTTTCGGGATTGAATCTTGTAATACACCATAAAAAGCATCATGTACGAAACTGTATACAATTGCCGCACCTGCAACCAAAGAAAATCCTGCAATACGCCCGATACGTCCGGATCCAAAAGCCACTAGCTGGGTCCAGGCTAAAGAAACTGACCATCCTAACGTAAGAGCGCTTATCAATTGATAGCCCTCTCCAGGAGAAGACTTCCAAAGAACTAGTGCAACCAGGAGGCCTAAAATCCCGCCAGTGATTGTCCATAATGATGACGTTGGCTGTTGCGTCCCGGAGGTTGGCTCCTCATGATGATGAAGCGCAGAACCAGCCTGTAAAAACAGGGTTGATTTGAATAGACCATGTAAGACAGCGTGGATAATCGCTGCCAAATAAGCACCTAATGCGCATTGGATTAACATAAACCCCATCTGTGCAATTGTAGACCCGACCAGCTGCCGTTTATAATCAACGTGGACCAGCATAATTCCCGTCCCTATCAAGACTGAAACACTGGACAATAGAACCAAAATAATTTGGGTTATATCTCCGCTAAAAAGCGGTGAAAATCGAGTCAAAATAATTCCGCCTGCATTCACTAATCCCGCATGCATTACCGCAGAGACAGGCGTTGGAACCACTACTGAATCTAACAGCCAGCGTTGGAAAGGCCATTGTGCTGCCGGAATCACGACAGCCAGGATTAGCATCAGGTTAATACAAGTCCTTTCCCATGAATCAAGCTGTGCAAGACTGCTTTTGGTAAGGACGAGTGACAGCTGCCAATGCCCCGTGGTTTGGGTGATCCAGATGACAGCTCCCAACAGGATAAGCCAGCCTAGCGCAAACAGACGGCCGGATTGCTTAGCTGCGTTTCTAGCAACACTCCACTCTTTTTTTAATCTTATAAGTAAAGTCAGTCCCAGGAGTGTAACTCCCCAGCAAACCAGCAGCAGGCGAAGGTCATTACTTAGCCAGACACCTGAATCAGCAGTAGTAGTAATAGTCATAAGAGCAAAATATTTTCGATAGGAACGATCACCGAGTAAGTAACGAACAGAAAACCGCTGCACGATAAAACCGATGGTAAGGACAAACAACGCCAGCAGCCATGATAAGGAATCAAGCCGCCAAGGGCCATAAATCATGGTCTCATTGTTCGTAACAAGGGCCAGCAGGGCAGCGATCGGGGGCAGCAATGTGACACCGACGTGAAGCCGAACAAAAAACAGCGGAACCCTTGGGTATAACAGGAATAGCCCGCTAAGCACCGATATGGCAAGCACTCCAAAAAATATTTCTGGCAGAGAAATTAACATTTTACTTCCCCCCATCGATGTATGGAAGAAACCATCATTCTGAAAATATGACTTTGACCGATTTCCTTCATTACGCTACATTCCTTTCTGTTTTATTTTTAAAAACAAAAAAACCGACAATTTTTTTAAGCATAATGGATAAATCCATTAAACTTTGAAAATTGTCGGTTTACTTTTAACGGGCCCAGCCAAGCCTTTTAATAGTCTACCTAATTATGTAATTTTCTTTCTTCCAATAAGGAAGTATAATTACAGTTGTCCTCTTTGTTATATATTTACTTTTTCATATAGTCAATAGAAAGTTATTAACCTCATGCTAAAGTAATCTATTTATTTAGAGAAATCAATTAAA
>NZ_JAGGQW010000075.1 GCF_018613065.1 Bacillus sp. ISL-7 | reverse complement strand
GATTCTAGTTTATCGTTTACAGGCAGCCTTTCGGCTGAAAAAGTAGCCAGATCTTCACATATACCAGTAAGCCACGACACATTATTAACTTTGTTCCACCATACGGATATTGAATCGGTAGTATTCCCTTTCGTAGATCTAGATGATTTTTCATTTCACAAAGGCCATACTTATGGCACACTCATTTGTGATCTTCAATCTAAAACTCCCTTAGGGCTATTACTAGGCTGTTTGTCAGAAACAGTCACTACCTGGCTTAAAAAGCTTCCATTTATCGAATTAGTTAGCCGAGATGCTAATAAGTACCATTGAAGTTGTCTCAATTCTCATGAAGAGAGACGTAACACTGTGCCCAAGCTGAAAAAAACACACTTAAAGACTACTTCTTTTGGGCTATCACCTAAAAAAAATCAAATTTAATTCGATCTAAAAAAGCCTCTTAATTGGGGAGGGGGAGTTATGTAGAGATTAGTAAAAAACTAGAATATTAAGGATAATGCAAAGATTGAAATCCCATAGGCCAGGAACCGCGACTTCATCCTTCTTGGCAATCAAAAGTTTTGCGGGATAGATCTTATACATAGTATAGAACAAAGGCACAACTAGCAAATATAGCCTAGTTGTGCCTTTTTGCGCGCAAAACTTCCAATTGTCCCTATAAGAGTCCCCATGGTCTCCAATCTAGAAACAGTCTCTCACCAAGATTCCGTAAGAATAATTATAGTCTAGCAGTTACAGAACTTCCTTGACAGACTCCCAGGTTTCTGAGACCCTGCAAAAAGTTGAGAAGAAGAAAGGAACCATTGCGATTCTTACTAATTCCTTACAATAAATCCGAATTTATATTGTCAACTTTTAGCTATGCAACACATTGGCACGAGAGCTTGTCTCGCCTTAATCCATAGTTGCGTAGGTTCTGGCCACATGATACCTACATTTATTATCTTATTCTATAAATCTCGACATATATCGGGTGGAGACAGACCACTAGATTAAAATACACCAGGCATCAGAATGAGGATTTAATCCCTACTAAACAAATCCCTTGTATACACCTTTTCCTCAACTTCACGTAAATCATCTGATAATCGATTTGCTACGATTACATCTGAAACCTTTTTAAACTCTTCAAAGTCTTTAATTATTCTAGAATTAAAGAATTTTTCTTCATGAAGAGCTGGTTCGTATACGACTACTTCAATTCCCTTAGCTTTGATACGCTTCATGACCCCTTGAATGGCTGACTGTCTAAAGTTATCTGAGTCCATTTTCATGGTAAGTCTATAGATACCTACAATCTTTGGATTCCTTTTTATAATCATTTCGGCAATGTGGTCTTTTCTCGTTCTATTTGCATCAACAATTGAGGTCATTATATTATTAGGAACATCCGAGTAATTGGCTAATAACTGCTTTGTATCTTTAGGTAGGCAGTATCCACCATAACCAAAGGATGGATTATTATAATGATTCCCTATTCGTGGATCGAGCCCAACTCCGTCTATGATTTGTTTAGTATCTAATCCTCTTACCTCAGCGTATGAATCTAGCTCATTGAAAAAAGCGACCCGCATCGCTAGGTAAGTATTAGCAAATAGTTTAATAGCTTCTGCCTCAGTAGAATTCGTAAACAAAACATCTATATTTTTTTTCAAAGCACCTTCAACTAGTAAATCAGCAAATACTCTGGCTCGTTCTGATTGTTCTCCAACTACGATTCTTGAAGGATACAAGTTATCATAAAGTGCTTTTCCTTCTCTTAAAAACTCTGGTGAAAAAATAATATTGTCAGTTTCAAACTTTTCTCTTACCTTCTCAATATAACCTACAGGAACTGTTGATTTAATCACCATTATAGCATCTGGATTTATAGATAATACATTGGCAATAACCGCTTCAACAGTTCTAGTATTAAAATAGTTCTTTTCTGGATCATAGTTTGTTGGAGTTGAAATGATAACATATTCTGCATCTTTGAGTGCTTTATAATTATCCGTGGTTGCGGTTAAATTTAATTCTTTTGTAGCTAAAAATTCTTCAATCTCACTATCAATAATAGGAGATCTTCCATGGTTAATCATATCTACTTTTTCTTGTATAATATCAAGAGCAATTACTTCATTGTTTTGGGCTAATAAAATTGCATTGGATAATCCAACGTAGCCTGTTCCTGCAATTGTAATTTTCAATTCAATACATCTCCGCTGCATTAATTTTTCAAGTACGTTTATTTTAGTTTTTTATATAATTATTAATTATTTTCCCCCTGATAAATGCCAAAAATAGTGAAATTGATGTCACAAAAATGTACTTTACTAAGTATTCAATAGTAAGGTCAATAATGATAAATTTTCTTACTCCATTATAAATAAATATCGCAAGAATGTGAAAAAGGTAAATATAATAAGAATTTATCGATACAAATACAATTAGTTTATTATTCAGTATATCTTTTAATAATCGGATTTTATTAATTATCAAATATATTCCAAATGTTACACTTAGACCATAAGATAAATACAAGAGTTGAGGAGGATATTTATAATCATCTGGTAGAAGTGATTTTCCACAAAGGAAATAAAATAATGTAGTAACTACTAGTAATATAAGCGATAATGAGAAAAACTTTACTACTTCAGATTTATTAATATAAAGTCTATAGCCTATCATTGCAACTATAAAATAAGGAAATGTTTGAATAATAAAATATTCAATAAATCTCGATTCAAGTATCCCATTTAACCAGCACATAGATAAAAAAGCAATATAATATAGTCCTAGCTCACCTATAAAAAGGTTGAAACTTTTGTTTTTGATCAATTTAGGAATTAAAGGGGTACCTATTGAAATAATAAGAAAAACTCTAGCAATCCATACATAACCAATTCCATCTAACAAAAGGTATGATTCTATTATTTTTTTTGTATTAATCCCAGAAGACGATATACCTAAAACTTTATAAGTAAAATAATTAATTAAAAATATTACTGTCAATATTAAGTACAAAGGGAGTATTAACTTTTTAAATCTATTGTATATATATGAAAGGAAATTATTTGAATATCGCGACTTATGAATTGACATACCTGATACAACAATTAGCATTATAACATCAAATGTACGTATATTTTGAACTAAAGTCGGGGGGCCTACATGAGCTAGTATAACTAATAATGTCCCTATAAAACGTAAAATATCCAAATTTATGTCTCTTTTTTGTACCAATCAGACTCCCTCCTTATTTTTTTAGAAGTTTTTTCTAAACCGTTTAATAACCATCCTATTAACAATAATTAATACTATTAATAGAACTGTATTACTAATTCGGTATTTTATAATATTGACTAATTCGGTATTAAACACTAAAGAATACGGAATAATTAGAATCGCGATATACAAGAATAAAAAATTATCAAAATCCAATTTATTTAACAAATCATTAATTCTTTTTAATAAAAATCCAATAAGCAACATTAAAAATAAGCCAAAAGGTCCAAATTGTGATAATACAAATGTTAAAACATCTGCAGGTGTCCCTCCTGTAGTATTAATAAACAAACCATAATAAGATGTTAAATTACTTGCCAAGACAGATGTAGTTGAAAGACCAAATAGATTTAAAAACCCATTAGGCATTGAATTCCAGATCCAGTTTATTAAATCAACACCCCAACGGTAGCCAAAATGATCATTCACGTTTTGAATATTAACCAAATTAGAGTATGGAAACGCAAATTGAGTGACAATATCCTTAAAAATGAATGTGTCATTTTCATAAAATTTGTTTCCTCCTGATGCCAAGTAGCCAAAAAGGAAATCTAAAAATGGTATTGTAGCTATACCTACTATTCCTAGAAATAAAATAATCACAAGTTTTCCTTTTCTGTTCTTCAAAAGAGAGTGAACAATAAAACCTGCAATATAAGTAAATAAAACAAATTTTCCAGCACTAAATAGGGCATATAAAAAACCGACACAAAATGCGAGGTAAAATAAAACCTTTGTTATTTTCTTTTGGGTTATAGTAAATGTTGCGTAAAAAGCATAGGGAGCCCCTAAAGTAAGTCCACCTAATGTTTTTAAAAAAAGAATGTTTTGATTCAGATAATAGGTACTGTCTACATTCGGATTTCTTAAGTAATCAGCAAGTTCTAAAGCACGACCAATTCCTCCAAGCCTGTAAACAATAAAACCAAAAGAAAGTCCCCCAACAATAAACATAAACCAACCTGCATACAGGAAAACACGTCCAAGTTTCAATTTGAAAATATTATCAATTTTATAAAAATCTATTTTTAAGTTATTAGATACATTACTGGTGTATTTAAAACCAACATAGAATAAAATATAACCTAAAACTGAATATAATAAAGCAAAGAGCCTATTTTGTAGGGTTGCTTGATTTATAAAATATATATAATCATATTCAGTATTAATAGTAGAACTATAAAAAGTATCCACTATTATAGGAATTAAACAATAATAAATTGAATAAACAGCTGTAAACACAAAAAATACATCTATTTTTTTTATTTTAGAATAGTAGATAAACAAAACTGTTAGTAAAAGTAAGAAGAAAATAATGTAAAAAATTGTAATAAAATTCATAATCCCACCTATTCATTAATCTCTATAGCTTTTTTCCAACTTTCTCTTATTTCGTCTGAACTGAAATCTTTTACCCTTTGCAAGGAAGCTTCTTTATATTTTATTTGAAGACGATCATTGGCTAATACCGTTGTAATTGCCTCGGCCAGTAACCTTTCTTCATCTGTGAGGCTGTCATTTCCACTATAATGATTTCCATCACAAACCGGTACTAACACCCCATACTCCTCCAATTCCATCTTGGTTGAAGTATTCAAGATATTCGTATTTGGAGCAATGATTTCTCGCGGCCCTGCTACACAATCTGTAGAAATGACCGGTACTCCACATGCCATAGCTTCTAAGAGTACATTTCCTAACCCTTCCACTAAAGACGAAAAGGCAAACATTTTAGCTCTTTTAACGTATTTAAATGTATTGCTTACATAGCCGGCAAATATCACGTCGTTTTCAATGTTTAATTCTACTGCAAGGTTTTTCAGATAGGATTCTAAAGATCCTTTTCCAAAGATTAGTAGTTTCGCCTTTGGATTATCTTTTTTCACTTCTTTAAACGCTCTAATTAGATGCCATTGCCCTTTTTGGTGTTCTAGTCTTCCTACACTAATAATTACATCATGATTCTCGAATAGGTCCTTATACTCATCTTCTACCGATTCATTAGCTAGTCTCTTTATCTGCTCAATTTCACAGTTGTTATAGATAGTTTGCATTCTATTTTTATTGATTGAAAAATGCTCTTCTAAGTCAAGCTCCACCATTTTAGAAAGGGAAACAACTGTATCGGCTTTATTATAGATATAGCCAAAGAATAGTCTCAGTAGCTTATTTTTCACAAAATAAGACATTCTATTTCTCACAGAAATAATCACCTTATCCTTTTGCCTAGACAATATATTTACTAGATTAGGACCATCGAGCAGGCTAATAGAAAAATCGATCTGGTAATCTTTTTTCATTTTTCTAATCTTTTTTACTCGTCTTAGGAAGTTTACGACTTTCATGAAAACATGATTACTTGGATGGATATTCACATCCATTAACTTGCCCTTATAGGGATACACCAAATTGGTCGTGTCAAAAACAATCAAAAAAACATTGTAGTCCTGTACTAATATTTGGGAAAGGTTTGATGCCATTCTTTCGGCACCGCCGCCTTCCAACTTTGTTATGATAATCGCTAAATTTTTCTTCATACATAAACTCCTTATTCCCTAACAAATTTCAATATTTTTGGTTCACAAATCCAAAAAGAAATAATGGAAACCAAAACAATCGATACAGTTGTTGCAATAGCTGCACCAAGTATTCCATAGATCGGAACCAAGACAATATCTAGTAAAATATTCAATCCCGCCGATAATATATTTAATATTTGCTGAACGTGGTACATCTTATTAATGTTAAAATAAAGCATTTCGAATACTGTCCAGTATCGGCAAATACTAGCTATTAATAGCACTTGGAATATTTTAACAGACTCCATATATTCATTAGGATAAACAAAGATAAAAATAGGTTTTGCTAATAAAATACATATTATGTGAACCAATACGATAATAGAAAAGAATAAGATTCTCGTATTGAAAAAGAATTCCTTCACTTTCCTCTTGTCGTTTGATTGAAAATATTTTACGATTTTGGCGACAAAGAACGAGGAAATAATATTAGACATTAAGTAAATACCCGCAAATAACTTATAAGCTGCGTTATAGATCCCAACTTCCTTGGAATTCAAAAAGTACTTAATCACAAAATTATCTCCAAAATTCGTTACATAGATCGCCATGGAACCAAACAATTGCCATAATCCAAATTTTAAAACCTCTAGGAAATATTCTTTATCTAAATCTGCTTTTCTAAAGTCTTCCTTATTGATATAAACTAACAAAATAAGTGATAGGGCTTCACTTGCTACACTTATATACAACACATCTAATAAATCAACATTTGCTACTAATAGTGCTAACACCGTTATTATTTTAGGTAGAAAACCCAGCAAGGATGAAACGATCTTCTTTTCTCGTGCAATAAAATAAAAGGAGAAATTTTCTTGAATGCCTCTTACGATCACCCATACAAATATTAATAGCGAGTAACTGTAACCAACATAATCATTTATTTGACGATTAAAGATAACAAATAGGATTGATGTAATCGTTACACTTATCAATAAGAGAAGATTTCTGGCTTGAATGGTTTTTCTCATATTGCCTTGATCTGCAATTTCTTTACTACCGTGAAACGTTAGAATGGAGGCCGACCAAGAAAAACCTAAGGTCGAAACAATCCCTAAAATTGTTAAAATAATCGAATAAGTTCCAAACTCATGAACACTTATTTTTCTGGTTAGTAATATATTAATAACCAAGTTTAATCCTTGTATTGATAGCTGGAGTATCGAAAATAATCCAAAATTCCAGATAGACCCTAATTTCATTCTTTTTATTATTGACAACATTTGTATATCTCTCACTTTTTTACAAACTTATTTTCGTCCAAATTGATCAAAGTTGATTTTTTATTTTCATTTGTGATATTTAATGTGTCGATAATTAATTCTTTGTTTTTCTCATAATATTCGTTAATAATACGCACTACTTTTGCAGGGGTACCAACGGCCACACTATAAGCTGGTATGGAACGTGATACAACACTACCAGCACCAATCACGCAATTCTCTCCAATTTCAACACCAGGAAGAATGATGACATCGTTTCCTATGAACGTATTACTACCTACTTTGATTTTCCCGTATATTGCTCCATTTGGATTACACAACCCTAAGTTTCTCAGAACATATATACCACCATCATGGGTAATAAATTTAACCCCTTGCGTAATTCTCACATTGTCACCTAGCTCAATTAGGTACGGCTCAGAGCCAAAACTTACTTTATAAAACACTTCACAATTGTTCCCCATCTTAGCCAGTTTATCTCTGTACATTTCGGCTCTCTTCTTACCTGAAGTAAAAGGACTTTTATCTTTTAGTAAGAATAATAAATTCATAATCGGTCTCCTTATATACTAGAATTTATCTATCCAAACAACTTTCATATATTTCGCTTATTTTATTTTTATAGTGATCCATATTGTTATAATCTAGTGCGTATTCTAAGGCGTTCGTAGATAATCCTTTCCATTTTTCATGGTCAGAACAAATGGATAACAAATGCTCTGATAACTCCTTGTTATCATTAGAAGTATATCCATTAAAGTCATTCTTCACGATGTCTTTCAGCCCATCAACAGGTGTTGAGACAAGCGGGACAGCTAAAAGCATGGCTTCTAGTGCTGCCATTGGAGTCCCTTCAAAATGAGAAGTCATTAGCATAACCTTTGCTTGACTTAACAATTTAGAAGGATTATCCATAAAGCCCATAAATGTTACCTTATCGGTTAAGCTGCTTTTTTGGACCAGCGCTTCCATCTCATCTCTAATGGCCCCATCACCGACAATACCAAATTTAAGATCCGGGTTTTGTTCTGCTACCATTTTGAATACTTCTAATAGCCTTAATGGGTTTTTTTGTTCTGCTAGTCTACCAATAAAAACAATATCAAAATCATACTGATTCGGATCCTGCTGAACTCGTTGATATAGCTCATTTTTATCGACGACATTGTACAATACTGTACATTTTTTGGATAATGCTTTTCGAAAATAGTACTCATCAAGGGCACTATTAGATACCGCAATGATGTTCTTATATTTTGGTATGGATATTCTATATAGTAAGGATTTGAGTGATAATCTCGACATATCTGTGAATTTGCAATGTACATGAGATATTACTGGGATATCACCTGACACTAAAGATGCAAAAACACTGGCTCTAATATCATGGGCATGAATCACATCCGGCTTGTATTTTTTAATAATTTGCTTAAAGCCGCGTACAGAAATTTCTTCAATTGGAATATACTTAATTCCTTTCGATTGTACGATTGTCTTAATTGGCCCAGGTGGTGATACATAGTACATGTCAAATTCGTTTTCAAAGGAATGGATAATCTGACAAGCTACATTTTCCGCCCCTGAATATATATCACTAGTTAAAAAATGAATGACCTTCTTCATAAACTATTCACCAAGATTCTTTATTAGATTTCTTAAAGTATCGTCTAATGTTTTAAACAATCCTTGTATATTGCTTCCATTTCTTTGCTTACATTTTCAATAGAGTAAGTGTTGATCAGTTTTAGATTATGTTCTCTACATTTTCCCCGTAGTTCTTCAGACTTATAAAGTCTCTCAATCGCTTCAGCAAAACCATTTACATCATCGTCCTTTATGACGTTCCCGTTCTCACCATTTCTGACCAAATCACGATTTCCCCTACAATCACTAACCACAAGAGGCAGCCCTGTTGCCATAGCTTCCATCACATTAACCGGTAATCCTTCCTGCCTGGACGAGGAAACCGCTACATCCGATAGAATCATTAGGTTTGGAATATCGTTACGATACCCTAAGAAATGAACATGGTTTTGCAATTTTAACCTTTGAACCTGATCCTGATATTGATCTAAAAGATTACCAGTTCCCGCTAGCAAGAGCTTGATTGTTGGAATTTTATTTTTTAATAGGCTGACCGCTTCAATTAAGTGGTCTTGATGCTTTCTATAACTAAGCTCCCCTGCATAGACCAAGATAAAATCACGGTCGCTGTAGCCATATTGTTCTCTAAGCCTATCTTTCTTTTCTTGAGTTTGTGGTTCGAACTTTGTTAGATCAATTCCAACGCCATGAATCTGTCTCACATCATTAACCTTTAACTTTTCTTTTGTTGCTCCAAAATCCTCATCATTAATCGTAATCACACAATCGGTAAAGCGCCCTAAGAACTTCTCTATGTTATAGAATAGTAACCAATTTTTAATTGAGGCGCCTTTAAAAAAGTGCAGCCCATGTGGGGTATAAATGACTTTTGACCCCTTCTTTCTGGTCTTTCTAGCTGCTAATCTTGTCACAGCACCTCCAGAAGGTGATTGACAATGGATGATATCGAAGTAAACTTCTTGAAACAATTTTTCAAGCTGTTTCATCGCTTTCATATTCTCAACACTAAAGGGGTTCCGCTCAAAGTCGATTTGATGTTTTATCACATTTGGATCATGAAATTCATCAATTTCTCCTTTAAAATTAGCTGCAATATGAACCTCATGCCCCATGCTTAAAAGAACTTTATAATCATACTGACCAAAAATTCTAAAATGCCTGCCCAAATGGGCTGTAACTAGTACTCTTGCCATTCTCTAAACTCCCTTAAATGAACCATTGGTAGGTTGCTTAATCTTCTCCATTATTTGAAACGTTAATTTTAATTAATGTACTTGCCTTTTCACATTTTTCAATCGCCTCTAATGGTAAATCACCTTGTGCAATAACAAAGCCAATTCGATCGGTACTACTATTAACTGCTGTAATTGTGTCACCGATTCTTTTCGTAAAAGCAATCTCCTTTATACCCTCCATAGCCTTTGCTTCTTGAACATTTTGAACATCCTCTAAAATGCCTTCTGCTGACTTCAAATACCTTATAGCTGCCCCTTTATGTTGATTGGGAGAGATTTCAACATTTTCACCAATGGCTAACCGAATGGACCATTCAACCATATTCACACCTGTTGCTAAAGGAACTAAATGAGTAGTAATATTATCCCCACCTAATCTAGCACCAATCTCAACGATTTTAGGACCCTCTTCTGTTACAATAATTTCGGTATGGGCTGGACCTACTTCAACTCCAAGTGCATTTATTCCAGAAATTGCCACATTTATAATTTCATCCTGTAGCTTAAGAGGAAGCTGAGATGGTATAGAATGTCCCATTTCAATGAAATGCGGAGCCCCAGTAGTCAGCTTGTCCGTTATCGAAACAACATGTGTAACTCCATTTACCGTCATGGTTTCTACACTGACTTCTGGGCCAACCATAAATTCCTCTACCAAAATATCTCCGGATCTAGAATGTTCTTTGACGTAATGATAAACCTCTGTTAAATCACTAGTTTGATCTGTTAAGTATACCCCTCTGCTTCCGGAATTATCAGCCGGTTTTACGATAAATTTACCCGCAAAATGAGAAGCGGCATCCATATATTTTTCAAAGCTGGACGCAATAAAAAAACGAGGAATTGGAACACCATATTTGTTTAGTTGGCTGCGCATTCTACCCTTATCTGTTGCATTTAAGGCCGTTTTCGTTGAAATAGTGCTCAATCCACATTTCTCTCCAATTGCTGCTACCGTACGTATTGGCATATCACTAGCCAAAGTCATGACAGCATCTGGCATTAGTTGTAGTGCTTTATTTACTGAATTTTCTATATCATTCGTACTGAGCTGAATAGTATTATCTGCTAATTTAAACCCTGGAGCGTTTGGGTCCATATCTTGGGCATAGACATATAAACCCATTTGCTTAGCCTTTATAATTGCTGGTACTTGTAATATTCCTGCCCCAATAATTATTATTTTTTTTTGTTTCTCCATAGCTTTACTCTCCTAAAAGAGAATTCTCTTTATTATTTACTACTGCCATTAGGATCTTGTCATGGTATCTACCTGCTTTATATAAACTTTCTTTCAATATCCCTTCCGTTTTAAAACCAATTTTTTCATAAGCTTTTATAGCATTTGTGTTATAAGAAAATACTACTAGAGAAACCCTGTGTAAATTAAGTTCATCAAATGCAAATTTAATTAAGGTTCTAAGGGCATCTGTACCTAGACCTTTACCCCGTTGGTTTTCTTCGCCTATATAAACAGATATTTCAGTAGTTCTATTAATGAAATCAATATTATTAAATCCAATGAGACCAATTAGCTGGCTTGATAACTGTTCTTCAATTCCAAATAGTTTATTTGTCTTTTCAAGCAATTTATTTTCGAACCATTTCTCATGTTCGACATCTGAAACGGGATATAAGGTACCTGTTAAATATTTCAATTTTGGATCATTAATCCATTTCAAAACCAATTCCGTGTCTTTTCGTTTTAAAGCCCTTAGAATAATTTTTTTACCAACTATCAAGCAAATACACCACACCTTAGTAGTTTCTTTAAACATTTTCATTTGTGCTGTTTATATTTTTTCTTAGAACGACATTCATGATTGTTACAATCAAAATTTTTAGATCTAATAAAAGTGAGATGTTTTTAACATAATAAATATCATTTTTAAATTTTTGTGTTTGGGAAATAGAATTTCTAAAATACGCTTGATTGTACCCAGTAATACCTGGGCTAACATATAATTTATGAACTTCTATTTCGTCATAATAATTCAATGCTTCTGGTAAATCTGGCCTTGGTCCAATAAAACTCATATCTCCCTTAAGGACATTTATTAATTGCGGCAGTTCATCCAGACTGGTTTTTCTAGTGAATTTCCCTACTCTTGTTAACCTTGGATCTTCATCCGAATTAAATGTCGAACCATCTTCATTTCGAATGTCTGGGGCATTCACTTTCATCGATCTTAGTTTGTACATTTTAAAAACTTTCTTATCTCTACCCAATCTTTCTCCTAAAAAAAAGATTGGACCACCATCTTCAAATTTAATAAGTAAACCGCAAATTGCAATAACAGGAAGAACAAACGGCATCAGTATTAAAACAAAAATAAAATCGAATATTCTCTTAAAGTATTTCTTATACACTAAAACTTCCTCCTGTGAACTTGTACTATCGGATTATTTCTTTCAATTTATCTGCCACATATTTAACATCTTCATCGGTCATCAATGTGTTAAGCGGCAATGTAATTTCATTTTTATACATATCATAAGCATTTGGATAATTCTTTATATCGAACCCTAATTTCTTATAGGCCGTATGCATCGGTAATGGTTTATAGTGTACATTTGTGGCTATGCCTTCCTCTGCCATTCTCTCAATGACTATATTACGATATTTTTCATCTTTATTAAGAAGTCTAACTAGATACAAATGTCCACTTGATGAAAAATCATTTCCATGGTGTGTTAATACTTTAACCCCTAAATCTCCTAAAGCATGGTCATACTGGTCTATTATTTGTCTTCTTCTTTCTAAAATGAATGGATATCTTTTCATTTGCCCTAATCCAATTGAAGCCATAATATCAGTCATATTACACTTAAAAGCAGGTGAAACAATATCATATTCCCAAGCACCAATCTTTGTCTTCGCAAGTGCATCCTTTGATTGCCCATGTAGAGAGAGAAGCATAAATTGTTTATATATATCCTGATCTTCTACGCCAGGGATATTTCGCCATGTTACTGCACCACCCTCCCCGGTAGTGAAGTTTTTCACCGCATGAAATGAAAAGCTAGTAAAGTCTGCAACCGATCCACTTTGTTTCCCTTTATAAATGGCACCAAAGGAGTGAGCCGCATCTGCTAAAACTATTATTCTACCAATTGATTCTTGAATTTTATTATTCGGATTAAACAGACTTCTTTTCCTCTCAACAATTTCAAAAATCCGTTCATAATCGCACATGACTCCTGCAATATCCACGGGAATAATAGCTTTCGTATTTGGTGTTATAACTTTCTCTAATTGTTCATAATCCATTTGAAAGGAGTTTTCCGCTGTATCTACTAGAACAATTTTAGCCCCAACATGGTCTATAACACTAGCAGATGCTGAATAAGTGTAGGCAGAAGTAATTATTTCATCACCTTTTCCAACTCCTAAAACTCTCAAGGTAAGTTCCATAGCAGCCGTTGCAGAATTTAAACAAACCGCCATCGAAGTATTCGTAAATTCTGCAATTTTATTTTCTAATAATTTTGTTTTTGGACCCGTTGTAATCCATCCAGATTTTAATGTATCTACCACTTCATTTATTTCAATATCTGTAATATCTGGAGGAGAAAATGGTATATTCATTCTTTTTTTTGAATTAATCGATGGAGAAGTTGATATAGTCATAAATAGTCACCCTCTTAAGTTTTGTTATCTTCGTTTAATGAACAAATTCCTTTTCCAAAATCTTCGAAAGGTAATCTAACAAATCTTTTTTCAGTTCATTTTGCTGTAATGCAAAATCAATAGTTGTTTTTATAAAACCAAGTTTTTCTCCAACATCGTACCTTGTTCCTTCAAAATCATAAGCAAAAACACGTTGAATTTGATTCAATTTCTGTATTGCATCTGTTAACTGAATCTCTCCACCAGCACCAGTTTCCTGCTGCTCTAGAAACATAAAAATTTCAGGAGTAAGAATATAACGTCCCATTATTGCAAGATTTGATGGAGCCTTACCCTGCGCAGGCTTCTCAACAAAATTCTGAACCTGATAACGTCTACCATCCTGTGATGCAGGGTCAACTATTCCATATCGATGAGTTTCTTCATTAGGAACTGTTTGAACCCCAATTACCGATGAATGAGTTTCTTCATTTATATTAATCAATTGTTTTAAACAAGGTGTTTCACTTTGGACTATGTCATCACCCAAAAGAACTGCAAACGGCTCATCACCAATAAAGTTTCGTGCACACCAGACAGCATGCCCAAGACCCTTTGGTTCCTTTTGACGAATATAATGAATATTCGCTAGGGTTGAGGAATAGCGGACCTTATCCAGTAAGTCTAACTTACCTTTATCAACTAAATTTTGTTCTAATTCATGAGCAAAATCAAAATGATCTTCAATTGCACGCTTTCCTTTTCCAGTTACAATGATGATATCTTCAATTCCGGAAGCAACCGCTTCTTCTACGATATATTGAATTGTTGGTTTATCAACAATTGGTAACATTTCTTTTGGCATTGCTTTTGTTGCTGGTAAAAATCTTGTACCTAAACCCGCTGCTGGTATAATTGCTTTCCGAACTCTTTTCATTGTTCATTCCACCTTTAAATAATTTTACAGTCATTTCAAACCGAAGGTTTGGATCTTTAGTCTTTTACTCTAATCACCTAGCTAAAACAGAAGCACCCTCAAACCTATTATTAGCCACCGCAATCAAAGTATCATGCATTTCCGTCTCAGACATATCAAGCAGACCGCCAATCAACTGACTCAACAATTCCTCATGAATAACCTTCGCCTTCCCAATATGAATCTTTGGAAATACCTGCTCCGGATGCACTTCATTCTCATTTAGCAGTTCTTCATACATCTTCTCCCCAGGACGAAGTCCAGTAAAACGTATCCCGATTTCTTCAATTGAAAATCCCGACAACTTGATCACGTTCTTAGCAAGATCAACAATCTTAACTGGCTCACCCATATCAAGCACAAACACTTCTCCACCACGTGCAAGAGATCCCGCCTGAATAACAAGCCGTGAGGCTTCCGGTATCGTCATAAAATACCTAGTCATATCCTCATGTGTAACCGTCACTGGCCCACCAGCCTGAATCTGCTTTTTAAACAATGGAATCACACTTCCACGACTGCCCAGCACATTACCAAACCGTACAGCTACAAACTTTGTATTACTATTTACAGCAAGACTCTGAATAATCATCTCCGCAAACCTCTTAGTGGCTCCCATCACATTCGGAGGATTAACAGCCTTATCGGATGAAATCATCACGAAAGTATTCACACCGAATGTGTCCGCTGCTTCTGCAACATTCCTCGTTCCAAAAATATTATTCTTAACTGCTTCTCGCGGATTATATTCCATCAATGGAACATGCTTATGTGCTGCCGCATGATAAACCACAAACGGCTTATGCTCTTCCATCAGATCAAACATTCTTGTCCGATCCTGGATATCACCGATCACAGGAACAATCTCAATTTGATTTTGATACTTCCTCCGTAGCTCCATATCAATCAAGTAAATACTGTTCTCCCCATGACCTACTAAAACAATTTTCCCAGGATTAAATTTGCAGATTTGTCGGCAAATCTCGGACCCTATTGAACCGCCAGCACCTGTCACTAATACCGTCTTTCCTGTGACATACTCTGAAATACTGCCGATATCTAACTCTACTGGTTCCCTTCCGAGTAAATCCTCAACTTGCACCTCACGGAATTGATTAACAGAAATCTTTCCTGTCATCAAATCTTCCAACTTAGGAATAATTTGCGTCTTGGCTTTTGTTTTTGCACATTCCTCAAAAATCCGATTTAACTCTTTCTGACCTAACGAAGGGATCGCAATAACAATATTGTCAATTTGGAATTTCTCAACTGCCTCCGTAATATGGCTCGAATTTCCTATCACAGGTATCCCGAGAATATCCAACTTATATTTTTTCGCATCATCATCAATAAACGCCACTGGCTTTAAATCAAACTCATGGTTATGAAGCAATTGCCTTGCCACCATCGTTCCACCAGAGCCAGCACCAATGATTAATGTTCTTTTGATACTTTTCTGCTTCGACATGTAACTATCCCGAAACATTCTCCATGAAAACCTTGAACCACCAATTAACAGGACATGTAGCATCCATGTGATCATTAATGCTCTGACATAAATGTTATGAAAAAGTAATTCTTGCATAAGTGCTGTTACCGCAATTGAAAAGGTAACTGCCTTAACAATTGCAGTTAATTCTCCAACACTTGCATATTCCCATGCTTTTTGATAAAGCTTATAAATAGAAGCAAATAAATGATGGCATAAAAATAATGTAAGCCAAGTAACCTGTAACATTGGAATTTCAAAAACATTTACACCCGGAACCAGCGTCATATAGCTTATGTAGATAGCTGTTAACACAATAACTGAGTCCAAGACAGCGAGCGCAGTCAATCTTTTTCTATACGTCACCTGTACATTCCCCCTTTTTCTATATCTCGTTTATCTAGTCCTCAAAAACAACTAAAGCAAGTGGGCAAAAAAAATAAATACCTAATGGAATTGCAAGTGCTTACATCACTTATTCTTTCATTAGATATTTATGGTTAATTTTTTTAAAATCGGGCATCTAACCTGGCCTCACATCATGCTTTTGACGACATGCGTCTAAGGTCCTCTGATGGACCCACAGCACAATCGAGTGCCCCCATCGATAACGGGCAGGGAGCCTCGCCGTTCAGGTATAAAGACCTAAAACGATGTAGATAATAATCCTTCATTCTTATCGACTTAGTCGGTTAAAAGAGTAAAAATTTCTTTTTCTTCTTTATTTGAACTGGTATTTCTTTTATTACGTTTTTACCTTCTACTAATAATTCTGCATTTTCTTGAAAGAGATAAACATAATCTATCCCAAACTTCGACTCTATGAAATGGAAAGCTTCAGCCATTTTGAAGGTACGGTTAACAATGTTATGGGCATCTGAAGCAATAAAATGCGTTAAATTCGCTTCAACTAATTGAATCGAAAAACCTTTAATTTTTTTGCCAAAGTAACCATTAAGACTTGAAGCTGTTACTTGTGTCAATGCACCCTTTTCCACTAAGCGATACAGGACCTCTGGACGTTCTATCAGCTCTGAATTTCTTTCGGGGTGAACAATAATTGGTGTAAGTCCTTGTACTTGAAGATCAAATAGAAGTTTTTCTGTATATCTAGGAACATGGTTGGATGGGAATTCAATAAATATATATTGACTGTCATTTAATGTTTGAATTTCATCTTTTTCAATATCCTCTAGAATTTCGCCATATATCCTCGGCTCTTGTCCTGGAAGGATAGTAACATCAATTTTTGCTTCTAGAAGAGCCTGATTTAGCTCTCCTACTTTAGGAATAATCAATTCTCTTCGGTTATCATATTGACTATTCAAGTGAGGGGTGGCTATGATCGTATGAATTCCTTCTTTTGCGGCTTCCCTCGCCATTGTCAAACTGTCTTCGACACTTTTCGCACCGTCGTCAACACCTGGCAAAATATGGCAATGTATATCAATCATTTGACCCACTCCCTTCCAATAAATTGTCAATTATTCAAGACCTTAGATAGGTTAACACTTATTTTCCATGCGGCAAATGGTGGTATTTGTAAACCGGTGTTATTTTGTACCGTAGTAATAATAGTAGTTATTGTTTTGAAGCTTCTTATTATTTAATACCACACCTAGCAACTTACTTTGGGCAGAATCAAGAAGTTCTTTCGCTTTTACTACTTGTTCCTTTTCTGTCTTCCCGCTAGAAACAACTAGAATGGTTCCTTCACACATATTTGCTAATATCTGTGCATCTGTAACAGCTAATACCGGTGGTGCGTCGAATAAAATAACATCAAACAGTTCTTGAGCTTCTTGAAAAAATTGTTCCATCGCACGAGAGCTTAATAATTCAGCTGGATTCGGAGGGATCGGTCCACTTGTTAAAACATATAGATTTTTTTCTTCGGCATCTGAAATGGCTTTTTCAAATGTCATTTGTTTTGTTAGTACACTAGTTAATCCAATAGTATTAGTTTGATTAAAGGTATAATGCACGGTTGGTTTTCTTAGATCCGCATCAACAAGTAATACCCTTTTTCCTAGCTGCGCGAATACTACCGCTAAATTTGCCACTGTTGTTGACTTTCCTTCACCAGGACCTGCAGAAGTAACCATTAGAGATCTAACTTCTTGATCGATAGAAGAGTATTGAATATTTGTCCTAATGGTACGATACTGTTCTGTAATTGGTGATTTAGAATCAAACATTGCGATAATATTTCTTTTACTATTATTAGTTTTGTTACTATTTTTTTTAAGAGCCAATTCTCTCACCTCTTAATTTAGCATTTTGCATAGCAAACTTTTTCTGTCTAGTCTTCATTTGTGATTCATCCATTGTTGCAATAACACCAAGCACAGGTAACCCAAGCAATTTTTCTATTTCTTGTTCATCCTTTATAGTATTGTCCAAGTATTCTAGTAGGAACGCCAATCCTACACCTGCCATTAAACCCACCACCAAAGCTATTGCTACATTTAAAAGCGGCTGTGGCTTAATTGGTGACGGATGATCTGAAACAACGGCTTTTGCTAGAATACTAACATTATCTACGTTCATAATTTTGACAATTTCCTTTTGGAAAACTGTAGCTGTTTTATTTGCAATTTCCGCTGCATTTGCTTCACTTGTGTCTTGAACAGATAGATTGACGACTTGTGAATCTTTTTCATTCTGAACCGTAATTTTTTGATTAAGTTCACTAACTGTCATATCTAAATTCAAGTCTTTTATGACCTTTTCAAGTATAACTGGACTCTTTATAATAACATTGTACGTATTGATTAACTGAAGATTGGTTTGTACTTCGTTATATTGAAAGGTACTCTGATCGTCTTTTGATTTATTCACAAGCAATTGTGTGGATGCTTGATAGATTGGTGTTAAGAAAAAGTAACTTACCACACCACTTATTAATACTGCAATGAATGTTATGCTCAATATTAAACTAAGTCGCTTGCGCAGTGTTTGCAGCAACTCTTTTAAACTAATTGTTTCCTCCATGATGCCCTCCCAATAATTATCCAAAATAGACACAAAAAGTATTATAACATATTTTTTTTACTAATTACGTTATTACGACATATTTCCTAATTTTTTTCCTTTTCTCCTTACCTATTGTACACCTTTTTGTAAGTTTTTGTAGATTAATTTAGAAATTGGAATTAATTTTCAATATAAATCTGATATAATGAGGGGGGAAAACTTTTTGGGGGTTATACATATAATGAAGAATTTTCTTACAATATTATTAGGAATTGCATGCGTTGCTCTACTTTATTATGGTCATTCCTATTGGAACCAACGAATTGCAACTGCATCAAACACTGCACCTAGCACATCTGATCAACAAACGTCTGAGATGGCTATTCAGAGTGATGATAGTGACATCGATTTGCTGACACTTACTAAGAATTGGCCAGCTAGTTCAGTTGAAAGATTTAAGCATACATTAAATGAGAAGAAAGCCTTTAAGGTCCTTTTCATTGGGTCTCCCGCCATTGGTTCTGAAAATACTGGGCCTTTTCCGTTTGTAAAAGAGAAACTACTTGAAACATTTGGGAAGGATAATATCCAAGTAACAATCAAAACCTATAATTCGACGTCAATACAATTTATTAAAAGTAATGACCAAGAAGAGATAAGTAAAGAAGAAGCTGATCTCATTGTTTTTGAACCTTTCATTTTAATGAATAATGGTGAAGTTTTAATAGAAAACTCATTAGAAGATATTACTATGATTATGGAAGACATAAAAGCAAAGAATCCTGAAACTAACTTTATTCTCCAACCATCTTATCCTCTTTATAAAGCGAAAATCTATCCTACTCAGGTAGAAGCACTAAAGAAATTTGCAGAGAAAAGCCAACTTACCTATATGGATCATTGGTCAGCTTGGCCAGATCCAAATACCAAGGAGATTAATGAGTATTTACTGCCCGACCAGAGTGCTCCTAGCGAAAAAGGGAACCAAGTATGGGGTGAGTACATAACCAATTTTCTTATTAGTAAAAGCGAATCAGAATAATGATTCGCTTTTTTTATTCACGTGACCTTAAGGTTAAAAAGATTTACTAGCCAAACTAATCCATTAAAAATGGAATATAGTTTATTATCTGAAAACGTTATCAACATTAATAACATTATATAGTAGTAGAAACTAGGATTTTTATCCTTCCCACCCATTAAAAAAGACTATCGAGTTTTGTTTCGACAGCCCATTGATTATATATATGATTAGCCGACCATCAAGTTTTTCAAGTCCGCTTTTAAGTCTGCGATTAGTTTTTCTAGGGTGATGCCATTCTCGTTTTTGCCCGTTTCGTATGCCTTTCTCACAATCTCTGAGAAATTGGCAACATTAGAACTATTCGTTTGTACAGTACGTTCCACCTTTCTTTTCCTCCTTTAGTTTACTCTAATTCCCAATTCTACTAGAACAATAGCTTCTTGTAAATGCATGTCCAGTCGACTTTTGTGGAAATAATATGAAAACTATCTAATATTGTCATTATTTCAACGATTTAGAGAGATAATTGTCCTATTAAGCATGTTTTGGGTTGGGTGTTTTCTAATGTTGATTTAGCAAATTATTCTAGTTTTTCACCTCTTTTCTAGTAATTTAGTCAAGATTTGTAACTTTTTTTATCAAACCACTAGCAAACTATGGTAAAATGAGTAAAAATGTGCAGAAAAAGAGGTGATTTGCTAGATGAAGAAAACCATTGTTCGTGCCTTATCGACAGCTGCCCTGCTTTCGACCGTTTTTGCAGGAACTGCCCTGGCCGATACATACAAGGTCCAAAAAGGCGATAGCTTATCGAAAATCGCTCAAAAATACCATACGAGTGTCAAAGTTATTAAATCAGCAAACGGATTGAAGTCAGATTTTATCTCCGTCAATCAAATGCTTAAGATTACGGTCGCTAGCAAAACAACGCATGTTTCACAGCCAGCCACTTACACTGTTGTAAAAGGTGATGCCTTGATTAAGATTGCCAACCGTTTTCATGTGACTTTTGGTGAACTGAAGCTGTGGAACAAGCTTGATACCACGATTATTCATGTCGGGCAAAGACTCACAGTGGCAGCTCCTAAACAGACAGCAACCGCAGCAAAGCCAACAACAGCAACCCAACCCAAGACAACTACAGCAGCAACTAGTGTATATACGGTAAAAAGCGGCGACTATCTTGGCAAAATTGCCGGGAATCATAAAACAACTGTGAGTAATTTGAAGTCACTTAACAAACTAAAATCCGACATGATTTATGTCGGCCAAAAGCTGAAGGTTCCAGCGCAGAAGGCTCCAGTAGCTCCTGTGACACCTGTAAAACCTGCAACACCGAAGCCGCCAGTAACAACCACACCGCCGAAAACACCGGCTACACCACCACCTGTTGTACAGACGGCAGTGATGGATTATATCGTTAAAAGCGGGGATACGCTAGGGGGAATCGCTGGGGACTATCAGCTTACCGTCAAGGAATTAAAGGCGCTCAACAAACTAAGCTCAGATCGACTTTATGTCGGCCAAAAGCTGAAGGTTCCTGCGACTGCAACTGCGACTGTGACCGGGCCGAAGACTGAACCAACGGTTGACTCTGATTTCGCGCCAAAGATGATCGCGAGTGCCAAGAAACTTATTGGTGTTCCATATGTCTGGGGCGGCAGTACTCCGTCTGGCTTTGACTGCAGCGGGTTTGTTTATTATGCTGCCAAACAAGCAGGGATTGAAATTAGCCGTACTTCAGCTGCAGGCTTCTATGACCGTACTTATTATGTCAATACGCCAAAGCCGGGCGACATTGTCTTTTTTGAAAATACATATAAGAAAGGGATTTCCCATCTGGGAATTTACCTTGGCAACAATCAATTCATCCACGCCAATGATTCAGGTGTGATGATCTCCAATTTGCAAAGCCCGTATTACCAAGCCCACTTCGAGAGCTTCAAAAGATTTTATTAACAATTTTACATTTAGTCCGTTTTTTTAGTTCTTAAGATTCTCAAAGAATACTAAACTAATAAAGCAATAGTAAATATTTGTTAATCATATCATGATCAACTAAGGGGGCTCATTAATGGAATGGTATTTGAAAGTATTAAAGCAGTATGTAGGCTTTTCAGGACGAGCACGACGGAAAGAATACTGGATGTTTTATCTATTCAATGCTATTGCAATGATTGTCCTAACCGTGTTAGATCGAGTCTTAGGAACAGACCCATTTTTACATGGGCTTTATTCCTTGGCTGTCCTGTTACCAGGATTAGCTGTAACCTTCCGCAGACTGCATGATACCGGCAGAAGCGGCGCGTGGATATTAATTGCTCTGATTCCTTTTATCGGTGCGATTGTCTTACTTGTCTTTATGTGTACGGATAGCCAAGCCGATGACAACCAATTTGGGCCAAACCCTAAAGCCACGTTCTAGTTTTTAACCGCCTTTTTATGAAGGGCGGTTTTTGTTTTGGAGGAAATCGGGAGATTTCCTTAATTAGCCCTGATTTGGTACACGATCTACCTCTTAAACTGATTCTATGTTTTCTGAGTCTGTGATTCATCTCGGAGCCAAGAATCAGTCGCAACCTTATGTAAGGTATAAGTAACGAAAATAGTTCATTTTTAAAAATTTCCTTTCCTGACTATCAAGAAAGAATAAAATGGATAACCATTCCTGACACGATGGTTATCCATTACACTTAACTATTTTTTACTATCTCTTGCAGCTTGCTTCCTAGCTTTTTTACTTTGGGTCAGCTCGCCTCCAAATTCTGTATCTGCTTTATTACCTCCAGTATGGGGCTGATTTCGATTGTTATTACGGTTTGTCATCGTATTTCCTCCTTTTCCATAATGCGTAGATTTTCCTTGAAGTTTCAAATAAGCCACCGGTTGAATTAACTTGGGAAGACTCGTTTGCTTCCTAAAACTTAAATTTTTAGCAGCTAATTTTATCGTTCTTTTTAACCATGAAATTTATTCCCTAAATATTAGGATTTTCAAAGAATAAATAGCTGACAAAAAACGCTTGGAAATCCCAACTGTTTTTACGTGCTAATTTATTGTTAATATCAAAGCAAATTCATATGCTATTTTTAATGTGAATTGATTTGTTGGAAATCTACCTACAACTACTTCAATATCATAGATACTTTTCCATTCGAATATCCGTCCACATTTTACCTTGCCAATAGGTAAATTTTTCGATCCGGCCAATTTCTTTGTAGCCTATCTTCTGATAGAGTTTCTGTGCTTGTTTGTTAAATTCAAACACGCCTAATTCAATCCGCTTCAGCCCTTGTTTCTTAATCTGTTCCTCCATATATTGAATGGCATCATAACCAATCCCTTTTCCTCGTCCTTCGGATTCACCAATAGTGATTCCGATCCAGGCGGTCCCAGGCTCTTTTTTGTAGAGATAGTTTGGATCGACCACATAGTTCATTTCACCGATTAACTGGTCATTGAGATAGATAAGATAGATATGATGGTCTTCCAAGCGTTTGGTTAAGTCCTCCAGGGACATTTCTTCACGACGTTCCATTTCCGATTGGTTTTGGTTCGGGCGAGTCAACGGAATTAATGCAGGGTCGTTTTCCCAACGGTTAAACACCTCAACGATGTTTGAGGTAGGTTCAGTTAACTTTATAAAATTAGTGGTCATTGTGCTCTCCTCTCTAATCTGCTCTATGATTATTCATCCTTTTTTAACGATACAAAGGTATTTTAATACTTCCCATTGCTAAGCTGCCCTGGTTCTTATACCTTCCTTTTCAGGATACATGATATAGTTTGACTTGGTTATGAATTTTTCATAAATAACAATAAAATGAGGTGTTTTAGTTGAAAGTGATTGAAACGGAACGGTTGATCCTTCGCTGTTTAACACCCGAGGATGCCGCGTTTATTCTCGAGCTTCTGAATGATCCTTCTTGGATACGGTTCATCGGTGATCGAGGGGTGCGGACGTTAGAGGATGCTAGGAACTACATTGTAACGGGACCGATGGAGATGTACTCCCGGCTGGGCTTTGGTCTTTATATGACAGAGCTTAAGGATGCGGGGATGACTCCGGTTGGGATTTGCGGATTGATTAAACGAGATTCTTTAGAAGATGTCGATCTTGGCTTTGCTTTTTTAACAAGGTTTCAAGCGAAGGGTTATGGCTTTGAGGTCGCTTCGGCCACGCTTGTCCATGGAAGGGAACAACTCGGTCTGAAGCGGATAGTGGCTATTACATCAAAGGATAATGATGGCTCATCGAGGCTGCTTGAAAAGGTCGGAATGAAGTTTGAACGAATGATTGTGCTCGCTCATGATCCGGAGGAACTTAAGTTGTTTGGTGCTGAGTTTTAATTATGAGTTCCCATAAAAAATACCTTATGAATACTGTTGATATTCTAATGGAACAAAAGAAACCAAATATGGAAATTATATCAATATAATTTTGTAATGAAATTGTAATTTTGCTGTGATGTCACTGTTACACCTTCCTAGTATATTAAAACTATCAAATCACACTAGGAGGTAACAATCATGCTAAAGAAATTCATCGTAGCATTTGTCATTATCGTTTCTTGTGGCTCTTTGTTTGCTAACATGGGTGATAAAGCGGAAGCAGCATATTATAATTCAAAAGCAGTTTCGGTTGCAAAGTCTAAATTAGGGGTACCTTATCGTTGGGGCGGAATGTCAACAAGTGGCTTTGATTGTTCAGGTCTTATTAAATATTCCTATGCAAAATCTGGACGAACACTAAACCGTACAGCGGCTCAAATGTTCTATGGAAACGGATATCGTATCTATAATTATATACAACCAGGAGATTTAATGTTCTTTGCTCCAACCAAGGCAAGTCGCCCGACACATGTTGCCATGTATATCGGTAATGGTA
Source organism: Bacillus sp. ISL-7 (assembly GCF_018613065.1). The sequence goes on along the minus strand of NZ_JAGGQW010000075.1, from coordinate 23,808 downwards.
AAATGATTATGTCTTCTTCTTCAAAAGGAGTCATGATTACAAGCACAAATAACCCATATTGGCATCCAAGATATATTGGAACAAAACGCGTTTAAAGACCATCTAGGAAGTTGAATATATAGATAAGTATCAAAAAGTATTAAATTTAAAAGCCTGTATTGATGATAACTAAGTTATCATCAATACAGGCTTTTTCTTCTTTAACATAAAGCCCCCGTTAGCTTAACAAATAGATTAATTATTTTGCATTAAACTTAATATTTTTTAGGTTCTTCTAGCCTTGGAAGAGCTTAGTGTGTTCTTGCCCGCTACGCTACCCCTAACTTAATGGCTTTTGGGAACCATGTGGAACGTAAAACGGTGGCACCTTAATCCATCCACGTTTGCGCATTAAATGTTTTAATCTAGTTGCGAAAGCAAATTTTTCTGCTTGAAACTGAATAAACAATAAACCGACATCTGTACGAATTGATTCGGTAGTAGCACCAGCAGCACGCAAAATTAAACTAATGATTTTTAAAGATAATTCGTTTGCAATCACATCATCCGTTAATTTAACACCAAGTGGAATACTGTTAGGGTCTGACTTTGGTATATCTTCAGGGGCAGGAGGTAACGTAATTCCTTCCTTAATCATGAAATCATGGAGCCGTTCCCTTTGACTGGCCCCTAGTTTCATATCTTCTTCAAGTATTGCTTTTAGTTCATCATCCGTCGTGGTATTAATACCTGCTTGAACAGATACTTTGGCTAATTCAAGTCCAGCTAAGTAAATCCAGCATGCCATCACTTCTCCGACATGAAGAGGTTGGTCTTCGTCTTGAACTGTCAGTGATTTCATGGCATCCATGATTGTTTCCATTATATTTACCATGGGACTCCCTCCTGATCTGGTAGTAAACTATACATATTCTTTGTATAGAAAGATTTTTTATACAGGGAGTACCACCAACATTTTGGGAATTTTGTCAAAAATACAAATTTCAATCTAAAAAAGTCGATTTCTTATATTGATAAGGAAGTAACAAATTTATTAAAAGTTCAGTTCACTATGCTGGTTTAATGGTCATTGTCTAATTAATTTTAATTCCTCCGTGAAGGGAGCAGTAAAAATCCTACTTATCAGTTTTACTAACAATGTGTTAAGTTTTATTAATTTTTCATTAGATGTAAATTCAAATATAATTAACGTAATAATAGTATTAAAATCACTCTTTAATTTATATTTAAAAATCGAAATCTTTAGAGAAATATATTGTCGAAAGAGAGAGGCATCTAGAATGGAAAACACCACTCATGTTTTGATTAATATACTCGCTATATTGTTCAATATCCTATTTCTGCAATACACCTTATATAAAAGGAATATTGAGCAGCTTCAAATCGAAAGAGCGGTTTTCGTGATGATTGGTGTGATGATCGCCACGAACATCCTATTTCCCATCGAATTGGGAAACGGATTCATCTTTAACCTGAGTTTGATCCCTCTGGCTTTTGGGAGTTTCTATGCCATGAGATTTATCAGAGTTTGGTTTTCCCTCCTATTCCTGTTCCTTGTCCTGCGGTTTCTGGAGGGTAACGATTATTTATGGCTCACTATTTCAACGGTGCTGCTTTTTTGGCTACTGTTCACCCTGTTTCGCAACCGCTTTCAAATCCTTGCGATGAAAGAGAGACTGCTCTTTCTTGCCGCGTTCATGCTGTTTATCAGCATCTGGTGGTTGGCATGCGTGTATTATTTTTACCATATTTCCTATACCGTCCTATTCTGTCTCGCTTATATTTTCAGCCAAACCGGCGGACTTTATGTCTTTGGCTATATTCTTGAAACCGTACGGCAGCACCATGCTTTAATGAGCAGGGTCGTGAAAATGGAAAAAATGGAAGTGGTCAGCCACTTGGCAGCGAGCATTTCCCACGAAGTGAGGAATCCCCTCACGACGGCAAGAGGATTTATGCAGCTTCTTTGCGAGATGAAAGATGCCGATGAGCGACAAAAGGAATACATCAGTATCGCTCTGCAAGAGTTGGACAGGGCGGATAGCATCATCCGCGATTATTTGACGTTTGCCAAGCCTGCACCGGAAAATATGGAGGAATTGGAGATAAAGGAAGAAATCGAAAAATCTTTGCATCTTATCGAGCCGCTCGCCAGCATGAACGGTGTGCAATTGAAAAAGGACATCATCGCTTGCAGCCTGAAGGGAAATAGAGGACTGTTCCAGCAGGTGTTGATTAACATCCTTAAAAACGGTATTGAAGCAATGCCAAACGGTGGAGAGCTGACGATTACTTGTTTTCAAAAAGATTCCACCATTAAAATCACCATTAAAGATGAAGGCATCGGCATGAACGAAGAACAGAAAAATCGGCTCGGGGAGCCGTACTTTTCGTCGAAAGATACCAAAGGGACGGGTCTTGGTATGATGGTTGTTTACCGAATTGTTGAGACGATGAAGGGAAAAGTCAGTGTAACAAGCGAACAGGGAAAAGGGACAGGCATCATGTTACTATTTCCAACAAATATTGAGAAAGCAATAAACAAATAAAGCCGGATTCCAGCTTTATTTGTTTGTAGGAATATTTGATCTCTTTCGAAAAAGAAAGATAATTGGTAACACTTCGAACGAGTTTCAGTAAAAAATGTAGTTGAAAGGGTAAAAATCTTCCCCTACTAAAAAAGGAAAGATGATGGAAATTATTTTTTTATATAATGAAGCATAGCAAGTTGACCTAATTTTTTTACTTTCGTTAATGTGTATTTTAGAGTAATATCATCTCCGGTATAGAGGGAAATTCCTTTCCCTAAAATAATCGGTGCAATGGCTAGTTGGAATTCATCAATTAAATTTTCTTTAAAAAATTCACGAGCTAAATTTCCTCCACCAATTAACCATATATCTTTACCAGGCTTTTGTTTTATATCTTTAATGAAAGTTTTGACCTCTTCATCAACAAATGAAGCGTATTCATCTGATCCACTAACAGATTTAGAAAATACATAATTTTTATAATCACTATAAGGATAGTCCATATCAAATCCACGAATGACATCATAAGTTCCTTTTCCCATAACAACAGTGTCAATTCTTTCAAGGAGTGAACTGTAGCCAGAATCTCCTTCTACTTCTGTTGATTCTAACCATTCTAATGTACCATCATCATTTGCAATATAGCCATCAATTGAAGTACCAATGTATAAAATAATGTTACGCTGTTTTTTCATTTGAATCTCCCCTACCTTGTTTCAGATGATTAAATCAGTATACCTAATTTATTACAACAAAACTTGTCATTATAATAAAATAAGATGAATACTTGTCAAAAATATAAAGACTTTTAAGCATCTTAATGTAATAAATATGTTATGTAACTAAAGCACCCTTTACTTTAAGTACACTTTTTCACAATCTTTTGCTTCCAACCATTCTGGTAAACCTCAATCTACAAATCAAAAATTGCATTCAATACATAAAGTAAAAGCAGTATAAAAAGACAAGTGCCTACAATAGCTGTTCCTATTTTGTTATCATTTTGAGGTTCACTATTCTGTTGTTTTATCTTTCTATATATGCCTTGAACCTTATTTTTCTTTTGGTTATTAAGTTGACGGTCTTTGCCCACTGATTTCTCTCCCCTTAGAAAAGCTCTAAATAATTCATTCACCTCTTGAATCATACTTAGATAAAATTTTTAAAATTGATTTATTTAAATTATTTAGTAAATACAACCCTCTAAAAATACTACCAACAATAATTCCAAAGGCAATAACTCCACCGACCTGCGGGGGACCTATCATAAGTAATATGAACCCTAAAATTGCACTTAAAAGAATAGATAGAATCAAATACATAATAATCCTCTACTTTCTCGACATTTATATTAGTTAATATTTCTTCTACAATTACTGAAACTCCTTCTCCAATTAAACTCACCGTTAGTCGAATAAAAAAAGGCTGCCATAATGACAGTCCCGATCTTCAACCCCTGCACCCGATAGTTTAAGTAGAATCCTTCACAATCTCTTCTACACCTTAATATAATCCAATTTAAGTGTGTTGCTCCAGAATCTGATTGATTAAAAAACGATGCCTTCTTATTAAAGAAAAGCCCCCGATTCTGGAATATTGAAATATGCGAAACGCTGCATACTTGATTTAACTAAGTGATTTTCTTTTTGATAATCTTCTCGTTAGCAGTTGAATAAAGAAGTTTAAATGACTTATACAAAAGGTAAAATGGTAAAAACCGAATAATAAATGGGGGAAATTTTAATGGGTGTATTTGAAGTTATAGGTAGGGCAGTGGCGACATTTTTAGTCCTTTTGCTTCTAACAAGACTAATGGGAAGAAAACAAATTTCTCAGCTTACATTTTTTAACTACGTTACTGGTATATCGATTGGTGCAGTTGCCGGAACCGTTTCACTTGACCATAGCATTAAGTTATTTACGGGAATCATAAGTCTTACAACATGGTGTGCCTTAACCTTAATTTTTGGATTTATCGATATTAAGTCAAAAAGGTTTCGCGACTTAATCGATGGAACACCAGTAATTGTTATAAAACAGGGTAAAATAATGGAACATGAACTAAAAAAATTACGTTTAGATATGGAACAGCTAAATCAACTTCTAAGAAACAAAGAGGTATTTTCAGTAAAAGATGTAGAATATGCGATTATGGAAACAAATGGTGACCTATCGATACTATTGAAAGAGACTAGACAACCAGTTAAGAAAGAGGATCTTTCTATTCAAGTTACCACACCAAAGCCATTCCCAATTCCCATCCCAATCATTTCTGATGGAAAAGTATTAGAGGATAATTTACATCAATTAAACTTGACCAAAGATTGGTTAGATGATCAATTAATGCAGTCAGGGACTACTCTTTCAGAGGTATTTTACGTAGAGCTTCAAAAAGATGGTTCATTGTACATTGATAAGCGTAATGACCATAACATTCATTAAAAACAAAGAGGCTGATTTGCAAGCTCTTTCACTTTTTTCAAATGCTCTATAAGGGGTAGAACCAGGAAAATACATATTTGTAACATTGAGGAAATTTTAATAATAAAAAGCTTAATTTCTCAATTTAATGCTAAAAATTAGGCTTATTTCATTGCTCCATTAAATGGTCCCGATTATTGAATAAGAGCTAAAGACGATTCTTCCACTAAACTGCCCGTTAGTCGAATAACAAAAACGCCGCCAAACTCTATACTACCGTTTTAAGGTAGTTTATATCCAGACCGAACGGCTGGTGAAGCTACGGCTAAATGCGATCAAAAGCGGCGAATTTTATGGCTTTAAACTTGATGAACGACATTGTGACTGGCAAGCGAACCGTAGAAGATGCACGTCGTGCTGCGGTTGAAATTGAAAAAGCTTTTCGATTAAAAGGTCAATCATCACCTTACACCACAGGTTCCTATTCCCAAAACAATCTCATACTGCTGATCCCGATGTCGCCTCTTTTTAGGCAAACTAAAACGGCAGGTTGATTCCATCATTGGAAATTTACTGTCTTCCTATAATTATTTTACTTTAACTAACCTGACCGTCAGTTAAAGAAGGCAAAAAATCAACATTATACAGAGCCTACTTGAAAAAAGATGCTCTATACAATACTTGTCACAGTATAAGTTTAGTGATTTTTTTTAAGGTTTTTTACCAAAAGGGTTAAGTTATTTTTTTGACCGTTTAATGTTTGAATTTCTGGGGAAAATAAAAAAATCTTCCCTTTAAAGGAGTAAATGTCAATGGCTGAAGAAACAATTTTTGTTAATGAAGCAACATCCGAGAAGCCCATTCAAGAAATTGAAAGTCTCCTAAATCAATTGGATGGCATTGAAAGAGTATTATTAGACACTACTGATGGCGAAGTAAAGGTCGAATTTGATGACAAAAAAATCTCAATAGAACAAATCGTCATCACCTTAAAGCAACATAACTTTCGCATTTAATAACAAAGATACCACTTGGTTTGGAAAGTCGTTATGCATTCATGTAGATAATTCCAAAAAGAAAAGGACCATCTTTGCCAACGGGTTCTGTTTTTGAAGTACAAAACCTAAAAAAGTGGGTGAATTACAAGTTAAATCCACACAAAAAAGCACCGTATTTAGTACGGTGTTTATTTCATGTATTATATTTTCCTTATTAAACAAAAGCACCCTTTAGCTTAAGTACATTATTTCACAAACTTTTGTTACTCCAAATTGAGCAAGTCCTTTTTCATAATTGGGGTACCGCCAACAAAACGCGGAAAACGTACGCTAAGGTATATTTGTTGATAATCCACCTGTTCGAAGAAAATAAAGTCTTAGACTGGAGTTGTTAATTTGACGTTTACTCTTTTACTCCCTAAACGAGCGTTCGTTCGAGGCATCGTATTTTAGAATGTCCATTCTCATCCTGTTTCCCCACTTTTTTAAAAACGGCGCCGACTCATGTCTTTCAACATGGGCCGTCAGCGATTCTTGATCTTGCCACCGCTGGACAGTCAGCATGCGTCCGGCTCGCGCATCTTCCAAAGTAAAGGCATAAAAGAGGCATCCATTTTCAGCTCTCGTGCTGGAAACGACGGCCTGAACGTCTGCAGTGAACTCATTCACATCAGACGGATTTAGGTGAACGTAACCCATGAGTATAATCATTGTTGTTCATCCTTTTTTTCTTAATTTAAGTTAGCAAATTTTTTCAGAGCTCATTCGCGGTCCTTGCTAGTGAAACGCCGCAAAGTTTTGCGACGTTCCACTAGGAGTGCGAAAATCATTCGAGCTCTCGTCCTTACACAACCGTGAGCACGATCTTGCCTTGGATGTGCCCACGGGCGGCTCGTTCGTGCGCCTTGCGAGCATCGGCAAGTGGAAACGTGCTGTCGATGGCGACGCGAACCGTCCCAGCATCGAGCAAGCGCCCTAATTCCGCTAGCTGCGGGCCGTTTGAGCGCACTTGGGTCATCGATACCGTGACGCCCAGCTTTGCGGCCTCCTCGGCGTCGGAGAAGCCTATGAACACTGGGAACAAAGCGCCGCCACGCTTGAGCGTACGCAAGAAACGACCGGTTTTTGGACCGCCGAGGGTATCGAGGACGAGATCAACGTCATGGGCGATGTCCTCGGGAGGGCTCTTGGTGTAGTCGATGAATTCGTCGGCACCGAGCTCGCGCAGGAACGACTCATGCTTGCCCGATGCCACCGCGATGACATGCGCCCCCTTCCATTTAGCCAGTTGCACCGCTAAGTGCCCCACGCCACCCGCGGCACCATTGACGAGTACCGTCTTGCCGTTGAGCGGCAGCGGGCGATGCGACTCCGGTTGAAACGGATTCGCTTCATTGTGCCCCAACTCGATCAGGAACTGCCATCCGGTGAGACCTGCCATCGGCGCCCCTGCGGCGTGCACGTGATCGATGCCAGCCGGTTTGAGTGCAAGATCCGACGCTGGCGCGGCGACGTACTCGGCATAAGCAGCGCTCTCCCCCATGCTAGGAAAGCGAACCATGCCGAAAACTTCATCGCCGATGGAGAAGCCTTGCACATCCGTGGCTACCGCCTCGACGACGCCCGACATGTCCGACCCCAGAATGAAGGGAAAGGACACCGCCGGCTGCCACTCAGGAGGAAGATCCTTATACCCCTCGCGCAGGTACCAGTCGGGGGGGTTGATGCCAACCGCGTGAACGCGGACAAGCACCTCACCCGGTTTCAGTTCGGGAAGCGGGGCCTCCTCGTAACGCAGTACCTCACGGCCGCCGAATTCGTGCAGCCGAATCGCCTTCATTGTGTTTGTAGACATCGCTTTCTCCCTTCACACAAATGTGTTATCCTTATTAAAGCAGTGCTCCACTTAAACGGGGCACTGTTCCGTTTATTATTATATGGAGCACTGCTCCGATTGTCAAGGAGGAATCATATGCGAGCCGATGCGAAGAAAAACTATGAGCACATACTCGCAGTCGCGAGCGTCGTTGTAACCGAGCACGGCGTCAATGCATCGCTGCGCGATATCGCTCGCAGAGCTGGTGTCGGGCTCGGCACACTGTATCGTCATTTCCCGACGAGAGAGGCGCTGCTCGAAGCTTTGCTCCGCGCAAGTTTCGACGAGTTTACGACAAAGGCACGTGAGCTCGAAACTGCGAGTTCACCCGATGATGCACTCGTGTCGTGGTTACGCGACGTCGTTGCATTCACGGGCAACTATCAAGGTGTTGTGGACGCGATGATGGCAGCCAAGGAGGACACGGAGTCCGCACTCCACGCTTCATGCGTCACGATGCGTACGGCAGGCACCCGACTTCTCGCTCGCGCTCAGGCCGAGGGTCTGGCGCGTACCGATATGGATGGTGATGACCTGTTCTCGCTAGCTGCTGCGCTTGCGTGGCTCAGCAACCAACCCTCGTCCGCGCCACGAGCTGAGCATCTCTTCAGTATTATCGCGAGCGCGATCTTGACGAATCGAGCGAGCAGCGATTTCAGGGCGCGGCCGCACAACTGATGATGGAGCAGGAGCCGCTCCACGAATGACTGCTGCTATTCGTGGATTTTCCTGACGCCAAGAAGGGCATGGCGGAGGCACTGAGTACGTTGATCGGCGGCCCAGATGCCATCTACAGAGGAACTCCGGCCCGCCTCGCCGCTCTCCTATTACGGTGCTGATCGACCGTGCAGTCAAAACAGGCCCCCAAGCTTCGCGGGTACTACCCCTTATAGGAATTCAATGCATCTAGGGTACTAAAATAATCTCCTTTAGCTTTGATCAAAAGGAGATTATTTATAATTCCAGTAATGTTTGTTTGAGTGCGAATTATTATTAGATGACAGAATGTCCGTGTTCAGATAATATCTGTGAAGATTGTTCTAAAGTGTCTGACTTAACTAGAAGATAATCTGTGTTATAAGTAGAAATGGCAAAGATACTAATTTTAGCTTCAGCAAGTGGGGAAGCAAGGGAAGATAATACTCCTGTCATTGAAAAATCAAGAGGTCCTTCCACTTTAATACACATCTCCATTCGTTACTAATTTCAATATTTTCAACATGCGACGGTACTACTTCTTCCCTACAAACTATAGATAGTTCTTCATCTGTATAAGTAATTGAGACAAAGTTTTTATTTTCAAGAGCCCATTTAGTACTAGGATTTTACCACATTCCTTGTTTCACTAACCCGCCACGTTACTTAAATAAGAAAAAGCATTACCGTTGTTCAGTAATGCACCCGTTACTTTAAGTACAATCTTTCACAATCTGCTTCGTTAATTAAACCCAAAAAAGGTGATGCCTTGTTAAAGCATCGCACCCTTTAGTTTAACATGCATGCTATTCTAGTTTACAAACCTCTTGTAATAAACCAATAAAATAACAAGCAAGATAGGATTAATAATTGCTGAATATCCTAAATTCCACCATCCGTAATGAAAATATCCCCAAGGTTCGGGCAATAAGGTGATGGATTCATAGGTTAACAAACATACTTCCCAATAGATAAAATAACGTATTTGTTTAATTAAGGAACTTTTAAAAGGATACCAATTCAAAAACATCATATTTACAGGTGGAAGTAACATAGTATTGGCTGGTAAAGCTGCCCAATCCACATTTTTTGTAAAATACCAGTATGCATGATATTTCAAATCTATGTAAGCATCAGAAGACATTTGAAATGCAGTTGTAAATGACCAGATATGGGCAATTTGTTTTGCCGTTAAATTCTTATTAGTTTTGAAAGCAAGAACATTAAATATGATAATTGCGATAAAAAGCCCAATCATTATTATTTTTCCTTTTTCCTTTTTCTTCTTACAATATCCTTATTAAGTAATTATCATGCTCAAGGTCTTATTAACCTAAACCTGACCGTTAGTCAAATACGAAAAAGGCTGCTTTTTTGCAGCCAGTTCTTTAAGGAAAGCACTCCGTTAGTTGAATAGTTTTTCCGTTAACAATTTAGTTATTTTTTTTATTTTCAATAAGGTACTGAAACCAATACAGTAAAAATGCCTTAGGAAAATAATAGAGGAAAAACTGAAATTCATTTAACCGAACTAATTTATAATGTTTTATTTTTTTTGCAAATCTTGCAACTGGAGAAGCAAAGAAAGCATTTACAATTGCGTTGAGCAGTATAAACTGTTTAAAGTTTCCATATGTCCAATTTAATATCCACATAGAACCTACCAAAAATGAACCAATAAGTCCCCGAATAAGAATGATTTTGGTTTATTATAAAAAATCCACCATTTACGTTTTTTTCCAATTAGAGTAGTGATAAATTCTATAAGAAGAATAAGAAATGAGGCAGGAAGAAATCTTTTTATATTTCGTATCCCTAAAAAGGGTAGTGTCGACCATGTTAGTAAAATAATAGCAACATTAACTAATCTTTGAATTTTTATTGTCAAAGCTTCATCATCCTTTTTTTCTCAGGTTTCTCCTTTCTTTTTAAAATATCCAATAAATAGCATTATATGTAATCTGTTCTTCCGCTAACCTGCCACGTTAGCACAATAAGAAAATGTGATCTCCGCAGCCATCCCATCTTTAACATAAGCACCAGATAGTTTTTAAAAAAATCTTTAAAGTTTGTGAAATCTAAATTATTTAAAGTCCCATTCAATATTTATCTGATTTTCTCCGCCAACTCTAAAATAATACCCTCTGGACCACGAACGTAGCATAACTTATAACTTTCTTCATATTGCTGTATCTCACTAAAGATTTCCGTGCCCCTCTTTTTCAATTTTGCAACAACAGCTTCAATATCTTCAACGGCAAAGCAAATATGTCGGATACCCAGCGTATTTGCATAAGGTTGCTGAATATCTTTTTCATCTGACGGCGTATAAAATTTGACTAGTTCTATCCATGCCTGACCATCTGGCATCCCCAATCCTACACATGCCGTTTTAACATCATTAAGCCCAACTATTCTATCCAACTGTTCTCCATCCAATTCCCATTCCGCTTGCACTTCAAGTCCTAAATCAAGAAAAAACGCTTTAGCCTCTGAAAGATCATTTACGTTTATACTCACATGATCTATTCTATTGATCTTCATATCTCATACCTCCTATGTTCCTGTTATTTTCAATACCTGTATTCGTGTAAGGTTTGTTTAAATTCAAATTCGCTTAAAACAGGAAATATCCTTCTTCAACAAACCTGCCACGTTTAAGTACATTACTTCACATCTTCTGCTAGGAGTAAATATTTTGGAGATTTTGATTACTCATAAAAAGGATCGTAAAAAAAAGACGATCTTTTAATTAATGCAAGAGGTTAGTTAATATGGCTCATTTATAAAAATTAACAGATATTTAGACATTCATTTCGATAAATTTAATTACTTTAGTCGCTGTATCAAATGCTTTTCTACATTCCAAGAATTCTACTAACTTATTGTTATGAAATTAAAAACTCCCCAGCAATGCTGGAGAGTTAGCAAACTTTACTCTTCTTTTTTGGATAAACAACGATCACAATCCATCAAATAACTTTCTGCTTGCTCTTGCATATGCTGCCCGCATTCAGGGCATTCCTTTTTTGGCAAATTTCGGAAAAATTCAACTGGACTAATTAACATTTAAATCTCCTCCTTTATTAATACAGTTATTATACTCTTTCCTTGTTATAGTACAGTATAAGCAAAAAAGGGAAAAAAGTATAGACCTTTTTTAAATAAAATAATAAAAGTTTTAATATTTTCATCAAATCTATTTTTACCTTTTATATCCCAATCGAAATCCTCAGTATCAGTATCCTCATCCCATTCCGAGTTAGGAGATAGAAATCTCGGAAGCTACAACAATTGTGTTATCTAAGGTTATTCTCCACGAACATTGAATATGTAATGCATATTCTGGTGTTTCTTGGGTTCTGCCTGTTTATATTCTTCACGATTAGTTGAAGGGGACTAATTCACATTCGATTTATCAGACTACTCTTAAACAAATCGTAAGAGACTCAGCCTTTTTTTTAAAACTGGTTTTACTGGGTCTATTTTTCTATGCATTTTTTCAGTTTTTATTTTCATGGGAGTACAATAAAACAGGGATCGCAGCCGCCACCCCAATCTGCAACTCAAGCACCATTCACTAAATAAATATTACCATCATGCTTTAACTTTTAACTGCTTATTTCTATTTTGAAAATGAGCTATAAGAAACAACAAGGAAGGAATAATAATTTCTACTGGATAATACAAATAGCTAACATTTATCCCTTCTTTAAAGTGCTCGGCAGAATTTGATGCAATAACTATGGAGGCAAATAAAATAATCAGTCCAATTGGAAAACAAAGGGTACGAGGATTCTTAAATCGAAATAAATCTGCAACTCCATATACGGCAGCATAAAAAAATAGGGTTATTTTGAAAAAACCTCCGACCACAAGATAGAGCATAAAAAGTGCATCAAGCCTACCAAAAGGAATACTTCGGATCGTGCTTAACAAAGGGAATGGAGATTGAACGTAAAAATTAACCCCTATAGCAGCAATATTAATGATTGTGGTAATGATTAAATTGATTCCACTCAAAAGTATCGCTGAAAGGCATACTTTTTTTGCCTTTTTGGACTCACTTAACTGCGGGAGTATCATGGAAAATACGATCATTTCACCAAATGGATATAGTACCGATTCACGCATAGATGATTTGACCACCGGAATATAGCCATTTTCCAAAATTGGCTTCAGATTATCTAAATGGATTAATCCAGAAGCTATCACCAATAGAAAGCCGATAATGGAGATCAAATATACGATTATAAAATAAAGCTCACCCACTCTAGCCAATACTTCCAGACCTTTATGGATTGCATAAATACTGATAAGAATCATCAACGTATTGATGACAAATAACGGTGTTTCCGTATAAATAGTTGTAGTTAATAATTCGCCGAAATCACGTAATACTCTCGATGCATCATAAATAAAATAAATAATATATATAAAACAAAGGAAACGACCTATAAATTTTCCGGTTATTATTTGGACATAGCTAGTTAGAAGAAGGTCTGGATAATAGAGAAACAAACGATGATAAATAAGAAACATTAATAAGCCATTTATCAATCCGAGAAGTATTACTATCCAAGCATCTTGTTTAGCACTCGATCCGATCCCAACTAGAATAGCACTTCCCACTTCAAATAAATAAATAAGTACAAACAATTGGAAAGACGAGATTTTTATTGTATTCATTACTCACGTTACCACCCTTTCCATTATTGATTTAAAGATATGATCAATAAGTCTTTTTCAGCTGACTTCCTGGTTTTAACCTTTTCAGTCAATTTTGGAAAAGGTATTGAATTATTTCCAATATAATCATTATATTATTTTCCGTTTTTTTCCTTTTTATGTACTATTGCAATATAAAAGACCAACTCAAAATGTATCCCTCTATTTTTTAACTGCTTCGTTAGCTCAACATTTGATTGCAATTTACCTTTCCAAAAAGCCACTTCGACCACATACATTTTAACGATTTTCTAAGCTAACCCGCCAAGTTAGTTAAACAAGAACAAGCCTTACTCCTTATTGAAGTAAAGCACCCCGATAATTTAAGTGCAAAATTTTACAATTTTTCTTGTGGAATAAAAAAGGAACCTTCATCTTGATAATCAATTAGGTAATCTTGAAAAACATTCATTGTATCGGCAGATACATAAACTTTTCGTCCTTCGCCACTTACAGTTTTTATATTTCCTAACTCGAATGGTAGTGGAGCTAATATCAAAGTCCTCAATCCGCATCAAATAATCATAGAAACTCTGAACACAGCTAAAACGGTATTAACTGTTCGTTCAGATCTCTTTGCTTTCGTTGGTTGAAATTGAACTACTTTAGTAGATTGATACGGACTTCTTAGCCAAGAAATAAACCCCGCCAGAAGGTCAAGATCAACATCTTTGTATCCTCTTTCTTTTTCATTTAAAAACTGAAAGTAAAACTTTAAATGATTACAATATGACTTTAAGGTATTTTCTGCTTTTCCAATGTGATCTAGATATTTAAGGTATTTTAAGACAGGTATAACCGGTTTGTTATTCCCATCAATAAGTAAGTATCTTTTTTTGCCATCAATTAATCCATCAATTAATACCTCTTGCACTTTCATTAACATCACCTCCAAATTCAATAGTGATGTATTTATGTGCGTCTTTCTATGATAACTATAATTACTATATTTCCTTACTGAATATATGAAGTAATTAAACATACATAAAAGGCGTAGTATTTAACTTAATTAACGTTAAATACTACGCCTTGATATACTGTATATAACTGCTTCTTTAATTGAATTAGAAAAAGGCGACCTTCTTTATTGAAGTATCGCACTCGTTAGTTGAAGAACCATTATTTTTTACTATAATCCTAAAACCTTAACAATTATAATGAGGAACAATAAAATGATATTTAGCCAAACGAAAAATTTAATGATAAATTCAGCCCATAACTTCCTTCGTAGTCCAAAATAAAGAATAACACAAAAAAATAGGAGGCTATAAACTTCCCTTTTAATTCCCAAATCATCGAAATACATTTCTTCACAATCAAATCAAATTTCAGAAGGATAGCAATAGTTAATTCAAAGAAAGACTACCCATACGGGTAGATAAGATGTGTTAACTATTTATGAAAAATGGGTAAAGCTATCAATCAATGTATGTTATGCCATCCTTTTGATGTGTTTCCTATGACTCGAATTTCCCTCACAAAATGGTCATTTATAAAAATCTCTACAGTCTTAGAAAATTTGTCACGAATCACTGAATTTATACTCCATATTCTCCCCAATCCCTGTGTGCAGTACATATTTTCCAGTCCGGGTTTTCTGCCTCTCTAAGAAAAATTCGAGCAGAACCAATTCCGTTTGCCGGGTAATGTACGAGTTCTTTTACTTCATCGCATGGTGTGGGCAATTGACCAATGAGTCTTACAGTTATTAAACCGCCTACTCTAAATGCATCGGCTTCGGTAAGCATAAAATTTTCTCCTCGTATAAATTTATTAAATTAACTGTAGTTATTATATGTATTACCCATGGCATGGTACCGAAGTTTAACCCGCTGCCCCCCCCTCCTAATTCAACTATCCTGCTTCGATAGTGGAACAAGAAAAAAGGGCTACCTCGATGACAGCTCTGTTCTTCAACTCTTGCACCCGTTAGCTCAATAAGAGTCTATGAAAGTTATTAAATCATCCCAGTGTCTGTTTCTCTTCTATTTGGAAAACTTTGCTTAGCTATATCCTCAAGATGAAGTGTTCCATGTATACCATTTACTTTCTTCTTATCCACCATTTTTGAATAAAATCTCTTATAGAAATCAGTATCCTCAAGGTTTGGGAAATCACTTGCAAATGCAATATCATTTCCATTTGGGAAAAAAATATCAAATAGTTCAATATCCACTTCATAAATTTCAAATATACAGTTAATCGCACCATCTATTACTTGAACATTTTTTTTCATTTTATTTCCCCTCTATATAGCTATTACCACTTAATTCGACGGATTTAAAACTAATCCTTCTTTACTATCCTCCCCCTGTAGTGGAACAAGAAAAAGAGTCGCCGCAGCAACACTTTATTAAACTCAAGCACCCGTTAGCTGAAGAAGGAATTTTTACTTTTATATTTAATCCTTTTTTTGATTTATTAGTTGCAGGAACTTTATCCTTTTTACCCGAAAACTAATTGCAGGGCAGTTGGATGCCCCGCCAACCGCTTACATCGCATTGACCATATTCATTATCACCCACAGCAACCACCGTGCCGTCCGATTTAAGCCCGACGGTATGGGCACAACCCGCCGCAATTGCCACAATATCGCGCCAATCACTTACATTACATTGGCCATACTCATTCCAACCCACAGCCGCCACAGTACCGTCCGATTTAAGGCCGATGGTATGACTACTACCCACCGCAATTGCCACAATATCGCGCCAGCCGTTTACATCGCACTGGTCATGTTTATTCAAACCCACAGCCGTCACCGTACCGTCCGATTTAAGACCGATTGTATGAAGATAACCTGCCGCGACCGCCACAATATCGCACCAGCCGCTTACATTGCATTGGCAATACCGATTATTACCCACAGCCGTCACCGTGCCGTCCAATTTAAGACCGATGGTATGCCAGTCACCCGCCGCGACCGCCACAATATCATGCCAGCCGCTTACATTGCAATCACCTTCATTATTTCGGCCAACAGCTACCACCGTGCCATCTGATTTAAGCCCAATGGTACGACGCCAACCTGCCGCAACAGCTACAATATCGCGCCAATCGTTTACATTGCATTGATCATGCTTATTCCAACCCACAGCCGCCACAGTACCGTCCGATTTAAGACCGATTGTATGAGCATTACCCGTGTTCGTCGCCATATGAACATTACCAGCCGCAACCGCCACAATATCTCGCCAGCCGCTTACATCACATTGGCCATATTTATTATCACCCACAGCCGTCACCGTTCCGTCAGATTTAAGACCAACGGTATGACGACGACCCGCTGCTATGGTATCTTTAGGCCACCGTTTCACCTTTAACTCCGCTTCTTTCGGTGAAATGTAATCCATGTTTTACCTCCTTGATAACAAAACCTATTTTATAATTGTATCAATTTTGCTTGTTATACTAACCTGCACGGTAGTGGAACAAGCAAAATTGATACAACTCCTTGTTTCGCTCAAGCACCCGTTACTTTAAGTGCACTTCTTCACAATTGTCAAAGATATATTTCCTAACAACAATCATAACCTATATCAGACTTTCATTTATTATACAGGAAGATGCCGAAAGGAGCGTATATGATGGGTTTCCCGCCTCAGCAACAAAATAAACCTGGCATTGAATGATACCTAGACCTATATTTGATAATCCATTACAAGCCAGCCAGTAAACTAATGAATAAGGGAGCCCTCATAACTGGTGGGGATAGTGGAATTGGTAGAGCTGTAGCTGTCGCCTTCGCGAAAGAAGGTGCAGACATTTCAATATCATATCTAAATGAACACAGCGATGCAGAAGAAACAAAGTTCTATGTCGAAAAGTACGGTGGTCGTTGCATTACCATTCCAGGTGATATTGGGTATGGGCAGCCCTGCCAACAAGCTGTAATGCGAACGATTCACCATTTTGGTCGTATTGACATTTTGGTGAATAATGCAGGTGTACTATACGTAAGGAACCGTCTACTCGATATATATTTGAATCAACGAGCAAATACTTTTCACACAAATGTTTTTTCGCAGTTTATTTTAACGAAAGCCGCTCTGCCATACATGAACTCAGGGAGCTCTATAATAAATACAACATCCATAGGTACCTATCGGGGGGATCTAGATTCAATTGACTATTCGGCATCGAAAGGAGCCATTGTTTCATTTACACGTTCGCTTTCATTGTCACTGGCATCCCAAGGGATTCGAGTCAATGGTGTGTCCCCAGGACCAATTTGGACTCCATTAATTCCATCTTCCTTACCTCCTGAACAAATTGCCACATTTGGTGACAATGTTCCTATGAAGCGAGCCGGTCAACCGTTTGAAGTGGCACCTGCTTACGTATTCTTGGCTTCCGACGATGAATCTTACATATCAGGGCAAATACTACATGTAAATGGTGGAGACATTGTAAACAGTTAAATATTAACCAAATAGATAGCTTTATTTCATTTTGCTGACAGGGACTTTAAAGAACAATAACAGTCCTATAATTATCAGTACAGACAGCCCATAGGTTAATAATGGCTTTTTGTAATGGAGCCGTATAAACGGCAATTGAACAAGATAAAAAATCACAGACCACCAGAAATTCCAGCCATTATGGTAACTCATTAAACCCATTTTGTAGTTCAGTAACTCAACGACAGACAAAAGGGTCACCCAGAAGATGATCCAGGCAACCCGTTTCAACCAACCAGTTGGATACCGTCCTAAATATATAAACAATACTGATGGATAAGAGATAAACGTTACAAGCAGATTGTTCAAAGTATGATTTGGAATAATAACGGTAGGATCGTATGCCCACAACGGGTAATTATAAGTGAGAAAGTTATATAGTAGGTCCAGCATGATAACAAAAAGATTGGTGGACTGGTAATTTTTCCAGTTCCGCCAATCTCCCCAACGCCATGCCGCCAGAATCCATAACATCATACGTACAAAAATGTACATTTAGCACCATCCAACTACAACAAATTTCTGCATTATATTATGGCCATTTGTATTTTCTAATATGTGTTCTCTCTCCTATTGCTGAATCCTTTAATTAATAGCTCTGTTAAATTTTAATGTTGATTTTTCTCAAAAAAATAATGAAGTAGTTCCATTACTTTTTTTCAGCTATCCTTTTTAACTCTTTTGCACGATTTACAATGAAATTTCTCATATATTTTTCTAAAAATAATCTATCAGCAATTACTCCAAGAATGCCAAAAGGAGATTTATAAGAAAAGGTATCTTTCATAATAGTCCCTGTGCCACTTTCTATAAATTCGTGTGTATGTGTAAATGAGTGGAATGCTCCCTTTACCATAACATCTTTAAATTTATATGGTTTTTCCATCTCTATTATCTTAGCAGTTAATTTTTGTTTTACTCCAAGATGGGTGGCTTCCCAAGTGACTGTATCGCCATTTTCCATCAGTCCAACTGTAACACCATCAATCGCTCTTTCCTTTGTTTTACTTGTTGTTTCTGTGTGTACATCTACGTTTCTCGCAAGGTCAAAACAAACATTGATAGGTGCATTAATAAAAATATCGTGTTTAATTATAGGCATATTTAATTTACCTTTCATTTATTTATTGTTGAAAACAGATAAGCGTAAACTGTCATAAGTATCGGTCATTTCAAATACAAATGACGATAATAGAAAATCTTTTATATTGTGTTTTGTGCTTTCGTTACTACGACTATCTACAAACAAGAACCACGTAAGGTAGTTGTCGAGATACTTTGTAGCCACACCTTTAAAGCGGTCTATCCATTGTTTCATACGAGAATGGAGCCCATTTACATTTTGGATGTGATACAAGCCTTTAATAACGTGTTTACCATCGTTAGATTTAATTCTGTAATGTTCGATACCTTTTTCTTTTGCATTGGTTTTGTAGGCTCTCCAAGCATCAGTAACGAGTAGTATCCCCAAAAGGAAATGATATGGTTAAGTCTCGTTTCTTTTTAATGCCAGCCAAGAATTTACCATGTACCATGCTCCTGCTAGATAAAACAGCATGTGGACGGAAAACCAGTCAAATATAAACCCGGCACCAAGGATGCTTGCCACGATGATTAGCTGCAAAATGAACTGATGAATATTTTCTTTTCTCCAGCTTAGCTTGTCTTTTTTATCAAATTCTTTTTCCGATAATTTGTAAAACGCTTGGAATATCCCCATAAAACATTGGATCAAGGAAACATGGAATACATTTTGGGCGAATGGTACCGAAATCATGGATAAACCTAGTCCGAACAACGATAAGCTGTACATTTTATAAATCGGAATTTGATGAGGAATCCAGGTTAAAGCATAGAAGCAGACAGCTGATGACAAAGCGAATAAAGCGTAGAGCAAAGAGAACGAGCTGTAAGTTTCCCCTATATTTTTCAAAAAGAGAAGATAGTAGGGGAATATCGCCGTCTGAATGACAAGGATGCTTCCTCGTATCAACAGTTTAGTTCTCACTTGCGGTACCTCTCATAAAAAAGACTTGTGATATACTCATTCGGGTCGTATTTTTCCTTTTCTTTTACAAATTCTTCAAAGTTAGGATAGGATTCAAGCAACTGTTTTTTGGTGGCGTATGGATAATAAGGCAAATAAAAGGTTCCGTTGTACTTCAAGGTGATATCAATCATCTTTTGAATCGAGTTTTGAGCTTTTTCCACATCCTGTTTTTGTTTTCCGTGGTTGAATAATGCGACAAGGGCTATCATATCGGTCTTGGCATAGGAAAGCATCGATGTATCGTCTTTGGACACATACCGGATGGTGAAGTTAAGAAGATTAATATCATCTTTTTTCAGAAACGTTTGGATGTCTTTGACATAGGAAGGATACTCATCAATTGGTACGAAAAATTCCTGCAGTGTGTCGGTTTCCTTTTGGCTCTTATAAAGCAGAAAATCGCTTTCCGAACGCATGGCGTTATTTCTTGATATCAAACTTTTATCGAGGGACAGGAAATATTTTTCCTGTAGGTACCAAAGCCAGTCTTTTCCAAATCTAGCCTTACGGGATAAGTTGAGTAATGAGTAGGTCAAGAATGGCTGCTGATCTTCTTTCAACTTACGAAGATTTTCCGTTAGTGGTTGTGTGCTTTTATGGTATTCGACGACAAACATACTGTCCATCAATGTTTTGGGAGCAACTGAAATACGCGCATAAGCCATCTTCACTTCAGGGTTTTCCCTTAAGGAATGAACATACTTCGGGAATTCCTCTACACTCACCTTTTTAGTACGGATTTCATACACTTCATCATCGGTTACCTGTAATTCTACATCCAATATGACACCAAATAGACCATATCCGCCTAATACATCCTTGAATAATTCCGATTGGCTTTTTCGGTCGACTTTCACGATTTTGCCGTCAGGAAGCAATAAATGAAACCAATTGATAGAATTTCGAAGGGATTCGTTTTTGATATCCCTCCCATGAACATTTACGCTGATCGATCCTCCCACAGTAAAAATATTCTGACTTTGCATGACTTTTACAGCTAGCCCTTCTGGCGCAAGGGCTTTTTGGATGTCATCCCATGTTGTCCCGCTTTGCACATGGATGGTTTTGTTCTTTTTATTGATTCCTAGAATTTTATTAAAACTTGTCATATCCAAAACAACCCCGTCCGGGTAATAAGTATGACCGCCCTGGGAGTGCCTTTTTCCTGCGATGCTGACCTTTAATCCATCTCTTTTGGCTTTTTTTAGGATATTGACAATCTGCTCTACTTGTTTCCCTTTTTCAATCCCTTCTATTTTCGTAGGAAGGAGTCTGCCAACATCTTGGATGGTGTTGCCTTGGTACAAATCATCAGTATAGTGGATTAAAGAATACTGGAAAACGGCATATGAAACCGAAAATGTAAAAACAATCAGGGAGAGGATTACGAAAACGATTTTCTTTATATCAAACCCTCCTTGCCATATATAGCCCTTTTTCCAAAGTGTAAATTTACACTAATTGTATCATATTTTCAATTAATTTTATACCAATAATTTCAATCTCCTTATTGTACTATCCTGCCCCGTTAGTGGAACAAAAAAAAGAGTCGCAGCTACGACTCTTTGTTAAACTCAAGCACCCCGATAGTTTAAGTGCAAAATTTCACAATTTTTCTTGTGGAATAAAAAAGGCAACCTTCATCTTGAAGAGTCGCACCCGCTGCTTTAAAAATCATTGGTTTTCTTGTATTTTTCAAAAAGATATTGAAATCCATATAAGAAAAAAGCCTTGTAAAAGAAATATAGAAAGAATTGAAATTCGTTAAATTTAACTAATTTATAGAGTTTTAATTTTGTGAATAACCTTGTAAGTGGAGATACAAAAATTGCTTCGCCAATAACATTTAACATAATAAACTTTTTAAAACTTCCGTATCCCCATTTTAAAGTCCATAAAGACAACGCCAACATTGGGCCTATGAGAAAAGGAAATTCATTTTGAATAAAGGACTGTGGTTTATTATAAAAAGACCACCATCTGCGTTTTTTTCCAATTTGAGCATCCAAACTACATAGTAGAACAGCAAGGATTGAGGCTGGTAAAAATCTCTTTATAGTCCGCCATCCTAACAAAGGTATTGTAAGCCACGAGAGTAATATCATTACAATATTAAGTAACCAATGTTTTTTCATTGACATATTAATACCCCCCTTATCCAAAAGGAACTATTTAACTTAGTATATCTCCTTCTTTATTTAGCTATTCTGCCCGTTGCTTGAATAAGAAAAATGCTTTCCCCCTTATCGAGTAAAGCACCCGTTAGAATTCCTGTAGAGAGCTATTTTTCGCGTTTGAAAAAAATAGAGCCCCTCAGTAAGATGATTATACACACACAACACAAAATCATTCTTAGGAGGAACCTCTAATATGAAGTTTAAAATGCAAGACAAACAAAATCAACTAATTGAAAGAATTTCGATCAGACATCTAATTGTAGGAATTGATATAGCACAACAGTTCCATGTTGCTCGTGCCGTTAACTTCCGTGGAATTGTTATTGGTGATCCTCTAACTTTCGAAAATAATGAAGATGGTTTTGCTAGATTAATACAATGGATTAACCGTCTAAAAGCCTTAAAGGGCTTAGATACAACGATTGTTGGCATGGAACCAACCGGACACTACTGGGTAAACCTTTCAAAATGGCTCTATGAAAGGAATATTGAGGTAGTGACAGTAAACCCCCACCTTGTAAAAAGAAAAAGGAAAACCGAGATAACACCCAATCTAAAAGCGATAAAAAAGATGCCTTAGTTATAGCTGATATGGTCAAGAATGGTTACTATTCGTTTATTCGCCCTTCCTCAGAAACCTTTGAAAAACTGCGAGTCTTAATGTCTAATCGTGACATGACCGTAAAAAGACTTGTTAGTGCTATCAATCAGATTAATCGTTGGGTAGATATCGTTTTCCCAGAACTTCGGCAAGTCTTCAAAGATGTTACAGGTAAAGGGGCAATCGCAACACTTCGCTTGTTCCCTACCCCACTGGAACTTAGTTCAATGAAACCACAGGAAATCGTTAGTGGCTGGAAAACCTTAATGAAACGACAAGCTGGGTTAAGAAAAGCACAACTACTTATTGAATTAGCTGCTCATTCTGTTGGTACACCACAAGCACTTGACGCTTATAAATTACACCTGGAACAATTACTTGAAGAATTCGATCTGGCTACAGCCCAGCTCGAAAGAGTTGAAAAGGAAGTCACTGAAGTCCTTAAACAAATACATTTTGCTAGAAAAATACTTGCCATTAAAGGGATTAGTGAAATTGCACTTGCAGGCATTTTAGGAGAAGCAGGAGATCTCAGTGGGTTCGCCCATGGTAATTCTTTATTACGCCATGCGGGATTACATTTAGCAGAAGCTAGTTCAGGTAAATGGAAAGGACAAATTGTCCTCTCAAAACGAGGAAGATCGCGTTTAAGACGATTTTTGTATCTTGCCACAATGAGCCTTGTCATGAACAACAACGATTTTAAAGAACTCCATTCTAACAATGTTAAAGTAAAAAAGATGAAGAAAATGAAGTCCATTATGAAACTGATTAATAAATTGGCAAGAATTCTAGTTGGTATGGCAAGAAATAATGAATCTTATCATTCCGAAAAAGTAAAACCTCTAATTTCTATGGCTGCTTAATCTAATTACTGTCAAGAAAACTATTGAACTAGAACATTAATATCTTTCGAATATTGGCTTATTCGTAGGATTTCAAAGAAAGTACGAAGTACCGGATTTATTAAGCATAAGGGCTCTGACCCGTTCCGTTAGAAAGACCGGCATCTACCACTTGGATAGGTATGACGAAGGAATGAGAGGGCATTTGACCCGTTGAGACATGGGAGGGAAAACCTCCAGGGGTGGCGTGGAGCATGTACATCATATGGTAAAATATGGAGTTATTTTTCACTCCTCTATTTCCCTATGCCTTCACGAAGCCAAAAAATCTGAACTCATTTCATTAAATCGTCAACCCTATTCCAAAGGTTATGGAATCCTGCGAATTAGCGAGCATTCGGGAGAAAATCGTATTTAACTGAGGG
>NZ_JAGGQW010000074.1 GCF_018613065.1 Bacillus sp. ISL-7 | reverse complement strand
TTGATAAAATCAACCTACAACTGCTATAAAACAAGGGACTTTTTCAGTGCCCTCCGCTTAAGCGCCGAGGAGGCTCCCCGCTACGCCCGCGGAAAGCGAAGCGCCTGGAGCGCAAATCAACAAACAATTTAACAAAGACATAAAAAAGACTGCCGGCAAACCCCAAGTTTTTCGGATTTGTCGACAGTCTGAACCAACCCTATTGGGTTGGTTTTTGTCTCTTTTATGTTTTTAATGTTTTGCTTATTCCATCCAGTTTGTATGGAATTCTCAGCAATATCAGTCAAAAATTGGGTTTTTTTGAGCAGTTTTGGAGAATGAATTTTTAATGTATGTGCAATAAAATAAAACTAAGCTCAACTAAACCTTACGCATTGATGGCGCTTACTAGTAAAGGTGTGAGCTTCAAAAAGCTGGGATTGGCGTTTCATCAATTGGCTCGACAATTGGTAAGGTATTATCAACGACGAAGAAGACTTTACCAAACAAAAGCTTATGTTGGACACGCTTTGTCCTATTAGTAACTTGCTTAATTGTAAATATATTCGTATCTTCAGCTTCTATATACCTAAGGGGAAGGATGCTGATCACTTAAGAAAGCTTGGTTATGCTGACTGGTTTTAAAATATTATGGTAAATAAAAATGCAGAATAGGAGGTGGATGTCCGCTGCCTTTTTTGTATGTTGAAATAATAAAGTGAAACTATTAAAATTGAGCAGCAACAGAAAATGTGAGTGTTTACATTTTTTTTTGTCAAGGAGAAGAATGCCGAAAATACTAGTTTAAAAGATATAAATTGGGAATATTCGCAATATATTGACAAGTTGGAAAGGGGGTGTTATTCTTAGTTCATTAATTAGTTTAATAAACTAATTTGTAAATAGGATAATAATTTTTAGTGATAGGTTAATTAATTTATTTTTTTTAATTGAAATGAAAGGGCTTACAGTTTAGGGGGAGTAGCGGTTAGTCAAAGGGGTATTGTTTGTATGGTGAACAAGATTTGGCGGGTTTGATAGGGTTTATTGGAGAGTTAATTTTTGTAATATTCGGTAAAATGAAAGCGTTATATTACGAGGGGGCGAAATCATGTCAAGTGTAAAAATGGAAAGCGGTCAGCAATATAACAGAGCGAAATTATGGCAAATTGCTTTATTTACTCTAAATAATACTTCAACAAATCTTCATTTGTTTGTGTTAGGCTTTGTCACTTATTATGCAACGGGGATTGCCGGGCTTGCTGTTATGATGATCAGTTCAGTATTGATGGCGGCACGACTATTTGATGGAATTATTGACCCAGCTATTGGATTCATTATCGATAAAACAGAGTCCAAGTTTGGTAAGTTTACGCCATTGATTGTATTAGGAAATATTATTTCAGCTGGTACCATCATAGTTATCTACAATGTTACTCATCTATTGCCAGAATCAGCACAGTTTCTATTCTTTACGGCAATGTTGATTGTTAATAAAATTGGATATTCATTACAAACTAGTGTTACCAAAGCAGCACAAACTGTACTAACAAATAATCCAAAGCAGCGACCATTATATGCAATTTTTGATGGGATTTATAATGCTGGGATTTTCACTGGTGGTCAAATTTTCGTTGCTAGCTATCTAGTAGCAAAACACGGTGGTTTTAAACTTCCATTGTTTACGGAATTAAATAGTTATGGACTTATTCTTTCGGCTGTATTTGCTGTACTAGCGATCGTGGGTATATGGTCAAAAGATAAGAAGGAATTCTATGGATTAGCAGAGGAGACAACAAAAACGACTGTACGTGAATATTGGAGCGTTGTTAAAGGAAACAGACCATTACAGTTGCTTTCACTTTCGGCTTCTTTTGATAAACTAGCAACTAGTATATCTCGATATTCCGTTGTTGGAGTTATGTTGTTTGGTATTTTACTAGGAGATTATGCATTAAGCGGTAAAATAGGTCTTATTACGTTGGTTCCAACATTATTAATTACTTTCTTAGTGGTTGGAGTAGCAAGAAAGACAGGATTAAAGAAATCGTATGTTACTTCAGCTTGGATCGGGACGCTGTCCTTCTTGGGATTGATTGCTCTATTCTTGCTAATCGATAATCCGTCAGCAATCTCACTCGACAATATCGGGGTTGCCACTATCTTATTCTTGGTCTTATATTCATTAGCAATAGGCTTTGCAAGTATTCCGACGACGCTTGTCGTTCCAATGATTGCAGATGTTTCTGACTATGAAACAAATAAATCCGGACGTTATGTACCAGGCATGATGGGCACGATTTTCTCTTTCATTGATCAACTTGTTTCATCTTTAGCTCCTACAATCGTTGGTGCAATCGTTGGAATCATTGGATACACATCAAAATTCCCTGAGGTTGGTGAAGCCTTAACACAACCATTGTTTGTTGTAACATTATTGTTAGCATTCGGTTTACCAGCACTTTGTTTAACCGTGTCAATTGCTGCAATGAAGTTCTATAAACTGGATCAAAAGGAAATGGAAAAAATTCAAGCAGGTATTGCAGAAATGAAAGCAAAAGGGAAAAATATAGATACAGCAGCAATATAAAAAAATCGGAACCCTGGCAAATGCTAGGGTTTTGTTGTATTAATTCATATTTAATTCGTCCTTTCATGGATATGGAACACCAAAAAAATAAGCCCTCGAAGAAAGAAGGTTTATTTCAATGTCTGCTTATCATTATCAAAAAGCAGCGTAAAACCCCTAGCTTTAGATATGGGGATATAAGCTGTATTTTTGTTCGTTTTTTTAGAAAAATGCAAGTAATTTTTCTATACATTCTATGAAATTCTTTGGTATAATGGGAATATAAATAGAACATTTGTTCCTGGCAAGGGAGGGGTGAATGATATGTATCGATCTTATAAAATACAAATTCAGCCGGAACATGAATTGTTCGACTACTGTGACTCACTCTGTTTTAAAGCGAAAAACTTGTACAATATCACCAACTACTATATTAGACAGGTTTACACTGCTTTAAAAAAAGAAACAAGAAATGAAAATCAACTTCAAGTTCTAACAGATATTCAAGACCATTTACCCCTAATGAATAAAATTCGTCTAAAAAGTTTTGAAAAAGCCAAATCTAAGCCTAAAAAAGTCGTTAAAAATGGCCATATTTTGGAGCCAAAACCAAAGCTATTTGAAATGCCTCATCCAGAGAAAGCATTCCTTCCCTATAACTTTGTAGACGCACTGTTTAAAGTGATGAAACAAATCGATTACCTTTCTATGCCCTCTCAGTCCAATCAACAAACCATGAAAAAGGTCTATGATGATTGGAAAAGTTTCTTCGAAGCCTCTAAGAAATATAAAACCATGCCTACTAGCTTTTCAGGAAAGCCAAAGATTCCTAAGTATAAACCGAAGAATGGACGTACGACTTCTTATTTAACCAATCAAATTACCAAAATTAAAAATGGAAATGTGCTTTCATTACCAGGAACTCCTCTTACATTAAAACTGGGGAAAATCGCACATATAGATGGTAAACTACAACAAGTGCGGATTGTCCCGACGTATGGCCGGTATGTAATGGAAGTTGTTTTTAAAAGTGAAAATGAAAAGGAGATCAAACGATCCGAAAAACAATTAAATGAGTGGGTATTTGAGCCGAAGCGAGTAATGGGTATTGATTTGGGCGTAGATAACCTGGCAACTATCATCGATAACACGGGGCTAAAGCCTCTGCTTATCAAGGGCAAATGGTTAAAATCGATCAATCAATATTATAACAAATTAAGAGCGAAATACATGAGTATCCTTCGAAATGGAAAAGGACCAAAGGAAGGGAAGTTTAACAGCACAAGATTAACTTCATTAGACCGAAAAAGGAACAATCGAGTCATGGATTTTTTACATAAGGCTAGCGCAAAAGTGGTGGAGATTGCGAAAGAAAGAACCATAGATACGATCATCATTGGAAAAAATGAGGGGTGGAAGATGGAGGTTGATATGCAAAAGACTACTAAACAAACCTTCATACAAATCCCATATGCCACTTTCATAGGAATGATTCGATACAAAGCAGAGCGACATGGAATTCAAGTCATTGTCCGAGAAGAAAGCTATACTTCTAAGTCTAGTTTCTTGAATCATGACCCGATTCCAACTTACGGGGAGGAGCACCAAACTAATTTTAGCGGGTATAGAAGCAGTCGAGCTTTTTACAAAATCAAAGGTTCTAAGATTTTGATCCATGCGGATGTGAATGGAGCTTTTAATATTGTCCGTAAACATACCAATGAAGTCTTCGAAGGACTGGAGAGAAAACAGTTCCTCCAATCCCCAAGAAAAATAATCATCATAAAGAAAAGAAAGGCAAAGCTGAAGACCTCGGTCTGATGTAGTAGCGGGACTTGTGGTAGCCCTCGTAAAGACAATGCGGCTTTAAAGCCTATTCTTTCGAAACCCCTAGCTTCAGCTATGGGGATACTCATCTTCACTTGGGACGTGGTTAAGTCGCGTTAGCGATTTTGTTCTTGAGTACGGGAAAGTCTAATACTCTGCAAATTTACGTGTAAACTTTTTTCAGATGTTTTTCCTTCTATGGTATCTTCCGGGTGTTTGGCCCGTTTGATAAAGAAGGAAAGAAGCAGGGCAAAACAAGCAATTAAGGCTGACAAAAAGAAAGTATAATTGATTCCTTCAAGCATGGCTTTCATGGTAATTTGCTCCTGTATTTCAGCCATTCCTGCTTCTGGTGTAGCTTTTAAAGCATCTTCCGTTAATTGCGCGGCGTATGATCTCGAATAATTGGACATTACTGTGACCAATAAGGCAGTACCGATGGCCGCGGATACCTGATTTATTGTGTTATTCATGGCCGTACCGTGTGGATAGAGACTTGCAGGCAACTGATTTAAACCATTTGTTGAAACTGGCATCATCACCATTGATATGCCTAACATCCTTACAGCATGTAAAATCACTAAGTAATTGTAGGGTGTTGTAAAAGTTAATTTGCTGAAATAATAGGTTGTAATCGTTGTGATAATTAGGCCGATTATCGCTAACATACGCCCCCCAAACTTATCAAATAATCTTCCTATAATGGGTGACATAATGGCCATCAATAGCGCCCCTGGAAGCAGCAATAATCCGGTGTCCAACGGAGATATACCGCGTATTGTTTGGACATAGATAGGCAAAAGTAAAAACCCTGAAAACATTGCTATATTAAGCACAATAGTAATGGTTGCCGATAGCGAAAACATTGGGTATTTAAACACGCTAAAATTAAGCATGGGAAGTTCTTGCTTTGTTTGCCGTAAAATAAACCATATTAGGGAGATCATTCCGATTATAAGCGGCAAATACACTAGCGCACTGTTCCAGCCTTTACTGCCGGCAGAACTAAAACCGAATAGTAACCCTCCAAAACCAATGCTTGATAACAAAAGTGAAAATAAATCGAGTTTAATATCCGTTTTATCCTTTTTGTCTTTGAGTGAGAAAAAGCCAATCAAAATAACGACAATAGCGATAGGCGTGATAAAGTGGAAAAGCATTCTCCAGTGATAGTGTTCAATGATCCACCCTGATAAAGTAGGGCCTATTGCTGGAGCGAACATTATAATTAAACCAAATACTCCCATTGCTGCCCCACGCTTTTCAATCGGGAAGCTCACTAGCATGACATTCATTAATACCGGCATCATGATTGCTGCTCCTGCCGCTTGAAAAATCCGTCCAATCAATAAAATGGAAAAGAAATCGGTACTGCCGGCTATAATCGTCCCAATTGCAAATATGCCCATTGCTGCCAAGAATAATTGCCGGACGGAAAATTTTTGAAATAAGAATGCGGTTGTTGGAATCAATACCCCGCTTACTAACATAAAGACTGTCGTTAGCCATTGAACGGTTGCTGTGTCAATATCTAAGTCCTTCATTATCGATGGCAGTGCGATATTTAATAACGTATTATTTAAAAATGTAATAAATGTTCCAACCATAAGCACAGCAAGAATCCCATATGGTGGACGATGAGTCTTTTTAATTGATTCATTCATGGGTATCTCTCCTTAGTATAAAAAAGACTATCGGCATTCGCCAAATTGGATGGGAAAAGGCTTTTCTTAAAAATGAATTGTGTCTGTTTTACCCTTTACCTCTATTCCATAATCGGTGGATTTAAAAACGGTCTATTCCCACTACATCATGAGTTGCAAGTAACAAATACACCAGTTTCACCATAACCATAGTCAAGTACAGCAGTTAACCACTCCCTAAATTTGATAAAATGTAGAAATCCATTGATCCATAATGTTTCTTCTTTTATGGACTACTTCTAATTTATCCAAAACACTCACCCCTACGTAAATAAGTAAGCGTTATCAAAGGTTACGTTTATTGTAACCTTCCCAATAATAAAAAACATTCTCCAAAACTGCTTGAATTTTAGTGTATATTGACTGATATTGTTTTCTATATTGTATTTTTAGATACAAAGGGTAAAGGCACAAAAGTCTAGTTCAGCAGCTAACTGGGTTCCTTTTAAAAAGAGTCCTGTTGAAGACATATCTCGACAAGCTTCTTAGATGTTTGAAAGGATAAAGTCTGGAGTGGTGCGTGCTGAGGCCACTTTTAATTAAACGTTTGTGTAGTAGGGAATTGACGGGCAATTAATAGAATTATGTAAGATTAATAGAAACCTATCTGATTTTGTGGAAAGTTGGGTTATTTCCTGCGGAATTTATTTCCGGTTCTCGACAATTATCATTCTTGCTTGGCAGGGAGAATCCTTATATATCAGTGCTTATAGCTGTTTTAACTAAACGTTTGATTAGTATAGCCTATATGGAATTTAGTCGAAAAGCTGTCGATTAGTGACAAAAGTGGTTTGGACGCTTTCTATCTCCAATTTTAATATCATTTTTCAACAAATTATTTATGCCTCGGGGAGGACTAAATCATATTTATCAAGGAGTGCAGCTATTCTAATCAAACGTTTGATTGAAAGGGAAACTTGAGGGAAATGGACTTTGACTTTGTCATTTCATCGATTTGTTCTGGAGTAAAGAGAGACAATGGGGTGGTTCTTGTGGTCGACACTAACCTCATTAAAAACTATGAGAACCGAACATGTGGAGCGGGTCTTGTCCATCAGGGAGCTCATAAAGGACAAATCTCATGCTCCTGCAGTAGGTTTTGTCCTTTATACCGCTTAGGTGACCGATTAAAAATGTAACCTTACCAGTGACTTTAAAAAAATGGATTTGGCGGTAACGAGTAACATATTCTCCAACGAAGAGAGCCACAATCTCTCAGAAGTCAACTAAAATAAAGGAGGACTGATCAGCCCTCCTTTTGACATGTATACCTATTATCGCTCACATGCAATAAAATCTTTATCCCGGTCACTTTTCTTATTAGCGTCATACAGCGCTTTTGAAACGTATGGCTTGTACTTAGTTTTCCCACCTTTGTTTTTAACATTAGATGCTCTTGCTACTCCACCTTTGAAATCCTTATTCAAAGCAGTACAGTTTTGGTAAGTTTTAATCTTTACCTGTGCTTCCGCAGAATCAGTCAAACTGAAGGATAACCCCACAACTAATCCCAAAGATAGTAAAATAGTAAACAACTTTTTCATATTTTTCATACTCCCTATATTGAAATCTAATTTCCATAATAGGATATTATTAGAAAAATATCAATACAAATATGATGAGTTCCGGTACATTGGCACTACTCACATAGCCCTACCAATATTATAAATCTCCGTGCCTGTACACCCCAAAGTGGTCGAGGATTGATAGGTTTTTAGATGGAAATAAAGTGATAACATGAAATTTCTATAATATTGTTGGGGTGGTTGTTTGTTGATCTTCTTTCTGAAAGGACAAATATCGGGCCATTTTTTATATGTGATTTTAGAGAGATTTTGCTGGGATTTGATGAACAGAGAAAAGCGCAAAGCACCATAGGATCTATGTTTAAGGCAATGGTGCCTCGCGCTGTTTCATATTATCAAATAGTGGCGTAAAACCCCTTTCTTTAGAAATGGGGATATAAGCTATATTTTTTCCTTTTACTATCAATTACTATTCCATAGTAGTATAATAAGTATATAGAACAAATGTTCCGTCGGGTGGTGAAAAAATAAATGGAACCCCATAAAAAGAACATGAAAGAACAGAAGAAAAAAGAATCGAAAGGAGATATTGTCATTCGGAAATTTCCGCTCCGTTTAACCGGCGAGGAAAGAAGATTAGTCGATACTCTACGTAAGGAAGCAGCAAATCTGTGGAATGACTGCTTAGATCTCCATTGGTGGCTATATGATGCCTATCAAGTTTGGACAAGTGCATCTGAAAAAAAGCAATGGTACAATGCCACCACACATAAATTACACTCGCAAACGATTCAATCGATCATCGAGTTACATGAAGAAACATGCAAAAGAACAAGAGAGTTACGTACAAAAGGTGAGAAACAGTGGCGGTACCCTTGGAAATACAAAAAGTTCTTTTCCGTTAAATATAAAAAAACTGCAATTAAATTGTCCGGTAAAAAGCTCAGGTTTAGCAATGGAAAACAACAATCCCCCTTAGTGATCCCTCAACCGAAGCACATTGATTTTCATACGATAAAAAGTGCCGAAATCGTTTGGCACAAAAATCACTACTGGATGCATATAGCAGTGGAAGTACCAAAACAAAAGCAGGTTCAAGGTAAAAAGGAAGCCGGCTGCGATTTAGGGCTCATCCATGCGGCCGTTTTAAGTAACGGAAAAATCCACCTCATTGTAACAGGAAGAGAACTTCGCTCGTTACAGCGCTACAGAAACAAAAGGTTGAAAGAGTTTCAGAAGCTGATTAGCCAGAAGAAGCCAGGTTCGAATAAAAGGCAAAAACTCATTTTGCGTAAACGCCGTTTTTTAGAAAAACTGGAACGGAGAATGGAGTATCTATTGCATTCTATTTCGAAAATGGTCACAGATTGGTGTGTGGAAAACCAAATTAAAACACTCTATATAGGAACACCGGATGGCGTTCAAAAGAATACGAAAAAGAAAAAGAAAACCCGTAAAGAAATTCGTCAACAATTGTCCAATTGGAGTTTTGGGCAATTAATCGAAAAAATAAAATACAAACTAAAACTTCGAGGAGTCAAAGTCCAACTTGTGGAAGAATCCTATACTTCCGGCACGTGCCCGTCATGTGGAGAATTCCGCAAACAAAGGAATCGAAACTTCGACTGTCATTGTAGAGAGAAAGGACATCGGGATGTAGTAGGTGCCATGAATATTTTGGACAAGTCTGTCAATAAACAGCTAACGAAAAATCGGGAACTACCTAAAATAGAAGATACAAAGTATCGCCGAGTTCTTTTAGCTCCCATTGTCTCTCACGATGAGGCTAAAAGGGCAGTGGCGTAGTGCCTATGATTGGGCTGCGGTATGTGGTTTTTACTACATGTCGTAATGAACTGGAGAAGTAGTAAGTCCTGGAAGCCCCGGCCATAAGGCGGCTTTGATGAAGGTTTAAAATAGAATCCCCTGGATTTATCCATGGGGCGAAGTCAAGATGGAATTCTTTTTAGTGGTGAATTAGGCTATCATATTGCGCAGCAGGAATTAGGCGTATTCAAAACACCCACGTTTTACTTAGAGATTACGGAAGGGGATTTTTATAAACGCTATTGTGAGGTGGTTAGTTGTCACACTTCTTTCTGATTATGGAAAAAAGGTGATAATTATGGAAACGTTCTAGATGACAAGAAAACCACCCCGCGCCGTACGAAGCAAAAGGGTGGTTCACAAATAAAATAAACTTTAACAACCATCCCCCTGACGGTAAAGGTTGCAAGGGAGAAGTGTTAGTCGTTGTGGATCTATGATTCAAACCATTTTTTCTAATGGGACACAATAGAATTAAGTCTCATGAGTTGTTATTTTTTTCAAAAGAAAAAGACTGAAAGAGTGGTATTATCCCCTACAGGTAGACAGTAACTTAGCTATGCTGAATCAAGCCTTAGTATTCGTTGAAATACTCTTGGATCTTTTTAGAGTCTTCGGTTTTGGTGAGTGCCAACATCAACAGGATACGAGCTTTTTGAGGGTTAATGTTGCCAGAATTGACGAAGTGGTTGTCTACGTCAATTTGTTCGGGAGTAACCATGCCTACTGGTACACGGGTGTCACGAACAACGACAACACCATTCTTCACAGCATCCTGCAGACCCGGAAGCGTTTTTTCATGGATAGAACCGTTACCTGTACCAGCGTGGATAATTCCCTTCGCACCGGCAGCAACCGTAGCGTCAACTATTACACGGTCATCATTGGCATGTGAATAAACAATATCAACACGATGCAGATTGTCTTCAGTGATCTTGCGAATGTCAAACTCGGAATCAGTGGTGTGCTTTTTAATTGGCAGGTTATAGAAATAGGGTTTACCGCCTTGTATAATGCCGAGGGAGCCGAGCTCCGGATTATTGAAAGCATCAACGTCGGTGGTATTAGTTTTAAATGTGTCGCGAGCACTTCCAATCTTGTCATTCAGGGTGATCAGGACGCCCTTGCCGCGTGCTTCTTTGGAACCAGCAAGTGCTACAGCGTTGTACAGGTTCAACGGACCGTCAGCAGAGATTGACGTAGAGGGGCGCATTGAACCAACCACGACGATCGGTTTGTCAGAATGAACAGTCAGGTTGAGAAAGTAAGCCGTTTCCTCCATTGTGTCGGTACCGTGGGTGATGACAACACCGTCACACTTTGGATCATCCAATACCTTTTGGACTTCTTTCGCCAGTTTGACCATTATGGCATTAGTGTTAGACGTACCAGAATCAATGCGTGATATCTGCTCAGTGGAAATGTTAGCAATATCTTTTATCGTAGGAACTGCTTCTATTAGTTGATTTGGGGTTAGGACGCCAGCCTGATAGCCGGTTGTTTGGGTAGAATTAGAACCAGTTCCTGCGATGGTGCCACCCGTTGCTAGAATTTTAATGTTAGGTAATTTTTTCTCAACAGGATTGGTTGTATTAGATGTTGTAATCTGTTTAGCTTCAACCGGATGCAATGCACCAGTGTAACTTGAAGAGATGGTGATAATCCCGGTTGACATTAATGCTAGTGAGGTGAGAGCAACTTTTTTCTTTGTAGTTAGTTTCTTCATTAGAAATTCCTCCATATAATGTGTGATTGGCAAAAATAAAAGTGAAACTTCCATCAGTGGGATCTTACTGCCCGTTAATTCGGGATAACTCTTAGTAAGCGCTTTCGTATTTGTTCTAAAAAAGGATAATTTTAATCTATAATAAGAACTACTAAAAACTACAAAAACTCACAAAAAAATCAGAATTTAAAAAAATAATAGTTTTAATACCAGTTAGCTGAAATGAAAACGATCATGTATGTGTATGGCTGAATGAACTATAGGGGTAATATTTTTATCAAAGAAGATTACTACTCGCGACTAGTTGATGAAATTCACGTAAATGGAAGTCGGCATTTAATTTAGGGTGACAGTCTTTCATTTGCTATTGTGCTAAAGTATTATTGTGTTAAAATTCTGAAAAATTGATTGACAGATAAGGTTACGTCACATAGAATAATTATCATAGCAATAGGATTATAGAATATGAATAAAGGGATGATTATCCATGAGGCTGCGAAAAAAAATAGTTCAATTTTCAAAAATGGTTATAAAAGAGGCTGGACTCCAATTCTAATAGGAATCGGAATCCAGCCTCTTTCTTTATTATACTAAAGTGCTAGAGGAGGAACGTTAATGATAACATTAACAGGTCAAAGTTTAACATTAAAACAAATGAAGGAAATTTTATTCGGAAATCAGAAGGTAAGCGCTTCAGAAATGAGTATGGAGTCTGCTAGAAAGAGTCGGGAAGCAGTAGAGAGAATAGTTTCAGAATCAAAAGTAGTCTATGGGATTACAACAGGGTTTGGAAAATTTAGTGATGTCCTTATTAATAAAGATCATGTTCAAGATCTTCAGCTTAATTTAATTCGTTCACATGCTTGCGGCGTAGGTGAGCCGTTCCCGGAGGTTGTTGCAAAAGCAATGGTTCTTCTTCGCGCTAACGCACTTTTAAAGGGCTATTCTGGAATTAGGCCGCTTGTTATTGAAAGGTTATTAGATTTAGTAAACAAGGATATTATCCCTGTGATTCCGCAGCAAGGTTCCCTTGGAGCAAGCGGAGATTTGGCACCGCTTTCACACTTGGCGTTAGTGCTAATCGGGGAAGGAGAAGTATTTTATAAAGGAAATCGAATGGATTCACTTGAAGCCTTACAGCAAGAAGGAATCTTCCCAGTAACACTTGAGGCAAAAGAAGGCCTTGCTCTTATCAATGGAACCCAAGCAATGACAGCAATGGGAGTTGTCGGTTATCTAGAAGCAGAACAACTCGCATACCAAAGTGAGCTAATTTCCTCTATGACCATTGAAGGATTACATGGGATTATTGATGCCTTTGCTGCAGAGGTTCATATCGCAAGGGGTTATCAGCAGCAAATTGATACCGCTGCACGAATCCGAGGTTACCTAAGCGATAGTTTATTGACGACGACACAGGGGGAATTGAGAGTACAGGATGCTTATTCCCTCCGCTGTATCCCGCAAGTTCATGGTGCCACGTGGCAAGCACTTGATTATGTAAAAGAAAAATTAGAAATTGAGATGAATGCAGCAACAGATAATCCACTAATTTTTGATGATGGTGAAAAGGTCATTTCCGGTGGTAACTTCCATGGACAGCCAATTGCGTTTGCAATGGATTTTATGAAAATTGCTGTTGCGGAATTGGGAAATATATCAGAACGACGAATTGAACGATTAATCAACCCACAGTTAAATGATTTACCGCCATTTTTAAGCCCTGAACCGGGACTACAATCTGGTGCTATGATCATGCAATATGTTGCCGCATCTCTTGTATCAGAAAACAAAACGCTGGCACATCCAGCAAGTGTAGATTCGATTCCTTCTTCGGCGAATCAAGAGGATCATGTAAGCATGGGAACGATCGGTTCAAGGCATGCTCATCAAATTATTCAGAATACTAGAAGAGTCCTCGCAATTGAGTTCATTTGTGCGATGCAAGCGGTTGAATATCGTGGGGTTGAAAAAATGGCAAGCCAAACAAAGCTGCTTTATGAGAAAGGAAGAGAAATGGTTCCTTCCATTAAAAAAGACCGTATATTCTCAAAAGATATTGAAAAATCTGCTGAAGGTCTGAAAACAATGAATCTCTCAAAATTACTTCAGCAAGTGGACAAAGTAAACAAATAAGAAGAAGACCTACTAACAAACGTAATTGAAAATGAAATTCATATTTTAAGACGCCTTTTAGATTCCTGCTAATCTTCTAGTAATTTTCTCTATGCTCTTAATGAATTGATCGATTAAAAAAAAGAATTATCAACGCAATCAACAAATGCTAGAGTAAGGAGTTACTATAACTATAATAAGAGGTGTTATATGCAAAATACTGCACTTAAATCCCAAGAACCAGTACAAGAACACAAGTATGGCGAACATTTAGAAAGAAAGCTTAAAACACGGCATCTTTCCATGATTGCTATCGGAGGAACAATTGGAACAGGGTTATTTTTAGCCAGTGGAACCACGATTCATGATGCTGGTCCTGGTGGAGCTTTAGCTGCCTATATAATTGCAGGAATAATGGTATATTTTATCATGGGCAGCCTAGGAGAAATGGCATCTTTTATTCCGATTTCAGGTTCTTTTAGTACGTATACCTCAAGGTTTGTCGACCCAGCACTGGGTTTTGCTGTTGGTTGGAACTATTGGTACAATAATGCAATTATTTTTGCTTTGGAATTATCAGCATCAGCAATGATCATGAAATATTGGTTTCCCGATGCCCCAGGTATTATTTGGAGCGCAAGTTTCCTTATACTTATTTTTGGCCTAAACGTTTTATCCGTTAAGGGTTACGGTGAATCAGAATTTTGGTTTTCATTGATTAAAGTGGCAACCATATTAATCTTTATTGTTGTTGGATTATTAATGATCTTTGGAATAATGAAGGGTCATACTGGCGGTTTTGAAAATTTCACAAAAGGAGAAGCACCATTTAAAGGCGGCTTGTTATCCATATTTAGTGTATTTATGGTAGTAGGATTTGCTTTTCAAGGCACGGAGCTTGTCGGAATTACAGCCGGTGAAAGTGAAAATCCTGAGAAAAATTTACCTAAGGCAGTGAAACAGATCTTCTGGAGAATTTTATTGTTTTATGTTTTAGCGATTTTTATTATTGGATGCATAATTAGCTATAACGACCCAAAATTATTAAGCGCAGATTTAGCGAATATTGCAGTGAGCCCGTTTACTTTAGTATTTGAAAATGCTGGTCTTGCTTTTGCGGCAGCTGCCATGAATGCAGTAATCCTTACTTCAGTTCTGTCAGCAGGAAATTCCACTTTATACGCCGCTTCGCGCGTCCTTTGGGTATTGGCGGAAGAAGGAAAAGCTCCGTCATTCTTGAAAAAAGTAAATAAAGGTGGTGTTCCAATTTACGCATTATACATGTCAACCTTTGTTGGGATGCTGTGCTTCCTTACCTCCTTTTTTGGTGATGGAACTGTTTATTCTTGGTTATTAAACGCTGCTGGCTTAGCTGGTTATATCTCTTGGTTAAGTATTTCGGTTACACATTATCGATTCCGTAAAGCTTATGTTGCACAAGGAAAAGATTTCAAAGACCTGCCCTATAAAGCAAAGTGGTTCCCATTAGGTCCAATTTTGGCGACAGTATTATGTTTAATCGCAATGCTTGGAACAAATTATGCGGCATTTATCGGCTCTAAGGTTGACTGGTATGGTATATTGGTTTCTTATATTGGACTACCTCTATTCCTAATGGGTTATTTAGGCTATAAAATTGTTAACAAAACAAAAATGGTTCCATTAAAAGAGGCGGATTTCCGCAGAGATTAAGTATTTATTATTCATCTCATAGCATTCTTTTCATTTGTTTTAAAATTTTCAAAGTAGTAACTTGAAGACCCCTATTATTTCAATATTTTGATGTATGGGCGGAATGGTGTAATAACGCTCTTAAAGCCTTGATATATATGGGTTATTGAATAAGAGAGTAAATTTCTAACATTTTGACTATCCGAGGATATTAACGGAAGCTTCTCATAAGTTGAGTAAACTTTTGGGGGGCTTCTTTTTTATTTCTTGCGTTACGTTGCGAGAGGCAAGCACCCTTGAAAAAAATTAGCTGTGTTAAAGGTTATTGTTGATTTTGCCACTCTGTTGATTGGAGCAAAAGGCGCGAAGACTCATTTATAATTATTAGAATATTATTTTAGTAGAAGGGAGAATTGAAAAGAGAACACCAGAAACTAACAAACATTTAATATTAATCATTTTTGTATCCGCTTGCAATTTTATACACAATTTGTAATTTTCGGAATTTATTATTATAATAGAGTAAAATTCTATCATTTATGATGTTTCATCAGTTTGAATCCGTTTTTAATTATAGAAAAGGGGGGGTCTTGTTGATTCAGATAAAGCAATTATACAAGTCATTTGATTCATTGGATGTGCTGAAGGGAATCGATTTGTCTGTTCAGCCGAAGGAAGTGGTGGTATTGGTGGGAGCCAGCGGTTCAGGAAAGAGTACATTGCTGCGCTGCATTAACTTCCTTGAAGTTTATGATAAAGGAGAGGTATGGATAAACAACGAACAGATCGATCCGGGGAAAACGGATTTAAATCGCGTACGTGCAGAAGTTGGGATG
Source organism: Bacillus sp. ISL-7 (assembly GCF_018613065.1). Next base: position 16,166 of record NZ_JAGGQW010000074.1, on the reverse strand, counting down.
GTCTTTCAACATTTCAATCTCTTTCCTCATAAAACAGTGCTGGAGAATATCATCGAAGCCCCGATGCATGTAAAAGGAGAAAGAAAGGAGGATGCGAAGAAGGCGGCCTATAGTCTTCTGGAGAAGGTGGGATTAAGCGATAAGGCCAATACATATCCGAATTTATTGTCCGGGGGACAGAAGCAGCGGCTTGCCATCGCCCGTGCGCTTGCCATGAAACCCAATGTGATGCTTTTTGATGAGCCAACCTCCGCGCTTGATCCAGAATTGGTAGGGGAAGTTTTGCAGGTCATGAAAGAACTGGCCAATGAAGGGATGACTATGGTAATAGTTACCCACGAGATGGGATTTGCCCGGGAAGTAGCAGATCGTGTTGTCTTTATGGGAGATGGACAGATTCTTGAACAGGGGGCACCTAAGACGTTTTTTGAAAATCCGCAGCATGTAAAAGCAAAGCAATTTCTTAACAGTATTCTATAGCCAATGATAAGGGGGAAGAAAATATGAAAAAGTCAATTATCAGTCTTGTAGCAGCCTGTATGGCTGGAGTTTTGATCATGTCAGGGTGTGGAGCGAAAGAACAAGTTTCCCAGTCGACTTCTGCAGGGAAAAAAGAGTTTCACTATGCCATGAGTGGGCTGTTCAAACCGTTTAATTATAAAGAAAGCAACGAACTGAAGGGATTTGATGTTGAGATCGGCAAGGCACTTGCTAAAAAAATGGGAATGAAGGCCGTTCCGGTAACGAATCCTTGGGAAACGATCATCCAAGGCCTACAAGCCAAAAAATACGATGCCATCCTGGGCAGCATGACGATTACTGATGAGCGAAAAAAGGTGGTTGACTTTTCAAATCCTTATTACAGATCAGGCTCACAGGTTTTTGTATCGGAAAATAATACGGATATCAAATCGCCGGATGATTTGAAAGGGAAGCGTATCGGGGTCGCCAAGGGAACGCCTTATAAGGATCTGGCGTTAAAATACACATCAAAAGAAAACATTGTTGAATATGATACAGATTTAGTGGCTCTTATGGATCTTCCTACCAAAAGAATTGACGCTGCAATAACCGATCGAATGGTCGGACTGCCAATTATCAAGGCCGGCACCGTTAAAATCAAGGATGTTGGAAAGGCTATGACACATGATGATCAAGCGATTGCCGTCAGGAAAGAGGATAAGGAATTAATGGACAAGATGAACAAGGCTTTGGATGAAATCATAAAGGACGGCACTTATGACAAAATTTCTAATAAATATTTTGGCCGCAACATTTTAGGAACAAACAACTAGAGTGGGTGAAAAAGGGTGCCCTCGAGGGGCACCTGATAACAGATCATACGTGGGGTGAATCCATTTGCTAGAAATTCTTCTTTCCAATTATAAACTTTTTTTTGAAGCAACGTTGCTTACGCTTAAGGTTACCATTACATCTCTTCTGATTGGCTGTCTTATTGGCTTAATTTTTGCCTTTTTTCGTCTCTCTAATAACAAAATTTTGAACTTTATTGCTCATGCCTATATCACCTTGATCCGTGGAACTCCGCTTATTGTTCAGATCGCGGTTCTTTATTTTGGCATCACATCGATTGTGACTCTGTCGCAGTTCTGGGCCGGAGCGATTGGCTTGGCTATTCATTGCGGGGCTTATATTGCCGAAATCTTTCGCGGGGCCATTCAATCTATTGACCGCGGGCAAATGGAAGCTGCAAGATCACTTGGAATGTCCTATCCGTTGGCAATGAGAAGAATCATTCTGCCCCAAGCGTTTAAATCAGCCATCCCTTCACTCAGTAACCAGTTCATCATTGGTTTAAAGGACTCTTCTCTTGTTGCCTACGTGGGCATGGGTGATTTGTGGGGGGCGGGCCTTAGCGTCGCGGCATCCAGCTTTCAACAATTGAATTCGTATGTGATTGTAGGATTGTATTATTTTGTTCTTGTGTTTATCTTCTCTTTCCTCTCCGGCAAACTAGAATCAAGAATGAATGTAACAGAGCCAGGAAGGAAGCAGAAGTCAAATTCAATATTTAATCCTTTTAAAAAGCCGGCGGAAGAGATAAACAGGGTGTAATTAAAAATAAGGTTGAAAACGAGGGCTGTCAGGTCCTGAAAAAAAGCGGATTAGACACATGTAAATGTGGGTTCTAATTCGCTTTTTTTGGGTGGGCTAATCCCCCTCTTGTAGAAAGGAAGATTAACTGGAGATTTTTAGGGAATTAAAGGACCTGAAATGGTGCTGTCACATCAGAATAATCTGTTTGAAATAATTCCAACCTCTTTTTGTTCTATAATATTTATGATTGCAAAGTATAGAACTTTGGATGTCCTTTACTAAGGAATATTCATAGAAAGGGGAATGTTTAAATGGATTTTTGCACAAATTGTGGTGAAAAATATATGAATCTAGTAGATTTCTGTACAAACTGTGGTTCTAGGGTTGCACAAGATAATAAGAACATGCCCTCAACAACGCGCATGGAAATTAAGAAAAATCGTTCGAAAACGAGATTATTAGTAGGACTCGGATCGATTATCGGTTTGTTGCTCGTCATAAGCGTTACTTCCTTAATAGATAAAGGTTTTCATAAGTCTGAATCTAAATCAAATTTAGCTGCCACCAAAACGATTGATCAATCAAAAGATAAAGCTGTAGAAAATAAAGATCAATCTAGTCATGATCACCATTCAACAAAAGAAAAAAGTCATGAAAGTTCAAATCTTTCCTCTTCAGATCATATTTTGCCTGCTAGTGATAAGAGGTTGGTGAGTGAAGAAGACATTGCTAATCTTACAAAAGGGCAGCTGCGTTTAGCCAGAAATGAAATCTATGCACGTCATGGGTATGGCTTTAAATCACAGGATCTGCAAGCATATTTTTCAAGTAAGTCATGGTATCATCCAGACCCTTCCTTTGATGGCTCTTTAAATGAAGTAGAAAAAGAAAATGTAGATTTCATAAAGGTGAGAGAGGACAGACTTTAGTGAGTTTCTTTTTTTAGGAAGACCCAAGTGATTAATCTTCACTTGGGTCGTGATTTAAGTCGTATTAGCGATTTTCTTCATTTGTAGGAATATCCAATTTGATTGTGTAAGAATCCAATAAGGTATATAAATTATAAATTTATGAGTGAAATAAAAAAGCCGGTCAGTGACCGGTGTAATCTATAAAACATTATAGGGTAACCTTCACCTCAGTACCGTCTTTAGCTTTGACATCTACCAGCACGATCCCTTTATGATTTTTCAGTTCCTTTACGATTGGCTTTAGCGTTTTTTGTCTATCAGTGGAATGGTAAAGTCCAGTTTTTTTCTTTCGAAGTGCTCTTTTGTCCATTTGTTTGCATGGTGATGAAGCAATTTTGAAGATAAAATTGATATACCCATGTTTAAAATGGCATATGGAATGGGGATGGTGAGCCGAATGTCTTTTGCTTTCACTTTTAAATGCAGCATAAGCAACTCACTATTCAATGATGACAGAAACGGTATCTCCGTTTGCCGATTTAACATCAACAATTTGGCCATCCAATTCGTTTTCCATTGCTTCAATAATCAGGTTTATGTCTAGATCCTTTACATATTTTTCTGATTGAGGAATACTCGCTGCGATGCTGTGTCCAGCCTTTAATACTACCTGGATAAGTTTTATGGGCAAATTGACCGTGACGTTATCATTTTCAGCTGATACCACACGAATTTTTAAGGTTTTATCTAAATATTTAGTTGGTTTTTGTACTAGCTTACTTCCTGCTTCTTCTTTCTCTTTTAATTCTTGGATAAGTTCTGATCCCTTATCTGCATCAATTTTTCCTTCTTGGACCATTGTTAATACTTTTGCAATTTCCTCTCTCATGGTAAATTCCTCCCTATTCGTCTTTTAAGAGCTTAATGGCTTCTTCAGGAGTGATTTCGCCATTTTCCAACATGGCGACAACCTTTTTCTCGTCTACTTCATTTTTCTTCTTCTGCCCATATCCAAGGGATGAAATGATGTCTGTTAGCTTGCCTCGAACCGTTGGATACGAAATCCCCATTTCCTTTTCAACTTCTTTGATATTCCCTCTGCATGTTAAAAATACTTCCACAAAATGAAGCTGATCCTTTGATAATGACGCCAGCTTGGATAATTCAAATTCATTTTCAATCGTCGTGTGACAATGAGAGCAATGCAACTTCGTAATCTTCAATGTTTTGCTGCAGACGGGACAATTTGTAATTACTTGATAGGCCATAATGAATTCCTTTCTTTTATTTGATTATATATCGAGAAGTTTATATAGTAAATAAGGAAACTTAATATTATTAACAAAAACATTAAAATAATTAATTAGTGAATCAATATTATTAATTTGGCGTTTTTATTCATCTAATATTGTGATTTTTAATTTTATGAAGGAATATGAGAATGCAAAGTAGGAGTGGTTTTATGGAAAGTTGCTTTGCCTCTGGTTGTACGAACGCTGGGATTACCCCTTAATGTGGGGAATAGCTGGAGAGTGCTGATATTCAGTAATCGGGTGCTATTGTGGAACAAAACTATTTAAGAAAATTAGATATTTAAATTTGAAGAGGTTATATAGCTTTGCACTTAAACTAACATATGCATTTTAGTTTAATAAAAAATGATGAATAGTAAATGACTACACACAACTCAATAACTAAATTGGTTGTTTTTTTGTTGACATAAAATATATCCTAATGTTAGGGTATATTTATCCTAACATTAGGATAAATAATTATAGGATAAATATTATTATGGTAAAGGGAGAGAACTTTAATGAGTGTTTTATCAATTATTCTTCAAGTTATATTAGGATTAGGATTCCTAATGTTTGGATTTATGAAGTTCGGATCACAGCAAATGGTGGAAGGGTTTAAGCATTATGGGTATCCTGGATGGTTTAGAGTATTTACAGGATTAGTTGAACTCGTTTCGGCAGCTTTAGTAATTGCAGGTATTTGGAATGAGACATTGGCTGCTTGGGGTGGATTATTCATTGTGGCAACGATGATTGGGGCTATTTTCACTCATATCAAAATGAAAGATACAGTCAAAAACATGATGATGCCAATCATTTTATTAATTCTTGGATTAATAGTATTAATGATAAATTTCGGATCTTTACTTGGATAAACGGCTAATGAATCGAAAGGAGAGATATAATACATGGAAGTTCAAGTTATTAAACCACGAGATCAAGCGATTGGGCAATTCGATGGCGGTAAAATAATAGAGCAAAAGCCGATTGGCTTTTCTGGAGAAGGTTCACTCATTAATCGGTTGGGACCATTGTTTTACTGGGCTTGGGGACATTCTCAAGAACCTGCTGAAATTGGTCTACATCCTCATCAAGGTTTTGAAATCATCACTTATGTAATCAAGGGTAAAGGTTATCATCGTGATACGCTTGGTACAGTTAGTGTTGTAGGGGAAGGCGGCACCCAGCTCATGCAAACAGGATCTGGTGTGTATCACGCAGAAGCATTAAAAGAACCATCTGAAATATTTCAAATCTGGTTCGAACCGATTTAAGCCAAGCACTAAAACGTACACCTACTTATTCACAATACGATTCTAGTGAATTTTCTGTAACAGATAAAGATGGTGTGAAAATTAAAACAGTACTAGGAAACAATTCACCAATGAAAATTGTGACAGATGCAGCGATGTGGGATATCTCCATTCCGAATGGTACGGTATATACCCATAGTCTTGCTCCATACCAGACATTAGCTGGTTTAGCTATTAGGGGCGATGGATCGTTCACATTAGATGCAAATCAACCGACTCATTTTAGACATAAGGATTTTGTTATTGTTCAATCAGGAATTAGTGGGGAAATAGCCATTCAAGCTTTAGATAAAGACCTTAGAATCTTCTTAATTGAAGTTCCAACTGAAGTTGAATATCCTTTATACAGAAAACCAAGATAACCTAAATTGAATGTTATCGTAATAGGAGGTGCGGTGAATGTATCAAGTCGATGAACAAAGTCAGTTAGATTTGAGGTTGTTGCGTGTTTGGCTGAGAGCTTCCAAAGCTATTACTGAAAACCTACTGAAAGATATTGAAAGTCATAATCTTAGTAGGGAAAATTTTATGATTCTTGAATTGCTTTACAGTAAAGGTCCGCATCCTGTCCAAAAGATCAGTGAGACGTTCTCTATTCCAAGTGGAAGTATCACCTATGTCGTAGATAAGTTAGAAAGGAAAGGGTTTGTAGAAAGAAAGCCAAACCCCAATGATAGAAGGGCTTCTAATGTAGTCATAACTGCAGAAGGAAGAGCACTTTTTAACAAGATTTTCCCAAAACACGTTGCAACAATTTCAGAAAATGTTTCATTCATTACTAATGAAGAGAAAGAACAGTTAATTTATTTATTAAAGAAAATAGGAATGGGTGCACAAAGTTTACAAAAGTAACAGATAAAACGAATTACTCCTAAAAATAAGAGGAATAAAAATCCACCATGTTACTCCACTAAAGGGCGCGATTGTTGAGCAACATCGATAGGAAATGATTAAACTTTTTGATAAAAGAATGAGTCAATTGAAAATATTAAGAGCGTGTTTTGATCAATCTTTTTTTCAAAACACGCTCTTTTCTATGATCACTTATCAAGGTTATTAGTATTAATTTGATCAAACTTTATTTTAAAGCAACAATAAAACGCATTAGGCCAGCCTTTTTAATGAATGTCGTTCTTCTATTCGTTTTTCAATTCTTTCCAAAGCCTTTTTATCATTTAAAAGATCCTGTTTATTTTCTTCGATAAGCTCTTTCAATGATTTAATATCTTTACGCACCTAAATACAGCTCCTTTCAATATATTCGTCTGAATATTCTATATTATAATAATACACGAAATAATCGTACTTTAAACTAATGTTTTTGAACAATTTGTGAAGTTTTTTACATATAAAAAAGATAATTTTAAATGAAGCGGGATGTAATCATGAGTAATTGTAATAAAGGATTTACTCGTCAATTTTTTATGCGTTCTCCTGCCTTTATTTTTAGTACAAATGTTTTATCTACTAAAATATACTTTTGGTGGGAATCATTTCCTTCCGGAGAGGGAGCCCCCTTAAGGTGTATACCGATACACACCCTTTTTTAGACTGATAATATCAGTATGTCCGAGATCTATAGATTAATTTCCAGTTAGCTGAAATTCTACACCAGAACCTTAAATTTATAATTTCCCTAAAAATCGACATTATCTCTTTAAATGTGTTATACAATTTATTATTGACAAACCAAATGTGACATACTATTATAATACTAGCAAATAAAAAACGCTTACATTTTAAGAAATTAAAATTGTCTATCTTATAAAATTCAAACAAAAGGGAGTTTTTCTAATGGGAACTATCATTTGCCAAATTTGCAATAACACAATTGATCATTTTGAGAATGAGAAAGTATCAACTTTGTACGGACAATGCACTTGCTGTGATAAAAAACAAAAGAAGACTTCTAAATAATTCAAGCATAAATCAATACTATAAAAGCCGTTCTCAAATGTTGAGAACGGCTTTTATAGTTAATAAATTATCAATATATGGTATTTTTTCTCAGGATAATAACCAAATATTTAACTATAAAAGAAACAAACCCCCTTTTTCTTCAGATAACTTTTAATAAAAGGGGTTTGTCTACACTCTGAAGCGCGTTCTTCATTGAACGTGCTTTTTGCATAATTTTATAGAATAAATAATTGAGGAAGCTCACATAGTTTGAAATAAGTGTAATTAAGTTATGGGCAGGATTGTTAAAGAAAGTGGGGGGATTTTTATGTTAGTTAGAGAGATAAAACATGAAGATGCAGAGAATTTCATAAATTTAATTAAGCCAGTGTAGCTCTATATAAGAAAAGTGGATTTGAAATTGAAGGTACGAAGAGAAATTCACTTATGATTGATGGAACGCCTTTTAATGAGTATTATATGTCTAAATTATTATGAGTATCTTTACTCCGTTAAAGGGCGCATTTCTATAGCAAGAAATGTGCTCTTCTTAATGAATCGGGCCATTATATTGAATAAGAGGTTTAATAAAAATCCATTTTTTATGCAATCACCAGGTTTCTTCAGAAGCCGAAAACGTTGATTTATCAACAATGTATAGAATCATGCATAAACAATAAAAAACGAACAAATGCCAAACTATTGAACCATAGGGTTTGGCGTTTTTAGTAACTTCATATAGTTTTCGATCTGTTTACCTGCTGAATAAGTTATTTTTAATAATTGTCTTTGGAATTATAAGAGGGAACCATTAGGTGAAATTTAGGTTTAATTATGATCACAATAAATTTGTTGATCTTTATCTATACCTTTTATCATTGCATACTTATTACCCCATTCACACATTGTGTTTAATACTGGTACAAATGATCTTCCTAAATCAGTTAAGCTGTATTCTACTTTTGGTGGTACTTCTTTAAATATTTCTCTTCGTACAAGTCCATCTCTTTCTAACTGTTTCAATTGATCTGTTAGGACTTTTTGTGTAATTCCAGGTATTAATTCGTAAAACTCTTTTGTCCTTACTGATTTTTGACTCAAGAAAAAGAGTATTAAACATTTCCATTTTCCACCTGCAATGTTCATAAAAATGTTGATTCCAGTATTATAGTTAACCATGTGCTGTCCCTCCTGAATAGGCACTTAAAAGTGGTTATACCACATTTTTGTGCGTTATTTTCTTATTTATTATTGCTTACTATAATTAAAGGAGCAATAAATAAAAATTTCGGAGTTGATATAATGAGTGTAAAAAATATTTTGGAAAAAAGACGTTCAGTTAGACATTATGATTCAAGTTATAAAATAAGTTTAGAAATTCTAATCTCATTAATTGAAAGTGCAAGTAAGTCACCTAATGGAAATAATATTCAAGCAACTCGATACTTAATTATTGATGATCCAGACTTAAGAAATTTATTGCTACCTATAGCTTTTAATCAACAACAGGTGGTAGAAGCTTCAACTTTAATTGTTATGTTGGGAGATTATCAAGCGTTTGATAAAGATAATATTATTAAAATACATAAAGAAGGCTTTCAAGCAGGTTTTTTTGATGAATCGCTAAGAGATTATCTAGCGAATGCTGCAATAAAATATTATGAAAATAAATCAACTGAAGAACTAAAGCTAGAATTAACTAGAGATGTAAGTCTTGCGTCAATGTCATTAATTTTGTTAGCAAATGAAGCAGGTTTTGAAACAATTACTATGTCGGGCTATGATTCTAAAGAATTAAAAGCAATCTTAAATATTTCTGAAAGGTATTTAGATGTTATGCTTATAGCTATTGGTAAATGTACTAAAGCGGGTCATAATACCGTAAGGCATAATGTAAATAAGGTAATGTATAGAAACAAAATAATTTAATGCTCTTATAGTTGTGACCGCTTGAAAGAGACAACACAGTTTTTGCTTAATAAATTGGGACATTTTTTTCCAGTTAGAGTCTTGCATTTTTACATGGAGAGGCGTGTATGATAGTCTTATTCAATCATGCAGCCCTTTGTTTGTCTTTTCCAAGCAATTTATTTATTGTATGTCTTTGTAGTATCAATACTCAATAAAAAATGTATTATATATGCTAATATTTATGCAAATTTGGAAAGCTATGCTTGCTGCACTAACGTGGCAGGTTAGTTGAAGAGAAAGATGACTCCTTACGTTCCATTTGAACCAAATTCGTAGTAAGAGAAAAAAAGACCTCTATACAGGAGGTCTAAGGACTTTTGGAAGATTTTAAATGCTGATAATCAATTAACTTTATAGCAGGACGATCCTTGATATTTCTCCAAAATAAATTTGGTTCAATGCCAAATGTTAATTTATCAGTACCATAAAATTTGCGATTCTTAATACCCCCGCTATGCGGAGAAACAGTGACTATAACCATATATGGATACTCATGACGATTATCTTGGAGATGTGATTCTTTAATTTCCATAACATTATAGTGATTTTCCCAATCAAAGGACATTCCACTTATGGATTCATCATTGTATTTTTTCCTTGCAGCATTAAGTATTTCAGGGATTAAAAGGTCTAACATAAAATTTTTAAAATGTTGTTCTTGTGGAACATCATTTGTTACACGGTATAAATCATCACTATATCCTTTGCGGTGATACTCTTCTGCCAATACAAAATGTGTACAAAAAAGGAAGATTAAAACTAAGGTTAAAAGTGATTTTTTGAAAATTTTCATATGTCACCTCCTTATAGTTGTAATATTTGTGAAAAGATACAATCTATTCTTGATTTATTTTTGAAGATATTGTGAAGCAATGTACTTAAGCTAACGGGTGCAGAAAATTTGGGCAAGCATTTGTTGAAGGAGAAAGGTTTGGGAAATTAGCAGAAGGTGTTTCGACAGTTAAGGCATTAAGAGAATTAACCATACAGTATGACGTTGAACTTCCAATTTGTAAGGCTATATATGAGATAATATATGGAGAATAAAAATCCAAAAGAAACACTTGAAGAAAAAAACACTGCAACCCCTTGAAATAAAGGGAGTTGCAGTGTTTTTTACGTAAATAGAGATCCTCCGGATGGTCTGGTTTTTGGCATGTTAGTTTAATATTGTTACCTTTAATTGTTTTACTCCAAAATTGATCGCATCTTGATTAGAAGGAATAAAGATATCAATTCGATTTCCTTTAATGGCTCCGCCAGTATCTCCAGCGATTGCATTTCCATAGCCTTCTACATAAACTTTACTGCCAAGCGGAATAACAGATGGGTCAACTGCGATGACCTTTGCATTTGGGTTTGCTTTAAGGTTAATACCAGTAGCGGTAGTACCGGAACATCCCTCACATGAAGCCGTATAGGCTGTAGCCTTCACAGTAATTTCCCTTGAACTTGTATTAGTAGTTGATGCAGCTTCTACCGCGGGTTCACTTTCCCTTGGTGCTTGCGCTGCAGGCTTTGCTGATGCTGTATGTGCAGCAGGCTTCGTTTGTTTTTCTGTTACAGTAGTATTAGTCGTATTTAAACCTTCATAGATTAATAGATTTAATCCAGGATGGATGAGATCGGTAGTTAATTTGTTCCATTCTTTAAGTTGCGAAACAGTTACCTGATAATCCATAGCTATATCCCATAGTGTATCACCTTGCTTAACATCATAATGTTTTTCCGGTGCAATGGTTAGTTCATCCCCAGGATGAATAAGGTCCGTCGTAAGATGATTCAACTTTTGTATATTTTCTAAAGATGTATTATTTTCGCGTGATAGATCCCAAAGGGTATCCCCTTTTTGTACTGTTACTGTTGCAGCTTGTACATTAGCACTTACAGTTACTGAGAGTACAGCAACTGCTATTATTGATATAATTCTTTTAAGCATTCTTTTACCCTCCTTGTTCTTTGGTTGCTAAGTTTTTATAATCGTAACATGGATTTTTCTGAAACAAAGAACAGGGAGATGTTAAATCCTTTACGTCCGTGGCGTTTATATTACAATAGTATTTCCAATCCCATTTTAATAACTTTCGATATTTTTGCCCCAATACAATCTGCATAAGGATAACATTTCATAATTTTTTCATATTTTCTTACTGAAAGTACACACCAAGTGGATAAATTAGATAGGGAAGTGATAATGCCATTTCTACAATAAAGGAGGAATGTAAATAAAAGAAAAACAGACGGACTAGGAGCAGCAACTGCAAGAAGCAATCAACAAAAAAGATCAAAAAGTTTTGTTTTCAGGTTTTATATTGTTAGCCAAAGGGGAAACTAGTAAAGATAACTTGGAAAGGGAGGAATGAAAAATGGATGTTCCATTCACATCAAAGGAAGTCATTACTCAGATCCAGAAGTTACAGAACCAAGGTAATTCTCTACGTAAAAAAGAGGTAAAACAACTTTATCCTGATTTAATGCGGAGTGCTTTGTATTACTACCCAAGTTGGCAGCATGCCATAGAAGAAAGTAAAGTAGGCTAGAATATTTAATTTACATCAAGATTAGAATAATATGAACTCTGATAACAAAAAAGGTTTCGCTCCCCGCGAAACCTTTTTGTTGTGCTTAAAGTTTCTTTAGCGCAATAAAAATATTGATCAGTATTAATACCTATTTTTAAATTAGAGGTACCACCATAAAACCAACGCAAATACAATAAATGAAAAATAATAGTTTATTGTTCTAATAATAAGGAAATAATTGGTCATATTCAAATATTCTTTAATTGACGCAATTGATTTGAGTTGGGATTAATAGGAGTGGTACCAATGAGGAAAATAAATAAATTAGCAGACTTATGTTGGGAGGGATTAACTTTAAAACACGTTTCTCACAAAGAGATTGTTATTCCTTATGTACTCTTTTTTATTATTACATTGATTTTTGAGCTGTTTTTATCTTTTTTGTTTATCTTATCTTTTTTTCTATTCAGTAAATATGGATATAAACCTAATATTCAATACTATATGAGCGCTGTAATTTTGATTTTAATGTTAATCATTACAGTTCAATTGCTAATTACAACAATGAAGGTAGATAAAACCGTTACGAAATGATGATACTTTAGATTGTTCGAAAAATTTATTCAAACAAATGGCACGGTTTCGCAAACAAATCTTATAGTTTCACAAACAAAATCCAACTTGGGCAAAGAAACTCGCTCTTTTTCGAATATGCGGGAGCTGAGGGGCTTAGAGCTGTGGAGGAAATGGTAAGAAAAAACAAGGAAAAAAGAAGGCTTTATCATAACTGCTCTGGGAAACATATGGGTTTTATCACAGTTTGCCGTGAACTTGGATATCCAGTCGAAGGATACTGGGAAGTAGATCACCCACTCCAACAACAACTATTGAATATTCTAGCGACATTTTCCGAAGTACCCATTTCAGATATAAAAATTGGAAAAGACGGTTGCGGAGTCCCTGTTTTTGCGGTTCCATTAAAGAATATGGCCATGACTTATTTAAAATTAGCCTGTCAAGATTTAATTAAGGACCCATTATTGCAAAAAGCAGTTACACAAATGACTAGCATTATGAATGAGCATCCCATTATGATTGCTTCAGAGCAATTTATTTGTTCCGTATTGCTACAGGATCAAAATATCGTGGCAAAAGGCGGAGCACAGGGGGTATATTGCTTTGGCTTGAAAAATGAAAGACTTGGATTTGCCTTAAAAGTGTTAAATGGTTCTGAAGATGTTTGGCCAACAATTGTAGCCGCTATCCTTGAACAAATTGGTTACAAAAATAAAGAAACGATTACTAGTTTAAGAGATTTAAAACCATCCATTATTAAGAATGATGCAGGGGCTGAAGTTGGGACGGTTAATGAGCGGTTTTTGCTTATCGGAACTCATGAGGAACCTGTAAAAAATCAGGAGATTTAATACGAGTTGGTGGTTCCGCAACTTAATTGAGTATGCTAGGTGGGTGTTTATGCTAAAGGAAGTTTGTGTGGAGAATTTTACAATGGTTCCTGGGGCTATAGCAAGTGGTGCTAGTCGGATTGAGCTTTGTGATAATCTGTCAGTTGGAGGCACCACAGTGAGTCACGGGATAGCTGCCAAAACCATTCAATATTGTCATAACAAAAATATTAAGGTAATGACCATTGTTAGACCCAGGGGTGGAAACTTTATTTATAATAAAGAAGAAATAGAGATAATGCAAAATGATATTGCCCATTTTAAACAGTTGGGGACCGATGGAGTTGTAATTGGCTGTTTAACTGACTCGGGTTGGATTGATGAGGGAGCCATGCTTACTTTGCTAGAATATGCAAAAGGGATGGAAATCACATTTCATATGGCTTTTGACCAGATAAAGCACGACTATCAGTTTGAAGCAATTGATTGGCTAGTGAAACACCATGTGAATCGGATCTTAACTCACGGAGGTCCGAGTTCTTCACCGATCGAAAATAACCTTATCAGGTTGAAGGAATATGTGGATTTTGCGAAAAACAGAATTATTATTCTGCCTGGTGGGGGAATCACTGACAAGAACCTAAATTATATCGCAAGTAAATTAAATATCGATGAAGCTCATGGGACAAAAATAGTAGGAAAGCTAAATTCCGGTGCCTGTGGTCAAGCCCCTAATTAATGGACACCACTAAAAAACAACAAATTTAAGTGCTTTTTGGGAATTCATAATACCAATTAAGGGGTCAGTCCTCCACTACTTTAAAGTAGTGGAGGACTGACCCCTTTTTAGCAATCTCTTTTGACCAATCACGATTGCCTTATTTTCCTCCTAAAAATTTTTTAAGAGCTTCTTTATTTTGATGAAAGTCCACTTCTAATACTTCACCAATCCCTTCATAACGTTTATTTTGAAAACTGCCATCTTCAGGGATTCGAATTGTTTCTATGTCTCCACTTTTCTTAGTCAAAATGTCTTTTCCAATCGTCAAAAGTGTGTAAGTATCAATATTTGTATCGATGTATGTTTTTAGAAGACCTAATAACTTAGGAAGTTTCACCACAATATGTGGACTTACAGCTTTTTCTTTTAATTTTGAGATCACTTCTTGCTGTCTTTGTACCCGTCCGAAGTCACTTAAACGATCATGACGAAAACGGACATATCCTAACAGCTCTTTACCATGCAGTTGTTGCTTTCCTTTTTCTAACTTCATTCCTATGCCAGAAGACATCTCATAGGGTACGTCTACTTCAATTCCATTTGGAACGAGGAGATCGACAGCTTTTTCGAATCCTTTAAAGTCGACTATCGCATAATAATGAATATCTAGCCCGAAATTTTCTTTAATGGTTTCCTTCAGTAATTCTGGACCCCCATATGTATAAGCTGCATTTAATTTTTGTGGGTTATGTCCAGGTATAGAGACATACATATCACGCATTAAGGAAATAAGTTTCACCTGATGAGTGTGTTGATCATAATGTGCAATCATGATCGTATCAGTTCGAGCTTGTTTTTCTCCGCGGGAGTCACTTCCTAATAAAAGAACATTTACTGCATCATTTTTATTTTTCTCCCCTTGAAAAGAATGTTTTGCTTCAACTTTTTTAAGTGGTTGGTTCAGCTCTTCTATAGTTCCTTCTATGTACTGAAATACAGTAAAAAGACCAACCAAAAAGATACCTATGAGAAGAAGGGCTTTAAATACTCTACCCCATCTTACTCTTTTTCTTTTCTTTCTCGTTCGTACCAAACTTTGCACCACCTAGGCTGAATAATAATTAATTTACACGATATTCATATGTATCTATTAGATTATGGACGCTTCTTCAGTTTCTGAAAGGGTTAAACAGAAAAGAAGGAGTTTCGATCTTTTTAAATAAACCCTTAAAGTAGTCATTATCCCATAGTTACTTTACATCTTTTTGAATATTAGGTTACATTTTTTTGAAAATCGGATTACATAATCGTGTTGCCTGTCACACCTCGGATTTTTTCGAAGATTGATAGATTAATAAGTGTCAGGCACCGTCAGTTAGATTGTAAGGAGTATAGGCACAAATTCCTAGTTCAGAAGCTCACTGAGGTTCCTTTTTAAAAGAGTCATAGTTGAAGACATGTCTCGACAAACTTTTCAGGTGTTTGAAGGGATAAAGCCAGGAATGGAACGTGCTGAGGCTGCTATTAATCAAACGTTTGTGTAGTAGGGAAAAGACGGGCAATTAATAGAATTATGTAAGTTAAATAGAAACCTATCTGATTTTGTGGAATGTTGGGTTATTTCCTGCGAAATACACTTCCAGTTCTCGACAATTTTCATACTTGTTTGGCAGAGAAGGTTCTTATTAATCAGTACTTGTAGCTGTTTTAACCAAACGTTTGAATAGTATAGCCTATATAGAATTTAGTCGAAAGGCTGTCGATTAGTGACAAAAGTGGTTGGGGCGGTTTCTATCTCCAATTTTAATATCATTTTTCAACAATTTATTTATGCCATATTGAGGACTGATTCATATTTATCAAGGAGTGCAGTCATTCTAATCAAACGTTTGATTGAAAGGGAAATTTGAGGGAAATAGGCGGAGTTTGTCATTTCATCGATTTGTACTAGAGTGAAGATATCCTTCTCATGCACATAGCATTAGCGTTATGCAAATGGCCAGATAACTTTTTCTTAACAAAATAGGGTGAATCTTAAACAAAAGTGAGACCATGGGGACAGTTCGAAAC
>NZ_JAGGQW010000073.1 GCF_018613065.1 Bacillus sp. ISL-7 | reverse complement strand
AGTGACTTTTTCAGTGGCTTCGAACCGTCCCCCTGGTCAGTTGAAAATCGAATACGTAAGCTTCAAAATTTCATCTGTATGTTTTCTTACGTTTTTAACGATGGTGTCGTTTATGGTGTTGTAGAGTTCGTAATTTTGTTGATTTGGTAAAAACGTTTGCTGCGTTTTGACCATTTTACTTGCAGCCTCATAAAAATCTTTATACATCGCAAGATGTTGGCATACACATATAGCAGCTCCTAGACACGCGCTACTGCTGCCTGCACGTCGATGCACCGGCAATCCAAAAAGGTCAGCAATGATTTGCATCATTACATCACTCTTGGAACCTCCGCCGATGACGATTAAATCCTTTAACTCTACATCAATTTCCGCTAACATATCATCAATATTGTTCCTAATATTAAAAGCAATCGCTTCCAAAATGGAACGGTAAATATGATATTTGGTATGGCGCTGATCAAATCCGATCATGATACCTTTTCGATAGGGTTCAGATGGTGTCGACAGCCAGTCCAGGATCGTAATTAGGCCGTCACTGCCGACGGGAACATCCTGCGCTTTTCGATTCAAGTATTCCTCTTCTGATATACCCAGCTTTCCAGCTTCCGTGACGAGCTCTTCTCCGATCAGCTTTTTAAACCAACTCACCGTCCACATCCCACGTCTTATTCCATTTGATTCAAACACATATTTAAATGGAATACAAGCAAGCGTTGGGAAGAAATTGACCGCATTTTCCTTATATTCATTTCTTAACAGCATCGAAGAAATGAAGGTGCCAAGCGAGATCATGATGGTCCCTTCGTCCTTCATTCCAGAGCCCAAAGCCTCGACAGCTTTATCATTGGCTGTGGCTGTTACCGGTATATCATTGCTAAAACCAAACTCCTGAACCAATTCCTGTCTTAGTGTTCCCAGCTTTTCGCCCGGTTTGACAAGCTCAAATACCATCTCTCGTTTCAATCCATATGCCTTAAATACTTCCTCGTCACGGGACCAATCTAGCGTTTCGCGGTCTAACGGCCAGTGAACTTCATAATTAGCAGCCGTGTCCTTGTATTCGCCAGTCAATCGGAAGCCGAGATACCCAGAAGTAGTGGTTACATACTTTACTTGATCATCTGAATGGACATATGGTTTGTTCAAACGAGAATCCATCCAGCTGATCACAGGATAAGCCAGCTGGCCATCTTCTTTTAATAACACCCGGCAGCAGCGAATAGTACAAAGGCCAATCCCGGCAATCTCTTTAGGATTGCCGGTAAAACTAGCCAAACAATTTTTCATTGCTCCTATTACACTGTCCCACAAATCATCATCAGGATGGATGACGACACCGGGTTCAGGTGATAACGTGTCTTTTAATTGATAAGATCCAAATGCAACCTCATTGCCTTTAAAATCATAAATGGCAACTTTTGTGCTTTGCGAGCCATTATCAATCCCCATTACATACCCACTCATATCATCACCTGCATTAACCTTTTATATATTTCATGCCTTCTTCTTGAGGGAAGATGGTGCCAAAATTCATGATGCCATTCGGGTCAAACGCTTCTTTTAATTTTTCCAACATATAGTAAGCAGAACCGTGCTCTTCTAGTGTCCACTCGCTGCGGTATTTTCCAATACCATGGTGATGACACATGGACCCGCCAAGTTTTAATGTTTCTTCCACAATAATGGTTTGGATTGGATGATGATAAATTCTCATTTCATCCTCTGGCGCACAATTAATTGTGTAGTTATAGACAAAGTACATATTAGTTCCATTTAAATAGCTATGCGATGAGTGACCGCCAAGCATGGTGATATCTTCAATTCGGTCAAACTCTTCCCTTACTCTTTTGATGACATTGTGATAAATCTTTGTGATGCTCTCCCAGTCAGCGGATACTTCGGTAGTATAACCATCATGCTTATGATGTTTAATCATCGTTTGGATCTCATGATCAATATGACCTTGCGTCCAATTTAAGTTGTTAAACCAATTTTCGATGTAATGGTCTTCTACTTTTTCAATAATGCCTTCTTGGAATTTAACCACCGCTTCTTCAATCGCTTCATTCGTTGCTTTGACAATCCCTTTTGGTCCTTCATTCATAAAGATCAGCACACATTTGTCTTTGTAGAAGTGAGAAAAATGCTGTCTTGCATCTTCTTCAGAATAAACACGTGCCACAGATGGTCTAAAGCCGTTCGTAATTACTTCTCTTAAAATCTGGATCCCTGTATCTACATCCTTGATTAAATAACCATGGAAAACATTGTTTTCAGGATAGTATTTAAAAATCTTTACCGTCACTTCAGTAATGTAGCATAAGGTTCCTTCGTTACCAATAACAATGTGTCTAATATCGGGTCCGCCTGCTCTTCTTGGAACATTTTTGATTCTGGAAATATGTCCATCTGGGAATACACATTCTAAGCCTACAACCATGTCTTCAATAGCACCGTAAAAGGTTGAGAATTGGCCAATACTTCTTGTTGCTAGTAACCCGCCAAATTGTGCAACTGGCTTTGACTGCGGAGAGTGGCCTGTAGTATAGCCAATTTTACGCAGTTCATCTTCTAACGTTTGCAGCTTAACACCTGCTTGAACCGTTGCTTGCATGTTATAAGAATCGATTTTAATGATTTGATTCATTTTTGAGCCGTCAATGACTACTGCGATTTCTTTCCAGTTTTCAAGGCCGCCTTCCGTAGCTGTTTTCCCGCTTCGAGGAATTACATTGATCTTGTGCTTATTGCAGAACTGCAGAAGGGACTGAACTTCTTCTGTTGAGTGTGGATAAACAATTGCCATTGGCATTGGAACATCTAAGACTTTTATCGCTTTTGCATATTTCTTATAACGATCGGCAGATGCATCATAGAGTGCTTCATGATCTGTATTGATTTGTTCTAGTGAAACAATAGACTCTAATTCTTTCAATAACTGCTCTTTTACTAACTTCATTTCTTCTTTTACTAATTGTTCATTTGTCATTGCTGCATTCTCCTTTACGATCCGTTTCTATATTCCTTTATCGGACTAAATAGCCGCCATCCACATTTATGAGAGTACCGTTTACATAGTTAGAAGCGTCTGAAGCTAAATAAACAACTGCTCCCATTAAATCTAAGATATTACCCCACCTATTGGCTGGAATGTGATCTAAAATCCGTTGATTCGCTTCAGAGTTCGCTCTTGTCTCTGCTGTAACCGCAGTTGCAAAATATCCAGGTGCAATTCCGTTTACCTGAATATTATATTGAGCTAGTTCATCACAATAGGCTTTGGTAAAACCGGCTAAACCATGTTTCGTTGCTGCATAGGCTGGTGACCATTGACCCCCAAGGTAGGAAAACAAAGAACAAGTGTTTATGATTTTTCCGCTTTGTTGTGGAATCATGAATTTCGCCACTTCATGAGATAATTCAAAAGCTGCTGTTAAATTGATGGAGACCATTTTATCCCATTGTAGTCTAGTAAATTTGGTTACATCTGGTTCATTGATACAAATACCTGCGTTATTCATGAGGATGTCGATTTTTCCAAAAATAGAGATGCATTCTTCTGCAATCCTTTGACAAGTACCTTCTTGAGTCACATCTGCAATCATGAGATGATACCGAACACCCTCTCCTTCAATGAGGTTTTTGGTTTCATCATTGTCACCAGCGATGCTTACTGCAAAAATGTCTGCCCCCGCTTTTGCTAGTGCTAGGGCAAAGCCTTGACCTAATCCAGAATTACCTCCAGTGATGATCGCCACTTTTCCTTTTAAGCTAAAATAATTCATTGAGAAGTCTTTGATATCAGCTAATTTACTAGTCATTTTTAACCCTTCTTCTTAGAAAGTTTTTAATATTATTAACGTTAATTTACTATAAACTCCTCCACTTGTAAACGGTTTCCTTAGAAAATTTTCTATTTTTTTAATTATTTTTTTATATTGTGGAAAATTTTCCACTATGGTATACTTTCCTTACGTACTAAATGTAGAAGTGAGGGAAGGACTATAAATATTAATTTAAACAAATTAAATGACCTGGAGCTTTCGGTCCATAATAAACTTGCTAAAGTGATAAAGGACAATGAACAACTAAAAATATTAGAGGCAGCTGCGTATTGTGAAGTGTCTCCATCAAAAATATCCAAGCTTGTAAGAAAACTTGGCTTTGATAGTTTTAAACAATACAAGCAGTTTTTCGGGGGACAGTCCATCATTCAAAAAGGCAAGAAAGTTTCTAGCGAACTGGAACGATTAAAACACTTTATCGATAATTTTGACCCCGTATTAGTGGATGAGTTTATCACCCTTTTTAAAAAGTACAACCGAATCGTTCTATTCGGATTAGGGCCATCCTTTATTTCTGTAGAATACTTTGCCTATAAGCTCGCTCTTTTTTCTGGAAAAAATATTTTAGTGTCCCAAGGAGAAGATCATGCAAAGCATTTAGTTGATGAAGACACTCTTTTGATAGTTTTTTCAGTAACAGGGAAATTTACTTCTTTCGAAAACCTCTTCAATGGGGCAAAGGCTAAAGGGGCTGAAATATTGTTGATTTTAGAGGAGTATGACCATTCATCAACTTTAAAAGCAGATAATATCTTTTTCTTAACCCAATCTACTCAAAATGAAGAGTTGTTGCCGTATGAAAAAACGCGAACTATATTCTTTATTTTCATAGAAGAAATTATCGCAAAATTACTAGCAGAACGAGAGACTGCAAAAAGGGATGAGTAAAATCAACAGACTGCCTGATGATCAGACGGTCTGTTTTCATATTCTTAGATTGTTACGACACTATCAGCTGTATCTACTAGTTCCTTTTGTTCTTGTGATGAAAACTCAACGACGGTCCTGCCGACGTTAATGCAGTTGCAGTCATGGAAGCTATCGAAGGCTTGATTAATATCCGTTAGCTGAATACGATCGAGTACAAGTTCATCGAGCATAAATTTGCCATCTAAATAAAGCTGGGCAATGGTAGGGAAGTCGCGATAGGGCTGTGTATCTCCATAGAAGCTTCCTTTTAAAATTTTTCCGACACGGTGGAATCCGCCTGCTGGCAACTGGAGTGCCATAGCTGGATTGAAAGCCCCAACAACAACAACGGTGCCACCTTTTCTTGTTCCTTTCCACGCACTTTCAGTCGCTCCTGTGTGGCCGGTACAGTCGATTGCGAAATGCACACCGAGTCCGCCTGTCAGCTCTTTTAAAGCATCTTCCGCATTTTGTTCCGCGACATTGATTGTATGAGTCGCACCAAATTTTTTTGCGATTTCCAGGTTAGCTGGCTTCATATCACACGCAATAATTTTTGCCGCTCCAGCAATACGTGCCCCTTGAATCGCATTGACACCTACTCCGCCGATCCCAAATACAGCAACGGTCGAACCTGGTGTTACTTTTGCAGCATGTACGGCAGCACCATAACCAGTCGCCACACCGCAGCCGATTAACGACGCTTGAGCAAGCGGCATTTCATCAGGAAGTTTCACACATGATAGCTCCGGTACAACGGTGTATTCGGCAAAGGTAGACAATAAGGAGTTGTGATAAATCGTTTCTCCATCTTTGCTTAAACGGGAGGTCCCATCCAAAAGAGTTCCTTCAAACATTGGACCAAATGCCGTTTCACATAAATGAACATTCCCTGTTACGCAGAACTCGCAGGTTCCGCAATAAGGAGCCCAGCTTAACGCCACTTTATCGCCCACTTTTACTTTCGTTACATTGGATCCAACCGCTGCGACAATTCCTGCTCCTTCATGGCCAAGGATGGTAGGCTTAGGGGTTGTTTCATCTCCTAAAGCGTTTAAATCGCTATGGCAGACTCCTGTTGCTTCGATTTTCACAAGTACCTCATTCGCTTTTGGTGCAGCAAGTTCCACCTCTTGGATTTCTAGCGGTTTTCCAATCTCCGTCATAACTGCAGCTTTCATCTTCATCTTACGTTCCCCCGTGTTCTCGGATATTTTTAATAAGCAAACCAAATTGCTTTTTGTTTTGTATAAGATGCTAGGGAATGAATCGCGTACTCTTTCCCCCATCCGCTTTGTTTCAAGCCCCCAAACGGACTGGCAAAATCATAACACCCATATTTATTCACAAAAATCATACCTGCTTGAAGCCTATTGGCCACACGATGTGCTCTGGAAACATCATTCGTCCATAGACCAGCACCCAAACCATAGATGGAATCATTGGCCATCGCAATGACTTCTTCTTCTGTTTCAAAAGGAATAATGCAAAGCACAGGTCCAAAGATTTCTTCTTGGGCGATTTTCATCTTATTGTCTACGTCAGCAAAGATTGTAGGACGGATAAAGAATCCATTTGCATTTTCCCCTGTCAGATCCCGCTCACCACCAGCTACTAATCTAGCACCTTGGCTTTTTCCACTTTCAATATAGCCTAAAATCCGTTCCATATGCTCTTCAGAAACCTGGGCACCTTGATGGCTGTTTGGATCGAATGGGTCGCCTACTACATAGCTTTTTGCCAGTTTCGCAATGTCTTCAACCACTTTGTCGTACACATCCACGTGGGCAAACAAACGAGTTGGAGCCGAGCATTTCTCCCCTTTATGTGTAAACAACCCATAAAACGAACGCTCAATTGCTTGATCAAGATTTGGTGGATCATTAAAGATAATGTTTGGAGATTTCCCTCCAAGTTCAAGGGAAACAGGCTTTAAGTTTGAGTCAGCTGAATTGTGGACAAGCTTCTTCCCAATTTCCGTGCTTCCCGTAAACGCCACCTTATCCACACCCATATGGGTAGAAATATTCTCTCCTGTCTCTCCATTGCCAAGAAGTAAGTTGATGACTCCATTTGGTAAAAGGTTGGCTTCATCAATTAATTCGAACAGACGAATCACTGAAAAAGATGTCTTTTCTGACGGCTTTAATAGGACCGTATTGCCCATCGCTAATGCGGGTGCCAGCTTCCATGCAGCCATATCCAGAGGGAAGTTGAAAGGAAGTATTTGACCGCACACACCAATCGGATCTCTGGTTGTAACGCTTAAGAAATTTCCATCAACAGGATTGTTTTCACCATAATATTTGTCTGTCCAGCCTGCATAATATTCAAAAATATCAACGGCTTCTCCCACTGCATCATGATAGGATTCCGTGTATAGCTTCCCGTTATCCAATGTCTCAAGCGTTGCCAATTCTGCACGGTGCTGATCCATTAAATCGCTGATTTTTCGCAAAATTTTGGCACGCTCTTTACGAGAAATGGTACTCCATAAACCATGTTCAAACGCTTCGCGTGCAGCCGATACCGCCTGGTCTACATCCGCTTTTGAAGCGGCTTGGAAGTTACCAACTACTTGACCATTTGCCGGATTGATGGATTCGATGAATTGGCCGCTTGTGCTATCCATCCACTCGCCATTGATATATAGTTTTTTAGTTGTCTTAAGCCATTCCTTAGCCCATTCCAGTTTCGGTTGTTCGATTCCTTCAAATACTTTACTATTCATTACTTGTGTCACCTTCAATCCCTCCATCTTGAATCATATTCTTTATTTCTTCTTTTCCTTTTTCCTTCACTAATTGAGCAGTGGCAGTATAGCCAATCTTTTCTTTTAACTCGACAACCACAGGGATAAAGCTATTAGCTAGCTCCTCACAGCGCTCTCGATTCGCTTCTGTTCCTATAATACATTTTTCAGTAAATGTAGTAAGTGCTTTTTCAAGCATCACCAACGCATCTAAAATATTGGCACCAGCTGCCCCTTCAAATACGTTTAGCCCTAATTCTCCATGTTCCAGTGTGGTCTGGACGACATGATTACAGCCTATTACTTGAAAGCAGCATTGAATCAACGTTTCCGGTATGACTGGATTCACTTTTCCAGGAAAAAAGGAGGACCCCGCTTGCACAGCCGGCAACTGAATTTCAGCAAAACCTGCTTCCGGGCCAGATGATAGAAGTCGTAAATCCTTTGCCAGCTTCAGCAAACAGGAAGCAAGTATACGTAATTCACTTGACACACCAGCTAAGTCATCGATGTTTTGAGCCGCATCATATAAATTTTCACGATGTGACAACTCAATCCCTGAAACCTCACAAAGTTTGGATACTACTGTGTCCCGATAGGCTTTCGGAGCTCCAACCCCTGATCCGATTACCGTACCGCCAAGATTAATAGAGTGAAGTTTTGTGACAGCTTCTTCTAATGAAAGGAGCCTCCGTTTGATCACTTGACAATACCCGCTGAATGTCTCTCCAAGCTGAACCCTCATCCCGTCTTGCAAGCATGTACGGGAAATCGTTGTCACGTCTTGAAACTCTCCTGCTTTTGCCTTTATTGCCACCACTAGTTGGTCTAATGCTGTAAAAAGCGGTTGAAAGCTTTTCATGATAGCTAACCTTATGGCCGTGTGACATACATCAGACGTTGACTGGGAAGCGTTTACATGGTCAGCAGGATGAACGGGAGAATAGCTTCCTCTTGGGTACCCCAAGGATTCATTCGCCAGATTGGCAATGACTTCGTTCACATTCATGTTGGTGCCAATTCCACCGCCCCCATGCAAAATGTCGATAGGAAATTGTTCATAGTTCTCGCCTTTGATCAAGCTGTTGCATGCTTGGATTATGGCATTTGCAAGGTACTCTTCAAACACTCCTGCTTCCTGATTGGCGAGAGCTGCCGCTTTTTTGACCATCGCAAGCGATTCGATATACGTAGGATATTGGCTTAGTTTACGACCAGAAAACGAGAGATTTTGCAGGGTTCTCACCGTTTGAATTCCGTACAGAGCATCCTTTGAAATCTCAATGGTGCCAAATTGATCCGCTTCTTCCCTCATGAAACCATCTCCAAATGAATCTATATTCTATTATTTAATTTTATTTATTGTTCGCATTATGAACGATATGTTCACACAAGGAACTTTAATGTCATTTTAAAATGGAAGACCATTCATGTCAAACAAAAAATGATAAATTTTTGAAAATATTTAAAACATTAGATTATGTTCTGTTTTTTACGCTATAATGAAAGACATGAAAAAGAATAATGAATTACTAAACAAGGAAAAAAATAAACAAGAAAATTCATCTGTTCAAGCCGTCGGTCGTGCCTTATCATTACTGCAGCTCGTTGCCGAGAGTGAAAATCCTCTATCTGTTGGTGACTTAGCAGAAAAATCCCATATGAATCGAACCACTGTCTGGCGTCTGATTGGCACCCTTGAAAATTATGGGTATGTTGAACGTGATCACTTAACAAAGGGGTACCAACTCGGATATGCAGCCAATCGACTTGCTGCCCAAGCAACCAATTACGGGTCGCTGATTCGGCGTGCACGTACAAGTATGGAGAATTTGCGGGAAGAAACCCAAGAAACCGTATTGCTGAGTGTACCGAAACATTATGGAACATTAACCATTGATCAAATAGATCCGGCACACAGCGTCAGGTTAGTGGATTATGTCAATGCCTACCTGCCATTGCACTGTACGTCTAATGGGAAGCTTCTGTTAAGCCTGCTCCCCCCTGAAGAACTGGACATTCTATTGGGACAACCGCTTGAAAAAATGACACCGTTAACCATTACCAGCCGTGATGAACTTCTAAATGAAATTCAAATGGTTCGAACACGAGGAGTTGCGACAGCAGTTGGAGAACTGGATGAAAACGAAAATGGTATTTCTGCAGCTATTTTTGATCAACGGAAGAATCTAGTAGCCTTTATCAGTGTTTGTGGTCCAAGCTTTCGTTTTACAAAGGAAAAAATGGCAGCATTATCCGATCGTTTACTTGATGCTGCCCAAGAAATTACCAAATATCTTGATTAAATCAAAAAAAACGGGGATAGCCTTCCACCGCTTTAAAGCAGTGGGAGACTGTCCCCAAATTTTTTTGTCTACTATAAAGCTTTAGGAAGGGATTCGGTAGTTTCTTTGGAATTTTCGACAGGTTTCTCACTAATCGTTTTATCGTATTTTTGCGGGTTCAAACAAATTTTCACAAGAGATCCAAATACCACTAATCCTAAGAATAGTGCGGGTACACCACCTAGGTTATTAAGCATTTTAACTCCATCGATACTGGCAAAACTAATCATAGACCAAGAAATCAAACTAACAGCAATTCCCCATAAAACCTTAACCAATAGACCTGCCTCAGGCTTTTCAGGTGTAATACCCGTTGAACTGATTCCACTCATAGCTGCCACATTGGAATCGCAGGCAGTAACAAACGTGATAAAGAAGACGAATAAGAAGAACGGAATAATTACTGCGGACCAAGGTAAGTTAGAGAAAAATTCATAAATCACGGCTTCAGGTCCACTATTTGCAAGGGCTATTGAAAGGACGCCATCTACCATATTCATTGAAATAGCCGTTCCACCAAATACACTCATCCATATCATGCCAAATATAGCTGGTAAAACAAAATTAACTAAAATAACGGTTTTCACTTTATACCCATAGGCAATTCTTCCAAGGAATAGAGATAAAATTAATGCCCATGCAAACCAACTGGCCCAATAAAAGGTTGTCCACCACTGCGGCCACGGGTCACCGGCTGCTGCCCCCGTAAATAAACTCTTCTTGAAAAACTCTGTAAGGTACACACCAAACGCTTCTGTACTAGTATTTAAGATGAAAGGAATAGGACCAACTAGAAAGACAAAGGCTAAGATGACATAAAAAGCTTTCATATTGATATCAGAGAGGATTCGAATCCCTTTCATTAAACCCGTTGCTGCTGAGATTAAGAAGGTGACGGTTACAACGGCTGCGACAATTCCCCATAATACCGGTGAAGAACCAATACCTGTTATGTGTTCGATTCCTCCAGAAAGAGTCAAAATACTAGTACCCATCGAAGCCGCCATCCCTAGGGCTAATGTATACAAACAGATCGCATCAATGACTGTTGAGGTACTCTTATTAATCTTATTTCCAAAAAGCGGCGAAAGCGTGGAGCTTAAGCTATATGGTTTTTTCATATTGTAATAGACAAACGCAAAGACAACAGCTGGTACACAATAGATCGCATATGGAGTGAACGTCCAGTGCAAATACAAGGTCGACAAGGAGAACAAAGCTGCCCCTGGACTATTCTGCTCAAGGCCAAGCGATTCCGGTGGAGTGGATAAATGGTAGATGGGCTCTACAATACTCCAAAAGGTAAGAGTGGCTATGGTAGTAGTTAAGGTAATGGCAAACCAATTCGAGAACTTTAGCATCGGTTTCGCATGTTCCCCACCAATTCGAACATTTCCAAGCGGTGAAAAGTAAGCAAAAATACAACCACCAACCATGAGTAAACCCGCCTAAGCTAAATAACCAGCCTAAATTGGCAATCACCCAATTATTTGCATTCGTCGTCATGCTTATAAAGCTTTCCTAATTCGTAAAACTTAAGATAGATGCCCCAATTAATAATAGAAAAGGCGGCCAAAAAACTGCATGTCTGATGTTCTTCAAAATTCTTCCCCCATTCATATAAGATACCGCTTACATTTGTATATACCATGTAATTCTTGAGATGTAGTATTTCTAAATTGTCTATAAGGTTTTCCTCAGTCCTCCTTACCCTACCTATCTGTTCGTAATACGAACATTAAATACGTATCGTGAACTGGATGTTTTGATTATAGAAGGGACAGAAAATTGTGTCAATAAATAATTAATATAATTTTAAGATAATCCCGCAAACACCTGCTCTATAACAGCCAATAAATATATATGAATTTATCAAATTACATCAGAAACATGAATTTTTTGCCTTATTTTAACAAAAAAACCACTCCCTAATTTTTATAGGAAGTGGTTATTGCTATTAATATAAATTATTTACAAGACTACTTCACAGAATGAAGCGGAGATTACATCATGCCGCCCATTCCACCCATGCCGCCCATGTCAGGCATACCCATGCCAGCACCAGCTGGTTCTGGTTTGTCAGCAACAACTGCTTCAGTTGTTAAGAACATAGCTGCTACAGATGCTGCATTTTGTAATGCAGAACGAGTAACTTTAGTTGGGTCAACGATACCAGCTTGAATCATGTTTACCCATTCGCCGTTCGCAGCGTTGAAACCAGTACCGATTTCTTCACGCTTTAAGCGGTCAACGATAACAGATCCTTCAAGACCAGCGTTGTGAGCAATTGTGCGTACAGGCTCTTCCATCGCACGTAATACGATGTTGATACCAGTTGCTACATCGCCTTCTGCTTGGATTTCAGCTACTTTGCTGTATACGTTAAGAAGGGCTACACCACCGCCGGATACGATACCTTCTTCAACTGCAGCACGAGTTGAGTTCAAAGCGTCTTCGATTCGAAGCTTACGCTCTTTTAATTCAGTTTCAGTCGCAGCACCAACTTTGATTACTGCTACACCGCCAGCTAATTTAGCTAAGCGCTCTTGTAATTTTTCACGGTCAAATTCAGAAGTAGTTTCTTCTAATTGAACACGGATTTGGTTTACACGAGCTGCGATTTCAGCAGAATCTCCTGCACCTTCAACGATTGTTGTATTTTCTTTCGTTACAACAACTTTAGCAGCACGTCCTAAAGAGCTGATAGTTGTAGTTTTAAGTTCACGGCCTAACTCTTCAGTGATTACTTCCCCGCCAGTTAGAGCAGCGATATCTTCTAGCATTGCTTTACGACGGTCACCAAAGCCTGGAGCTTTAACAGCAACTGCATTGAATGTTCCGCGTAGCTTGTTAACTACTAGAGTAGAAAGTGCTTCACCTTCAACATCTTCAGCAACTAATAATAGTGGCTTGCCTTGTTGAACTACTTGCTCAAGAACAGGAAGAATTTCTTGAATGCTAGCAATTTTCTTGTCAGTGATTAAGATATATGGATTTTCTAAAACAGCTTCCATTTTATCTGTATTGGTTACCATGTAAGCAGAAGTATAACCACGGTCAAATTGCATACCTTCTACTACATCCAATTCAGTTGTGAAGCCTTTAGATTCTTCAATAGTGATTACGCCGTCGTTGCCAACGCGCTCCATTGCTTCTGCAATTAATTGACCAACTTCTTCGTCAGCAGCAGAGATGGAAGCAACTTGTGCGATCGAAGCTTTGTTTTCGATTGGTTTAGAAATTGCTTTTAATTCTTCAACTGCTGCAATAACTGCTTTTTCGATCCCTTTACGGATACCCATTGGGTTAGCACCAGCAGTTACGTTCTTTAAGCCTTCGCGAATCATCGCTTGTGCTAGAACTGTTGCAGTAGTTGTACCGTCACCAGCAACATCGTTAGTTTTGCTTGCTACTTCAGCAACAAGTTTTGCACCCATGTTTTCGAATGCATCTTCTAATTCGATTTCTTTGGCGATAGTTACACCATCATTCGTGATTAGTGGTGAACCGAATTTTTTCTCAAGAACCACGTTGCGTCCTTTAGGTCCAAGAGTAACTTTTACTGCATTTGCTAGAGCATCAACACCACGAAGCATTGCGCGGCGTGCATCTTCACTAAACATAATCTCTTTAGCCATTGTTTAAAAACCTCCTCATATTTTTCAGTTCTTTGTATTTTTAAGTAAGAATCTTATGCGCCAACAACAGCAAGAATATCAGATTCGCGTAAGATTAAATATTCTGTTCCTTGGTATTTCACTTCTGTACCGCCGTATTTTGAGAAGATAATACGATCACCTACAGAAACTTCAAGTGCTACACGCTCTCCGCTTTCAAGTACGCGGCCAGTACCAACGGCAACAACTTTTCCTTCTTGAGGCTTTTCTTTCGCTGAATCCGGTAATACGATCCCGCTTGCAGTTTTTTCTTCTGATTCAACAAGCTCAATGATAATACGATCACCTAATGGTCTTAACAAATCAAACAACCTCCTCAAAAATGTATGTAATTCCGACTTATTAGCACTCTCTTTGAATGAGTGCTAACACAATTATTATAATAATGAATCTCTAATTTTTTTGCAAGTGTGAAGCATAAATTTTTTCTAAAAAAAAATTATCCGATTGACAACCTTATAAAGTATGCGAAAAACGTCATTTTCTATACCCATTTTTTTTAAAAGTCTTTCTAAATTGAAACAAAGCCAGTTTTAAGAGTAGAATGAAGAGTAGTATATAAAGGCCCGAGCGATTTGACTCCCTGTAAAATGAATGATTATAAATTGACTATTCGTCAAAAATATAAAATGGAATCTAAAGGAGACTAGATTATTTGAAACGGGAATATTGGATAATCATTATTGTTTACATCGCGATGCAGTTTTCTAGCCTAATCGGGATACCCCTATTTTTGTTTGGCTTTAAATACTTTGGGATCAATCAAAGTCTTGCTGTTCCTTCCTGGCTTCTAGTTAGTTTTACGATTGCCTTATTACTCATTATTTTTATATTAAGGAAAGAAATGAACAACCGAGGCTTCAGCAAAAATGGCGGTTCTTTCGGACATTCGGTGGTATGGGCCATTTCAGGAATCTTCCTTGCTTTAGCCGCCCAGTACGCTGCCGCAATCATCGAGAACCTATTAGGAATCAAGATGGGGTCTGAAAACACAAAGGATATTCTGACGATAATTGAAGCTTTTCCCTTAGCGATTATAGTCACGAGCATCATTGGACCAATCTTAGAAGAAATCGTTTTTCGAAAAATTATTTTCGGAGCGCTTCATCAACGATTTAACTTTTTTATTTCTGCTCTTATCAGTTCAGTCATTTTTGCCGCGGCCCATATGGAGTTTCAGCACATTCTGTTATACTCGGCCATGGGCTTTACGTTCGCTTTTCTTTATGTAAAAACAAAATCCATTTTCGTCCCAATATTTGCCCATGTCACAATGAACACCTTGGTGGTCTTGGTTCAGTCGGTGTACAAAGACGACATTGAGAGGCTCCAGCGAGAAGCCGAGGCGGTTCAAAACTTTATCGGAGGATTTCTATGAAACGTTCACCTTTGTTTTCCGGATTAATTTACTTTTTGCTTGGCGGGTTGTTTACTTACTTTGCCATTGATAATGTTCAAAAAAATGGCTGGGGGTTTTTCAGTTACCTCCTCGTCCTATTAGCAACCTTTGACTATGGCTCAGGCCTAAAAATGATTATCTTTCACGTTAAATACAAAGATAAAATGAAAAAGAAATAAAACAAGGTGTCAGGCACCATGTGAAAAATTCACATGGTGCCTGACACCTTTTCATTTTGAAGCCTCTTTTTTGTGAATCACCATACGCTCTTTTCCTAGGATAAAAATGAATAGGAAGGCTAGACCTGCGGGTACGAGTGCCCATGTAAATGTGTGGACGATGGAACTTGAGAGTGCATCTGTTATTTTATCGAGAATTTGTGGTGGAATTAATTTTCTTGCTTCCTCCGATAATAAGGCCCGCGAATCTCCGAACCTCTGACCCTTAGGAATCGGTCCCATTCCAGCAAAAGCATTTTCCAACCCTTCTTTGAGATCACTTCGTTGGATCGTACCAAAAACGGTAATCCCGATCGTCATTCCTAAGGAACGAATAAAGTTACTAGTGGATGTTGCTGAGCCCCTTTGCTCAATTCCAAACGGATGAATCGCAGCCATGCTTAACACAGAAAAAGAGAAGCCGACACCTAAACCAATTATAATCATGTAAAGCGTCAACACCGCTCTGCTTGTTTCTGGTGTAATCGTACTCAATAACAATAAGCCGCCAATCAAAATAACTCCGGAGATAAACATAATATTTCGATAGCTCATCTTCGTTGTCAAAAAACCGCCCGCTTGTGCGGTAACCACCGAGCCGAGCATCATTGGCAATAATATTAACCCTGAATTGGTAGCAGTCCCGCCATAAACCCCTTGCACAAAAATCGGAATGTAAACCGTAGCTGCCATAAATGCAGCACCGTAAAATAAGCCAACGAGTGTACTGCCTGCAAACAAGCGGTTTCTAAACATGGAAAAGGAAATAATCGGATCCTTTGCTTTTGTCTCCACAAATAAAAAGATTAAAAGTAGAATCGCAAATCCTGCAAACAGGCTGATGATCACGGTTGAAATCCAGTCATATTTTTGCCCTCCAAGTTCAAGCGCAAACATTAGACAAACGACGGCTCCGACCAATGTCACGGCCCCCGACCAATCAATTATCTGCTTTTTGTGAATTGGAGATTCCTTATATGCGATAGTAATAAAAACGAGTGATAAGATCCCTAGTGGCATATTGATGTAGAAAATCCAATGCCAGCTGATATAGTCCGTTATATACGCACCAAGCAATGGACCAAAAATACTCGACAATCCAAAAACGGCTCCGAACAATCCCCCCATTTTCCCGCGTTTTTCAGGGGGAAACAGGTCAAACATTATCGTAAAGGCGATTGGGACAAGCGCCCCACCGCCAATCCCCTGAATGGCACGATAAATGCTTAACTGGGTGATCGTTTCAGCAGTACCGCACAAAGCGGAACCCACCATAAACAAAATCAATCCGAAAATAAAGAATCTTTTTCGACCGTACATATCCGACAACTTACCGAAAATCGGCATCCCTGCCATCTCAGCTACCATGTAGGCAGATACGACCCAGACAAAGCTCTCCAGACCACCGAGATCACCGACAATCGTACCCATTGCGGTTACAACAATCGTATTATCCATCGAGGCCATTAAAATCCCCAGCAATAACCCCGCAACAACCAATCCTAATTTGCTTTCTTTTGTCACCATCACATTTCTCCTTTATATCTTTATCGTCGTTTTTATTGCCGCCCTCGGATCATGCGAGAAATCATTTCGATACTCCACCACTCCTATTTGGCAGCCAGGTCCAATTTTCACCTTGTTGCCCCGAACAATATCAGCCTTGGTATTTTCAAGGTAGATATCATCTCCTTCAATGACTTTCGCACTTAGGGACCCTGCCTCTTTTCCAAAGGGGAGGAATGAGTTACTTCTTTTTTTGACCGTTATTTTTCCGCCGCCGATTTCCTCAGCTGTGCTTTGCCCAAAACGCAAACCGACGTTAATGGTGTCTGCGCTCAGTAATCCTTTGATCTCAAAGCCGCCGCTAGAGTCGAACGTCTCATACTCCACATCGCCATTCACTGAGATACTCCCTTTAATGTTTGCTTCATCCCCTGTCAGTCTCTCGCCGACTTCCAGCAATCCGAAAATTTTTATCTTTTTTAAAAGAGCATTGCCACCGACCATCATCGTTCCCATGATCAGTGTTTCCTCTGCATCCATATTCCCTTTGATCTCTGCTTCACCAAATACTTTTACCGAGCCTGTTTTGACATTTTCGACGGCTTCACTCGTACCATAGACAT
This sequence comes from Bacillus sp. ISL-7, assembly GCF_018613065.1. Next base: position 16,428 of record NZ_JAGGQW010000073.1, on the reverse strand, counting down.
GGAAAGTTGAACTTTCCACAGCATTGACAATCGTTCCTTCCCCTCGAATACTGATTTTATCGTAACGGCCGCCAGGATAGCTGCCCGAGCCATTGATAATCAGATTTTCGCTTCTTGTCATTTTCTTATCCCCCTTAAACCTTTCTGTTCTCAGTAACAATTGCCTTTTTATCCATCGAAAATTCCTCAGTGTATTCAACTAGACCAATTTGACAATTTGGACCAATCCACACCTGGTTCCCACGAACCACTTTGGCAATCGTATTTTCAAGTTCAATTTTATCCCCTTCAATTAATTCCGTTTCAAGCTGTGGTTTAAAAAAGGCCTTAAGCAAATTACCGACTAAGGATCCCTTCGCCTTTACCGTAATCGTTTGCCCGCCGATTTCTTTTGCTTTACATTCTCCAAACATCTTTATGTCAACCTGGTCTGCATTTAGAAGTCCGCCAATCGTAAACTGCGATTCTGCTTTAAAAATTTCCGCATCACAATCCTCACCAACCGTAAATGTTCCTTGAATTTTTATTTCCTCACATTTAACCCTGCCGCCAACGGTTGCTTTACCAGAGACCTTTAATTTTTCAGCAGATAGGTTTATGTCGATCCTTGCTGATCCATCAATCGTTAGGATCTTACTGTCGATACTCCCTCTGACCTTCGCATGTCCGTTTACTTTTGCTTTTTCAGAAATGACGTTTCCATTGAGAATCCCGGAACCATTACAATCCAGTTCCAGGCATTCTAAATCATTGTTAACCGTCCCTCGGCCATTTAATGTGACAACGCGGAACTGTCCCCCATTGGATGCACCGAAGCCATTAATAACCAAGTCTCCCCTGTTTTTCGTATCCATCATCATTCTCCTTTATAATAATTTCGCTTTAATTTCTTCCATGCACGTCATCAGCGACAAAGCGGCAACTACTTTTGTTCCGCGTTCAAAATGAAATTCTTCTGCATTAATTAGTAACAGACATGATGACATGCCAAGTTTTCTGGTAATCACCAATTCACAGCTTTTTTGCTTGATTACCCCGGCATGATCCTTTAACACCTGCAAGACCATTTTCCCTTCTTCCAGGTTAATTTCACCCGACTGAAGCAGTTTTTCTAAAACAAACACTTCGAGCATACGTGTAAAATTAAATTGAAGAATGCCCTTTTCTTGTTCTAGGTAAAAATCGACAACCGTTGTCGAAACAATGTTACGTTTCACTAATTCATCTTTGGTATAATTTAAATTCGTTACATTGGGTGAAAACATGTCAGCTAGTTCATCCAAGGATAAGTTTTCTTTCATCGTTTGGATCTTTTCAATTCTTTCTAAGACCTTTTCCTTTGGAAAAAAAGTTTCTTGACCCGTAAACGTTGATTTACGCACAAACCATTCTTCCGGAATGAGATCCTTTCGTTTCCATCTATATAGCTGTCCATAGGATATTCCGGCTAATTCTAACAGGTCTTTCTTTGAGATTAATTCCTCACTCATCATAAAAACCCCTTTCTAAAAATAATGTAACATAACACTGTTACGTTTGTAAAGTGCAAATGTAAATATTAGGATGTCCTAATTATTATTTTACAAAAAAAGGCCCCTCACGTTATATCGTGAAAGACCCTCTTGAACCTATTTTCTTCTTTTTCCACCGTTCGATAAGCTTTGCTTAGATGATTTCTACTAGTTTTTTTAAGTTGGAGCTTTTTCGCGCTACTCCCGATTCGATCGCTGCAGCCGAAACAGCTGCTGCCACTCGATCCCCCACACGAGAATCCAAGGCGTTAGGAATGATATACTCCGCACGAAGCTCTTTATCCGATACAAGACTTGAAATGGCGTAAGCTGCTGCAAGTTTCATTTCCTCATTGATGTCGGTTGCCCTTACATCGAGAGCACCACGAAAGATCCCTGGAAAGGCGAGCACATTGTTTACTTGATTAGGATAATCAGAACGTCCTGTTCCGACTACTGCTGCACCTGCCGCAAGCGCTTCTTCCGGATAAATTTCAGGCACTGGATTTGCCATAGCAAAAACAATTGAATCTTTATTCATGGTCCTGACCATATCTCCCGTTAAAGCCTTTGGACCTGAGACGCCAATAAAAATGTCGGTGTTTTTAATCGCGTCTTGAAGGGTTCCATGTACCCTGCCTAGGTTTGTTCTCTCTGCTATTTCTGCTTGACGGTCGTTCATCCACTCTTCGCCTGGACAAAGAATTCCCTCCAGGCTTACTAACGTAATATTCTTAAAGCCCGCTTTTAATAAAAGCTTGGCAATCGCTATCCCAGCAGAACCAGCACCATTTAGAACAACCTTAACCTTATAGATACTTTTCTTCACAATTCTCAGCGCATTTAAAAGGGCAGCTAATACAACAATCGCTGTCCCATGCTGGTCATCATGAAAGACGGGAATGTTTAGTTCCTTTTTTAAGCGTTCTTCAATTTCAAAGCATCTTGGGGCGGCAATATCCTCCAAATTGATACCACCGAATGTTGGCTCTAATGCTTTAATAATATTGACAATCTCATCGACATCTTTTGTACCCAGGCAAAGCGGATAGGCATCAATCCCTGCAAATTGTTTAAATAAAACGGCCTTCCCCTCCATAACTGGCATGGCAGCCTCAGGGCCAATGTCTCCTAATCCTAATACCGCTGTTCCATCTGTTACAACGGCTACTAAATTACCCCGACCTGTATGCTCGAAGGAAGCTTCACTATTTTTTGCAATGATCTTACATGGCTCAGCCACACCTGGCGTATAAGCTAAACTTAAATCATCGGCATTGTTCATTTCTACTTTACTGACGATGCTAATCTTACCTGCCAGCTTTTTATGGAGCAGCACTGCCTGCTCTTTTATCTTGCTTTCATTCATTCCAACCTTCTCCTTTTGGTCCTATCTATAAATAATAGTTAATCATGGTGACAAGAATCCAATCTATACAATCAAAAAAATCGGACCGTGACAAACAGGCACAGCCCGATTTAGGAATATTAGCTTAATAATTTCAGCAAAAGAATAGCCAAAATAACGGTTGAAGCGCCCCCAATTCTTGTCGAAACTTGGGCAAATGGCATTAATGACATCCGATTGGAAGCCGATAGAATTGCGACATCACCCGTTCCTCCTAAACCACTATGACAGCCTGTAACAATCGCTGAGTCGACTGGGTACATCTTCATCAACTTACCTACAAAGTAACCTGTAGTAACCATTGCCACTACGACAGCGGTACAAACAACCACATATCCTGGGGTTACGATTTTGACTACATCCTTAAGCGGAATATATAGCATACCTAAGCCAACCATTAATGGCCATGTTAAACTTGATGATACAAATTTATATAAGTGATAAGCACCTTGTTCCATTTTAGCGGGCATTATTTTTATACTTTTCACAACGGCCGCTGCAATAATCATTAACACTGGTCCAGGAATGCCTAGGAATTTATTCCCCAATCCACCTAAGATAAAGAAACTACACGCAATTAACAGTCCTGCACCCATAAGTGGAAAATCAACCGGCTTATCAATCGTTGCTGCTTCTGTGATTCCATCGCCGCCTTTTGTCTTCACTAATACTCCATTACCAGTCAGATGCTTCTTTTTCTCACCTAAACGTGATAAAATACCTGCACAAATGATCGCGACAATATTTCCAATCACTGCTGCTGGAATTAATTGCCCTACAAATGTTTCTGAAGATTTTCCGAGAACCTCTGCGTAGCCTAATGAAAGAGGCAAAATTCCTTCTCCGATCCCACCACCGATAATTGGAACAACAATAAAGAACAATGTGTGTTTCATGTCATATCCAAAAAGCAAACCTACTAGAACGCCTGCAACAACAGATGCTATTGTGCCGACAATAAGCGGTATAAACATGCGTGTGAAGCCTTGAATTAAGACTCTACGATTCATCCCAAGAATACTTCCTACTACTAAGATAGAAATATAAAGATAAAGGAAATTGGATGTTTTCATCAACTGGGTAACAGCATTCATTCCCGTTGTATTAATCACGCTAAAATAGACTAAAAAAGACGGAATCAAGAGGGCTAAAATGGCAGGGCCGCCGATATCCTTTAAAAGCGGAATCTTCATACCAAGTTCCCCAAGTAAAATACCCATGACAATAATAATGGCAAAGCCGCCAATCATATCAGCTGGAAGCAATTTATAGACGGCTGAAAAGTAGACAACAGCAGCGATAACGATATAAAGTGGGAGTGGAATTACGCCTACCTTTACACTGCCAAATTTACCTAAAAGCCCTTTCTTTTCTTCTTTTTCCCCTGGAACAACCGTAAGCGGTTGCAACTCTTTTGCTGGTTCCATAAGTGTTCATCCCCCAATCTATTGATGTTTCTATCATATTCTGAATTAAACCGCTTTCATAGTTTATGTAAATTTAATAAGGTTTTTGTAAATAAAAAAAGTAAGCAGTTCTAGGCTGCTTACAAAAAGTTTTTGATAAGATGTTCTTTCAATCGATTATATTCATGCTGGTAAACGGGTCTTCCCACTGTACCGTAGATTACCTTAACATCTAGGATTCCAATTTCCTTTAAAAAATTTAAATACTTACGGACGGAAACCCGAGAAATTCCGACGACCTTCACGACGTCCTCTGTTGAAAACTGGGCATTTTTTAGCTCCTGAATCGCTTCCCAAATTTGTTTCAGGGTATCTTTTGTTAATCCCTTTGGTAATTCTTCGATAACAGGCTTTTCCTCTCGGTGCAGTATTTGGTTGTCCAATACGTCTTGGCTAATCCTTTGTTGAGTTTGAATAAACTTTGTTTGTTCTTTATATGCAACTAACGCTCTACTAAAGCGTTCAAATTCAAAAGGCTTAATTAAATAATCAACGGCTCCGTATCTTAAAGCCTTTTTAATCCGCTCCATATCTGATGCTGCTGAAATAACAATCACATCGGTTTCTTTTTCATGTTCACGGAGGTAGGTTAACAGCTCTAATCCTAGTTTCCCTGGCATAAATATATCCAATAAGATAAGATCAATTTCTAGTTTTTCAATTTTCTTAATCGCCTCATCCACGGATGCGGCCATTGCCATCAATGTAAAACCAGTAACTTGCTCAAGATAGCGTTTATTAAATTCAGCCACCATTGGATCATCTTCAACAATCATTACCCGGATCATTCTGGTCCCCCTTCCCATTATATGGTATATACACGGCAAAGACGGTCCCTTTTCCAGGCTTTGATGAAAGAATTAAATCCCCTTCCAACTTTTTAACCGCTTGCGACACAAGGTACAGCCCTAGACCTCTATTTTCACCGTTTGTGGAAAATCCTTTGTTGAAAATTTGGTTTTGTATTTCTTCATTCATCCCTGTTCCTGTATCTTTTACTTCGATAGTTAAAATATCATCACCATAATCAAATTCTACTGTTATTTTTTTGACTGGACAACCGGTCACAGCCACAATGGCATTATCAATTAAATTACCAACAATTGTAATCAATTTGTGTGTGACATCCGAATCTGCAGGTTGTGGCAGCGGTTGTTCACAGGAAACAGATAACTCAGTCCCTGATTCCCTTGCATAACTCAACTTTCCAATTAAAAAGCCAGCTAAAACAGGGTCCTTTATCTTTTTGGTAACCAAGCCAATTTCGTTATTACGATGATCAACCGTTTCATTGATGTATTCGACAACTTTTTCATAATAACCTGTATGGACCATCCCCAAAATCACATGAAGTTTATTCATAAACTCGTGTGCCTGGGCCCGAAGTGCATCGGCGTATGTTCTTACTCCTGTCAGTTCTTCAGCGAGTACCTGTATTTCTGTTTTATCGCGAAAAGTAGCAATTGCGCCCACTACCTTATTCCCAACGATAACGGGGACTCGGTTGGTTAAAATGGTCATCCCATTTATATTCTGTTCTTCATCCAATTCAGGGTTACCTGTTTTTAATAAATCACTTAAGCGAGTAGATGACATATATTCTTCTATATTTGTCCCCATTGGGTTATCTTGCAAGCCTGCTTTATCGAACAGCTTTAAGGCTGCTCGATTGACAAGTGTTATGTTGGACTCTTGATCAACTGCCACAATTCCCTCACGCACCGATTGAAGCATCGCACTGCGTTCCTCTAATAATTTAGCAATCGCAAATGGCTCAAGCCCAAGTAGGATTTTTTTTATATATCTGGCTAAAATCACGGCCCCGAGAACGCCGATTAAGATACCAATCATCGTCCCAATATAGATCCCTATTCTGCTCTTATTGACGGCCATTTCCACATTATCTAGAGAAATCCCAACGGCTACTGCCCCGATCTGTTTCCCTGTTGCATCCTTAATTGGTGTAAAAGAACGTAAAGAAGGTCCTAGAGCTCCTTTTGAGATAGATTCATGCTCTTTTCCTTTTAGTACCGGCCCTTCATCTCCACCCTTGAATTGTTTGCCAACTTCTTTGCTATCAGGATGGGATTTACGGATCCCGTTCATATCCATCACAACAATGAAGTAAACGTTTGTCACTTTTCTCATTTCATTCGCAAACGTTTGGATTTCTTTTACATCCCGTTTTCCGCTCATCGCATCAATCACAAGCGGACTATGAGCAACCATTCGAGCCACATTTCTCGCTTTCTCAGCCTGACCTTTTTCCGTCTCCTTAGCAATTCTCGAACTAATAAGTAAATCTGTTATCAATAGTGAAAAAGTAACCACCACACACACAAAGACAATAATTACCGTCTGTAAACTCCATCTTCCCTTTCTCATATTTCCCTCCATCTTTGAGAAGGCGACAGGCACCATTCTGATTTCCACTTGATGACATACTAACCATCCAGGCTAGTAAACGCAAAAAGCTGCAAAGCATTCTTAAGAAAATACTTTGCAGTCTTAGAAGCTTTCTTTAACTAGGCTGGTCTGAGAGTTCATCGACTCAGTTAACCATCTTGCGAACGTTGCCTTAACTTATGAGCAAAATAGCTCCTGCGATAATAGGGGTCAGGACCATCGCACTTTTTAATACGAGCTGCGGAGCAAGGGCTGTAAACTTAGCCCCGACATAGGAGCCAATCATCGTTCCTCCTACCACTTCAACTAACAGGGTTAAATTCAGGTATCCTTCGAAATAGTAGCCGATTCCTCCTGCTAAAGCGATCGGCAAAATAACGAGCATTGTTGTACCCACTGATTGTTTAAGCGAAAGTCCCATGATGACCAGCAATCCGATTTGAATGAACGGCGCAGCACCTATCCCAAATGTACCAGACAACAATCCGGTAACCAACCCGACGACTGCCGCTTTCTTAATGAGAAGCAGATTACCAGGGTTCACTTTTTTGTTGTTTACCTTTATTTTTTGAACAATAAATAAGCGGACAACCAAGATCACAGCCGACAAAAATAACATCCCCGCTGTCAACCAATGCAAAGAATGGATCGGAATCAAACTGGCTAGTTTTGAACCTAAATAGGAGGCAGCTGCCCCAAATCCACCGACGATTAAACCGGTTTTAATTGAGATATTTCCTTGACGAAAGTGACTGTAGGCACCTGACATGCTAGTAAACACCATCGCTGCTAGTGATGTCCCTAACGCCATATGTATTGGTACTCCAAAAATAACTGTTAAGATGGCAATAATAAAGCCAGAGCCGCCCGCCCCGACAAATCCTAATAAAATCCCAAGCACAAACATCGTCAGCACAATCGCCAACTTCATCCCCTCCGATTGCAAAACCCTAGATGTCCTTCTAGGAAATGTTTTATTACTTACCTAAGGACGGGGTCATATAGACTGATTTAAAAAAGAAAAAAACTATCATTCATTATTGTACTAAAAATTTAAAAGGTATATCGGAATTATGCCCTAATTCCCAAAATTTGAAAGACTACCTCAACTAGATTGAGATAGTCCTCCCTTAAAAGCTAAATTTTACTTGACCTAAACATGCACTGGTTGTTTTGCTTCTGCTAATGCTGATAGGCGCTGCTTAATTTCCTCAACATTGATAATTCTTTGGGCTACCCCTGTTTCCATTGCAGTATACGCAACCGCGGTTGCTACCTGTGCTGCGACCCGAGGGTCAAATGGATCTGGAATGACATAATCGGCATGGAGCTCATCCTCTGAAATTAAACCAGCAATTGCATAGACCGCGGCGAGCTTCATTTCCTCGTTGATTTCCTTGGCACGGACATCTAAAGCGCCGCGGAAAATGCCTGGGAAAGCAAGCACATTATTAACCTGGTTCGGAAAATCAGAACGTCCTGTACCCACTACTAGAGCCCCTGCTTCTTTGGCCGCATCGGGCATAATTTCCGGTACCGGGTTGGCCATGGCAAAGATAATCGGGTCACGGTGCATAGCGCTAACCATTTCCTTTGTAACGGCCCCGGCTGCTGATACCCCCACAAACACATCGGCGTCAATAAGCGCATCCGCTAACGTTCCTTGTTTTTGCTCGCGATTTGTCATTTGCGCCATTTTATCTTTGAATCGATTCATTCCGACTGGACGGCCTTCATAAATAATTCCTTTTGTATCACATAAAATAACATCCTTCACGCCCATATGCAGCAGGAGCTTAACAATCGCTACTCCAGCTGAACCTGCTCCGTTTACTGCAACACGAATATCTTCAATTTTTTTATCCGCTAATTTTAACGCGTTGATTAGACCAGCGGCTGTTACAATCGCGGTTCCATGCTGGTCATCATGAAAAACAGGAATCTCGCAGGCTTTGCGGAGGCGGTCTTCAATTTCAAAGCATTGCGGCGCAGCAATATCCTCCAAGTTCACTCCGCCAAATGTTGGTTCTAGCAGCTTGACGGTTTCTACGATCTGGTCTGTGTCAGTGGTGGCCAAGCAGATGGGAAAGGCGTCAACATCTGCGAACGATTTGAATAACACGGCCTTTCCTTCCATCACAGGCATCGCAGCTTTTGGTCCAATGTTTCCAAGCCCCAGAACCGCTGTCCCATTGGATACAACTGCGACAAGATTGCCCTTCGAGGTATAATCATAGACTTTATTTTCGTCTGCATAAATGTCCAAACATGGCTCTGCCACACCTGGTGAATAGGCTAGGCTTAAATCTTTTGCATTATGTACTGCCACCTTAGAATAAATCCCAACCTTGCCTTGGTGTTCCTTGTGCATTTTTAACGCTTCATCTCGTAAAATTGACATTGAATTTCCCCCACTTCCCGGTTAGTAACCGCTTGCATTTCATCTACCTACATCTTAGTGCATAAGAAAGTATTTTTATAGATTATGTAATTAAAAAAAGCAGGGATTTAATCATACAAAAGGCCTTCCACAAATTTTGTGGAAAGCCTTTTTAACTAATTATTCTTCATCTATTTCCACCGTTGGATAATGCTTTAAAAAGTAGACTAGCGATTGAAGCTCCACTGCCAAGTCAATATGATGGACCCTAATTAATGGTGGAACATTTAACCTTGCTGGAGTGAAATTTAAGATTCCTTTTACATTTGCTTTGACCAGTCGATCGGTTATCATTTGTGCGGCAGGAGCAGGAACCGTTAATATCGCCACTGAAATATTAGTTTCTGATAAAACCTTCTCTAAATCATCCATAGGATGAACGGGTACCTCGCGAATCATGGTTCCCATTTTGTCGGGATCCACATCGAAGGCGCATTCTATTTTTGTGTTATTATTTTTTAAAAAGTTATAGTTTAAAAAGGCAGTGCCAAGATTTCCGACTCCTATTAAGGCAACCTTAGTTAATTCATCCTGATCTAAGGTCTTACGAAAGAAGGATATTAAGTAATTAACATTATACCCATAGCCCTTTTTCCCTAACGCACCGAAATAGGAAAAGTCGCGGCGAATTGTTGCTGAGTCTACCTTTACTGCTTCACTCAATTCCGCTGAAGAGACCCTTTGCTTGCCGGAACTATGCAGGTTTTTTAGAAATCGATAATAGAGGGGCAGCCGTTTTGCTGTCGCCTGTGGTATTTTCGTTGTTTCATTACTCATAATCTCCCACACCCCATGAATGGTTTAGTTAAAAATTTATTTAACTCTTTCATCTCTTTTAAAATCACCGTTTTTACCGCCTGTTTTTTCGACAAGATACGTCGGTCCAATTACCATACCTTTATCAACGGCTTTACACATATCATAAACTGTTAAGGCACATGCGGATGCCGCTGTTAACGCTTCCATTTCTACGCCTGTGCTCCCCTTCGTTTTAACGGCTGCAGCAATATATAATTGATAGTTCTCATCCTTATCCTGTTTCCAAGAGAAAGAAATATTAACACCTGTTAATGGAATCGGATGGCACATTGGAATCAAATCCCATGTCTTCTTTGCTGCCATGACAGCTGCTACCTGGGCCACTGCTAAGACATCGCCCTTCTTCATCTCATTATTAGTTATTTTATCATAAATTTCTTTACTAACGGTAATGCTGGAATGAGCAAGCGCCGTACGTGCCGTTTCCGGCTTATCACTGACGTCGACCATTTTTGCTCTGCCTTCTTCATTAAAATGCGTAAATTCTGCCATATAAAAAATCCTCCTATCAAATCATACACTATTTTACCTTATATGTGTGTGAAACTTTGAACTAAATATTACATTTTTTGACGATTTAGGACCCTTACACCGCTAATATGGCGAGCAGTTTATTGCCGACATACCGGGAATAAGGTACACTAATCCTATGTAATAGAGGTGAATGGAAATGATTTTGCTACAGGTTAATCAATTACAAAAATATTATGGTGCTGACCTTATTTTATCGAATATTAAGCTGGAATTACAAACTCGGGACCGTGTTGCTCTTGTTGGACGCAATGGGGCGGGAAAATCGACATTATTGAAGATTATTGCCGGACACTTGTCGCATGATGGCGGAGAAATTATCAAGCCGAAAGAAGTGACAATTGGCTATTTAGCTCAAAATACGGGGTTAGAATCATCATTATCCATATGGGATGAAATGCTGACGGTTTTTGAACCGCTGCGATTAATGGAAAAACAACTCCGCACCCTTGAAGAACAAATGGCTGATCCTCTTGTTTTTGAAGACGGTGGAAGGTACGAAAGAATCCTAAAAGAGTACGATCATCTTCAGGTGAAATTTAAAGAACAGGGAGGGTATCAATATGAGGCAGAGATGCGCTCTGTCCTTCATGGGTTAAATTTCCATGACAAATCCTTGATGATATCTAGTTTAAGCGGCGGGCAGAAAACCCGTCTTGCCCTTGGTAAACTTTTGTTAACCAAGCCTGATATCTTAATATTGGATGAGCCCACAAACCACCTTGATATTGATACGCTTTCCTGGCTGGAGCAATATTTACAAAGTTATCATGGGGCGATTTTGATCGTTTCCCATGACCGCTATTTTTTAGATAAAGTTGTTACTCAAGTTTATGAAGTATCCCGTAAGCAAATCCAAAGGTTTACAGGCAACTATAGTTCTTACCTTGATCAAAAGGCCGCAAATTATGAGCGTGATTTAAAGCTTTTCGAAAAACAACAGCAAGAGGTCGCTGATCTCCAAGACTTTATCAACCGGAATTTAGCGCGCGCTTCGACGACTAAACGTGCCCAAAGCCGTCGTAAAAAGCTAGAAAAGATGGAGATGATGGATCGTCCATTAGGCGATGAAAAGTCTGCTTCCTTCTCGTTTGAAATTGAAAAACAAAGCGGCAATGACGTTTTAACAGTGGATTCACTCGCTGTTGGGTACGAAGGTGATAAGGTTTCAGAGTCCATTTCATTTCGGGCCTATAAAGGTGAAAGTACCGCATTGGTTGGACCGAATGGTATCGGCAAATCAACACTTTTAAAGACAATTATCAAAAAGTTGCCTGCTCTGGAGGGAACCATACTCTATGGGACAAACCTTCAGATTGGTTATTACGACCAGGAGCAAGCTGAATTGACCTCCAATAAGCGGGTCTTAAATGAACTCTGGGATGACTATCCACTAAAAAATGAAAAAGAAATACGTACGGTGCTCGGTAATTTCTTATTTTCTGGTGATGATGTCTTAAAAGTAGTTTCCACCTTAAGCGGGGGTGAAAAAGCCCGTCTAGCTTTAGCTAAACTGATGTTGGAGAAAGCAAATGTCTTAATTTTGGACGAGCCTACCAACCACCTTGACTTAGATAGTAAGGAAGTTCTAGAGAATGCATTAATCGATTACCCGGGCACGATATTGTTTGTCTCACACGACAGGTATTTTATTAACCGGATTGCCACAAAGGTCTTAGAACTTAGTCGTCATGGAAGTACAGAATACCTCGGGGATTATGATTATTATTTAGAGAAGAAACTAGAACAGGAAGAACTTGCAGCACTAGCGCTAGCCGCAACTGCTAAAAAAGCAGCACAAACAGATGCTTTTGAGAAAAACTCTTATCAACAGGATAAGGAAAGTAAAAAACAAGAGCGTCAGCGCAAAAGGAAATTAGAAGAAATGGAACAAAGAATTGAAGAGCTAGAAGAGCAAATTCAAGAATTCGAGCAGCAATTATGCGAACCAGACATTTTTCAAAATCATGAAAAAGTGTTGGAAATCAACATAAAAAATGAAAAGGCAAAGTCTGAACTCGAGCACTTAATGGAAGAATGGGCAGAGCTGGCTGAATAACTAGAAAAGCGGAAACGCCCGTTTAGCAGCGTATGGACTGGAGCGCTTCGACTGAGATAAAGGAAACACGGAGAGCGTTAGCCATCCGATGTTGACTTATCGTAGGGAGGAGAGCGAAGTCCACTAGCTGCTGGGCGTTGGAGCTAGACAATTATAAAAGTCCGAAGATAAATTTTCTTTTATATTTATGCAAAAACCAGGCATTGGCCTGGTTTTTTGTTTATTATGACATTTATCGACAAATTTTGATATGATGGCAATAATTCATTTAAGTTATACACTTTTCCACATTCTTATTCACATTACAAACAGGACAGTTTCAATGTTATTTTTACTTTTCCACATTATCCACAACAAAGACCTGACTTATCCACATTATACACAGAAAACACCCCACTTATCCACATTCACCAGTTTTTGATCTGCATTTTTATAAAATCTTATCAACAAAAAAACTCTTCTTATCCAGAAGAGTTTTTAATTGTATATTTCGATATCCAGTCCCGGGTTGGCATTTAGGGAAAGGTCTGCTCTAATTCCTTTTTCGAACATCACGCTTCCAGCAGCAGCAATCATCGCTGCATTATCAGTACATAGGGATAATGGCGGAATCACTAATTCAATTCCAGGTTTCTCTGAAAAGGTCTTTTCCAAAGCATTTCTAAGGCCTTTATTGGCGGCAACTCCGCCAGCCACCAATACTTGCCCTACCCCATATTCAGCGACGGCCTTTTCTGTTTTCTTTACTAACACTTCAATCACGCTGGCTTGAAAGCTTGCAGCAAGGTCTTCAGGGGCAATTATCTCACCGCGTTGCTCGGCATTATGAACCGTATTAATAACAGCAGATTTTAAACCGCTAAAGCTAAAATCATAGGAACCTTCTTCTAACCATGCCCGAGGTAAATTAATTGTCGGATTTCCAGCCTGCGCCAAACGGTCAATATGTGGACCGCCAGGGTACGGCATGTTTAACGTTCGCGCAACCTTGTCGTAGGCTTCACCAGCAGCGTCATCCCTTGTTTCGCCGATGACTTCAAAATGTCCATGTTCCTTCATATAAACAAGCTCTGTATGCCCGCCTGAAACGACCAGAGCAAGGAGCGGGAATTTTAACTCAGTAACAAGCCTGTTCGCATAAATATGTCCTGCAATATGGTGGACTGGAACTAGTGGTTTGTTTTGAGCAAATGCCAATGCTTTCGCGGCATTTACCCCAATTAAAAGGGCACCGACTAATCCTGGTCCTTCTGTGACAGCAATGGCATCAATCTCAGCAAAAGTAACATTTGCCTGCTTCAATGCTTCCTCAATGACAATAGTCATTTGCTCTACATGGTGGCGGGAGGCTATTTCTGGAACCACACCACCGAAGCGTTTATGACTTTCAATTTGCGATGCGACTACATTTGCTGCAATTTCTCTGCCATTTTTAATAATGGCGACAGCCGTCTCATCGCAGCTTGTTTCAATACCCAAAATCCATTGGTCTTTTTTCATAAATTTACCCACATCACTAAACCATCTTCCTGATTATCTGAATAATAATTTTTGCGGATCCCGCCATTTTGAAAACCAAGCTTTCGATAAAGAGATTGTGCTACATGATTGGTAACACGCACTTCAAGGGTCATACTCTTTGCTCCCATCTCTCTGGCCTCTGTCATCATTTTTTGCATGATTGCTTCACCAAGTTTCCTGCCCCTATATTCAGGCAGAATGGCCACATTCGTTACATGCGCCTCATCGATCACGATCCAAGCCCCACAGTACCCGAGGATTTTGTTACTTTCCTCTAGGACGATATAAACTGCAAATCGATTATTATGCAATTCATTATAAAATGCTTCACGACTCCAGGGGGTTGTAAATGATGCTTGTTCTACTTCTAAAATTTGGTCAATGTCCTCTTCCCTCATATTGCGAAAAACAAAAGAATCTACCATAACTCTCTATTCCTATCCATTTAAAATTTTTCCTTTCGATTCTAACCATTTCGCTTCAGCTTCAGCTAAACGGATATAATTTGGAACAAAAGAATGAATGTCCTCCCCTGGTTTATCCTTTCCAAGAAGGGCAAGTTCAGCTGGACGTGGATTTTGTTCCGTACTAGCTGCGAAAACAGCCTGTGATCCTAATGCTGCTTCAATTGCTGCTTGATGGAGTGGTAAATCATTTCCGACAAATAGTATCGCTTTTCCTGAATTTTTTAGATCCTCTGCACGGTCTACTAACATGACCAAACGATCCTCTTCAATCGTTTGTAGTTCGTCATTTTGATATTGATACAAGCCAGTATAGACCTGTCCCCTTCTTGCATCAAATAGAGGTGACACATAACCATCAAAGTAGCGGCCGACCCCAGATGCTAAAATTTCCAAGCTGGAAATACCTACAAGCGGGATATTCAAAGTCCAAGCTAATGTTTTAGCAATGGTTACACCTATTCTAACTCCTGTATACGAGCCCGGTCCTTTGGCGACGACAATCTTAGTTAAATCCGCCGGAACCTTTTCACAATCCTTCATTAGTGTCTGAATAGCAGGCATAATTCGAACAGAGTGGTTCTTTTTTAAATTGGTTATATATTCACCAAGTACTTGATTATCTTCTAACAGCGCCACTCCTAAGGCATAGTTAGAAGTATCAATCGCTAATATGGTCATGAAAAAGTCTCCTTACATAATTGCTCATATCGTTTCCCCTGAGGTACTAAAACCATTCTTCTAGTATCCCCTTCTTCACGATATAAGAAAATAGTCAGTCTTTCCTGTGGGAGCTGCTCTTCAATTAAATGAGCCCATTCCACTACCGTCACTCCATCACCTTCAAAATACTCATCAAAACCGAGGTCTTCGAAGGCATCCGCAACCCGGTATACATCCATGTGATATAACGGGAGTTTTCCCTTATATTCTTTAATAATAGTAAATGTCGGACTGTTAACTGTTCTTTTAATCTCCAACCCTTTAGCCAAGCCCTTAGTGAATGTAGTCTTTCCAGCACCTAAATCACCTTCAAGAGCAATGACATCTCCAGGTTGTAATAACCCAGCTAACTTTGCTGCAAATTGGAAAGTCTCCTCAGAATCCGTTGTTATTAGTTCGAATTGATTCATTCAATCACCTTTTTATTTTAACTTAGCGTCACATCTTCATTTTACCTTAATTATGTGCAAAAAAACCTTAGGATCTCTCCTAAGGATGCCTATTACATATGTAGTTTACATGATTTTTAACAATTGAGCAAAAATGCTTGCCCTTATTAAACGGCATAAAAAAAGACGAAACCTTGTTTCGTACTAATTTTTGCAATATAATGGCGGTCCGGACGGGACTCGAACCCGCGACCTCCTGCGTGACAGGCAGGCATTCTAACCAACTGAACTACCGGACCAAATTGCGGGGACAGGATTTGAACCTGCGACCTTCGGGTTATGAGCCCGACGAGCTACCAGACTGCTCCACCCCGCGACAATAGAAATAAAAATATGTTTTAAATTACTACACCATAATATTATATCACTAGAAACAGTAAGTATGTATGGTTTTTAAAGTAATTTTAGCCTGGCAACGTCCTACTCTCACAGGGACGCGTGTCCCAACTACCATCGGCGCTGAGAAGCTTAACTTCCGTGTTCGGTATGGGAACGGGTGTGACCTTCTCGCCATTGCTGCCAGACTATTTTCTTTTGAGGTATCATTCCCTCAAAACTAGATAATGCAGAAGAAGTTTGTAAAAACGAGTGTGCCTTAAAAATTGGTTAAGTCCTCGAACGATTAGTATCA
>NZ_JAGGQW010000072.1:2761-5303 GCF_018613065.1 Bacillus sp. ISL-7 | reverse complement strand
TAGCTATTTTTTCAGCATACTCGAAAAATTTTCTTCCTTCTTTTGTTTGTGTGACTTGACTAAATGCAATTGCAAGAGTTTTTGCCATAATACTTTTCTTTAGGTTGAAAGAAATACTTATGATTTCTGTCGCTGCTAACGTTCTACCCTTTCCGAAAAATCCATCTGTGAAATCTTGGCTGGAAACATATTCAGGGTTTTCAGCAGGATAAAATAAAGGGTCTCTCTGAAAACTTCCTTTTTCAAGCAATAAATCAATTGTTTGATGATACATCCTTTTCCCATCGTTATCGCACGAGTCGTAAAAAAACCTTAAGTCCTCTCTGACAGAAACAGCCAATGAAGTGGAGTGTCCTAGCAAACCGTGTAAAGCCATAATGTGTAAATAATTTAAGCAAAAAATATCAGTGAACAATCTCGGTTTACCTTTAAAAAGGTCGGATTCAGTAAATCCAATGGGAATAGGAAATTTCTCGTTCTCCAAAAAAGCAACCATTTGTTGCTTTTGCTTTTCGAAAGTCTTGATAGCATCCTTAAAAATTGCTTTTATTGACTCGTCCTCAATAATAGAAATCATATATCTATTTACAATATCAACAGCTGTTCCATTTACATACTCTCCCCACAAAGTTCCTATTTCGGAAGATGTGAGTTTTAATTTATCTTTTCCATTCTGTCACCTCTTGGATATTATTTACCAATTCACCAAGAGATATGAATTTCTGATTTATAAAAAGATGACCAGTTTTAAGATTAGATGTAAAGTTTAATTTAGAGTAATTAGCCGATTTTTCACTTGCGATTTTTCCAAGAATAATTTTACTTTACTTAAAATTAATTTAAAGATTGTGAAGAATTACACTTAAACAAACGGGTAGCGATTGCTGAACAAGGCAGTCGCTTTTTGTGTTATTTGCACAGGAAGGTTTTATATAGAATAATAATATTAAGGTTAGTAGAGGTTTCAGTATATACGCGGGAAAATTAACCTTCCCTTTATTGGTAATCCGACACGATTCCTATTGTTTTTGCTTTTTCTGATTTTTAAAGAAAAAGTAGTTGACACTGAAAATAAATTTATGATAAAATTAAAAATTTGATAAAAAATAATATATATGTTAAGGTTAAGAAGGTTACCATATATGGAGGTGGATTATTTGTTTCAAATTGGCGATAACATTGTTTATCCAATGCACGGAGTAGGTATAATTAAAGCCATAGAAGAAAAGGAAATCTCAGGGGGAAAACAACAGTATTATGTCATAAAAATGTTAATCGGTAATATGCAAGTCATGATTCCTACGGGTAAAATATTGAGTTCAAGTATACGCCCTGTTACTGACATAATTGCATTAAAACACATCATAAACATTTTTCATCATGGAGAATCAGATAGATTACTGCCGTGGAAACAAAGGTATAAAGTGAACACGGACAAAATAAAAACGGGTAAAATACAAGAATGTACTGAAGTTGTACGTGATTTAATTCGGATGAAGAAAGAAAAAGCACTTAATACAAGCGAAAAAAAAATGTTAGATAACGCACATGAATTTTTGATTAGTGAACTGGGATTAATTAAAGGGATTACTGAAAATCAAATAAAAAGTTTCTGTTAAGGTTAATTTAAGATAATGTATTACATCTCCCGAAAATATCCTGAATTTTTTGGGAATATGTTTATTATAAAAAGGAAATCATTTCAAAGACATTCAACTTCTCCAACTCACCTTTAGAGCATTAACCTCTTTTGTTATTTCTACAATCTAATCCATTTTTATTATTTAAATTTCTTTTACGAACGTTTGAAGTTTCATCAAATAACTCGATAAAATAGTCACTTGATTTTTGCAATCCTGATTCACACTGGCACGGACAAGGAGCCGTAAGGATGAAAGAGAGGTATGGCTTTCATTGTTTTCGGTATACAATATATTATCTAAGTCATTATTTCTAGAAGAAAAAACAATCAATCTCACCTCTATCTTTAAGAATTTTTTACATCTACTGAGACAGTGAATAGTAATTGTTTATCTTCTTTACGTAAAAGAGAAAAACGAATTGGTAACACCATTTGGTCAACTACAAAAATGGTTTCCAGACCAGGAAACCATTTTTATTTACATAACAATAGTAAAGATTACTGGTGATGGTTTTAAATCCTTTGATGAAGGGCAACGCGTACAATTTGATATTCTAAAAGGACAACGTGGCTCTCAAGCAGAAAACGTTTCTAAAATTTAATTGATCTCCTACCCCTTTGTAAATATGAACTCTGATCATAGGGGGGACCAAGCATAATCACCGCTTTGTACTTGAGTATACTTTTGTAATTTCCTTTTACTTCAATGGTTTCCCCGAATAATGGGACGAGGGGACAGGTCCCTTGTCCCATGAGACTACTTGTCCAATACTCTATCCCTAGCAACTTTTCTCGAACGAGTAAGTTGCCATCTAGAAGAACAAAGGAACCACCCACTCTCCACAAGAAGATACTATAAAAAGGTCCCGTATTAATAGATGAACTATAACCCGAATATTG
>NZ_JAGGQW010000072.1:0-2680 GCF_018613065.1 Bacillus sp. ISL-7 | reverse complement strand
TGGCGTGACACCTATGAGAAGTTTTATTATTTACTTAAAATAAAAAAGGACCCATATAGGCCCTTGAACTGTAACCCATAATATGGACAGTTTAATAAACATTAATTTTTAACAGAGCCTTTTATTTTTTTTATTCACGCAGAACACTAGTTCGTGTATAATTGAGAACGAAGGGGCGATTGAAATGGCAATACGAGATCGAGGTAAGCTAAAGTGGCAGCCGGCATCTTTTATGCCGTTAGGATTCGAAATGACACGTGCAATGTTTAAGGATCAAGAACGTCAACCGAAGCCGCTTCTCGACGAATACGAAAGGGAGGAATTCGATCAGAGGATTTCTTACGCAATGGAATATAACTTAGCGGTTAAGCTGGCGGTATGGATCGATGGATTTACGAAGGAAGTTAAGGGGCGTGTTCACTTCGTTGATCCTATTACACATCAGTTTAGCGTTGAAGTAAAGCCTGGCGAATTTGAGGATTCAACTGAGCGACAGCGAGGTTTATTACGTCGTGACGATTAAAAGATTATACGTTAATACAACCAACCGAAATTATGTCATTTTAATGATGGAGTTAATGGATATCATCCTTAAATTCCTATGTTACGTACAGGATGTATGATTAACGCTTGGAGTACAATTATTAGCGTATATCATGGTTTAAACGTACTCCACTTGGTGCAGCTTGACCGAAAATGGCGTTCCTGGAAACCTCGGGGTCTATGGATCACTAGGTAAGCAATCTAGATGTACCAAGCGTTTGGAAGGTGTTTTAAGATAAGGTGTAAAGTAAAAACACTTGACGATATGACATTAAAAACGTCACTTATGGTAAAACTTCGAGGAGGCGACTTAACTTACTTTATTACGATAAAGCATTGGTGAAACTGGGTTTCGAGATATCTACCGTGCTTTAATACGCTGAAGGATATGACGTTAATCACAATACCGTCCAGAAATCCAGTGACAGTAACTAGACTAAATTGTCGTATCTCTAAATAAGAAAAAGAGACACACTTATTGAAGTAACAGCCATAAACTTTAATTATTCGGTGTCTTTTGTTTGGGATAGTTTTTGTTTATCGGTAGTTCCAGGTGGTTGTTCTAGCCATTTGTTATCAATCATGATGTTAACTCCGTCCTTAGCATACTGAGCGACTTCTAGCGATAAGCGTTCATAATTTAGAAAAAGGTCTGTTCTTTGACTTGCCGCCGCTCCAGTTGCGTAATTTCCTGAACCAGTCGCACTTAACAATGCCATATGAGACATGGCTAGTTTGTCTGAGAATGGCGGTGTAGTTGAATTTGTTATAGCAACATCTGATGAAACTGGTGGTTGTATATCATTGTGGAGTAGAGTTGCAGAAAAAATCTGCACATGCTTTTTTGAAATATCGTTACCTCTTAGCATCCACTTTTGTATATTTTTTCTCGGTGATGTTTGAGCAAAACTAATAGAAAGATGACTACCTATTAAATTGGTTTGAATGTTCATATAAAGATGAGATATTTCAACTGTATTTAAAGGGCGTTGCTTACTGAAAAGAGAAAAACCACTTAAATAACTTTTGCTATCTACGTAATCAGTCTTTGTTGGGTATGCAATATACGGTGCTCTTACAAACAATCCTTTAGAAAGTGCGACATCTGAACTTCTGTCGAATAAATCGGACGTTTCTTTTAGTCCTTCCATAAAATAACCCCTTACATCCTTTCTTGCACTCATGGAAACGAGTCCACTATAAGCAAGTAACCCAACCTTTGCCATGTGGTTTATGTAAGTCAGCATAAATGAATCAGTATATAGGCGAGGAGCATTTAAATTGACATCTTCGTTAGTAAATCCTGTTGGTAATGGCAAATCTTCTCTTCGAAAAGATGAGTTAGTTTTTCTATATGAGAAACTGTAAGGTCATATGCAAACTGTATAATAGGCCTTATATCTGAGTCTTCAACATGTACTAGAAAATATCCAAGAATGCACTTAGCCATACTATCGTTCATATAGCCAGTCCAAGTACAAGCGATTTCTGATGATGTTAGGCTAATACGGTTTTCAGTCATATTCCGAACTCCTTCAAAAATATATATATTGGTATATTCTTTCCGAATAAACTTGTTTTTATGTAGCCTAAGATGACCTTGATAGTGTGGTCATCCAGTCAAAAAATGCAAATAAGACGACCAATCCGCAAGTCAGCCGTCCATCGAATATTTACCTACTGTAAACTACCGCTTGGAAATTTATTCGTATCTATTAAGTGCATTTTTGAATTGTACATTGTGATTTTCTAATTTTGCGTAAGATACAACGCAAAAAGCATTAACTCTTTGATGTAATCAGGTGGTTTAACGGAAAAAAGGAGAGATGACAGCAGTGAAAGCGATGCAAGAAATAGGGGTTAAAAAAACAACATTTTATAAGTTAGTTAAGGAGTACGAAAGAGAATTGAAAAGCACCAATATACAATAGAAGAAACTCGTCAAAAAAATCTTTGCTCATTGAAAGCAAAGGCTTTTATCAATTAGGGGGGTATTTTCTTTTTCAACAAACGGGCCAGATTGTGGAGGATCATTTTAAAAGAAAATTGGGTATTTATCGAGGAGATTGTGAAGAATTGTACTTAAGCTAACGGGGCAGGTTAGTGAAACAAGCACCAATGTTCCATTGCAACTTTT
>NZ_JAGGQW010000071.1 GCF_018613065.1 Bacillus sp. ISL-7 | reverse complement strand
CATTATTTGATAATCAAAGTGTGGAATCTTAATTGATGAAAACTGTTTAATCTTATTTACTAAAAACTGTTGAGTTCTACTTGACGGTTACAACAACAGCTTTTTTAAGGATTGATTTTAAAAATCTTTATAAAAAACCTGTTCTAGAAATATACGATTACTTCATACAATGAAAAGATAATAAGGGGTAGAAAACACAGTAAATATTATTACATTGCAAAGATTGAAACTATGAGAATAAAAATAAAATATATAATTAATTAAAATATGAATTTATATCCAAAAAAAGAAATAGCCCTCTTCTACTAGCCATGAGAAGATGATCGTTTATAACATTAATAAAGGATAATCCTTTACTATGGAGGTAACTATGACTAAAAAACAATGTATAGCGATGCTATTAGCTGGGGGAAGAGGGACTCGATTAAAAGAATTGACCAATTATATAGCAAAGCCAGCAGTTCCATTTGGTGGAAAATATCGAATTATTGATTTTCCATTAAGCAATTGCAGTAATTCTGGCATTGATACTGTTGGTGTTTTGACACAATATCAACCTCACACTCTTCAAAATTACATTGGCGATGGCAAGCACTGGAATCTACACCGAAAAAATGGAGGGGTCACTATTCTTCCATCTTTTCAATGTGAGTTGGGTGAAAGATGGTATGAAGGCACCGCCCATGCTATTTATCAAAACCTTCGATTTATTGAAAGTTACAATCCAGCGTATGTTCTAATTATTTCAGGTGATCACATTTATAAGATGGATTACAGTAAAATGCTTAAGCAGCATATAGAAACGTCGGCGGATGCCACCATTTCAGTCATAAACGTACCGTGGAGGGAAGCCAATCGATTTGGAATTATGAATATCGATCCCGACTCTAAGAAAATATTAAATTTTGAAGAAAAGCCAGAACAGCCTAAATCAAACCTTGCCTCTATGGGCATTTACATTTTTAATTGGAAACTGTTAAAAAAGTATTTAGAACAAGAAGAAAGAAAACCATTTTCAACTAAGGATTTTGGGAAGGATATTATACCTTCTTTGATAAATGATAATTGCAAACTATATGCATATAGCTTCAAAGGTTATTGGAAGGATGTCGGAACCATTCGTAGCCTCTGGGAAGCGAATATGGATTTACTTTCATTTAAAAGCAATCCAATTTTACAAAATGAAAACTGGACTATTTATACTCATGAAACTTCTCAGCCGCCATTGTATTTGGACGGAAAGGCTAGCACACACAAATCTTTAGTAAGTGAAGGCTGTAAGGTGTTTGGAAGTGTAGAAAATTCGGTTCTTTTTTGTGGAGTAACCGTGGGTAAAGGAGCTGTTATTAGAAATTCTGTTATTTTGCCCAATACTATTATTGGCGAAAATGCGGTGATTAACCAAGCAGTTGTGGGTAGTGGAACTGTAATTGAAGCCAATGTTAAAGTGGGAGAAGAACAGCCGTTTAGTGAAATTACCTTAATTGGGGATAATCAAACCATTCAAGTTAATAAAATAAAAAAGGCTTTACTCCTTAATTTAAGTAAAGCACCCTTTAGTCATAATGAACGAAACGACTCCCATCGCTTAACGTAGATTGCACTTGGTCATAATGTTACTTTCCATATCAAAACCAAGTGTAGAGCTACACACGAATAGGAGCTGATTATTATGAAGGTTTGCCAAAAGATTTGTTGGTTTAGACGCCTCAAACATACATAAGTTAAATGCCAGAAATATTTAAAGCAGCCAAATGGCTGTTTTTTTATTTTTAGTTATTTAATTTATTTGATTTCAATATGATTAATAATAAAGTTTGTTTATGTATACCAAAGGTATAAATATTAAAAAAATTTTAGTTGTCTAATTTATTGAATAATCACTTATTTTATCCTATGCAGCGTTAATTTAATTAATTGTAACTTGTATATTCAAAAAATCAAATATACAAATACTAAAGGATTGAATACTAATGAAAAAAAACGAGCTTAGAGGAAATTTAATTGAAGTCGTGACTAATATTAAAGAAGACAAAAAATTAGTTAACAAAATTAAAAAGGGTTTGAAGGAATACAAAATTTTACCGGGTCAAGTACAAAGTTATTTTAATAACCCCGATATATTATGGGAGGTAGATATCGAATCGGTCTACCTTTTTCTTGAACAAATTTATTCAGCTACCGGAAATCCAAAAATAAAACCATCAATATACTTTTCACCTAGAGAAATAAAAGAAATTAGGACAAATTTTGTTGGGTATCACACGAATAGTATAGTGTTCCCCTATACCTTTAGAAATGTACTTAAGGGAACGGAAGATGACTTTATTCTTTATATCAAGGCAAGTGAGATAAAGCGTCTTTTTGAAAATGGATTACTACAGTATAATCCAGAAACTCAACGTGAAATGAGACAATCGAAAGGTAAGGACTCGAACGAAATTATCGAAACTCCTAAAATTATTGAGAAAAGCATAATCGAAATGGAGGAGCTATTAAATAAAGGTGAAATGATTAGCACTATTATTACGTTAAACGCACGGTTAGGCAGTACAGATGATGAATCTGGAGAAGAATTACAATATGCAGAAGATTCGATGACATTAACTGTTACAAAGGGAACATTATTAGATGTACTAGATGGATTTCACCGCATAAACGCCATAGTCAGAGCGATAAGAAAAGATCCTTCTTTAGAAGCTATGTTCAAATTAAATATTTTACACTTGGGAAAATCTATGGCTCAACAGTACTTTAAACAATTAAATACAACTAACCCCGTTGGGAAAGGACAGTTAAAAAAATTGGGTGAATCCAGGCAGGCAGATTTTATTGCTAAACAAGTACAATACAATAGTGAAATAAAAAATAAAGTGGCAGCTTCAGATAGTATTGCGCCTTATTCAAATTTTTTAGTTACATTTAAAACACTTTCTGATGCAATTGATGAAGTTTTTAAAGTTGAAGATAAACGTACTGCAATACACACTGCTAATTATTTAATCGAATTTATCAATGAATTATTTTTCGCTTTCCCAAATGAATTTCTAGATGAAGTCGCGGTTGTTAGGAAAAATAGTTTAATCAATACGAATTCCATGTTTTATGGATATATAACTTTAGCAAGAAGAATGAAGGATGAATGTATTCAGTTGAACAAATTATTTGAGATTATTAAATGTATTGATTTTTCAAGACAAAATAAAGTATGGATAGAATCCGATATTTTAAATCAATCGCAAAAAATTCCAAAGAGTATAAAAAAACAAATATATAAATTCTTTAATGATATAGATTTATCAAAATATCAGGAAGGTGGTTAATTTGAAAAAGCTTTATAACGAAAACATAAAAATAGAGTATTTAATGTGTATTCCTGAAAATAGAAGAACTGTTTATAAATATGCACTCTGTAGAAGTTATGACACGGAGGATGTAGTTGGGAAAGATTTATTTGAGTTTAACACTAATGAAATTAAAGATGCATTAATCAATGCTGATCATTCTACATTTAATTCCATTAAATTAACGCTTCATGTTTTTGAGGACTATATAAATTGGGCCATTAAATCTGGAAAAACTCAAAGTAACATTAATCCCATTCTTTCAATAAAAAATGATGAGTTAAAAACCTACTTATCTAAGAAAAAAATTCTATTCTCGAAGTATGAAATACAAGACATGGAAAAAAAAATGGTCAATGCCCAAGATAAAGTGATCCTTCAGCTTCTATTTGAAGGCGTAAATGGGCATGGACTATCAGAGCTATTAAACTTAACCCAATCAGATGTTGATCAGGCCAATCAAATATTGAAGTTAAATGATGATAAATATGGAAAAAGAAGTGTCAAGGTTTCAGAAAAATGTTTAACTTTTGTCATGGAAGCGCTTAATCAAACTCATTACCAAAATAAGAATGGTACCTCAATGGGGAATAACCCTGAATTACCATTAGTAAAAAATAATTACGTTCTAAGAACGGCCACTACAAGGGTACAAAATTTTAAAAGAGCAGATAAACATTTAATTTATAGGAGAATATCCACCATTGCTGATTTTTTTGGTTATAAGTATTTAACAACTAAAAACATTGAAAAGTCAGGCATGATTGCTTTTGCTGTTGTTTTGTATCTCGAGCGAAAAAAATTAGATAATGAGGAATTATCAATTATCGGTAATCAGTTTGGAGTTAGAAAGGTTGTAATGAATGGTCATGAAATATTTAACTTCTCTTTGCTTAAAGAATTTATAAATGCAAATACGATCTTTGATTTATATAACATAAATATAACTTGATGGTTTATCTAATCTCTATCCTGCTGGATAGGGATAGAATTTGAAAACAAATTTAAAATAATTAATACATTCGTACTATCATATTCCGTATAATGGTAACTATTAGGAAAATATACATATTGGAAAAACCTAACAATTTGTTTATGATTAAAAATGTGAATATAGATATTTTGTCTTAGGGGGAAAAAAGTTTGTCCGTAGTATATGGTAAAATTATCTTAGAGGTATCCATTCAAGATAGTAAATTAGAAAATTTATTAAAAGTAACAAAGGGAATTAATAAATATAATATTGAACTTTATGAGATTGATATCTTAACAAGCTCAGGAGATGTGTACAGTTTAAAGGTAGATGATGTTGATGTAGAATGGTACTTAAAAGAAAAATGATATTATCCACTGCCTGTCATTGAAAAAGTATGTTGAATTTTGTCGATTGATATGCACCCCTGATCGGTCAATGGAGCGCTCTTTCATAGTCGCCGATCGCCGACAAACTACTAACTCCCCCCTTATGCAGCCCATTTATAACTTAGCAGTTTTCATTTTATTCATTCCTAATTATACCAAGACATCAAGCAATTTTAATCAAACGTTTGATTAGTTTTTTATTGAATCAGCAATCGGTGTTACAAGTTTGTTCTTAATCGAAAAATTAAAGGAAATACAAGTAAACATAATCAAAAAATTGTGCCCACAGAAATGATTATTAAGAGCTCTGTAGCAAACGTTCTAGAAAAGAACGACTAAGTAAAAATTATTTGTTTACCTTAAACTTAGAGTCAACGGACACCGAGCCGTTGGCTTTTTGCTATTTCTCGCTTTCCAGAGCAGGACCCTTTTAGTGGTGCCGTTGTGAACGGAAAGATTCAACCCGCCCTCAAATTTCATTGGTGTATAACTAGATTTTCCAAGGGTAAAGTAATCACAAATGGTTACATAGGTGGTTGGGATGAATCAAAAGGTAATTAGTGCCACTCATATCTATATATTACTTATAATTTCAACAGGTTTTATTGTCCATGTTCTAAGCATCCCGATGTTATTAACCGCTTCTAAGCGGGACGCTTGGATCAGTGTCATTTTCAGTTCCACTCCCTTCATCCTTTGGATCCTGCTTGTTTTTTATATTTATAAAAAACTAAACAAAAATAATCGAACAATAAGCTCTTTCCTAAAGGGCTCAAATATAACGCGGATCATCAGGTAATAATAACAATTCCGCTAATGTACCTAACGGTTATTCTCAAAATGATATTCAATTTATGTCAATCGCAGTATACGGGGAATCACGCGGAGAGGAATACATGGGTCAAGTTGCTGTTGCAGCAGTTATTTTGAACCGAGTCAGCCATTCATCGTTTCCAGATACGGTTGCGGGTGTCATCTATCACCGGGGGCCTTTACTGCGGGTGCGGATGAACTTAACCCCAAATGCCACTGCGAAAAAGCGGTACTAGATGCCATTAATGGCTGGGATCCTAGTGGTGAGGCGATTTACTATTTTAATCCTGATACCGCGACAAGTGCTTGGATATGGAGTCGACCACAAATTAAAAAAATTGGTAAACATATATTTTGTAAATAATTGTTTTATCTATAACAAAAAAAAGACTTCAAAGCTATTTAAGCTTTCAAGTCTTTTTTGATGGATAAATTTATGATGGGCCTAAATGGACTCGAACCATCGACCTCACGCTTATCAGGCGTGCGCTCTAACCAGCTGAGCTATAGGCCCAAATTGAATTGGAGCGGGTGAAGAGAATCGAACTCTCATCATCAGCTTGGAAGGCTGAGGTTTTACCACTAAACTACACCCGCGTTGAAAAAAATAAGCAAAATGGCTGGGCTAGCTGGATTTGAACCAACGCATGTCGCAGTCAAAGTGCGATGCCTTACCGCTTGGCTATAGCCCAATATTAAAATAAATGGGGCGACTGATGGGAATCGAACCCACGAATGCCTGAACCACAATCAGGTGCGTTAACCACTTCGCCACAATCGCCAAAATCTATAAATTAATAGCAGGTACCCTACTAGAAAAAAATGGCGGTCCGGACGGGACTCGAACCCGCGACCTCCTGCGTGACAGGCAGGCATTCTAACCAACTGAACTACCGGACCAAATTGCGGGGACAGGATTTGAACCTGCGACCTTCGGGTTATGAGCCCGACGAGCTACCAGACTGCTCCACCCCGCGACAATAAAAATTATATAGTTTTGTCCATGCTCAATGTTCCATGGACTGTATCAATCTCAGTAAGCATATGCAAGCAGCAGCTCGATTGATACAACTCGCAGATTATTCATGAAGCAATGCTCGTTGCTCCACCCCGCGACAATAGAAATAAAGTAATACTATGGAGGAGGAAGAGGGATTCGAACCCCCGCGCGGTATGACCCGCCTGTCGGTTTTCAAGACCGATCCCTTCAGCCAAACTTGGGTATTCCTCCAGTTAAAAATAAGCAAAAACATTTGGTAGCGGCGAAGGGAGTCGAACCCCCGACCTTTCGGGTATGAACCGAACGCTCTAGCCAGCTGAGCTACACCGCCAAAAAAACAAATATTATAATGGTGGAGGATGACGGGCTCGAACCGCCGACCCTCTGCTTGTAAGGCAGATGCTCTCCCAGCTGAGCTAATCCTCCACTATATTGGAAGTTATTTTACGCAAACTCGTAAAAAACTTTGGTGACCCCTACGGGACTCGAACCCGTGTTACCTCCGTGAAAGGGAGGTGTCTTAACCGCTTGACCAAGGGGCCATCTATTAATATTAAGCAAAAATAATAGCCCCAATTAGGGCTAGCCCGGCAGCGTCCTACTCTCACAGGGACGCGTGTCCCAACTACCATCGGCGCTGAGAAGCTTAACTTCCGTGTTCGGTATGGGAACGGGTGTGACCTTCTCGCCATTACTGCCAGACTATATGAGGGTTTCATTCCCTCAAAACTAGATAATTGACAATCATCATATAAAATTTTGGTTAAGTCCTCGAACGATTAGTATCAGTCAGCTCCACATGTTACCACGCTTCCACCTCTGACCTATCAACCTGATCATCTTTCAGGGTTCTTACTAGCTTGCGCTATGGGAAATCTCATCTT
>NZ_JAGGQW010000070.1 GCF_018613065.1 Bacillus sp. ISL-7 | reverse complement strand
GGATAAGTGCTGAAAGCATCTAAGCATGAAGCCCCCCTCAAGATGAGATTTCCCATAGCGCAAGCTAGTAAGAACCCTGAAAGATGATCAGGTTGATAGGTCAGAGGTGGAAGCGTGGTAACATGTGGAGCTGACTGATACTAATCGTTCGAGGACTTAACCAATTTTTAAGGCATACTCGTTTTTACAAACTTCTTCTGCATTATCTAGTTTTGAGGGAATGATTCCTCAAAAAAAAAGTCTGGCAGCAATGGCGAGAAGGTCACACCCGTTCCCATACCGAACACGGAAGTTAAGCTTCTCAGCGCCGATGGTAGTTGGGACACGCGTCCCTGTGAGAGTAGGACGTTGCCAGGCATTTCAAGGACAACCTGAAAAGGTTGTCTTTTTTTGTGTTCGAGATAATAACTGGAGGGTGGTTCACATAATATACACTCGAACTCTCTATAGAGACAGAATTATTTGATAATATGAAAAGAGTATATTAACCTCAAACATGTTGCAAAATACCAATAATGAAAATTTAGGAGTTGGCATGTTTGGGAAAAAAGGGGACTCAAATTACAGTTAAGGAAAAGTTTGAGGATAATATAGAATACTTAATAAAAGAATTACGAATCGGAAAAAGCTTTGATGTGATTCACCGGCCATTGGAATATGGAGGACTCCGGTTCGGGATGTTTTTAATAGATGGGTTCGCTTCAGCTAATCTCTTACTTTTAATTATGAAGGAGATCGAGAAACGGAAACCAGAGGATTTTGGAAATAGTCCAATTGACAAGCTTTTTAAAACCTTTATTCCTCATGTAGAGGTGAATACATCAGATGATTTAGAGGAAGTTATAGCCCAAATTCTTGCAGGACAAACTGCAGTAGTAGTAGAAGGCGGTAAACAAGTAATCCTGATTGATTCACGTGAATATCCAATCCGTTCTCCTCAGGAACCAGATATTGAACGTGTTGTACGGGGACCCCGTGATGGCTTTGTTGAAACGATTGTATTTAACTTAGCTTTAATTCGCAGGCGTGTACGGGATCGATCCCTTGTAATGGAATACGTCCAAGTAGGAAAGCGATCTAAAACAGATATTGCATTAGTATACATAGATAGCATCGCTGACCCGGATAATGTAAAAATGTTAAGAAATGAACTTGAAAAAATATCCATAGATGGGATTCCAATGGCGGAAAAAACGATTGAAGAATTTGTATTTGGCCGAAATTATAATCCATATCCATTAGTTCGATACACAGAAAGATCAGATACAAGTGCCGTTCATTTAATGGAAGGCCATGTATTAATAGTGGTGGATGGGTCACCAAGTGTAATGATTTGTCCAGCAACCTATTGGCATCACTTGCAGCATGCTGAGGAATATCGTCAAAAGCCGGTAATTGGGATTTTTTTAAGATGGGCACGATTTATCGCTGTATTATCCTCCTTATTTCTCATACCACTTTGGTACACTTATGCGACCAATGAACAATTACTCTCAGATCGATGGAAGTTTATCGGTGTAGAAGATCAAGGGGAGATTGGTTTAATCTGGCAATTTATCATTGCTGAAGTCGGAATTGAAATTTTGCGAATGGCAGCTATACATACTCCCAATGCCCTTGCAACTGCGTTAGGTATCGTTTCTGCAATAATCATTGGAGATGTAGCGGTAGAGGTAGGGATTTTTACTCATGAGGTCGTCCTATATGTGGCAGTTGCTGCCATTGGAACGTTTGCCACACCAAGTTATGAGTTAAGCCTTGCCAATCGACTTTTTCGGGTTTTCTTTTTAATCATGGTTGCTTTATTTAAAGTTCCAGGGTTAATCATAGGAATCACGTTATGGATCACGCTCCTTGTTGTAACAAAGAGCATGAATACACCATTTTTGTATCCGTTTATTCCATTTAATCCACGAGATTTTCGGATAATGCTCTCTCGGACGCCAATTCCGCTTAATAATACAAGGGCTGCAATCCTAAGGCCACAAGATAAAACAAGGCAATAAAAATAAAGTCTATCAAATTTGATAGACTTTTGAGCTGTTTCAGATTTAATTACTTATATTAAATTAGTTTAAACCCACTAATCAAAATCATCACTGCCATAATAGTTCTTAGAGGTTTTGCTGGTAATTTAGAGGATAAGGTGCTTCCTAATATGACACCAGGGATCGACCCCATTAAAAGGTTAAACACTAATAGATAATCAACATTGCCGAATCCTGCGTGCATAATCCCTGCAGCGGAGACTAATAAAAAGGCATGAGCGATATCGGTTCCGACCAATTCTGGAGTTCTCAATCTGTACAAGTAAATCATAGCTAATGCAAACAATGAACCAGATCCTATCGATGTCAAGCCTACAATAAAACCTAATATAGCACCAATCAGAATGGTTAAGCCCCGTTTTTCGTGGATCGGCTTCTTTTGAAAATGATTCCATTCTAATTTATTTTTCATAAATGTTTTAAACAAGGTAGTCAATGCTACCAATATTAAAACGTAACCCAATGCGTGTTTAATCACCACTTCTTGGTTATGAAAAAAAGAATCAAATAAATGGAGAACGCCTACTGCACAGATCGCACTTGGAATACTCCCAATCGCTAGATACTTTACTAACTTGAAATTTATCGTCTTCTGCCTCCAATGTTGAATTGAACCAAAAAGTTTAGTTATGGAGTTATAAACAAGATCAGTACCTACCGCAATTGAAGGGCTGATACCTAATAAAATTAAAATTGGAGTCAACAAAGCGGCCCCTCCAACACCTGTTAATCCGACCATAAAGCCGATTAAAAGACCCATTACAATAATCCCCATGCTCATTACACGCACACCCCGAATATATCTAATCTAATGTTGATTTATAACATTAAAATATGAAAGAGTTAGATACCTGTGACATGAATGGTATGCCCAAAAAAAGTGGACCCAGCTTGGAGTCCACCTAAATCATTATTTATCTTTTTCTTCTTCATTCAAATTTATTTTTTTACATCCGACATATAAACAAGAGAAAATATCTAATCCAGGCCGAGCCTTAGCTAATCCTTTTATATAAGGTGTGACTAAATCCTTAAAATCCGCTCCGACTTCTATCTCTTCTAAAATTCCATAAACATAAAGCTTTTTTTCATCAAATAGAAGAGCCACGTTTCCTATTGCTTTGTTATTTCCATCCACCACATTTAATACCTGAAACTGCGGTGTGATTACCTCAGGAGAAAAATAAATCTGCAATGACATCTACTCCTTTTTATCTAGCCCAATTGTCAAGTAAACTCTCCTAACCGGACCTTTTTCAATTTTATGTGAAGGATAATTTTTCAAACAATGAATCACTTTCTTCTGAAGGCTCCTTTTTAGCAACATGTATGAGAATCATGGAAAGCAATCCACATAACAATGTTAAACCTGCTGTAGATAAGAACATCCCTGAACGGGACCATTCCATTAATGCCCCAAAAATAGGTGGACCAATGGCAACACCTAAAAATCTAACGGATCCATATAGAGAGGTAACGAATCCACGCCGGTCTGCCGGTACGGAACCAGTAATAAAGCTATTAATACAAGGAAGAACGAGACCAGTTCCAATACTGCTTATGACTAAGACAGCAAAAAATGGAAGTAAATTTGTAAAGAAGACCAATGATGCAAAGGAAGCAGTCATTAATAAACAGCCGATGACAATTAATCTTTTCATTACTTTCATTTTTTTTCCGATATTACTGCCTGTAAAATAGGAGGTTGTTGTCATAAATAAAAGGGGGATCGCTAAAATTGCACCTTTTAGTAAACCATCAATCTGATGATCTTTCTCGAGAATATCGGATATATAAAACAAAATCCCAAATAGTGTAAAAAGGCAGGAGGCACCTGTGAAATATGCTGCAAATAACCAGCGTCCTTCTGTTTTAAAAACTGATACAAGACCCTTCACATATTTTCCCAAAGGAGGAGGTTCTTTTTCTGCCTTTTTTTCCTTGATAAAAAAGATGGTGAAGAGAACTGACATCGCACAAAAAATCGGGAAGGCAAAAAATGCAGCATACCAAAACAGAAGTGCTAGAAGCGAACCGATAATTGGGCTTATAACCTTTCCGAATCCATTCGATGCTTCCACTAAGCCTAAAACCTTACTTTGTTCGCCACCCTTAAATAAATCGCCTGCCAATGCCATGGCAATTGGAGCCGTACCAGCAGCACCAATCCCTTGTAAAACTCTCCCGGCAAGTATCCATGTATACGGATTGGAGAACCAGGCTGCTGCAGCACCAGCTAAAAGACCCCCGCTGCCATACACGATAAGAGCTGGGATAATAATTGCTTTTCGTGAAAAACGGTCAGATAAATATCCTAAAACAGGTATAGATATTGCCGCTGCAATCGAAAATACTGAGATAATTAAGCTAGTCTGAAATTGAGTAATATTTAGTTCTGATTTCATTTTTGGAAGAATTGGGATTAACATTGAGTTTCCTAACACCAAAATAAGTGGGATTGAACCGATTGCAGTAATCGTCAAGCCTTTATGCTTTTGCTTTGGCAATGAATGTACACCCCTAACTGTAACTGTAAAATTAAGCCCTATTATTGTTTGGAATGAGACAAGAGTTTATACAATGACAATTGCCTATTTCCTAGGGGATAAAGCCCATTATATACACATTCACCCATTTTTTGAATAATCTATCCTAGAAAAATAGAGGAGGCGCATTCCCTATGAGTTTTTTAACCATTCCCGAAAGGACTTCAGGAATTAGATCATACGGTCTAACTTCTGTGATAGATACGGGAACCCCGATGGGAGAATTAAAGAATATCTTAGCTGATTATGGCCGCTTTATTGATATAGCTAAGATCGGGATTGGTTCAGCTTATGTAACGCCAAACATAAAGGAAAAGGTTCGGCTTTACAAGGAATATCATATTAGGACTTATTGTGGGGGTACATTATTTGAAAAATGTTTTTACCAAAAAAAAATTCCTGAATATTTATCCTTTTTACAGGATTTAGGGATTGAATGGCTCGAAATATCTAATGGGACACTAGATATCCCAATAAATGAACGCCTCCGTTTAATTTCACAATTAAAAAATGACTTTCATGTAATCGCAGAAGTTGGGTCCAAGGATCCTAATCAAGAAATGTCTATCTGTGGATGGAAAGAAGAGATAATGCTCTTCTTAGAAGCAGGTTGTGAATATGTGATTACAGAAGGCAGGGATTCTGGAACTTCAGGTATTTATGAAAAATGCGGTGATATTAAATCTGATTTAATTCAAGAGTTGGTCAGAGGTATTGACAGCAAAAAAATCATCTTTGAAGCACCATCGGCAAAACATCAAATGTATTTTATTAAAGAAATTGGACCGAATGTCAATTTAGGAAATGTGAAAATACGAGATGTACTAATATTAGAAGCGCAACGCTGTGGTCTAAGAAGTGAAACATTTTTTTTGGAGGGAAATGAATGCAAATAACGCTAATTAGACATCTTCCCACAGAATGGAATAAAAAAACCTGGCTGCAAGGCAGGAGAGATATAGAACTATCCCCATTAACAGATGAATTATATTTAGGAATAGCAGAGAATAAGCTGCGGCTGAAAAAATTAGCACCATTTGAACTTGTTTTGGCCAGCACCCTAAAACGAACTCATCAAACAGCTCAGCTATATGGCCACGCATGCCAAACAGAGGGTTTATTAGATGAATTAGATTTTGGTCCATTTGAAGGGCGTCCAAAGGAAGAACTTTTCGAGAAATATCGTGAGCTTTGGATTAATAATCCAAAAGATCTTGTGTTAGGAGAAAGTATTAAGAATTTAGAAGAAAGGGTTGTTTTGTTTATCGAAAAATATAAGAAGTTGTCCAATATTTTAGTGTTCGGCCATGGATCGTGGATTAGGGCAATGATTTCTTATTCGCAGTTTGGCGATGTTAATCACATGAATAAAATAATTGTCGAAAACAATGCCTGTATTACACTAGCAATGAATTCCAATCTTCGAGGATAGAAAGTCGAGGTGACCTTAATTGTCAGATCTGTTGACGTATGAAAATTGGGATGAAAAAAAGGTAGGTACCCTTTTGGACCATCCTCGCGATTTTCTAGATATTTTAAAATGGGCATACCAAAATTATGGAGAGAGAATTGTCTATTCGTGCAGCTTTGGCGCAGAGGGAATTGTCTTAATCGATTTAATTCATAAAGTAAATAAAAATGCGAAAATTATTTTCCTCGATACCGGCCTCCACTTTCCAGAAACTTATCAATTAATTGAGGAAGTTAGGAACAGGTACCCATCGCTGCAAATCGAGCTTATTAAACCTAGGGTATCGTTGGATGAACAAACCAAATGGTATGGAGACGAATTGTGGCAGAGTAACCCCAATCTGTGCTGTCATTTAAGAAAGGTGGTTCCTCTAAAGGAAGCATTACAGGATGTTGAAGCATGGATCTCAGGTTTAAGGCGAGGCCAATCCACCATAAGGAGTAACACCCAATATATAAATAAGGATGAAAAATTTAAGAAAATAAAAATTTGTCCCCTTATTCACTGGTCATGGGAAGACATTATGACTTATATCCATCTAAATCATTTACCCTACAATTCCTTACACGATAAAGGGTACCCAAGTATTGGCTGTGCTCCCTGTACAAAGCCTGTCGCAGATTCAAGAGACTCTCGTTCCGGACGGTGGGCTGGTCAATCGAAAACTGAATGCGGACTCCATGAAGCATAAATAGGCCACAAAGGCAAATTCAAGAGGTTAGGGAGGGAGTAAAATGAGTGAAAGTGTCCCCCATGGGGGTGAATTGGTAAATAGGATTAACCTAAATACTCCAATTGATTACACTCGTAACTATATAGAATTAGGTAATTTAGAATTAAGTGATTTAGAGTTAATTGCAAATGGAGCCTATAGTCCGCTAACTGGGTTTATGGGTCTATCTGACTATAATTCAGTAGTTAGCAATATGAGGCTGATCAATGGACTTCCGTGGTCGTTACCGATTACATTATCTATCAACAAAGATAAAGCGAAGGAACTTAAAACCGGTGAGATGATCAATCTAATCCATAATGGCACTGTGTATGGTGTAATGGAGGTGAAGGAATTATTTATCCCTGATAAAAAGTTTGAAGCTGAGATGGTATACAGAACAACCGATATTCATCACCCAGGGGTTAAAAGGCTGTTAGAACGACCGGAGATCTATCTCGGAGGTCCCATTACCCTGATAAAAAGACCTGAGAAAAGTAAGTTTGAAAGCTATTATTTGGACCCCATCCAAACAAGGAAGCAGTTTAGGAGATTCGGTTGGAAAACGGTAGTTGGTTTCCAAACTCGAAATCCCGTGCACCGGGCCCATGAATATATACAAAAAACAGCATTAGAGAATGTCGATGGGCTTTTCTTAAATCCGTTGATGGGTGAGACCAAATCGGATGATATTCCTGGTGAAATCCGTATGAAAAGCTATCAAGTCTTAATCGAAAATTATTACCCGAAGGATCGGGTGTTCCTTTCTGTTTTTCCTGCCGCGATGAGATATGCTGGGCCTAGGGAAGCAATCTTTCATGCCATCGTCCGGAAAAATTTTGGATGTACTCATTTTATAGTAGGGAGAGATCATGCCGGAGTAGGAAACTATTATGGAACATATGATGCCCAAAAAATATTTAGTCACTTCACAAACGAAGAACTCGGCATTAAACCGCTCTTTTTTGAACATAGCTTTTATTGTAAAAAATGTGAAAACATGGCCTCTGAAAAAACATGCCCACATGATTCAAAGCAACACGTAATTTTATCAGGTACAAAAGTTAGAGGTATGTTAAAAAACGGGGAACAGCCGCCAAAGGAATTTAGCCGGCCAGAAGTGGTTGAAATTCTAATCCAAGGAATGAAAGAAGCCTACTTAGATGAAACCCGCCGTTTGGAGACCCCTTAAAGCGAACCATTTGTAGAAAATAAAAGGGTGATGAAATGGGAAATAGTAAGAATATTATTTGGCATCAGTCAACGGTAAAAAAAACAGATCGCTACCTATTAAATGGGCATAAAAGCTGTGTATTGTGGTTTACAGGTTTATCTGGATCAGGAAAATCTACCTTGGCTAATGCTGTTGATCATGCTTTGTATCAACAAAAAATTATGAGCTATGTTTTGGACGGTGATAATATTCGCCACGGGCTAAATAGTGATTTAAGTTTTGGGATTGGGGACAGAAGAGAAAACATTCGGAGAATCGGGGAAGTGGCAAAACTGTTTGTTGACAGCGGCCTGATTGTTTCTTCTGCATTTATTTCTCCATTTCTTGATGATCGGCAGCTTGTTCGAAATATGTTTGAACCCCGCGAATTTATTGAAATATTTTTGAATTGTCCTATCAATATCTGTGAAGACCGGGACCCAAAAGGTCTATATAAAAAAGCAAGAAAAGGAGAAATCCCTGACTTTACGGGAATATCCTCTCCGTATGAGGTGCCAAATGATCCAGAAATCATGATTGAAACTGATACAATGACACTTGATCAATCAGTTGAAAAAATTATAGCCTATTTAAAGGAAGAGAAGATTCTTTAGGGATCTTCTTATCTTTTTCTCCAATTCGTCGTTAGGAATCTTATTTTTTGTAATTTTAATTCAAAAATAAAATCAATGATATTCGTTGAAAAGAATTGGCAAATAACTGCGAAAATAACAATTTTATAATCAATCACAAGGGCGGTTAATAAAAAAATCAAAAAGTTTATTCCCATCATTACTTTTCCGGGACTCCATTTCTTATAGGAAGCGATCATTAATGCAGGAATGACCATTCCACCGCTGGATGCCCCCGCTCGAATCAATAATCCTACACCAATACCAAAGAAAACACTTCCACATAGTATATCCACCATGATATGGATATGAAGATGTGGAACTAGGGCTGTTAGAAAAGTTACTGTCGTGGAGGTAATAGCAACCGAAAGAATCGTTCGAATGGTCCAGGTGTATCCAAAATACTTTAAAGCGAAAAGTAGAAAAACAATATTAGATAGCCATAAAGAGAAACCAAGAGATAAATGAAACCAGTGATTTACCAAGATCGCAAGTCCTGCTGCCCCGCCGGAAGGGATGGAGTGAGGAAATAAAAACAAGGACATCGACATGCCCTGAAGGGTAGCCCCAAATAAAATGCAGAAATAGGTTAAATAAGTTCTTTTCATTGTTTAAAGGAATAAACCATATCAATTGTTTTTTTCAATTCCACATAAATACCTCCTCAGGACTATCACTCCTTGTCCATTTTATGAGAAGAAAAAAAGGAATATGTAGAATGTTTTTTCAACGTGATAATATCAAGATAAAAGATGCTAAATAGATTGGAAAATATTATTTATTGAATGCTACACACTCGGATGTTATTATAAGAAAGTTCCTTCGCGAGCGATTCAAAACGTTATTGATAAAAAATAAATTGTTGACGATGTTGGCAAGGACATGTTATAGTATATTTCCTGTCACTTTTAAAAACTAGTAATCTAGTAGTAATAATTGTAGCAAGGAGAAATAGTTTTGTTCTTTGAAAACTAAACAAATAAAGACGTGTAAACAAACAATAACTATTAGCTTCATTTGTTGAAGCTAAGCCAACGTAACAAAATGAGCGAATCAACTTTCTTGGAGAGTTTGATCCTGGCTCAGGACGAACGCTGGCGGCGTGCCTAATACATGCAAGTCGAGCGAATCTGCAGGAGCTTGCTCCTGTTGGTTAGCGGCGGACGGGTGAGTAACACGTGGGCAACCTGCCTGTAAGACTGGG
>NZ_JAGGQW010000069.1 GCF_018613065.1 Bacillus sp. ISL-7 | reverse complement strand
ATGAATCTTGAAAGGAAATCATTTGTATACCACCTAAAATGTTTTATTACCACAATTATAAAATAAAAAGCAGTTGAAGAGTTAATAAAATCAACCTACAACTGCTATAAAACAAGGGACTTTTTCAGTGCCCTCACCGTAATCCCGCAGGAGTCTCGCGCCTTCAGCTCCAATCAACAGTGGTACAAAATTAACAATGACCATTAACATAGCCTTCGGTTAAAGAATGAATTTTGAGGAGAATAGATTTATGAATATTTTAAGTAATCTTACACTGACCTATCCAAAAATGAGAATTGCGATAGATTATCTATTTGTTCTGATTGGAGCGGCGATTATTGGTCTGACATTTAACGTTTTCCTACTCC
Source organism: Bacillus sp. ISL-7 (assembly GCF_018613065.1). Next base: position 145,061 of record NZ_JAGGQW010000069.1, on the reverse strand, counting down.
CGAACCAAGTGGCTTCTGGTGGAGTTAGCGGTATCAGCACGATTCTAAAAACGGTGCTGGGGTGGGAACCAGCCTATGTACAGTGGGCATTTAATATACCCTTGTTCATTGCTGGTATCGTGTTTTTAGGGAAACAATTTGGCGTCAAAACGCTAGTGGGAACGATTTTTTTACCGTTCATTGTTTTTTTTACCAAAAATTTAGAGCCATGGACCAATGATGCTCTACTCGGGGCTTTGTTTGGGGGAATAGGCGTGGGGCTTGGTCTGGGCATTGTTTTTAGGGGGAAGGCATCCACCGGCGGGACCGACCTCGCCGCGCAGATTATTAATAAATATACAGGTTTTACACTGGGGCGTTGTGTGGTCCTAATCGATGGATTAATCGTGCTCACTGCTGCCATCGTGTTTGATATCGAGAAGGGATTGTATGCATTGATAGCCCTTTATGTGACAAGCAAAACGATTGACCTTGTTCAGGTTGGCTTTGGAAGATCAAAAATGGCGATGATCATTACAAGTAAACAAGAAGAAGTTCGTGCAGGAATTTTGAATAAAATTGACCGTGGTGTGACAAAACTATCAGCATATGGTGGTTTTACGGACCATGAAAGGCCAGTTCTGATGTGTGTTGTGGACCAAACGGAGTTCACAAAATTGAAACAATTGGTCAAAGCCCTTGATCCATCTGCGTTTGTAGTTGTTATGGATGCCGCAGAAGTATTGGGAGAGGGTTTCAAACGGGAATAGGATTGGTATAATAGTGCATTGATGGTAATATTTTCAGGAGGGGATCCAGGTAATGAAGAAGAAGCTACTTACATTGTTAATGGGAACAGCATTAGTTATGGGACTTGCAGCCTGCGGAGGCGGCAATGACGACAAGGGAACGGACAAGGGAACGGACACTGTTACCAGTGATGCTGGAGCAAAGATTTTCGACCAAAAATGTTCTGGCTGTCATGGCGGTGATCTTACGGGTGGTATGGGACCAAACTTAACAAAGGTTGGCTCAAAGTACTCTAAGGACGACATTTTAGGTATTATAAAAAATGGTAAAGGTCAAATGCCGGCAAACGTTGTTAGCGGCGATGACGCGAATCAAGTTGCTGAATGGCTAGCAGCTAAAAAATAAAAGTTACAAAAACGTTCTATTTGAAAAGATAGAGCGTTTTTTTTTGCCTAAAACGCAAACTTTGTCGGGTTTTGTAATTCTTTGAAAAGAAACTGTAATATTTTTGCCGCTTTTTTTAGCAATTTATGATGTTATAATAGGAATATGCGAAATTATGCACATATTTTTTGTTATCCTAGTCCATTTTGCAAATAAATAAAGATTATTGTCGAATCGCCATTCGAGAAGTCTTTAAATAAAGGTGATAAAAATGATAGAACTACAAGATGTATATAAAAAGTACCCGAATGGGGTTTCCGCCATAAATGGAATAGACGTCCGGATAAACCAGGGCGAATTTGTCTATGTCGTTGGACCAAGTGGAGCTGGAAAATCGACATTCATTAAAATGATGTATCGTGAGGAAGTTCCGACTTCAGGGACCATCACAATGAATGGTGTCAACCTCGCAAAATTAAAGATGAAAAAGGTACCCATTTTCCGCCGGAATCTTGGCGTTGTCTTTCAGGATTTCAAGCTGTTACCACGGTTAACAGTCTATGAAAATGTAGCTTTTGCCTTAGAAGTTATTGAAGCGCAGCCGAAAGTCATTAAAAAAAGAGTGATGGAAGTTCTCGATCTTGTAAATTTAAAGCATAAGACAAAAATGCTGCCAACAGAGCTTTCTGGTGGTGAGCAACAGCGTGTTTCTATTGCCCGCTCGATTGTCAATTCACCGAAAGTGGTCATTGCGGATGAGCCGACTGGAAACCTTGACCCGGAAACATCATGGGAAATTATGAAGATTTTTGAAGAAATTAATGCACGAGGAACCACTATTGTTATGGCAACACATAACCGGGAGATTGTTAATGCATTGCAGCATCGTGTTATTGCCATTGAAGGCGGAAAAATAGTACGAGATGATGAAAGAGGTGAATACGGTTATGAAAATTAGAACAATTGGCCGTCACGCTCGAGATAGTTTTAAAAATATTAGCAGAAATGGCTGGATGACTTTTGCATCCGTTAGTGCTGTTACCGTTACCTTGATTTTAGTTGGAGTCTTTTTCGTTATTATGATGAATCTTAACAGAGTAGCACAAACCATTGAAGATGATGTGCAAATTCGCGTTCACATCGATGTTGCTGCAACCCCAAAAGATCAGCAAACCTTAAAAACTGAGATTGAAAGAATGCCTGAAGTAAAAAGTGTGACTTTCTCTTCTAAAAAGAATGAACTAGATAATTTAGTAAGCAGTCTTGGTGAGGAAGGAAAATCCTTTAAACTTTTTGAACAAGATAATCCTTTAAACGATGTATTTATCGTAAAAACGAAAAAACCAACAGATACGATGGAAGTTGCTAATCAAATCAAACAATCCAATTATGTTGCCAAGGTAAAGTATGGCCAAGGCAAGGTAGAAAAATTATTTAAGTTTATTAAAGCGAGCCGCAACGTCGGAGTTGTTTTAATTATCGGCTTATTCTTTACTGCCATTTTCTTAATCTCTAATACGATTAAAATTACGATTATTGCAAGACGTAGAGAAATTAAGATTATGAGATTAGTAGGAGCAACGAATACGTTTATTCGCTGGCCGTTCTTTTTGGAAGGATTGTGGCTCGGTTTTCTTGGGTCCATTCTGCCCATTATCCTGATTGCGATTGCCTATTATCGTGCCTATGATTACATTGGCCCTAAGCTAGAGGGGACTTTTATCAAAATCTTGCCGTTTGATCCGTTTGTCTATCAGGTTTCTGGCATTTTGATTTTAATGGGCGCATTAATCGGCGTTTGGGGCAGTTTGATGTCCGTAAGAAAATTCTTAAAGGTTTAACTAGATAAGCGAGAGCAGTGCATTTGATTAGATCAGGAAGGGCAGTCTTCATGTCCTTCCTGATTTATTATGAACGATAAGATTACTAGAATAAAAGCATGAGAACCATCAAAAGTTTCGTACACAACAACATTCGTTCACACAAAGATAAAGAACGATTCAACCTGTACATAGAGATAATGGGAGGAAAAATCGGAAATGAAGAAATCAGTAATTACTATTGCCGTTGCAACGACGGTCGGGCTGGGAACAATTTTTGGCGGAGTAACAGTTAAAACAGAAGCCGAATCGATTTCCGGATTGAAAGGTGAACAAACTAAAATTCAGGACCAGCGTTCCAATATAAAAGCCGATATAAATTCAGCAAACGATAAGATTAAAACATTACAAAGTCAGCAGGCAGATGTAAAGAGTGAAAAGAAACGCCTTGACTTTGCGATTGATGATACAACTGACAAAATAAATGATAAAACTGAGAAGATTAAAAATACGAAGGCCGAAGTGGCTAAACTCCAAGCTGAAACAAAAGTCATCAAGGAGCGAATTCAAAAGCGTAATGTGCTTTTGAAGGAACGGGCCCGCAGTTACCAAGAGAATGGTGGAATGGTTAGTTATTTGGATGTGATAATGGGATCCACAAGCTTTAATGATTTCATTGATCGTGCAAACGCAGTAGCAACCATCGTGCAGGCGGACCAGGATATTTTAGAACAGCATGAGGCCGACAAAAAGGAACTTCTCGAGAAACAAACGCGAGTAGAAACGAACCTTGCTAGCCTCCAGAAGATGCTTGTAGACTTAAAAAATATGAACCAGCAATTAAGTGCACAAAAGAAAGAAAAAGAAAAACTATTAGCTAGCCTGAAAGATCAGGAAGAAGAAGCACATGAAGGTATGCTGGATATGCAGGAGAGAGAGCAAATCCTTGCGGCTCAAGAGGCAGCCATTAAAAGGTCAATCCAAAATGAGCGAGAGCGTCAGGCAAGGGAAGCGGCTCAAGCTAAAAGTAATCAATCTAAAAGTGGAAGCAGCGGGACCTCTTCTACTTCAAGTGGAAGCAGTGCATCATCTTCTGCACCAAAGGTGTCAAGTGGTAGTTTCACAAGACCAGCACCTGGGGTCATTACTTCGACCTTTGGAGCCCGTGGTGGATCATTCCACTATGGTTTTGACATCGCAAAACCGGGCGATAATGTACCAATAGTCGCTGCTGCAGATGGGGAAGTATATGTTTCGCATTACTCATCAAGTTATGGAAACGTAGTGTATATTTTGCATAACATCAATGGTCAAACGTATACCACCGTTTACGCACATATGAGAAGAAGTTTGGTGGGAGCAGGTGCAACCGTGAAAAAAGGACAACAAATTGGTGTTATGGGTAACACGGGTGATTCCAGAGGTCAGCACTTACACTTTGAACTATACAAAGGGCGTTGGCAATATCATGCGGCAATCAATCCATCGGGCATTGTACCGCTATAATAATGGAATGGGAGAAGTTCTTACTTCTTCCATTTTTTTATTCAATCATAACTCGTCCACTCCTAACATATAAGTTAATAATCGGGCAGGAATTTGGAGCCTTGTTATAAAAATAGATAGGACACGCATTTTTAACTCGAGGAGGATTGGGATGAATCGTAGATGGATTGCCCTGTTGATGACGGGTTCGCTTCTGACAGGAGCGGGGGGCACATATGCAGGAATGCAGTTAATAGATCATAAAATCGGAAACAAGAAGCTTCAGTTAGCGCAATCACCAAATGATAATCAAATAATTTCCGAAGAAAATACAGCTGATCTTGAAAAAGTAGAGCAGGCCTATGACCTTATTTTAAGCAGGTATGTTGAAAAAGTGGATCAGGATAAATTAGTAGAGGGTGCGATCCAAGGGATGCTTTCAGTCTTAAAGGATCCGTATTCCGTCTATATGGACAAGGAAACAGCCAAACAATTCACACAAACTTTGGAATCCTCATTCGAAGGGATTGGAGCCGAAGTTGGAATGGTCGATGGGAAAATTGTGATTGTCTCACCTTTCAAAAATTCCCCCGCTGAAAAAGCAGGCATCAAGCCGAATGATCAAATATTAAAGGTGAATGGAAAAAGTGTGGAAGGACTTGACTTGAATAAAGCAACGCTAAAAATCCGCGGCAAAAAAGGCACAAGGGTTCAATTAATGATTGCGAGAAAAGGGTTAAAAGATCCACTAGCCATTGATGTCACACGTGATGAAATTCCACTTGAGACCGTACATGCTTCCATTAAGAAGCAGGATGGCAAAAAGGTTGGCTATATTGAATTAACCTCCTTCTCTGAAGATACGGCTGCTGATTTTGAAAAGGAATTATCGTCCCTCGAAAACGATGATATTAAAGGGTTAATTATTGATGTACGTGGAAACCCTGGCGGCCTTCTGGATAGTGTTGGTGAGATTTTAAAAGAATTTGTACCAAAGGATAAGCCGTATGTCCAAATCCAACAGCGAAACGGTAAGAAAAAACGTTACTTCTCGACGCTATCGAAGAAAAAGGATTATCCAGTGCTTGTCCTTGTTAACAAAGGCAGTGCCTCCGCATCGGAAATTCTCGCAGGTTCACTGCAAGAGGCGGCAGGTTACCAGCTCATCGGAGAAACAACGTTTGGAAAAGGCACGGTTCAACAAGCTGTCCCAATGGGGGATGGCAGCAATATCAAGTTAACGTTATTTAAATGGCTGACCCCAGATGGAAATTGGATCCACAAAAAGGGAATCCAACCAGATGTGGCCGTTAAGCAACCGGCCATATTCGCCACCCATCCCATTCAAGTGGAAGAGACACTGGAAGAGGATATGAACAATGAGCAGGTTAAGAATGCTCAAGAAGTGTTGGCTGGTTTAGGATTTGCCCCAGGTCGGACGGATGGATACTTCAGCAAGGAAACGACCATGGCCGTAAAAGGCTTTCAACTTCATGTTAACATGAAGCCGACAGGAAAAATCGGCCCCAAAACAGCTGCCAAACTTGAAGAAGCTGCGATTGTTGAAATGAAAAAAGAAAAAAACGATCTCCAGCTGCAAACGGCATTGAGATTAATTACCAAATAGTAAACAGGGGCTTTAGCCTCTGTTTTTCTTTTTGGGTAGTAACTGTTACAACATTTTTGCCATTTTCTAAAAACTAGTAATATGTTTTATGGTTCTAATTTGGTAAAATAATCTTTAAGAGATTTTTTTATGATAAATTACTAGAATTAATAGAGGCAGGTGGCAGGAAATGGTGGAAACATGGCTTGCGGAACTTCTAAAAGGGACAGGCAAGTTATTTCTTCATCCTGTTTTATACTATCTTGTTTTCCTAACAGGGATTTTAGGTGTTACAAGAGTGAAGCGTGAGCGAAAAAACTTTCATATTCGGGCACATGATGCCTATTTTGAACTCCGCCAGTTATTTCCGCAGGGAGTTCTGATCGGACTGGTTCTTTCTATTATTGTTGTTGCGGCAGGCATCGCCGTTCCATTTGCAACAATTCTACTGATTGCTGTCTTTACGTTTTTGTGGTCACTGACAACAAATGTTCGATGGATATCACCTGCATATACAATTGGGGCTGCCTTTTTCGCGATTATATTGATTGCTGAGAATAGTTGGTCGATCCCGCTCTTTACGAAGTCGTTTCAAGCACTGGGTGACAAGGTTTATCCTTCTGTTGTCGTTGTGCTAGGAATGATGTTAATTGCAGAAGGAATCCTAATTTTTAAAAATGGCGGAAAGGGGACCTCACCTAAACTTGCCAAAAGCAAACGCGGTCAAAACGTAGGGTTGCATGAAGGAAAGCGCCTCTGGATGCTTCCGTTGTTCTTACTTATACCAGGTAATGCACTGCAACTTCCATTCGATTGGTGGCCAGTCTTTCATCTGGGATCACATGAGTACTCACTAATTCTGGTGCCATTTGCAATTGGCTTTCACCAGAAAGTCAAAGGGATGCTGCCCAAAGTTGCCATTGAGCTTCATGGACGCCGAGTAATCGCCCTTGGGGTTTTCGTTACATTACTTTCTGTCGCAGGCTATTGGTTGCCGCTCAGTTCGATCGTGGTAGCGGCTCTGGCTGTCCTTGGCCGTGAATTGATTACATTAATGACAATGATGAAAGATGATAATCTCCCGTTTTATTTTTCAAAAAAAAATCAAGGCCTGATGATTATTGGAGTCATCCCTGAGTCCCCTGCAAGTAAAATGGGTCTGCAGGTTGGTGAAATCATCTCAAAAGCAAATGGACTGTTGGTTCGTGATGAAAAGGTGTTCTACGAAGCCCTGCAAAAAAATCGTGCGCACTGCAAGCTAGAGGTCCTTGATACCAATGGAGAGATCCGCTTCCTCCAACGTGCCCTATACGAAGGTGACCACCACGAACTGGGCATCCTCTTTGTTCAGGATGAGCGCAAGTATGATGAGAAAATAGGATAACGATGGTGCCTGACACCATATTCAAAAAGCCACTTAGCCAAAAATTGCTAAGTGTTTTTTTATGTTCTTTATTGGGTAATCTAATTGTGTAAAAAACAAATAAGATTATTTCGTTGACAAGATGCATTTTATATTATAAAATTACTTTGAATTAGAGATATATTAATTAATAATATTCCAATTCAAGATTACACTGTAATTTTGAGTAGGATTATGTCCTGCCAAAAAGTGTTTTGTTTATTCATGAACACTACGTAACTCTTTAGATAAAAAATTTTTATAGGTGGTGTTGAAGTTGGGTTTTTTAGGTAGACTATTTGGTGATTCAACAACAAAGGAGGAAAAAACAATGACAAAATTAAACATTGGTATTATTTTAGGTAGCACACGTCAAGGACGAGTAAGCCCACAAGTAGGGGAATGGGTGAAAGGGATTGCCGACAAACGCGGCGATGCAAACTATGAAATCGTTGATATCGCGGACTTCAATTTACCATTCTTAGGTACAACTGACGGTTCAGAACCTGGTATCGCTGAATGGAATGGAAAACTTGCTAACTTAGATGGCTTTGTATTCATTGTTCAAGAATATAACCACAGCATCACTGGTGCATTAAAAAATGCCCTTGATTTTGCACGTGAAGCATGGAATGACAAAGCTGCTGGAATCGTAAGCTATGGTTCAACAGGCGGAGCTCGTGCGGCTGAACATTTACGTGGAATTCTAGGCGAATTGAAAGTGGCAGATGTTCGTACACATCCAACCTTGTCGTTATTTACAGACTTTGAAAACGGCAGTGTATTCAAGCCAGCTGAATTACACCTTACAAATGTAAATGCTATGCTTGACGAAGTGAATAGTTGGAGTGGAGCATTAAAAACAATTCGATAATAACAAGGAGGGGGGATGATGACTCATCCCCCTTTATTGTATTTTGAAAACAGTTGAATAGAGATGAACCTTGAATCAAGGATGCCAGGTTGCGTTAATAAGGAAATTGGGTTGAATAATTGCTAAATTGTTGATAGGCCTGGTCAAGCTTTTGTTGTTCCTCGCCTTCAAGTTTGTACCAGCCATTTTGGAACATCAAGGTATACAACTCGCGGCAGCTTTGGTGCGTCTCGTTTAAAATTTGTAAGATATCAGCATGAAGTTGTTCATGACTAGCTTCACGAACGGCAATGTTCAAGCTATCCGTTAAATATTTACAAGTACTGAGCCCATCATTCAAGTAGTCACGGTCATTCATATTAGGCCCTTTAACTTTTGGCAATTGTCCGGTTTGCGGATTAGCGATTTGATTATTGTTTTGCACTTGTTGGTTTTGCACGGTTGTACCTCCTCATAATGGTGTTTAGTTGACCTGTGAAGGAATTGGTATGTTCGCCATTGCTTGATTATTGTTCACTTGCAGGTGAGGAAGCAATCGACTAAAATGATCCTGGTGCATCCTCCCAGCCTTATCAAGCGCCTGTTTGAAGGTTGGATTTTCAGCGTTTTGTGCTAGGGAGTGGAACTTTTTAAACGCTAGAAGCTCCCACGATAACGCATCTTTTAAATACATTAAGTCTTTCGTTGTAATCGCGCGCGGCGGATTCGGAATAGGTATTTGTGTTTGTGTTTGATCCATGATGGTCTCCTTTAATTAGATTTATACTTCATTGTTTAGAATGAACAAACGGCTCATCCGTTATTCTGAAACCTTCTAGGGAGACACTTTTTTTACATAAAAAAACCAAAGGATGTGCTTCCTTTGGCTGTCACCTGATTATAAGGATCGATATTTTTTCAATGAAAAGATATTCAAAACAATGAAAATAGCGGCGAAGATCACTAAGGCAAGAAGGTCCCCGCTTATATCACTCAAACTAAACCCTTTATACATCACACCTTTTAATGCGTCACCTGCGTAATACATTGGCACTACCTTCGCAACTGCCTGTAACCAATCGGCCATCCCTTCAAGCGGGAAAATTCCTGCAAAAAATATTTGTGGTATGACTGCAATCGGGATAAATTGAATCATTTGGAATTCTGAGGCTGCGAAGGTCGATAACAAGATTCCAAGCGAGAGTGCCACCAAAGCTAAGACTAAATTAATGAGGAGCACATTCCATATCGACCCGACAAGGACGATATCTAATACATTGATAGCATAGAAAACAACGATCATTGTTTGAATCACTGCGAATATTCCATAGCCAACCAAATAGGCGGTAACGATCTCCCATCTCCGAATTGGAGTAGACATCAGCCGTTCCAATGTACCCGTTGTCCGCTCGCGTAATAATCCGATTCCTGAAATAATAAAGACGAAAAAGAAGACAAAGAAACCAACTAAGATCGGACTTAACACATCAAAAAAGACAGTGTCTGAGTCACCATAAACGTAGTTTATATCGATACTTTTCGGTGTCATCGCAGGCGCTTTTCCGGAGCTTTGCATCATAATCTGTGCTTGGAACTGTGCCGAGATTACTTGATTTACCTGCATTTGCAGCGCTTTTGCTTTTGTAGGATCGTCATTCCGAAGTATCAGCTTTATTTTTCCATTTTCCTGCTGCAGCAGTCCGTCAAGGTCGTCATTTAGAATGGTCTGGTTTGTTACTGACTTGTATACTTTAAGGTTAATGTCTGCCTTTTTAAAGGCGGTTGTTAACCCACTATTAACGCCCGTGACACCTAATTTAGGATCGACGGTGTTGCCATTGAATAAAAAGTACATCAAGGTCAGAATTAGTAGTGGTGCCACAAATAACAAGGCTAAGGTGCGTTTGTCCCGAAACATCTGCTGACAAATTCTTTTAATTAGCGCAAGAACTCTCATGATTGTTTCACCCCTGCCTTCAAGAATACCTCATCAAAATCGTCTGTCCCGTAGAACACCTTTAATTCTGCTGGCGTTCCACTCGTTAAAATGCGGCCGTCGCGGACCATAGCAACATAATCGCATTTCACCGCTTCATCCATAACATGAGTGGTGACAATGATTGTTTTTTGCTCTTCATTTTTCAAACGTAAGAATTCTTTCCAAATCGATAACTTTAATTCGGGATCAATGCCGACAGTTGGTTCATCTAAGATTAATATTTTAGGGTCCTGAATTAAGGCAATCGCTAGGGATAAGCGCCGTTTCATCCCCCCAGAATAAGCAGCTACCCGTTTCTTTAAGTCGTCTGTCAGGTTTACTAAGTTGGAAACATAAGTGATTCGCTTTTTCTGTGCTTCTTTATTTAACCCAAATAGCGAAGCGAAAAACTTAAGATTTTCTTCACCTGTTAATTCGCCATACAAGGCGTCTGCTTGGGCCATATAACCAATTTCCTGAAGTAAAGCAAGATTTGGCATTTTCTTATCTAATACATGAATCGATCCGGTATCCGCCTTATCCATGCCAACAATCATTTTGACAAGGGTGGTTTTCCCGGCCCCTGAAGGTCCAATCAACCCAAATAATTGCCCTTTCTTGATCTTTAAGTTGACGTCATTTAAAACGGTTTTTTTTCCAAAGCTTTTGCTGACTTCTTCTACTTTTATGGTTGAATCCATCAATCATTCCCCCTAGGATTGTTGACGCGGTTATGATTTTATTTTACAACTCAGTGAAAGATAATCAATAAACAAAAAACAACAATGTGTTGATTATGGTCCACTAGTTAACAAAGTGTTCATTTACTTTTGAAAAAAGGCAGCCTAATTTTTTATCAACCCGGTAACATGCCTTGGGCCTAATAATGTGATCCGCGATAAGATCATCGCCATTTCCCGCGGTGATTTTTCCATCCCGTTTTCTAGCCAGTGCTGAATCACACCAAGGTGGGCAGAGCTGACATAGGAAAATAGATATTCTACGGGGACAAGCATTTCTTCCCTTTTTATCTTTGACATAATATGTTGGAAAAAGGTCTTTTTAATGATATCTCGCAATTTTCCTTGGAAGGATGCGTCACCTTTGGGACCCAAAATCACTTTCATAAAACTTGAATTCTCATGGAAAAACTCAAATAGGTTAATGATGAAGGGAAATGGATCATTTTCACTATTAAAATTCAAGAAATCATTTGGATTTATCTCTTGGGTCATTTTTTCAATTTCATTTAATATCTGAGCCTCACTCTGCTCCAACAAATCATATTTATCACGATAATGGAGATAGAAGGTACCCCGATTAATATCCGCTTTTTTCGTTAAATCACGAACCGTAATTCCTTCAAAGCCTTTTTCCTCCATTAGCTCTGTTAGAGCATCACGAATTAATCGCTTCGTCCGTACGATCCGCCTATCTGTTGATTTTTCCGACATGTCAAATCCCTCCTTGAAAATTGGTAATTGCCATACCTGCCAAACAAATTATAATATACATCGTGGATGTTAATAAACATCGTGTACATTAATTTTCTTGAATAAACAAAAGGGGATTCCTATTTTGAAGTAGGAATTTTTTTGTATATTTGCCAGCGTGGCTGTTAAACCTAAAATGGGAAATTCTTATCCATGAAAGGTGGTTTAGCCATGATCTTTAACTTGTTGAATGGTATTGAGTTTCAAAATCCGAATATTTTTAATCTTGAAGGAGCAGCAACAATCGTTTTTTATTTTACAGTCTACTCATGGTTAGGCTGGCTGCTTGAAAACAGTTATAACTTTTTCACTAAACAGGAGTTTTTTAAGCCGAATTTTTTATTTGGACCATTTAAACCGATGTACGGCTTTACCCCTGTCCTCCTGGTATATTTGATTTCACCAGAAACAAATTGGCTAGTGGTAATCCTCCTCTGCTGCTTGATCCCCACCATGGTGGAATATGTGACGGGAGCATTATTACAAAAGCTTTTTAACCGGCAATGGTGGGACTATTCCGATTCACCCTTGCAGCTTCATGGACATATTTGTTTGCCCTTCTCGGCCTGCTGGAGTATCCTCTCCCTTCTTTGCGTAAAATGGATCCATCCTGCGGTTGCATCTATGTACGGAGCAATTGAACCATATTGGGCCTGGGTCTGGTCTGCAGTAGGATTATACTTCCTTGCCGATCTTGTATTAGCCATCCGGAAACATTCATTGCAGGACCTTATTACCGATGAACCAACCAATCCAATCCAATAGGTGCCTGACACCATATGAAAAAACTCCTTCCATAACATATAAGAAGGAGTTTTTTGCTTTAATACGTCAATCATCATACATGGCCATGGATGATGAATTTGAGCAAATAGTTTTGATATTTTAATTGAATCGCCGAATGATTGTGGCAGGTGTGATCTGAATAAAAGATTAAAATTCAATGAAAAAAAGAAAACTAAGCAGAAATCATGCTAAATTGAAGTAGATCATTTCTAAAAAAATAAGATGGTTTTATAAAATATGTAAATTTGTAACCTAGGTTCATGCCATATAAAGGAGGGGTGACGATGAAACAGCGGATTTTGGTTGTAGAGGATGAAAAACAGATCGCCAAGATATTAAAGATCGAACTGGAGTATGAGGGATACGAAGTACATGTTGCTTATGATGGGAAATCGGGATTGCAGGCAGCCTTACATGAAAAATTGGATTTAATTTTATTGGATGTTATGCTGCCTGAAATGAATGGCATTGAGGTTTTAAGAAAAATACGAAAAGAGAATGACCTCATCCCTGTTATTTTATTAACAGCCCGCAATATGACCATGGACAAGGTAGCAGGACTCGATCAAGGGGCGAATGACTATATCACCAAGCCATTTGAAATCGAGGAATTATTGGCAAGAATTCGTTCTTGCCTTCGTCAAAGTACCATTGCAGTCATGGCATCACAATCGAATGACTCCTTATTAGAAATAAGGGATTTAACTGTTAATCTGGATACAAGAGAGGTCAAAAGGGGGGAGACTTCCATCACGTTAACTCCCAAGGAATTCGATTTACTCGTTTATTTGCTATCCAATAAAAATAGAATTGTCACGAGAGAGAGCATCCTCCTTCATGTTTGGGGCTATGAATATGAAGGGGAAACCAATGTCATCGATGTGTTTATCAGACATTTACGAAAGAAAATGGAAGAAGGTTTTTCTGACCCAACGATTATTCAGACGGTAAGGGGCATTGGTTATACCGTAAGGGAGAATTAACAAATGAAGATTACCACAAAAATAAATCTTATTACTACGGCATGGATTTTATGTATGTTACTTGCTGTGAATGCTGTTGTCTTTTTTTCATTTATGAAGATTACTGTCAATATGGAAGATGGTGAACTACTTCAAAAGGCTGATTATTTGATAAACGAAATCAACAAGGAAGATTCTCTAGCGGTTATTAAAGAAAAATTAACCCCATATCTAACGAACCAGTCCTTTATAAGGATCGTTCAGCCAGATTCTAAAATAGTTAATCAAGTAACGAATGATCCGAAATTAGCGGCTAAAATAAAACCACAATTTACTACTCAAAAAGGTACGGAAAGGCGGACCATTAGACTTAAAAATCAAGAAGAACAAATTGCCATTGTCAGGGTGCCAATCCAATCAAATGGCCATGTAGTAGGAACACTAGAGTTCGGGGAGAAATTAGTGGGATTGGAAACAGGAAAAGACTTATTACTTTCCATTCTTGTCTTTTGTACCATTTTAGGTGCGGTATTATCACTGCTCGGTGGTAGATGGTTGTCAAATCTGATTATGAAACCTATCTCTAATATGATTAACACCATGGAGGATATTGAAAAAAGCGGGATCCCGAAAAAGATCATCATCCAACATGAGACAAAGGATGAATTGCAAAAATTGGCCGTTACGTTTAATCGGATGATTGGCAGATTAGAGGCAAATCTCGAAAAACAGCGGCAATTTATTTCGGATGCTTCACATGAATTGAAGACCCCGCTTACTGTGATCAAGAGTTATGCAGACCTACTGTTAAGACGGGGGTTAAAAAATGAAGAGGTTGCCCATGATGCGATTGAATCGATTCATTCAGAAGCAACAAGAATTCAAAAAATGACTGAAAGGTTTCTTGATTTAGCCGATACAGAATCAGGTCATCTTTTAGAACCAAAAGTAATCAATTTAGTTTCCTTGTGCGAGAATATCTTCAAGCAGCTTAAAAGTGCTTATAAGAGGGAAATTAACCTCCATTACCAAGAACCCGCCATTACGGTTATGGCGGATGAAGTCAAGCTAAAGCAGGCAATGATAATCTTAATCGATAACGCAATTAAATATAGTACAGATAAAATAGATGTGTACTTACAGGATAAGGAACAATTGACGATTATTACGGTAAAAGATTACGGAATCGGCATACCTGAGTGTGAAATAGAGAATGTCTTTGAACGGTTTTACCGGGTGGACAAGGCACGAAGCAGGGAGACAGGCGGGACAGGGTTAGGCTTGTCGATTGCCAAAAATATTATGAAGCAGCATCAAGGGGAAATTATCGTAAAAAGTACGGAGGGAGTCGGAACAGAGGTGGAGTTGTTCTTACCCAAACGTAAAGTTGGAAAGGAAATGTTTTTCGAGTGATTAAAATATTGATCGTAAGTGTTATTCTTTTATTCATTTTGTTTCTTATCTATTCCATATTGCCAACTATCCTGATACGGATTAGCGGAAGGGGAATCATCAAAACGATCCATGCTCCAGCTATTGCTTTAACGTTTGATGATGGACCCAATCCTGAATACACACCACAATTACTTGATCTTTTGAAAAAGTACGGTGTAAAGGCATCCTTTTTTGTGGTTGGCAGTAAAGTGAAAGCCTATCCTGCCATTATTAAACGGATGAGTCAGGAAGGACATACAATTGGAATTCATCATTATAACCATATTTCGAGTTGGATTCTTTCCCCCTTTCACTTGAAAAAACAACTGCAAATGACAGAACAGGCAATCAAAGATTGCACCAATGAAGCAGTAACCTTTTACCGGCCGCCATGGGGGAGCTTTAATAGTGCCAGCCTATTTTTGAGCAAGCGATATAAAGTGATTATGTGGTCGCATATCTTCGGTGATTGGAAGGTAGCGAAGGGTAAAAACGGCCTGCTTGAAGAATTGCTCCAAACGACAGAAGCAGGCTCTGTATTGTTGCTTCATGATTGTGGGGAAACCTTGGGTGCCGATAGGCTAGCTCCCCGTTATATGCTAAAGTGCTTGGAAGTCTATTTACAGGAAAATGTAAATAAGGGCACAAAATTTATCCCATTAAAAGAAGTGAACTTTTAGAGGCTGCTATGAATGTAGAGACAATTATTAATTATATTAATATATATGGTTACCTAGTCATTTTTCTCTTTTTATTCTTTGGTATTGTGGGCATTCCTGCTCCTGAAGAATCGCTGCTCTTTTTAATCGGCGTGCTGAGTTTTCATCATAAGCTCTCAATAGGGCTAGCCATACTAAGCTCCATTCTCGGAGCGTTTATTGGAATGCAAACAGCCTATTCGATTGGAAAATATGCAGGGTCCCCTGTTATAAAAAAATTCGGTAAGTATGTCGGGATTAGCGATGACCGTTGGGAAAAAGTAAGTCGTATATATACGAAAAATGTACGCAAAACAATCGTTATCGGTTTTTATCTGCCAGGTATTAGGCAGATCAGTCCGTATTTTGCTGGGATTACAAACATTCCATTTCGGCGGTTTTTCCTTTTTTCCCTGCTAGGCACTCTTCTCTGGACCATCCCTTTTATTGTGGGAGGCTATTATGCAGGAAAGGTATTTCATATAAATCCAGACTATATTCCATATTTAGGAATGGTATTTTTCATTCTTTTTCTGCTATTTGTCATACTTAAGTATATAAAAAGGAAAAGAACTGCATCAGCTGAATAAGAGAAAATAATAGAAAACCTGAAAAGGCATCTTTTCAGGTTTTTGTTTTTTAGACCAAGCTAAAAAAAAGCTGAAGGTAAGATTAAAAATCCATTAAAAAACGAGTTTTTTAAGAAATGAGTGATACATTGAAAGGGTAATTTAGAAATCATCATTTTCAAAGTTCGATTTCTAGTAGAACAGGAGATGGAATAAGTGAAGAAGATTTTGTTTTTACCACTCTTACAAATGCAATCGGGACATCATCAAGTTGCTGAGGCATTAATGGATCTGTTAAAAAATCATACAGATGATCTTACATTTAAAAAAATCGACTTGTTAAGTTATACAAATAAATCGTTAGAAAAAGTGATTACAAATGGCTATCTCAATTGGATCCGCTACGCGCCAGAAACTTATAATCTTGCCTATAAAAGCTTTTTTTACGTATCACCAACTAAAAAACATTCCTTTAAATGGTATCAACCGCTCTTTTTGAAGAAAATGGAGCAATTGTTAGCAGAGGAAAAACCAGATTTACTTGTATGTACGCATGGGTTCCCTTCTTATCTTCTTAGTAAGTTAAAAATGAAGGGAAAATGCGACATACCGATTATTAACGTTTACACAGATTTCTTTATTAATAGTGTTTGGGGAAGAGAGGGGATCGATCTTCATTTTCTCCCTAGCCAAGAGATCAAACGAAAACTAAGCAGAAAATATCAAACCACGAACCAACGGCTGATGGTCACTGGTATTCCTGTCCATGAAGAAATTACGAAAACCCTCCATCGGAAACACGAAAACGAGCGTCTCAAAATCTTATTATCTGGAGGAAATAGCGGTTTGGGCGGGATTTTGAAACTAGCGGAAGAGTTAAAACTCTCCACAAACTTAGACTTCTTGGTATTGTGTGGTAATAACAAGAAGCTTTATGATGAAATTCTTTCGTGGGATTTAGAGCATATCAAACCATTAACCTATCTTTCTTCAAGATCAGAAATGAATTTACTGTATGAAGAAGTGGATGCGATAATTTCAAAACCGGGTGGAGTCACTATAAGTGAAGCAATCCGAAAAAGACTGCCAATCTTTGTTCATTCTGCACTTCCAGGGCAGGAGGAAATAAATCTCCTATATTTAAAGCGGAAAGAGCTAGTGTTTGATCTTGATCAGAGCACTCCATTGGAAAAACAGCTGCTTAGTGTTTTAACGAACCAGAAAAAAATGAAAGGCTGGGAGGATGCTATTGATGCTTACCAGCAGGGAATTGAGCTAGAGAAGCCGGAAAATATCGTGGAGTTGATAGAAAAAACCCTTGACCAAAAGACGAGCAGCAGACAGTCGAGATTGGTTAGATATTCTTCTCCTTTGAGAATTTAAGTTTGTTGAAACACATGAATCTGGAGGTTAGTTAAGATGTCTCACATAGACTATGGTATCTTTCAAATAATAAATCACCTTGCAATAAGTGAGCGATTTTTAAACCCACTAATGATATTTTTAGCAGAAAAAGCAGAGTATTTATTTTTTGCGGGAATCATTTTTTATTGGTTTTATCATAAATCACAAAACCGAAAAATGGTTATTGAAGCAATCCTGGCCGCGTGCGTTGCGCTAAGTATAAATGGAGAAATAGGTCACTTTTTTTACCGGAATCGTCCTTTTGTCACCCATCATGTAAACTGGTTAATCCCTCATGTGAAAAACGCCTCGTTTCCAAGTGACCACGCGACTGCCGCATTCGTGATTGCGACGGCCATTTGGATTTGGAAAAAACGTGACGGCTGGATGTGGTTGGTCTTAGCTGCAGGCATTGCTCTGTCCCGTGTTTGGACAGGAGTACATTATCCTTTAGATGTGGTAGCAGGAATGCTCATAGGGACAAGTGTAGCTTTTGCCATCCATTTCTTACTAGTTCGATTCGAGGAAATGAACAAACTAATCCTTTGGTTAATTGAGTACTATGAGAAAATTGAGAGTAATCTTTTAAAAAAGACCCGTCTAGTCAGAAAAAGATAGAAAGCCGAACGAGGCAGCGGCTTTGTATGCGTTAAAGAGGGACTTTGCTTTGAAAGTAAAACTGAATATGGAAAAGGAAGAGCCACTAAGGTTCTTCTTTTTTGTCATAAATCAGCTAAACTGGCATAAAATCTAAAGTTAATTGCTCGCTTAAAAAGTAAATATCCCCAGAGTAGGAAGGAGGATATCATGTTCTATGCGATGTGGTTGGAAGGTCAATCGTTGTGGAATACACCATTACTAGCTTGCCTCATTTGTATAGCGGTTTTATATGTAGTCTTAGTACTTTCTTTTACAAAAATAAAGCTTCATCAAAAACAACCCCTGCTTTTTTTCCTCAGTTTAAGCATTATGTACGGAACCTTTGGCAGTCCATTTGAAACCATAAGTCACTTGTCGTATAGTTTGCACATGCTGCAAATGAGCATTTTATACTTTATCATCCCACCTCTATTTTTATTAGGAATTCCAGATGCATTTCTCCAGCAAATTCGTCATCTCTCCATTTTTGTAAGAGTAAGCAAGTTTTTCTTACCGCCAATTGCTGCACTTTATGCTTTTGGAGCAATGTTCTTGATATACCATTTCCCAGTAGTTTTAAGGACTCTCTCTGAAAATTCGTTTGTCCATAATGGGTACCTATTTGTGCTGTTTGTCCTTTCTTTTAGGATGTGGGGGCCAATAGCATCTCCTGACTCGAAGAAGTATGGTTCAAAAGGGCAAAATAAACGTTATCTATTATTGAGCGGGCTTGTATTAATGCCTGCCTGTTTGCTTTTCATATTAACTGCCTTTATTGGTGGAATGAATAATCCTCTACTTACACAACTAACCGCGAACCTTTGTATCTCACCTTCGCAATTAAGTTCTCTCAATATACTGCCATCACCATTTAATACAAGACTTGATCAATTGTTTGCGGGAATCCTAATGTTGGGAATGCATAAATTAGGATTAACCTTGACCGTTCGTCTTGGTAAAAAAATGAATAGTGGGAATGTGGTGGGAATTGTTGACTGACCGCCACTTCCCACTATTTTTTCTGTGTCCGGATACTTTCCAGTGCCGTTAAATATATTCCGCCATAATTTTGGGAATGGTATGTAAGAAGTGTGCTTTATTAATTAAATTAGCCAAAAGATTAGGTGGGATTTTTATTTACAAAAAACAAGAGCGGAAGCTCATTTGGCTGGCGTTTATTGTTGCATCCATTATGGGACTGTCGATCATTGGAAGGCTATTTTCAGGATAAGAAAGGAGGGAGTTTAATGGGTAATGAGGAAGTAGTATTTTTTAGTCGTGTCCTCACAGAATTGACCTTGTCTTTTCACATCATTTACGCAACCATTGGTGTCGGGATTCCGCTGATGATTATGATTGCTCAATGGGTGGGGATAAAGAAACAAGATGAACATTATATTTTATTAGCTCGAAGGTGGACAAGGGGATTTGTGATTACCGTGGCTGTGGGCGTTGTGACAGGGACCGCGATAGGGTTACAGCTCTCACTCCTCTGGCCCAATTTTATGCAGCTAGCGGGAAATGTGATTGCCCTGCCGTTATTTATGGAAACATTTGCGTTTTTCTTTGAAGCGATTTTTTTAGGTATTTACATATATACGTGGGATCGGTTTAAGGACCAGAAAAAACATCTGCTCCTGCTGATTCCTGTTGCGTTGGGAGCCTCCTTTTCTGCTGTTTTTATTACGATTGTCAATGCGTTTATGAATGCACCTCGAGGATTTGATTTGGTTGGGGGGCAGTTGGTAAATGTCAGTCCTATTATCGCGATGTTTAATCCGGCGATGCCGACAAAGGTAGCCCATGTGGTTGTCACCGCCTATATGACTTCAGCGTTTGTCCTGGCTGCGATTGGTGCCTTTCGTTTACTTAAGGGGTCAAACCATGCGTATCATAAAAAGGCTTTGTTTTTAACAATAAAGCTCGGTTTCGTCTTTTCCGT
Source organism: Bacillus sp. ISL-7 (assembly GCF_018613065.1). Next base: position 124,877 of record NZ_JAGGQW010000069.1, on the reverse strand, counting down.
AGCAACCGCTCTTTTAGGGGATTTCTCCGGAAAGTATTTGGCCGAATATCAGCCAGAAAAATTAGCTGCGGCCGAGTGGCACTTTGAAACCGGGAAAGGTGCACCACTTGTCTTATACGGTGTCCTGGATAATGGCGAAGTAAAATATGCACTAAAAATTCCCTTTGCACTCAGCATTCTGGCTCATGAAGTCCCTAATGCAGAAGTGATAGGACTTGATCAATTTCCGAAGGATGAAGTGCCGCCCCTGTATATCCACTATTTATTCGATACGATGGTGACGATTGGGATGTGGATGACCGTTTTGTCTTTGGTGTATGTAATTGGTACTTGGCGCCACTGGCGTTTCGTTGTATCCAAATGGTTTCGCTGGCTGCTAGTGCTCGGCGGCCCTCTCTCCATTCTTGCGATTGAGGCGGGGTGGTGGCTGGACGAGGTCGGCCGTCAGCCTTGGGTCCTGCGTGGGATTTTGCGAACTAAAGATGCAGCGACAACAAGCGGTCAAGTGGATATCATGTTGGTTTTATTTGCTGGGCTTTATCTTGTCCTCGGGGTTGGCAGTGCAGTTGTACTCTGGCGAATGTTCCGGAAGAACACGGTGGAACGGGAATTGGCCGATAGAGCCTCCGAGAAAGCGGGTGATGTGCTATGACACTGGAAATCGTCGGAATAAGCGCATTGGGGTTGTTTCTCTTTGGATATATTATCATTGCGTCCATTGATTTTGGGGCAGGATTTTTTAACGCGTTTAGTACATTAACCGGGAAACAGCATATTTTGACGAAGATTATTCAACGCTATTTATCGCCAGTTTGGGAAATCACGAATGTCTTTTTAGTGTTTTTCTTCGTCGGGATGGTGGGTTTTTTTCCAAAAACGGCTTATTACTTCGGCACCACCTTACTTGTGCCGGCAAGCATTGCGATTATTTTGCTAGCGATTCGGGGAGCTTATTATGCCTTTACAACCTACGGGGGACTCAAACATAAACGGTACACCATTTTGTATGGGTTGACGGGATTATTTATTCCAGCATCGCTGTCGAGTGTCTTGACGATTTCAGAAGGCGGCTTTGTGACAATGGAAAGTTCTGCGCCTGTACTTGATTATTGGGCATTGTTTACCAGTCCTTTATCGTGGAGTATTGTGGTCCTTAGTCTGACAGCCGTATTATATATCTCCGCTGTATTCTTGACATGGTATGCCCATCATGCAAAGGATAAGGCGGCAACGAACCTTCTACGCAAATATGCACTTAGTTGGGCAGGACCTGCCATTATCACGGCTGCGGGTATTATCATAGAAATGAGGATACACAATCCGGAACATTATCAGCGCTTACTCGACCTTTGGTGGTTGTTCGGATTGTCTGTCGTTTTCTTTGCTGGAACCGTTTATTTGATTTGGAAGCGGCGTGCGTACGGTTTGGCATTCTGGTTATTAGTCGGGCAATTTGCGCTTGCCTTTTTGGCCTATGGCGCTTCCCATTATCCTTATTTACTGTATCCCTATCTCACCCTTTATGATAGTTTTACGAATCAATCGATGGCGATTGCCCTGATTGTTGCCTTCATTGCAGGGTTAGGATTACTCCTGCCATCGCTATATCTTCTGCTAAAATTGTTTCTGTTTAACAAGGAATATGTACAAGGGAATCGAAATGATGAACATGCTTAGGGGGAATGAACGTGGATGATTTCTTGCTCTTTTATGCCCCGTTTCTTGTGATGATTGTGTCGATTGTAGTGGCGTTTTGGATTGCTCCGAAAGATGATTCTGTGGAAAAATAACAACTGACTGTAAAATCGGTATGGAGTGTTCATGAGGACAGGATTAAGGATGAAAAAGTAAAAACTGTCCTCATGAGGAGTTCATGAGGACAAACCTAAGGATGGAAAAGTAAAAACTGTCCTCATGAGGCGTTCATGAGGACAAAACTAAGGATGGAAAATTGAAAACTGTCCTCATGAGGCGTTCATGAGGACAAAACTAAGGATGGAAAATTGAAAACTGTCCTCATGAGGAGTTCATGAGGACAAACCTAAGGATGGAAAAGTGAAAATTGTCCTCATGAAGCTTCGATGAACATCGAAACCCGCATTTATTATCCAACCATACTCTTATAAGCTACGCTTCAAGAAAGCCTTCGTTCGTTCATTCTTAGGGTTTGTAAACAACTCCGCGGGCGAGCCAGATTCCACAATCTCCCCATTGTCCATAAAAATAACCCGGTTTGCTACTTCCTTAGCAAATCCCATCTCATGTGTCACAACAATCATCGTCATATGTTCTTCGGCCAGATCCTTCATCACTTGTAAAACCTCACCAGTTAATTCGGGGTCTAATGCAGAAGTAGGCTCATCAAAAAGCAGAATTTCTGGGTTTAACATGAGCGCTCTGGCAATGGCGACTCGTTGTTTTTGCCCTCCTGAGAGATTGGCTGGATAGGCTGCTGCCCGGTCAGTAAGCCCGATTTTCTCGAGTAGTTCACTACTTCGTTGCTGAATTTTAGCGGGCGCTTCCTTTTTCAGCATTTTTGGAGCTAGTTCCAAATTTTCTTTCACCGTGAGATGCGGAAAGAGGTTGAAATGCTGAAAGACCATCCCCATTTTTGCATTGATCTCTTTAATCTCCAGGGGTTTCGCATAGACGCCGTCCTTTACTAAATGCTTACCGGAGACACAAATCGTGCCACCGTCTATTTTTTCAAGATGGACCAAACTGCGGAGCATCGTACTCTTCCCGGAACCGGAGGGACCAATGACGGCTACCACATCATTTTTATTTACATCAAAGCTAATCTGTTTTAGGACATCCAAATTCCCATACGATTTTTTGAGGTTAGCTATTTCCATGACAGGCATAGTTATCTCTCCTTCTTATTCAAATTTGAACCGTTTTTCGAGCCATTTAAAGACCATCGTTAAGAGGAGCGTCATGATCAAGTAAATAATACCGGCGACGAAGAAAGGAACGATGGTAAAGTCGCGGTTTACAGCTGTCTGCGCAAAATGCAACAATTCCGGTACGGCAACCGCATAAAGCAGTGCGGTATCTTTGACCAATGTAACGGATTCGTTCGCGACAGCAGGAAGGGCGATCCGGAACATTTGCGGAAGGATGACCTTTGTTAACGTCTGCCATTTATTCAGGCCGAGCACTTGCGATGCCTCATATTGACCTTTATCAATCGCAAGAAGCCCGCCGCGAAAGATTTCGGCGAAATAGGCAGCATAGTTCAAGATAAAACCTAAACAGGCAGCGACAAAGCGGTCCAAAACTAAATATTCTCCAACTACTGGTATCATCGGCAGCCCGAAACAGATAAATAACAGCTGAAGCAAGAGCGGTGTACCGCGCATCACGTAAATATATCCTTGTGCAAGCAGAGACACAGGCTTAAAACGGCTGCCGACAGCCAGCGTTAATATAAACCCAAGTGGAATCGAAACCACAATCGCAATGACAAACAAGAGGATTGTCATCTGGGCGCCTTCGAGCATTGGTTTAAGTATGGAAATCAGATAATCAAAAGACATATATGTTCCTCCAAAAGCAAAACAGGGTTCCCAATGGAAATCCTGTTCGCCTTATATTCGGTATTAGTTTAATACTTTATTTTCGCCAAACCACTTTTCAGAGATACCTGCTGCTGTGCCATCCTCATTCATCTCATCGAGTGCTTTTTGTAACTTTTCAAGTAATGCTTCATTCCCTTTTTTAACGCCAATTCCGTATTCTTCAGGAGCAAGTGATTCTTGAAGTACTTTAAAAGACTCTTTTTCCTTTTTCATATAATAATCGATAACAACTTCATCAATTACTACTGCATCCAAACGACCGCTCTTTAAGTCAGTTAATGCCTGGACATTATCAGCAAATTCGGTAACTGTCTTAATTTTGGTTTTAATAGGTGCAGCATCCAAAGCATCTGCTGCAGAAGATAGTGTTTGCAGTCCAACAACCTTTCCATTTAAATCATCTAATTTAGTAAGCTTTGAATCAGCCAATGTAACAACCACTTGTGCATTCTTCAAATATGGCTTCGTGAAAAGAACTTTCTTTTTACGTTCATCCGTAATAGTGTATCCGTTCCAAATAAGGTCAATCCGTCCACTGCTAAGTTCCGCTTCTTTTGTGCTCCAATCAATTGGTTGAAACTTGACCTTTTTCCCCATCTTTTCAGCAGCTGCGTTTGCGTAGTCGATGTCAAAACCAACAATTTTATTGTTCTCATCGCGGAAACCCATCGGGGCAAATTTATCATCAATCCCAATCACGAGCGTGTTGTCCTTTGCTCCTGATGATTTAGACGAACATCCTGTAAGGACCGAGAATAGTGCTGCTATTACTAGAATCATAGGTATTAACCGTTTCATAATAGAACTACCACCTTAGCTATTTATTTTAAATTTCCTTTAGTACGTTACCGAATTATTACACTAATATATTATAACGCTATAATATTATTTAATACAATAGCATTATAAATAATATGAAAATTGAATATACTCAAAGCAAGTTAATGGAATATAGAAGAGAAGCTGATCAGATTGAAATGGAGAACAATCAGGACAATTCTCTTTTTTGTTTGTGATTTAGGAATATATAAAAAAGGTAGTTCATCGTCTTAACATGATGAGCCACCTTTTATATAGAAGTTTATTTATTTTTCTTTATCGTGATCATCATCCAATATCCCTTTTGTTGACTGTTTAAATTCTTTAAGTGTAGATCCCACTGCACGACCTAGCTCTGGAAGTTTTTTCGGGCCAAAAACAATTAGTGCAATAACAAGTATAATTAAGGCTCCACCAAATCCTATATTTTCCATTCCAAACACCCCTTAATTATTTTACGAAAAAGGCATCGTGCCTAATAACACAAAGTGATTTGCAGAATGATTATTGTGACTTGTTGTTTTTTCTTCTGCATGAACCATTTGGGAATATGGGGCTACTTTACTTAAATAAACACTCCCAGCTATCCCTAATGCTCCTGTAGTACCTATTTTTAAAATATCTCGTCGAGAAATTTTTTTGTCTGACATGCTTTTACCTCTTCCTGAAAAGTTTTCTCGATGCAACTTTATTTGTCTGTGTCAATACCCTGTTTCAGAGACATTCTTTCTGTCAATAGAAAATTTAAAATTTTATGATAAAACATTCAAATAAATATTTGACCATTTTTTTGAACCAACATATACTAATAATCAAATAGACGTTTGAATAATGGTGGTGAAAAAATGAAGCACGATGATATATGTGAAGTAACCTGTGTTGCTGAAGACAAAGTAAAACGTTTAAAAGGATCTATTTCACAGCAAGATACTATGTCTGTATCACAAATATTCAAAGCCTTATCAGATGATACTAGAATAAAAATCGCCTACGCCTTAAGTGAAGAAGATGAATTATGTGTATGTGACGTAGCAAACATTGTAGGAAGTTCAACAGCTACTGCATCCCATCATTTACGACTTCTTCGTAATTTAGGATTAGCGAAATATCGAAAAGAGGGCAAATTAGTATTTTATTCATTAGATGATGATCATGTAAGACAATTGATAAAGATTGCATTTGAACATCAAAAGGAGGTGAAATCTCATGAGTAACGCTTTAGAACAAACCAATGAAAAAACCGTTTACCGTGTACAGGGATTCACCTGAGCGGGCTGTGCGACAAAGTTCGAAAAGAACGTACAACACCTGGATGGTGTTGCTAATGCAAGTGTAAATTTCGGTGCTTCTAAACTTACAGTTTTTGGTGAAACAACTATAGAGGAAATAGAGAAAGCAGGGGCCTTTGAAAATATTAAAGTCATACCTGAAAAACAAAAATTTGAAGAGAAAAAAGAGCCTTTTTTGAAAAAACATTCATCTGTTATCGCCTCATTGGTTTTCTTGATCATTGGGTGGATGGCAGGACAAATGTATGGTGAAGAGAGTACCTCATCGATTTTAGCGTATGGGGCTTCTATTTTAGTAGGCGGTCATCGCCTATTTACGACAGGATTGAAGAACTTATTTCAATTAGAGTTTGATATGAGAACCTTGATGACGATCGCCGTTATTGGAGCAGCAATTATCGGTGAGTGGGGAGAAGGAGCAACGGTTGTCATCCTGTTTGCCATTAGTGAGGTTCTAGAATCCTATTCAATGGATAAAGCCAGACAATCGATTCGTTCCTTAATGGATATTGCTCCAAAAGAGGCGTTAATACGAAGAGGTAATCAAGAATTTACTGTAGAAGTGGACGATATTCGGATTGGGGATATTTTAATTGTAAAACCAGGACAGAAAATTGCCATGGATGGAAAAGTAGTTAAAGGATTATCCGCTGTGAATCAAGCTGCGATTACAGGTGAATCTGTTCCAGTGTCGAAAACCATAGATGATGAAGTGTTCGCAGGAACACTAAATGAAGAAGGACTGCTTGAAGTAAAAGTTACTAAACATGTGGACGATACGACTATTGCAAAAATTATTCACCTTGTAGAGGAAGCTCAAGCAGAAAAGGCTCCATCACAAGCATTTGTTGATCGCTTTGCTAAGTATTATACACCTGTTATCATGTTTATTTCGCTATTAGTGGCCGTACTTCCACCACTTTTATTTGATGGGGACTGGAGCAAATGGGTTTATCAGGGTCTTGCCGTATTAGTGGTTGGTTGTCCTTGTGCTCTTGTCATTTCCACTCCTGTATCTATTGTTACAGCAATCGGAAATGCTGCGCGAAACGGGGTTCTGATCAAAGGTGGGATTCATTTAGAGGAAATGGGAGCTATTAAAGCCATTGCCTTTGATAAAACAGGTACCTTAACAGAAGGAATTCCTGTTGTAACGGATTTTCTACCTCAACCAAATTCAAATTCGAATGAACTTCTTTCCATTATCGCTGCTTTAGAAAAGGGTTCTCAGCATCCTTTGGCTTCAGCAATCATGAAGAAAGCAGAGCAGGAAAACTTACCTTATCAAGATCTTGTGATTGAAGACTTTTCTTCCATTACAGGTAAAGGCATCAAAGGTAGGGTCAGCGGTAAAATGTATTATGTGGGAAGCCCTAATTTATTCGATGAGGTCCTATCAAATGGAATACCAGCGAATTTAAAAGCTACCATTTCTGACCTGCAAAATAAAGGTAAAACAGTGATGGTTGCAGGTACTTCAACTGAAATATTGGGACTACTCGCAGTTGCAGACGAAGTGAGAGTGAACAGTAAATCAGTGATACAGAAACTTCACTCATTAGGTATTCAAAAAACCATCATGTTAACGGGTGATAACAAAGGGACCGCCAATGCGATTGGAAAGCAGGTAGGAGTTTCTGATATACAAGCAGATCTTTTACCTCAAGATAAATTAACCTTTATTAAAGATCTAAGATACAAATTTGACCGTGTGGCAATGGTTGGAGACGGTGTAAATGATGCACCAGCTCTAGCTGCATCCACAGTCGGAATAGCGATGGGTGGAGCTGGTACGGATACAGCTATAGAAACAGCTGATATAGCTTTAATGGCAGATGATTTAGGGAAACTACCATTTACGTTAAAACTAAGCAGGAAAGCATTATTTATCATCAAGCAAAATATCACTTTCTCATTAGGAATTAAACTTTTAGCATTATTATTAGTGATTCCAGGTTGGTTAACCCTGTGGATTGCGATATTCGCAGACATGGGAGCAACTCTTATTGTGACACTTAATGGTTTACGACTTCTCCGAGTAAAAGACAAATAAAGTGGGGCTTCCCAAAGTGGGAAGCCTTTTAATGGAAGGGTACAACAAGCAATTGAGCATGCTTGTCATATTTAATTTTAGTGGGAGAGATAGGAATGGGACATAATCATAGCCATGGTCATAACCATGGGCACAGTCACAGTCACGGTCACGGTCATGGACATAGCCATAGTCATGCACCAGCTAATTTGGGCTTTGCATTTGGATTTGGGATTATTTTAAATACCATTTTTATTATTGTTGAAATTATATACGGTATCTTAGGGGATTCTTTAGCACTGCTTGCGGATGCAGGACATAACATAAGTGACGTTTTAGGTTTAATTATTGCTTGGATTGCCGTTTGGTTAGGAAAAAAAGCACCTACTAAAAAGCGGACTTATGGATATAAAAGAAGTTCCATCTTAGCTGCGCTATTCAATGCTGTTTTTTTATTAGTAGCAATTGGTGCTATTGCCTGGGAGGCTATCCAACGATTTTCTTCTCCAGAACCAGTTGCAGGAAAAACTGTTATCATCGTAGCAATCATTGGTATTGTGATTAACACTCTTACAGCTTTACTTTTTATGTCAGGACGAAAAAACGATTTAAATATCCGTGGGGCTTTCATGCACATGGCTGCGGATGCCTTAGTTTCACTTGGGGTAGTGATTGCAGGGCTTATTATTCTTTGGTCAGGATGGCAATGGCTTGACCCTCTAGTAAGTCTTTTAATTTCAATTGTCATTTTATTTGGTACGTGGGGATTATTAAAGGAATCCATTAATTTGTCATTGGATGCTGTACCAGAAGGCATTGATATTAATAAAATTAAGGATTACTTAAGTGGTTTACCAACGATTTTGGAAATTCATGACCTGCATGTTTGGGGAATGAGTACGACAGAGGCTGCTTTAACCGTTCATATAATTCGATCTAAAATAGATGATAATGATGAGCTGCTTCAAAAATTAACAAAGGAATTGCATGACCAATTCGGCATTGAACATGCCACTATTCAAATTGAAAAAGGAACTTATAGTTGTTCCTTGCAGCCTGAAGGTACAATATAACCACTAAGACAAAACAGTTGTGTTTCTTTTTAGGAGTTGCTGTTTTAGACATAAAAATGATGGTTTGGATGGGTATGTATAAAGGTACTATAACGGTTTAGTAAGAGGAAGTTAATAAAGTTATAGAGGTTGGTTATTCTCCATAATTTCTGGGATTCTGATGTTACTTTTAGGAATTTTTGATACATTAACTTATTGGTCTTTATAACCCTGATACAAAACAAAAAAACAACGAATGATGAATCGTTGTTTTTTTGTTTTGTAAGTATTATCAAATATGGAGGGTTAATACTTTCATAACAAAATTTACTATTTTTCCAAATATATTTTAAAGCATGTGGCTAATAAAAAAATAAAAAACTTCCAAAATTGATTATTTACATAGGATAGGGGGGTATGGTAATATTAAGTTGAAGGAGGGGTGATAATGAATAATCACGATCCTGTTAACATTAAACCTCATCATAGTAGTGAACATTGTGATACTTTAACATCTGGGCGAAAAAGCCATCATTCAGATAAAACAAAACAAAATCTTGTCACAAGATTAAACCGTATCGAGGGACAGATTCGTGGCATAAAAGGTTTGATTGAAAAAGATACGTATTGTGATGATGTCATTACTCAGATTGCAGCTACTCAATCAGCTTTAAACAGCGTTGCTAAAGTACTCTTGGAAGGCCATATGAAAAGTTGTGTGGTCGAGAGAATTCAAGAGGGTGACCATGAAGTTGTTGATGAGTTAATAACCACTATTCAAAGACTTATAAAAAAATAAATAATGTGAAAGGGAGTATTAAAATGGAAAAGGTAATATTGAATGTTCAAGGAATGTCATGCGGTCATTGTGTGAAAGCGGTAGAAGGAAGTGTCGGTGCACTAAAAGGTGTTAGCTCTGTAAAAGTTGATTTAAAAGCAGCTAAAGTAGATGTTGAGTTTAATAAACAAGAGGTTTCATTAGAAAAGATTAAGGAGACCATCGATGACCAGGGGTACGATGTGAAATAAATAGTGAAAAGACGTGCTAGTTGATAGCACGTTCTTTTTACAAAAAAATATACCTATATAGGGTATAAGGAGTTGGCATTTATGAGTCAAAATGTTGTAAATGAAAAAAACGAATTTGACATAACCGGAATGACCTGTGCGGCTTGTGCTACTCGGATCGAAAAAGGTCTAAATAAGTTAGATGGGGTAGTGAAAGCAAATGTGAATTTGGCACTGGAAAAAGCAACAGTGGAATATAAAAGTGCGGAACTCTCTTCAGGCGATATCATTAAAAAGGTGGAAAGCCTTGGTTATGGTGCTCATATTAAGGAAGATGAAATAGACACAAGTGATTATCGTCAAAAGGAAATTGATAAACAAACTGGAAAATTTATTTTTTCTGCGATCCTTTCTTTCCCACTATTATGGGCAATGGTTGGACACTTTTCCTTTACCTCTTTTATTTGGGTTCCAAAAATGTTTATGAATCCGTGGGTTCAGTTTGCTTTGGCTACTCCGGTGCAGTTTTTTATCGGAAAACAATTTTATGTTGGAGCTTATAAAGCGTTGAAAAATATGAGTGCTAATATGGATGTTCTTGTTGCTTTAGGTACATCAGCTGCATATTTTTATAGTTTGTATCTATCGCTGCTTTCAATCGGAAGTATGGCCCATTCAGTAGAACTTTATTATGAAACGAGTTCCATTCTTATTACGTTAATTATTCTTGGGAAGCTTTTTGAAGCAAAAGCAAAAGGGCGTTCATCTGAAGCGATTAAGAAACTAATGGGTCTTCAAGCAAAGACAGCAACCATTGAAAGAGCAGGAGTGGAACAGGAAGTACCAATTGAAGAAGTGATCGTTAGCGACATTCTGCATATCAAGCCTGGCGAGAAAATTCCAGTAGACGGAAAAATTGTTGAGGGTAGCTCAGCTATTGATGAGTCGATGCTGACAGGTGAAAGTGTCCCAGTTGATAAAAAGATAGGTGATGAAGTAATAGGAGCAACGATCAATAAAAATGGATTTTTAAAAGTGGAAGCAACAAAAGTAGGTAGGGATACGGCTTTATCTCAAATTATTAAAGTAGTGGAAGAAGCACAAGGTTCCAAGGCTCCTATTCAACGCCTTGCTGACCAGATTTCTGGAGTGTTTGTCCCTATTGTTGTTGCGCTTGCCCTTTTCGCGTTTATCGTTTGGTATGTATGGGTAACTCCTGGTGATTTTGCGAATGCACTTGAGAAAATGATAGCAGTCCTTGTTATAGCCTGTCCGTGTGCATTGGGATTGGCAACGCCAACTTCCATCATGGCAGGTTCAGGCCGTGCTGCCGAATACGGAATTCTGTTTAAAGGCGGAGAACATTTAGAAATGACGCATAAAATTTCTACTGTTGTTTTAGATAAAACCGGCACAGTTACAAACGGCACTCCAGTATTAACAGATGTTTTCACAGATCAAAATTTAATAGAAGAAGAATTCCTATCACTGGTTGGTTCAGCTGAAAAACAATCAGAGCATCCACTAGCACAAGCAATCGTTCAAGGAATAAAAGAAAAAGGTATATCTTTAAAGGATGTAACGAAATTTGAAGCCATCCCTGGATTTGGTATAAAAGCTAAAGTGGATGGAAAAGAGCTGTTAGTTGGAACAAGGAAGTTAATGAATATGTTTAACGTACCTGTCGAAAACTCCTATGATCAGATGAATGCATTAGAAATGGTTGGGAAAACAGCTATGCTTGCTGCTATAGATGGCCAATTTGCAGGTATGGTTGCTGTGGCAGATACTATTAAAGAGACATCCAAAACTGCTATTAGTCGACTTAAGAGCATGGGAATTGAAGTAATTATGATTACAGGCGATAACCAACAGACTGCAAAAGCCATTGCAGCTCAAGTGGGGATCGACCATGTGATTGCTGAGGTCCTTCCTGAAGGTAAGGCAGAGGAAATAAAGAAATTACAGGTACTGGGAAATAAAGTGGCAATGGTCGGAGATGGAATCAATGACGCACCAGCCCTTGCAGTGGCAGATATTGGAATGGCCATTGGAACCGGAACAGATGTGGCAATGGAAGCGGCTGATATAACTCTTATTCGCGGGGATTTAAATAGTATCGCAGATGCCATTTTCATGAGTAAAAAAACAATCGGTAATATTAAGCAAAACCTTTTTTGGGCTCTTGCTTATAATACACTTGGTATCCCAGTCGCTGCTCTTGGATTCCTTGCGCCATGGCTTGCAGGTGCAGCAATGGCATTCAGTTCAGTATCTGTTGTTCTCAATGCAATACGTTTGCAAAAAGTTAAAATGTAGAGATGAGCATTATGTGAAGGTTACTTTACAATATGTATAATCATAGAAATAAAGAAGAGCCGCATCGGTTCTTCTTTTTTGTTTGGATTAAAGTCAAAGTGTAATTTAATTCTAAATTTAAAAAATAGAGGTCAGATTTTACAATTGTATGAACAAATGAATCGAAAATCTATATGCCATATTATATCCAACAAAAATGCATAGAAACTGCAAATTTCCCCAGTACATTATACATATGAACATTAGATCCATAATTAACTTTTTGGAGGTGGAAAAGTTGAAAAAACTATATTTACTTATTTTTACATTAGTATTTATTTTCTCATTCGATGTAAGGGCTTTAGCAGATAAGGGGCATTCTCATAGCCCAAACATAAAACAAGCCACAGAGAACCTCAAAAATAGTGGTACAAAGAGTCAAGATGCATCCAGTGAGGGGGATGACATGGAAGGAATGGACCATGACAGCGGAACGGACATGGAAGGAATGAATCATGACAGTGGAACGGACATGGAAGGAATGAATCATGACAGTGGAACAGACATGGAAGGTAGCGGTGGTGAAGCTCACGATCATCATGCAGCAGTGGTTGAAGTACCGCCAAATTATAAAGTGTTAGGTACCTTTGGAGCAGTAAATCTATCATTTATCTTAATAGGTGTTTGGAATAAATGGTTTAGAAGAAAGGGGGATTTAAACAATGGCAATGCCTGAGAAAAACTTACCTGAAAAGGAATCTTTTGATCTTCTATCTATACCAGTTGTGAAGAAATTTGTTAAAAGCAAATGGTATCCTGGAATCTTTCAATGGATCGTTATCTTTGTATTTTCCATTATTGTTTATGAATTAGTAATGGGAACTGTTGATCCAAGTAAAAACTTTGGTACCACGATGACATGGGTGTTATGGTGGCCGATTATACCCGTTCTATTTTTAGTAACTGGCCGCTTCTGGTGTGCCATCTGTCCGTTCGGTAAATTAAGTGATATTGTCCGGAAATTTGTTGGCAGCAAGCGACCAATGCCTAAGTTTTTAAAAAAATATGGAATTTGGTTGATTGATTTATTCTTTATAATGATTACTTATAGTGACCATGTGTGGGGAATTGTCGAGTCACCAAGAGGTTCAGGTTACTTATTGCTTTTACTTGTCACAATGGTTGTAGCCACCTCCGTTTTTTATGAAAGAAGAACCTTCTGTAAGACGCTTTGTTTCCTTGGTGGTCTTGCTGGGAATTATTCACGATCTGGAGCTTTAAAAGTTCAGGCAACACCTGATATTTGTAAAACATGTAAAGTGCAATCCTGCTATAAAGGAACTGAAGGTGTGGAAGGATGTCCAATGTTCCAATTCCCTAGAACAATGGAGTCGAGTGCAGAATGTAATATTTGCGGAAACTGTGTGAAAAACTGTCCAAATAATTCCGTCAAAATTACAACCAGAGTTCCGACGAAAGAGTTATGGGGCTTAAAAAATCCAAAGCTTGAGCATGCTTCCCTAGCTGCTGTTATTATGGGCATTGTGTTCGTACAAAATATTACGATGCTTGAACCTTGGCAGGATATCTTAAAGGCAATAGGGTCTGTTACTGGTACTTCAAGCTATGTTGTTAACTTTACGATCGCCTTTATCATTGCTATGGCATTACCAATCCTATTATTGTTAGGCACTGCTAAAATTGCTTCTTTCCTTGGAATGGAAGGCACACTCAAAAAGAACTTTACACGTTTTGGTTATGCGATTATTCCTTTAGACTTAGCAGGACATCTGGCTCATAACCTGTTCCATATCTTCACTGAGGGAAAGGCCGTTTGGTTTAATTCGATCAGATTATTTGGGGTCGATTCCAATCCAGCGAGTTTAAGTCTCGCTTCCACACCAACCGTACAAATGATTCAATATATTGTAATCTTAATTGGATTGGCAGGCAATTGTTATGTTATGTACAGAATGGGAAAAGGCAAAAAGACAGCATTTAAGGACATGCTTCCATACTACGTACTCATGACTGTTCTTGCGATCACTAATATTTATTTATTCTCATTACCTATGATGCATAGGGTTTAATATAGGGTTGAATAATGCTGAATAAAAAATTAACAATCTTAATAAGGGAGATTTGGTGTTGATATTATGAAAAGTTAATGGAAGAAAATAGTTTTAAATTGGATATTTTTTCATTATTGGTTAAAATAACTTGATGATGTTAGAGAGAATTTTCACCCAGGAGGAATCAAATGAAAAAAAGCAGCAATCCACTGGACAAGCGTTTCAAGATCGCTCACAGAGAAGCTATAATTGGAATTATTCTTGTTTTGATTAATTTTATCTGGTGGTACGGTTTTGCTTATGGGCTTGGTTCGGCCAAAGTAGAACAATATTCGTACATATATGGTTTGCCAGCATGGTTTTTTTACAGCTGTATTCTTGGCTTTATTGTTATGGTTATACTCGTTATTTTTGCCGTAAAAGTTTTATTCAAGGATGTTCCCTTTGAAGTGGAAGAGGGGGAAAACAAGTGAACTGGGCCGTCATTACACCATTACTTATTTTCTTATTGATTATCTTCGCTGTTGGGATGTGGTCAAACAAATTTGTTATTAAATCCAATTCTTTCTTGGAGGAGTACTTTTTAGGGGAACGCCAAATGGGCGGATTCATCCTGGCGATGACGATGGTTGCGACGTATGGAAGTGCCAGCAGCTTTATCGGAGGGCCCGGGGTTGCTTATACGCAAGGATTAGGCTGGGTCCTGCTTGCCATGGCCCAATTAGCAACCGGTTATTTTACGTTAATGGTATTGGGGAAGAAATTTGCGATTATATCCCGTCAGTACAAGGCAATCACCTTAATTGACTTTCTAAAAGAGCGCTATAAAAGTAAAGCGGTCGTGTTATTCTCAGCCGCAAGTATTATCATCTTTTTGTTTTCATCGATGACCGCCCAATGGATTGGCGGAGCGCGTTTGGTAGAAAGTTTAACAGGCTTGCCATATACGACTGCTTTATTAATTTTTGCTTTTTCCGTCCTCGTCTTTGTTATTGTCGGCGGCTTTCGTGCGGTTGCGATCACAGACACCATCCAAGGTGTGGTCATGTTTGGGGGAACGTTAATCCTGTTAATCGCTACAATTAAAGCAGGTGGAGGAATCCCGAAGATCATCTCAGATTTAGCAACGGAAAATCCTAATTTAATCAGTCCTTATGGTGCAGAACGTAGTTTAACGCCATCCTTTGTTTCCTCCTTTTGGATTTTAGTAGGGATTGGCGTCGTCGGCTTGCCGCAAATTGCTGTCCGAGCGATGTCTTATAAAAATTCGAAGGCGATGCATAGTGCGATTATTATTGGAACCATTGTCGTCGGTTTTATCATGCTGGGTATGCATCTCATTGGCGTGTTCGCAAGACCTGTTCTACCAGGTGTGAAAATCGGTGATACTGTTATGCCTTTGTTATCAATGAAAGTACTGCCGCCCTATGCTGCGGGTATCGTTCTCGCTGCACCGATGGCAGCCATTATGTCGACGGTGGACGCTCTTTTAATTCTAGTTAGCTCTGCACTAGTAAAAGATGTCTATTTAAATTACATCAAGCCGGATGCAGGGAACGACCTTGTGAAAAAGGTTAGTTTCAGCGTGACGGCGATTATTGGAATTGTGGTCATTCTGTTCTCGTTAAGTCCACCTGATTTAATCGTTTGGCTGAATCTGTTTTCTTTTGGGGGACTCGAGTCGGTCTTTATTTGGCCGGTTATTTTAGGATTATATTGGAGTAAGGGCAATAAATACGGGGCAATTACTTCGATGGTTTTAGGGATGGGTTCTTATATTTTATTAGATCAATTTTATCCAAATGCATTTGGGTTTCATACGGTGGTCCTCCCTATTCTGCTTTCTCTCCTGGGATTCGTGGTAACTAGTTTATTTACACAGCAAAACGAAGGTACGATCAACGTTAGAATGGAAAAATAAGCTAAGGGGCTTCGAAAGGCAGTTCATCTATCATTTTTGTTGCAATTATGTGCAATAATTTCTAGAATGAATTAACAGAAATTAATGTATGAATGAGGTGTACTCATTGGAAACCGTTATTCGATATTTGTCAGCACTTATTCTTCCGGGGCTGCTGGTCTTGCTTTTTACAAGGGTTACTTACAACCGGGTCATCGGGCTAATTTTAACCGTTGCCCTGATTGCTACTTCAGTATATAAAGGGTATACCAACACATTTGTGCTCATCGTAGTGGATGCCTTCTCGTTAACAGCAGGGTTTTGGATGGCAGAAAAAATGATGCAGAGAGCCATTAATAAGAGTTAATACATTCGAAGTTTTAGTGAGTCTGTCAGGAAAATGGCAGGCTTTTTGTGTTGAAATTTAAAAAAACGAATATTCGTTCGCATATTATTGGTTTGTTTTTAGGGGAATGTGGTAAAATGTTAATATGAATTTTAGTGGATACACTTGAAAGCAACCATCCCGGTCCATTAACAAGGTACATATGCTGAAAAGTGATTGATATTTCGGGAGGGGGAATATTTGTGAAGGACCAATTTGAATTAGTTTCAAAGTACTCGCCACAAGGGGATCAGCCAGAGGCAATCAGACAATTAGTCGAGGGGATTCGAAACAATAAACGCCAGCAGACGCTGCTTGGCGCTACAGGTACGGGTAAAACATTTACGATTTCCAACGTGATTAAAGAAGTAAATAAACCTACCCTTGTCATCGCCCACAACAAAACACTAGCTGGACAGCTCTACAGTGAGTTTAAAGAATTTTTCCCAAACAACGCAGTCGAGTATTTTGTCAGCTATTATGATTACTTTCAGCCAGAGGCTTACGTCCCACAGACCGATACCTTCATTGAAAAAGATGCTAGTATCAACGATGAAATTGATAAACTGCGGCACTCAGCGACATCTTCCCTATTCGAACGGAAAGATGTGATTGTGATTGCCTCTGTTTCTTGTATTTATGGATTAGGTTCTCCTGAAGAATATAGTGAAATGGTGTTATCGCTTAGAACGGGAATGGAAGTGGAACGAAATCAACTATTGCGCCGATTAGTCGATATCCAATACGACCGAAACGATATCGATTTCAAGCGCGGAACTTTCCGTGTCCGAGGCGATGTTGTTGAGATTTTCCCTGTTTCTCGTGATGAGCACTGCATGCGTGTCGAGTTTTTTGGTGATGAAATTGATCGGATTCGAGAGGTCGATGCATTAACCGGAGAAATCATTGGGGAACGAGAACATGTAGCGATTTTTCCAGCATCCCACTTCGTTACAAGGGAAGAAAAGCTGAAAATAGCGATTGAAAATATTGAAAAAGAACTGGAAATTCGTCTGGAAGAACTGCGAGATGATAATAAATTACTCGAAGCTCAGCGACTTGAACAGCGGACGCGCTATGACCTGGAAATGATGCGTGAAATGGGTTTTTGCTCAGGGATTGAAAATTACTCGCGCCATTTAACCTTAAGGGATGCGGGTTCGACACCTTATACACTGCTTGATTATTTTCCAAAGGACTTTTTGATGGTGATTGATGAGTCGCATGTTACCTTGCCGCAAGTGAGAGGGATGTTTAATGGGGATAAAGCGCGGAAACAAGTGCTTGTTGATCATGGCTTCCGTCTGCCATCAGCGCTTGATAACCGGCCGTTAATGTTTGATGAGTTCGAAAAGCATATCCAGAATATCATTTTTGTTTCGGCTACACCTGGACCATACGAGCTTGAGCATACGCCGGAAATGGTTTCGCAGATTATCCGCCCGACAGGACTTTTGGATCCAACACTTGAGGTCCGTCCAATTGAGGGGCAAATCGATGACTTGATTGGTGAAATTCACGAACGGGTTAGGAAAAATGAACGTGTTCTGGTTACCACTTTGACGAAAAAAATGTCCGAGGACCTAACCGATTATCTAAAGGAAATCGGTATCAAAGTTCAATATTTGCATTCGGAGGTTAAGACACTCGAACGGATTGAAATTATCCGAGAACTGCGCCTCGGCAAATATGACGTTCTCATCGGAATTAACCTGCTCCGAGAAGGACTGGATATACCAGAAGTTTCGCTCATCGCGATTCTAGATGCCGACAAGGAAGGCTTCCTTCGTTCCGAACGGTCGTTAATCCAAACGATTGGCCGTGCCGCCCGGAATGCCCATGGACATGTCATCATGTATGCAGACAAAATCACGAACTCGATGGAATTAGCGATAAGTGAAACGAAACGCCGTCGTGCCATTCAGGAAGAATATAATCGCAAGCATGGAATCACGCCAATGACGATTCAGAAGGATATTCGCGATGTCATCCGTGCCACCCATGCAGCGGAAGATCAGGAAGATTACAAACCAGCGGCATCGTTCAGTAAGATGTCGAAGAAAGAAAAAGAAAAACTAATTGCCACGATGGAAAAAGAAATGAAAGTCGAAGCAAAGGCGCTTAATTTTGAACGGGCCGCTGAGCTTCGTGATTTAATATTGGAACTTAAGGCGGAAGGATGACGTTACAATGGCAATGGAAAAACTGATTGTGAAAGGCGCCAGAGCCCACAATTTGAAAAATATAGATGTCACCATTCCGAGAGATAAGCTTGTTGTACTGACAGGACTTTCCGGCTCAGGAAAGTCCTCGCTTGCCTTTGATACGATTTATGCAGAAGGGCAGAGGCGCTATGTCGAATCCCTGTCTGCCTATGCGCGGCAATTCCTTGGCCAGTTAGATAAACCGGATGTGGATGCGATTGAGGGTCTCTCCCCGGCCATTTCCATCGATCAAAAAACAACAAGCCGGAACCCTCGTTCAACGGTCGGTACGGTGACAGAAATCTATGATTATTTACGATTATTATTTGCAAGGGTCGGGCACCCAACCTGTCCGATTCATGGAATTGAAATTTCCTCGCAAACGATTGAGCAGATGGTCGACCGAATTTTAGAATACCCGGAACGGACCAAAATGCAAATCCTAGCCCCAGTTATTTCAGGCCGTAAAGGATCACATGTGAAGGTGTTCGAGGATATCAAGAAACAAGGATTTGTCCGTGTCCGTGTGGATGGGGAAATGATTGACCTTGGTGATGACATCGAACTTGAAAAAAACAAAAAGCATTCGATTGAGGTTATTATCGACCGGATCGTTGTCAAGGAAGGGGTGTCGGCAAGGATTGCCGATTCACTCGAGACCGCACTGAAACTGGGTGAAGGTAAGGTTATTGTTGACGTAATCGGACAAGAAGAACTGTTATTTAGTGAAAATCATGCCTGTCCGCACTGTGGTTTTTCAATTGGAGAACTAGAACCGCGGATGTTTTCCTTCAACAGTCCGTTTGGCGCCTGCCCAGAATGTGATGGACTTGGCTCAAAGCTTGAAGTCGATCTCGATCTGGTCATACCTAATCGTGATTTGACACTAAAAGAGCATGCGATTGCCCCGTGGGAGCCATCAAGTTCTCAATATTATCCGCAGTTGCTTGAGGCCGTATGCAATCATTTCGGAGTGGATATGAATACCCCTGTTAAGGAAATCCCTGAACACCTATTGGAAAAAGTCCTCTATGGGGGCGGGCGTGAAAAGATTTATTTCCGCTATGAAAATGATTTTGGCCAGATTCGTGAGGGCAATATAGAATTTGAAGGTGTCATCCGAAATGTTGAGCGCCGGTACAAAGAGACCAGCTCTGATTATATCCGGGAGCAAATGGAAAAATATATGGGCGAACAGGCATGTCCAACCTGTAAAGGCTACCGTTTGAAAAAAGAAACTTTGGCTGTCCTAATTAATGGCCGGCATATTGCCCATGTTACCGACCTTTCGATTGAAGAAGCAAATCAATTTTTTGCAGAATTAGACCTTTCAGAAAAAGAAATGCAAATTGCCAAATTGATTTTCCGTGAAATTAGTGAACGGCTAGGTTTCTTAATTAATGTCGGTCTCGATTATTTAACACTGAGCCGAACAGCTGGTACGCTTTCAGGCGGGGAAGCCCAGCGGATTCGCTTGGCCACACAAATCGGTTCCCGTTTAACGGGTGTCCTATATATCTTGGATGAACCGTCAATCGGACTGCATCAGCGGGATAATGACCGCTTAATCGGGGCATTGCAAAACATGCGCGATATCGGCAACACCTTGATTGTCGTCGAGCATGATGAGGACACCATGCTTGCTGCCGATTATTTGATTGATATCGGCCCAGGTGCCGGGGTGCATGGCGGTGAAATCGTCTCGGCTGGTACACCTGCTGAGGTGATGGCTGACCCGAATTCACTGACAGGTCAATATCTATCAGGGAAGAAGTTTATCCCGCTGCCACTCGAGCGCCGCAAACCGGATGGTCGCTTTATTGAAATCAAAGGAGCTTCCGAAAATAACTTAAAAAATGTCAATGTGAAGCTGCCGCTTGGTATGTTTATTGCAGTAACTGGTGTATCGGGGTCGGGGAAAAGTACCCTTATCAACGAGATCCTCCATAAATCACTTTCACAAAAGCTGCACCGTGCAAAAACAAAACCTGGTGAACATAAAAGCATTAAAGGAATTGAGTATTTAGAAAAAGTCATCGATATTGATCAGTCGCCAATCGGCCGAACACCGCGCTCGAATCCTGCCACCTATACTGGGGTTTTCGATGACGTCCGTGATGTGTTTTCGAACACAAACGAAGCGAAGGTCCGTGGTTATAAAAAAGGCCGCTTCAGCTTTAATGTGAAGGGAGGACGCTGCGAGGCGTGCCGCGGTGATGGGATTATCAAAATTGAAATGCACTTTTTACCCGATGTGTATGTACCTTGCGAAGTCTGCCACGGCAAGCGATATAATCGCGAAACCTTAGAAGTAAAGTACAAAGGAAAAAACATTTCAGATATCCTTGATATGACCGTGGAGACGGGAGTTGAATTTTTTGAAAACATTCCAAAAATCAGCCGCAAGCTGCAAACCATTTATGATGTTGGCCTCGGATACATTAAATTAGGGCAGCCGGCGACAACTTTATCTGGAGGAGAAGCGCAGCGCGTCAAGCTCGCTTCTGAGCTGCACCGTCGCTCGCAAGGGAAATCCTTTTACATTCTAGATGAGCCGACAACAGGTCTTCATGTCGATGACATTTCACGCTTACTCGTTGTGCTGCAGCGCTTGGTTGATAATGGCGATACTGTGTTAGTGATCGAGCATAATCTCGATGTCATTAAGGCAGCCGATTACCTTGTCGATCTTGGACCCGAGGGAGGCGATAAGGGCGGAACGATTGTGGCAACCGGTACACCTGAAAAGATAGCCGAAGTTCCTGAATCATATACGGGCAAGTACTTAAAACCAATTCTTGAACGTGACCGGTTACGAATGAAACAGGAAATTGAAGATAAGAGTACCATAAAAGCATAGATAGTAAAGAAGAGCCGAATTCGGAGGGATGCCTTCTGAATTCGGTTCTTTTTTATGAGCTGAACTCCGGGTAAATATGGGTTTGGCGGAATTACGGCTGGAATCAGCGGAATAAGTATGAGAGTTCGCGGAATAAATAGTGAGTCCGGCGGAATAAATTAAAGTTTGGCGGTATTCCGGGTCAATTCGGCGGAATCTAAACCAAAGAGCTGCCTAGTTCAAACGCCAACCAAGAAGGCACCCACTTTTTCTAAAAATATACGAAACTTTCTCCTCTCCCATTTCGTAAATAAAAGATAAAGGAGTTGGGCGCAGAAATGGAAACGAGAAAGGTTCTTTCAAGCTTGTGCTATTTTAGTATTTTTTTCGCTGGGTTTATTTTTCCGCTGATCGTGTTTATTGCGACGGGAGATGAAGTCACAAAAAGACATGCAAAAAAATCACTACTATCGCATTTAATTCCACTCATTCCAACACCATTTATTGTATTCGGTATCTACTATGATTTCGCCACTATTCAAGACAGGGTGCCTGCTTTTACGATTATAAGTATGGTTGTCCTTTTGATTATCTGGCTTGTTGTCGTCATCTGGAACATTATCAAAGGCGTAAAGGTCTTAGTTTCTGAATAAGCATAAAGTGAGACAAATTTATGATTCTGGGGTGGAAAAGATGAAAGAAGAAAAAAAGCGGATCTTAAAAATGGTTGAAGAAGGCAAATTGACCGTTGATGAAGCAGTAACATTGCTTGATGAACTCGAAAAGGCCCAGCAGACGATGGAGCAGAAGCAAGAGCAAATTGTGAATGAACTCTCGACAGCTGTGAATTTTGAAGAAACGAAAAAGGAAGACCCCTTACAGGCGAAATACCAATCGACAAAGGAGAAGATTTTTGATTTTGTCGATACAGCATTGAAAAAAATCAAAGATTTTGATTTTGATTTGAACTTTGGCCAATCCATCGAAATCTCACATATTTTCCACCAAGGTGATGTCGACCTGACAAATATGGACATTGATGTAGCTAACGGGTCCATAAAGATTGCTGGATGGGACCAGCCGGATGTACGAATTGAATGCCAGGCGAAGGTATTTAGGGTTGAAAACTCAGACCAAGCGCGGCAGAACTTTTTAAGAGATGTCGTTTTTTCTGTTGAGAATCGGAAATTACGTTTTATGACACAGCAAAAGTGGATGAAAGTTGAATCCGTTATTTATGTGCCAAAATCTGAGTATGAGCGCGTGCGCATTAGGATGTTTAATGGCACTATATTAGGGGAAGAAATGAATGTAGCTGACCTAAGAGTGAAAACCGCAAATGGGAAAATAAACCTTGAACGGATAAAAGGTAAAAAAGCAGAGGTTGAAACAGCGAACGGAAAAATCAAGATTATCAACAGTCAAATTGATGATCTTGAGGCAGAGACCATTAACGGGGGAATCAAACTTGATGGTGATTTCGAAAAAGTAGAAACGCAATCCTTTAATGGAAACATCAGCTATAATGTAAAAGGAACTCGCGCAGAAGTAATACAAGTAAAAGCGACCACTGGCGGGATCGACCTATTCGTCCCTGAAGCGTTGCCAGTAAATGGGGAGCTTAAGACCAATCTTGGCGGTTTTAATCTGCAGCTAGTAGGTGTGCAGATATTGGAGGAGAAAAGCGAAATGATTCAGAAATCGCTCCGCTTCCAATCTATTAATCATCCTGATAAAATGGTGAAAATCTATGCTGACACAAAAACTGGTTCCATCGCGATTCATAGATCACAAGATGTATAACTAGGAGAGCCGAAAATGAGATGGCTGATTGGATGTTTAATTAATGCGGTTTTATTTATGGCACTTGCGGGTTATTTTCACGAAAGTTTTCAATTAACCGGATTTAGTGCCGCACTTCAGGCAAGCATTTTATTGTCGATATTAAATGTTTTGGTGCGCCCGCTCCTGGTTTTATTTACTTTGCCAGTGACAGTTTTAACCTTAGGGTTGTTTCTATTTGTCATCAATGCCATTACGCTTGAACTGACGGACTATTTGATGGGTGACGCCTTTGAGATTTCTAGTTTTGGCATGGCATTCTTTTTCGCTGTACTTATGTCACTTGTAAACTTGATTATTCAAAAAACGCTTCTGCAACCATCAAGGAAATCGAAGGATTAATGGTAAGGGTGTTCACCTAATTGGTGTGCACTCTTTTTTTTTGAAAAAAATATCCAAATCAATTTTTTAGACAGGAAAGTATAGTTATTCATTAAAAAATGCTAAAATAAATGGAAATGGAATTTTTATGTTTTCAAAATTTATTGCTGTCTAGCTCCAGGCGCCATCGGCTCGAGGTCATAAGTCAATCCGTCAAGAAGGTTAAAGAGCAACCTTCATGCCGGCTCGTCTTATGCTTGGCTACATAAAGCTAACGCTTTATGTACGCATTAAGGGAGACTAATTCTCTGGCAACGCTACGCTTGCCATCGAAAAGTCTCCCTATATCGCCGATAGGCAGGTGCCTTACGCTTTTCTAGTTAAGGAGGATGTTTCCATGCCGAAAGTTCGTACCAAAGATATACTAGAGAAATTTAATCTTGAATTGGTCAGCGGTGAAGAAGGAATTAACCGCCCGATTACTATGAGTGACATCTCCCGTCCAGGAATTGAAATTGCTGGATATTTTGAATTTTATCCCGCGGAACGTATTCAACTCTTAGGAAAAACAGAACTATCATTTTTTGAAATGCTTTCCGAAAACGAACGGATTTCAAGAATGGAACGTTTATGCACCGATATCACTCCAGCGATTATTGTCACAAGAGATATTGAGGTACCGATAGAGCTAATTGAAGCATCAGAGCGTGAATCAGTTCCTGTTCTACGTGTGGGCATGAAAACGACCCGTTTCTCCAGCCGGCTAACCAATTACTTAGAGAGCAAGCTGGCGCCAACGACGGCTGTCCATGGTGTCTTAGTGGATGTTTATGGGATTGGTGTGTTAATTACCGGAAAAAGCGGTGTTGGTAAAAGTGAAACCGCATTAGAATTAGTCAAGCGCGGTCATCGTCTCATCGCGGACGATTGCGTGGAAATTCGTCAGGAAGACCAGGATACTTTAGTTGGAACGTCTCCGGATTTAATCGAGCATCTACTAGAAATCCGCGGTTTAGGGATTATCAATGTGATGACTCTGTTCGGTGCAGGTGCGGTCCGCAGTCATAAACGCATCACTCTCGTTATGAATTTAGAAATTTGGGACTCCAAAAAACAGTATGACCGTCTTGGTTTGGATGAAGAGACAATGAAAATTATCGACACGGATGTACCTAAGTTAACCATCCCCGTTCGTCCGGGACGAAATCTCGCTGTTATTATTGAAGTAGCGGCCATGAATTTCCGTCTGAAAAGAATGGGTGTGAATGCAGCTCAACAATTTACCGAGCGCTTGTCCGATGTCATTGAAGACGGTGACCATGATGAAGAGATTTAAAAGGGAAAAGGAGATAGAGAGATGAACGAAACAATTCAACCGCTAAATCCGATTGCCTTTACACTTGGGCCTATTTCGGTGCATTGGTATGGGATTATCATTGGTTCAGGCCTGGCACTTGCCTTGTACCTTGCTATTAGGGAAGGAAACCTGCGGGGACTTGATAAAGACACGTTCGCAGATTTAATGCTATGGGCCATTCCGATTGCGATTATTTCAGCCCGAATTTATTATGTGATTTTTGAATGGGATTATTATGTCAAACATCCGGCGGATATCCCGCAAATTTGGAATGGAGGCATCGCCATTCACGGTGCATTAATTGGCTCCGTCCTGACCGCCTATGTGTTTTCCAAAAAACGCGGCCTATCTTTCTGGAAGATTGCTGACATTGCCGCACCAAGTATTATTCTCGGACAGGCGATTGGCCGCTGGGGTAATTTCATGAACCAGGAAGCCCATGGTGGAGAAGTAACAAGAACTTTCCTAGAAAACTTACACTTGCCTACATTTATAATTGATCAAATGTATATTAACGGAACCTACTATCATCCAACGTTCCTTTATGAATCTCTCTGGGACTTTGCAGGCTTTTTCCTATTAATTTTCTTACGTAGAGTCAATTTCCGGCGCGGGGAACTGTTCCTAACCTATGTGATTTGGTATTCGATCGGCCGCTTTTTCATCGAAGGCTTACGGACCGATAGTTTAATGCTTGGAAGTCTTCGGATGGCGCAAACGATTTCGATTGCATTAGTGATTGGTGCACTAGCTATTCTCATTTATCGTCGAACAAAGCAGATTTCGGAGAGACGTTATTTAGATCAAGAGAATCTCTAACAGGAATTATTAAAGGAGAGTATGGGGGAAATGCTATTTAATTCATTGAAAAAGGGGTTGCTGGTTGGCTTAAAGACAACATGGACATTGGGAAAAGTTATCTTTCCTGTGACCCTGATTGTAGCCGTGCTGCAGTATACACCCGTACTGCCATGGATCATTAAAGTGATTTCCCCGCTTATGAAGCTGATCGGCTTGTCAGGGGATGCGGCCATTCCGCTTGTACTTGGGAATTTTCTCAACCTTTATGCGGCGATTGGAGCAATTTTAACGCTTGATTTTTCGGTAAAAGAAGTGTTTATTTTAGCAGTAATGCTGTCGTTTTCTCATAATTTATTTATTGAATCAGGCGTTGCGATGAAAGCCGGTGTAAAGCTGTGGATTGTTCTCGTCACAAGACCAGGACTTGCCCTGCTTTCTGGAGCCGTTATTAATCTTGTCTGGCATGGAGGCGGAGAAACTGCTAAATATGGATTTATTGAGCAGAGTGCTGAACCTGCAGTGGGAGTCGGCGGAATTCTCCTCGAAGCCATTCAAAAAGCAGGGCTGGGCATATTGCAGGTGGCCATGATCGTCATTCCGCTTATGATCGTGATTCAAATCTTAAAAGACTTACAATGGTTATATAAGTTTTCAAAAACGATGGCTCCAGTTACCAAAACCTTAGGCATGCAGGAAAACACTTCGACCACGATGGCAGCCGGTCTGTTGTTCGGCTTAGCCTATGGTGCCGGTGTGATGATTCAGGCAGTTAATGAAGATGGAGTCAGCAAAAAGGATATAACCTTGGCATTTATTTTTCTAATGGCCTGCCATGCGGTTGTCGAGGATACGTTAATCTTTATTCCGCTTGGGATTCCGGTCTTGCCGTTGTTTCTCATCCGGATCGGTGTTGCAATAGTGTTAACCTTAATTGTCGGTACGATTTGGAAACGCTCGGGGCTTGTGAAAAGAAAGGAAGCAACCTATGACTAACAAAATTACTACAATTCTATTTGATTTAGACGGAACATTAATTGATACGAATGAATTGATTATTACGACGTACCTGCACACACTGGAAAAATACTACCCAAGCAAGTACCAGCGTGAGGATGTCCTGCCATTTCTCGGACCTACGCTGCACGAGGCGTTTGGCAGTATTGACCCTGATCAGGTCGAGGAAATGATTTTAGAATACCGCACCTTTAACATTGCCAATCATGATAGGCTAGTGAAGGAATTTATCGGTGTCACGGAAACGATTCGGACCTTAAAAGAAAAAGGGTATAAGCTCGGAGTTGTAACGACGAAACGTCATGATGTGACAATGAAGGGTCTACGTTTGATGAACCTTGAACCATTCTTTGAGGTGATTGTTGCTTACGAACATGTCAGCAAGACCAAGCCTGATCCAGAACCGATATTTAAAGCATTAGAACAGCTGAATTCTTCGCCTGAAGAGACGATGATGGTCGGCGATAATTACCACGATATTTTAGCAGGCAAAAATGCTGGGACTGTAACGGCTGGCTGTGCGTGGTCGATTAAAGGTAGAGAGTATATTGCAAAGTACGAACCAGATTATATTCTAGAGAACATGGCTGACTTATTAACCATTCTCGGGGAGTGAAATGAGTGAGAAATACGACCCGCTACCCTGTTGAAGGGGCAAATTCCTTATGGCACGTCTACAAGACTGTGCCTTTTTGGAAGGTTGTCAGAAATTTTATTGTGATCCAACTGGCACGCTATACGCCATTCTTGAGGATGAAGAATTGGCTCTATCGTGTTTTTTTGGGCCTTAAAGTGGGCGAGCAGACCTCCTTTGCCTTAATGGTTATGCTGGATGTCATGTTCCCAGAAAAAATCAGCGTCGGCCGCAATACCGTTATCGGCTATAACACGACCATTCTTGCGCATGAGTATTTAATTAAAGAATACCGGCTTGGTCCGGTTGTTATTGGCAGTGAAGTGATGATCGGTGCAAATTCGACAATACTTCCAGGCGTGACGATTGGTGATGGGGCGATTGTCTCGGCCGGAACTTTAGTTCATAAGGACGTTCCTCCTGGATGTTTTGTTGGCGGGAATCCGATGCGACTTATTTACACGAAAGAAGAACTAGAAAAGCGTTGGGCAGAAGACCCGATTTATAGAAAGTAGATGAACCTGGTCAATTCCGACTAGGTTTTTTTTGCTATTTTTAAAATACTTCAAAAAAACAGTATTTAAGGCACGTTTTTGGTCTTGATGCAGAACCTTATAATAGTAGTGCATCTATACGAAAAGGTTCAGTCCCTGTTCATAGAATAGGTATCGGCAAATTTTTAATAGTTTACATTTCTATTAAAAATTTGCCGTTTTTTGTCGGGATCTTTAGAAAAGGAGAGGATGACCTGTACATAATCTCGTGGCCTGTGTTCTTAGTAGAAAGAATAATCCAAAGGGATAGGTGATAAAGCGTATGAAGAAAAAGAAAGATATTAGTAAATTAAGCAAATTGGCTGCCACAGCTTTGATACTTAGTACTATTGTCTCGCCCGCAATACCTTATAATGTAAAGGCTGCTTCCGGAAACACAGCGACTCTACGAATCTTAGAAACTACTGACCTACATTCTAATGTTTTACCATATGATTATTTCAAAGATGCACCAGTTACGAATTATGGATTAGCTAAAACAGCGACATTAATCCATCAAGCTAGAACTGAAGTTGACAACTCCATGCTATTCGATGCGGGTGATACGATTCAAGGAAATCCATTGGCAAGTTATGTAGCAAAAGTAAATAAACTTGGCCCAAATGATACTCATCCTATTTACACAGCAATGAACTATTTAAAATATGATGCAGGGATTGTGGGTAACCATGAATTTAATTATGGTTTAGACTACTTAAAAGATGTTCAGGAAGAAGTACAATTTCCGATTGTAAACGCCAATATATATAAAGATGATCATGATTCCAATCCTGATAATGATGTTAACTACTTCACTCCTTATAAAATCGTCAATAAAACGATTAAGGATGAGGCCAGGAATGAACATGTCATTAAGGTTGGGGTAATCGGCTTCGCTCCACCGCAAATTATGCAGTGGGATAAAGATAACCTAACAGGTCATGTCGTTACAAAAGATATTGTTTCACAAGCTAAAAAATTTATCCCGCAAATGAAGGCGGAAGGAGCAGATATAATTGTAGCAATTGCACACTCTGGCTGTGATATCGCTGCGGAAGGCCAAGAAGCAGCAGAGAATGCCGTATACGATTTAACAAAAGTACCTGGCATTGATGCCATGCTTTTCGGACATGCTCATGTAATCTTCCCTGGAGATGCATCATTTAACGGCAAGACTGGAATCGATAACACAAATGGTAAAATCAATGATGTTCAAGCTGTTGAAGCAGGCTTCTGGGGAAATAACCTTGGTGTGCTTGACTTAGCGCTTGTTCAGGATACAAATGGCAAGTGGACTGTTGATAAGGCCAATTCTAAATCGGTTAACCGTGCCGTTACGGCTGATACAGCTTCAGACGCGACAATTGTAAGTGATACACAAGCTATCCATGACCAAACACTTGCGTATGTACGTGGAAAAATCGGTACGACGGAGATTCCGATGCACAGTTTCTTCACACGTGTAATGGATGATGCTTCCACACAAATTGTTAACAATGCGCAAATGGATTACGTGAAACAAGCGATTGGGAATACAGAATATAAGGATTATCCAGTCTTATCTGCGGCAGCACCGTTTAAGGGCGGCCGCGGCGGTGTAGCTGACTACACGAATATTGCTAAAGGTGACGTAACAATCAAGAGTGCAGCTGATTTGTATTTATTTGATAACACCTTAAAAGCGGTTGAAGTAACAGGAGATCAAGTGAAGAGATGGATCGAAGAATCAGCAAAACAATTCAATACGATTGACCCGAATAAAGCAGGAAATCAGGATTTACTTGATTATGATTTCCGTCCTTACAATTATGATGTCATTGACGGTGTTAAATACGAAATTGATGTAACCAAGCCAAAAGGCGAGCGCGTTGTTAACTTAAGGATGTTGGATGGAACACCTGTTCAGATGGACCAAAAATTCATCGTTGCAACGAATAACTATCGTGCGGGCGGAAGCGGCGGTCTAGCTGAATTGAAGAATGCTAAAGTGGTAGTTGATTCTCCATTCGAAAACCGTCAAATCCTTATGGATTATATTAGTTCAAAGGGTACAATCAACCCTGTAGCGGACAACAACTGGAAGATTGCTCCTGTTGGCGGGGTTGCAAAATTAGTATTCCACTCTACACCGGATGCTACGGCATACCTTGGACAACAACCAGAGGTAAAAGACCTCGGAGCATCAACAACCAAAGCAGGATACGAGTTATTTGAATTAGACCAAAACGTTCACGTTCAATTATTAGGAATCAATGACTTCCATGGACAATTAGACTATACAACTAAAGTGTCTAACCGTGAAGTCGGCGGTATTGAATACTTAGCTGCTTACCTAAAACAAAGAGAAGCAACTAACCCCGCTAATACCTTAATGGTACAAGCTGGAGATTTAGTAGGGGCAAGCCGTCCAGTTTCTGCGCTATTACAAGATGAGCCAACCATCCGTTTTATGAACGAAATCGGTATGGACATTGGTACAATCGGTAACCATGAATTTGATGAAGGCGTAACAGAAATGAAGCGTTTAATCAATGGTGGTGCCCATCCAAAAACGGTTGACAAGTATGGTGAATTTGAAGGAGCCGACTTCCAATATGTTGTTGCCAACGTGGAGGATGAAAAAACAGGCGGATTAATTTTACCGCCATATGCAATCAAAGAAGTGGATGGCGTAAAGATTGGCTTCATCGGTGTCGTTACAACAGAAACACCAAGTATCGTTACGGCAAGCGGTGTCGCAGGCGTTAAATTCACAGATGAAGTTGAAGCAGTCAATAAATATGCGGCAGAATTAAAAGGCAAAGGTGTAGAATCTATCGTGGTTCTTGCCCATGATCCTGGAACTTCAGCAACAAATGGAGACATTCCAACCGGTAAAGTTGTCGATATGGCCAAAGCGATTGATGATGAAGTTGACGTTATCTATGGTGCACACGATCATAGGTATCTGAACTCAACGGTTGATGGTAAATTGTTAGTTCAATCCTATTCTTATGGTACAGCATTTTCTGATGTTGATTTGACCATTGACCCAGTCACACAAGATATTGTCGAGAAACAAGCTGAAATTGCATCCACCTTCAGAGATGCGATTACTCCAGATACACAAATCAAAGCAGAGCTTGATAAATATCAGGCAGATATTGCCCCAATCACAGGACAAATAGTTGGCGAGGCAGCAACACCGATTTCTCGGACTGCAAATGCAGACGGAGAAACGGCACTTGGTAACCTGATTGCTGATGGTATGAAAGCAGCTACAAACACCGATTTTGCCTTTATGAACGTTGGCGGTATCCGTGATGAAATTAAAAAGGCGGGTCCAATCACTTGGGGCGACCTTTTCGCCATCCAGCCATTCGGGAATGATATCGTGACAATGAACCTTACTGGTGAGCAAGTAAGAACATTATTAAATCAACAGTATGCAGCAGACAGAAATCGTATCATGCAAATTTCAGGATTAAAGTATACTTGGACTAATAATTTACCGCTTGGGGAAAAGGTGCTCGATATTAACCTTCCAAATGGTTCAAAAGTTGATCCTAATAAAGTTTATTCTGTTACGGTCAACAACTTCATGGCTGACGGCGGTGATGGTTTTGTTGTTCTAAAACAAGGAACGGATCGCGTCACAAAGATGACTGATATAGACGCGTTTATTGATTATGTAAAGTCCTTTACCGGACCAATTTCAGCACAAATTGAAGGTAGAATTTTGATTGATAATGTGGCACCTAACGCGCCGCAAGTTGGACAAATCATTGCCCCTGCAAAGAACGTTACTGGAAAGTCAGAGGCTGGTTCAACGGTTAAAGTTTTTGAAGGAAAAACAATGCTAGGCAGTGCGGTTGCTGATAAAGATGGAGTATTCACTATTTCATTTAAATCAGCTCAAACACATGGAAAAGTCTTAACCTTCACTGCAACGGATGCAGCTGGGAATACAAGCAACGCTACTTCCGTTACTCTTGTTAAAAGTAATTCAAAGTTCTGGTAAAAAACTAGCGTAGTACTCTGAAGTGCCTCTGAAATTTTTCAGGGGTGCTTCTTTATTATAGTCAAAAATAATTAGGAAGAATTTTTGAAGTCTGGTTTTCGCAACCAGGCTTTTTTGTAGTAAACTTACTATTAAAATTACTCTTTCGCGGAATAACTCAGGAAATTGGCGGAATTCCTGGTCTTGTTGGCGGAAATCCACTAAAGTTTGGCGGAATCCCCGCCTAGTTCGAACGAATTCCAAAGCTATAACAAAAATTTTCTGAGTTTTGGCGGAATCCTATCCAAGTTTGGCGGAAATCCCTCAAACTTTGGCGGTAATCTCCTCCGAGTCAAATCGAATTCCAAAGCTATAACAAAAATTTTCTGAGTTTTGGCGGAATTCAATCAGAGTTTGGCGGGTAAACTATCTAGATTTGGTCAATTCCTTCAAAATTTCATTGACGAAAAGGTTCCCTAGAGGTAAACTAAAAATACTTTAATTCATTATCACATTAGCAGACTAAAGCATTTAGAAAATATGCAATATAAAAACAAAGTAATCTAACGATAAAGGATGAGCATGATGAGTCGCTTGTTTATGTTTGAAAAGCCTTTAGGCATGAGAGACACGCTACCGGAGTTATATGAAAAGAAACATCGTGTTCGGACCTTAATGGAGGATACGATCAAACTTTGGGGCTGCCAATTTATTGAAACACCTACACTGGAATACTATGAAACCGTTGGAGCCGCATCAGCCATTCAGGATGCCCAGCTGTTTAGATTGCTTGACAAAGAGGGCCATACACTCGTTTTGAGGCCTGATATGACAGCACCAATTGCCAGAGTAGCAGCATCGAAACTATTGCAGGATGACATGCCGCTTCGGTTAGCATACTCTGCGAACGTTTTCCGGGCGCAGCAACGTGAAGGCGGCCGGCCTGCTGAGTTTGAGCAAATCGGTGTAGAATGCTTGAATGACGAAACGGTTTCTTGTGATGGAGAGGTCATATCATTACTTATTTCTTCATTGAAAAAAGCAGGATTATCGGAGTTCCAAGTATCTATCGGCCATATTGGCTTTGCCCAGGAATTATTTTTACAAATCCTCGGCACAGATGAGCGAGCCGATTCGTTAAGAAGATTTCTCTATGAAAAAAATTATGTCGGCTACCGCGAGCATGTGAATTCCTTATCGCTATCATCGATTGATAAGCAGAGACTTCTGCAGTTCCTTGACCTTAGAGGTGGAGTGGAAATAATTGGAACAGCACTCGACCTAATAGAAAATGAAAAAGGTAAGCAAGCTATTTTACAACTAAAGGAATTATGGGATTGTATAAATGATTACGGTGTACAGGATCAGGTCAAATTTGATTTAACCATCGTCAGCCATATGAGCTACTATTCTGGTATTTTATTTGAAGTATACGCAGGGAAGGTTGGCTTTCCAATTGGGAATGGCGGTCGATATAGCTTAATAGAGAAATTTGGAAAAAAAGCAAGTGCGACCGGGTTTGGGGTTCACCTTGATCGACTTTTAGAGGCACTCGGAAGCTATGATATCGAAAACACAGTGACCTGCATCTTTTTCAGCCAGGAGCAACGAAGAGAAGCCTTTCAATTAGCCGAAAAAATGCATCAACAAGGAAAGCGGACAGTGCTTCAGGATATCAATGGTGTCAAAAATCTTGATGCCTATACAAAGAAATTTGCGGATACTACCTACTTATTAGGAGGGCGTGCCGATGAATAATGTACTAACGATTGCGATGCCGAAGGGGCGAATATTTGAAGAAGCAGCCGACCTGCTTAGGAAAGCTGGTTATCAGCTTCCGCCGGAATTCGATGATTCCCGAAAATTAATTATTGAGGTTGAAAATGAGGGACTAAGGTTTATCTTAGCGAAACCGACAGACGTTCCAACCTATGTCGAGCATGGCGTTGCTGATATTGGTATTGCCGGCAAGGATGTATTGCTTGAGGAAGAGCGAGATGTTTATGAACTCCTCGATTTACGCATCAGCGACTGTTATTTGGCAGTAGCGGGTCTTCCCGATACGAAAATGAATGATGTTGCACCGAGAGTGGCCACTAAATATCCGAATGTGGCCGAGGCTTATTTTCGTGAGCAGGGGGAACAAGTCGAGATTATTAAATTAAATGGCTCGATCGAACTGGCCCCAATCATTGGTTTATCAGATCGAATCGTCGATATTGTGTCGACTGGGCGGACGATGAGGGAAAACGGTCTTATCGAGTACGAGAGAATTGTCGATGTAACATCGCGGCTGATCGTCAATCCTGTCAGCTATCGGATCAAAGACAATCAGATCGACGATTTAGTGACACGACTTAGTGAAGTAGTTTCAGTGGGGGATTATTAACATGAAAATACTAAAAGTGAGTGAACTGATTTCGATTAAACGTTCGATTGAAGCGGGTACCTCAGAACAGCAGGATGTTGTCAAAAAAATTATTGCGGAGATTCGCACTCGCGGTGACGAAGCGTTAAGAGAGTATACCGAAAAGTTCGACCGTGTGGACTTATCTTCTTTTTCCGTAACAGACAAAGAAATCGAGGCAGCCTATCAGCAGATCGATCGGCGGTTTATCTCGATTGTCCAGGAAGCAGCGGAAAATATTCGAGCTTTTCATGAAAAGCAGCTCCGGCCATCATGGATGACCACCGAAGAAAATGGAACCGTTCTTGGTCAAAAAATAACGCCGCTTGATTCGGTTGGCGTGTATGTGCCAGGTGGAACAGCTGCCTATCCATCATCCGTCCTAATGAATGTGATTCCGGCGAAAGTCGCTGGTGTGAAACGGATTGTGATGGTATCACCTCCTGATGACCAAGGTCAATTGCCAGCAGCGGTACTTGTGGCTGCAAAGGAAGCCGGCGTCGAAGAAATCTATAAGGTTGGCGGGGCTCAGGCAATTGCGGCACTCGCCTATGGAACAGAATCGATTCGCTCCGTTGATAAAATTACCGGTCCGGGAAATATCTTTGTGGCGCTGGCAAAACGAGAAGTTTTCGGGGATGTGGACATCGATATGATCGCCGGTCCAAGTGAGATTGCCATCTTGGCAGATGACACGGCAAAGGCGGACGAATTGGCGGCTGACCTGCTATCACAAGCGGAGCATGACCCACGTGCCTGTAGTGTTCTCGTGACTCCATCGCTTACTTTAGCTGAAGCTGTTGCTTTGGAAGTCGAAAAGCAGCTAGAACTTCTGCCGCGAAAAGACATTGCCGCCCGCTCGGTTGCCGACTATGGTGCGATTTACGTAACAGCAGATATGGACGAAGCGGTCGAAACTGTAAAC
This sequence comes from Bacillus sp. ISL-7, assembly GCF_018613065.1. The sequence continues at coordinate 89,585 of NZ_JAGGQW010000069.1, read as the reverse complement.
CAGTTAGCACCGGAACACTTAGAAGTCATCACAGAAAATGCCATTGAGTTGCTTGGGAAAATTCGTCACGCAGGAGCGATCTTTATTGGTCGTTACAGCTCTGAACCCGTGGGAGACTATTTTGCAGGTCCCAATCATGTTCTGCCGACAAACGGAACCGCTCGCTTTTCCAGTCCACTAAATGTGGACGATTTTCAAAAGAAATCGAGCGTGATTATCTACAGTGAAAAGGCTTTAACCGAGAATGGTGCAAAAATTGCTGAGTTCGCCCGGATGGAAGGGCTAGAGGCCCATGCGAGAGCAGTGGAAATTCGTTTAAAAAATGACGGAAAGTTATAGCTTTCATAAAATAAGGAGGTCCCGTTCGTGGAAAGAATCGCAAGTGTTGAACGAAATACAAATGAAACGCAAATACAATTGAAATTAGAAGTAGATGGTGACGGACAGTCCAATCTTGAAACGGGTGTCCCATTCATGACGCATATGCTTGATTTATTCACAAAGCACGGGCAATTCAACCTTACAGTTAATGCGAATGGTGATACAGAAGTAGACGATCACCATACAACAGAAGATATTGGCATTTGTTTAGGGCAGGCGCTTCGTGAAGCACTGGGGGACAAGCGCGGCATTAAGCGCTACGGGAATGCCTTTGTACCGATGGATGAAGCTTTAGCACAGGTAGTCGTCGATCTCAGTAATCGTCCGCATCTCGAAATGCGTGCCGAGTTTCCAGGACAAAAAGTGGGCACCTTTGACACCGAGCTTGTTCATGAATTTTTATGGAAGCTTGCATTAGAAGCTCGGATGAATCTTCATGTTATCGTACATTACGGACAAAATACACACCATATGATCGAAGCCGTCTTTAAAGCACTCGGACGTGCCCTAGACGAAGCAACGACCATCGACCCACGCATCAAAGGCGTGCCATCGACAAAAGGGATGTTATAAAAACCTTGGTGTCAGGCACCATGAAGGCACCATCAAACAGAAGGCAAGAAATTTGGGTGTCAGGCACCATGAAGAGGCACCAGGAAAGGGATGTTTTCGATGATTGGCATTGTTGATTATGGGATGGGGAATTTGTTTAGCGTGAGTAAAGCACTTGAGCGACTAGGTGCTGATTATTTTATTTCCGCCAATAAGAAGGAATTACTTCAAGCTGATGGATTGATTCTTCCTGGGGTGGGTTCCTTTCGTGATGCGATGGAACGCTTGCCAGAGGAGACGATCAAGGAATTTGTGGCAACGGGTAAACCGCTCCTCGGTATCTGCCTTGGGATGCAGCTGTTGTTTGAGCAAAGTGAGGAAAATGGTCTAACGAAAGGGTTAGGATTGTTACGAGGAAGTGTTCGCCGCTTTCCAGGCCGAACATCAGAGGGAGCGACTTACAAGGTTCCTCACATGGGCTGGAACCGGCTTGAATTTGTTAACAACTCACCTCTGTTAAAAAATGTAGAAGAGGATTATGTGTATTTCGTCCATTCCTATTATGTGGATGCAAAAAACAGCGATGTTTTACTGGCAAAGGCGGATTACCACGAACAAGTTTCAGCAGTTGTTGGCAGAGACAATGTGATGGGGATGCAATTTCATCCAGAAAAAAGCAGCAAGCTAGGGATGGCCCTTCTAGATAATTTTTTACAAATGGTGGAGGAAAGGAAGGCAGTCCGATGAGTTTAACAATATATCCGGCAATTGATATGCGGGGCGGCAATTGCGTCCGTCTCCTCCAAGGGGACTATGATCAAGAAACGATTTACGGGAACTCGCCGTTTGATATGGCTAAGAGTTTTGCCGCTGACGGCGCAGATTGGATCCACATGGTGGACCTTGACGGGGCAAAGAATGGCAAGCGGGTTAATGACCGGTTCGTGATTGAAGCGGCAAACAAACTTGATGTAAAAATTCAAATTGGCGGCGGGATTCGTTCGGAAGAGGACATCGTTCACTACCTTGAAAATGGAGTGGATCGGGTCATCATCGGAAGCATTGCTGTATCGAATCCGGAGTTTGCAATTGAAATGATAAAGAAATACGGTGGAAAAATTGCGGTTGGCATTGATGCGAAAAATGGCTATGTCGCCACACACGGATGGCTGGATACCTCAGAACTAAAGGCGGTCGATCTTGGCAAGCGCTTTGCAGAAGCAGGCGCAGAGACGTTTATTTTTACCGATATTGCCACAGATGGGACACTTGCAGGTCCGAATATAGCAGCTGTATGTGAAATGGCAGAAGTAACTGGAAAAAATGTCATTGCCTCTGGCGGGGTAAGCAGTCTTGCAGATTTAAAGGAGATAGCGAAAAACGGCATAAGCGGTGCAATTGTAGGTAAGGCGCTATACGAAAATCGTTTTACTCTGAAAGAAGCATTGGAACTGGCAGGAGTATAACACAGGAGTTTACATAGTATTCCCTGCAAAAAGAGGCATTGGAAGGTGAGAGTATATGACATTAACAAAACGAATCATTCCCTGCCTTGATGTAAAGGACGGTCGAGTGGTAAAAGGCATTCAATTTGTCCAGCTGCGGGATGCGGGGGACCCGGTTGAATTGGCACGATTTTACGACCAGCAAGGTGCAGACGAGCTTGTTTTCCTAGATATCTCAGCATCGGTTGAAGGAAGAAAAACGATGGTGGAAGTAGTGAAAGCTGTCGCTTCCGAGCTGGCGATTCCGTTTACGGTTGGCGGGGGAATCAATGCCTTGGAAGATATGAAGAGAATTCTTCGGGCCGGGGCAGATAAAGTGTCACTGAACACAGCTGCCGTCTTGAATCCAGAGGTCATTAAAGAAGGTGCCAGTTACTTCGGTTCGCAATGTATCGTCGTAGCGATTGATGCGAAATTTGATGAAGAAATTGGGACATGGCGTGTGTTTACGCACGGCGGCCGGACTCCTACAGACAAACTAGTGGTTGAGTGGGCAAAGGAAGCAGCCGAGCTTGGAGCAGGTGAAATTCTATTAACAAGTATGGACAGTGACGGCGAGAAAAATGGATTTGATCTAGAACTGACAAAGGCGGTTAGTGAAGCCGTTCCGATTCCAGTCATCGCTTCGGGCGGAGCAGGGAATTCGGAACACTTTGAGGAAGCATTTAGCGCTGGGAAGGCAGACGCTGGCCTTGCTGCTTCTATTTTTCACTATAAAGAGACTTCTGTTCATGAAGTAAAATCCTATTTACGGGAAAAAGGAGTGACGGTTCGATGAATGTACGATTTGATGAAAAAGGGTTAGTGCCGGCAATTATCCAGGATGCGGGAACGAAAGAAGTATTAACGCTCGCATATATGAACGAGGAATCACTCGCGAAAACAATTGAAACGGGTGAAACCTGGTTTTTCAGCCGTTCTCGTCAGGAATTATGGCATAAAGGAGCGACAAGCGGCAATACGCAAACGGTTGTCAGCATCAACTATGACTGTGATCAAGATGCATTATTAGTGCTTGTATATCCCAAAGGTCCTGCCTGCCATACGGGTGCGGTGAGTTGTTTTTCTGAACGCGGATTTAAGGGGTCTTCGAGCTTGGCCGATTATCAGATCCTGCAATCGCTTGAAAAAGTGATCGTCGAACGTGAACGTGAGCGGCCAGAAGGGGCATACACAACCTATCTTTTTGAAAAAGGCGTCGATAAGATTTTGAAAAAAGTCGGTGAAGAAGCGGCCGAAGTAATTATCGCTGCTAAAAACCGTGACCCTGAGGAGCTAAGATGGGAAGCGGCAGATTTGCTTTATCACTTACAGGTATTGCTGGTGGAACAAGGCCTCCCATTCAAAGATATTTTGAGAACATTAGAGGAAAGACACAAGGACCGGTCGTAAATAGACCGGTTTTTTTATTTAATACTGCATTGAACAAAACTGAAGATTAATTTTACAAATTAGGCTACTATTATACAAAACTGAGAGCTTATTTTACAAAACGCACCGATAATTATACAAAAGTTAGAAGAATTCGACGGAAATTGTAAAAACATTTCCATTTCGCCATATCTTTCTAAAACAATCCGAAACTCCCCCATTACAATCCCTTCTCGAACAACTCCATGATGTGGTATACTACATTAGTTATGTTAAAAATGTGGAGGACTTCATGGGTAAAGACGCGAAAGCAAGAATGCATATGGGAAAATTACTTTCATTTGTTCCTACGGGGGAATATTATTTCACGAAGGGTTTAAAGGCATTCCATCGACGTGATTTTATAAAGGCAAAAAAATATCTTGGGCGAGCGATGCAGCTTGAGCCGGGTGAACCGATGATTATATGCCAGTTGGCGATCGTGTCAACAGAACTTGGCGAGTTTGAAAATTCCAACCGGCTCTTGCACCTCATCCTTGAAGAACTAGATCAAGAAATGGTGGAATGCCATTACTTTTTGGCGAATAATTATGCCCATTTGGGATTTTTTAAAGATGCTTATCACCACGCCAAGCTGTATTTAGAGCTAGATCCAGATGGTGATTTTAGCGAAGATACAGATGATTTGCTTGATGTATTAACATTTGAGTCAGAGGATCTTGAGGATGAACTTTATCCGCAGGATGACCTGATTGTCAAACAAGAACAAGCTCGTGACCTGCTGGAGTCAGGTTACTTTCCAAAAGCAATTGAGCTGTTAAATGATGTGGTCAAAGATTATCCGGAGTACTGGTCGGCATACAATAACTTGGCGCTCGCTTATTTCTATCTAGGCAAAACAGAAAAGGCGGAATCCATCTTAGACGATGTGTTGGAGCGAAATCCAGGAAATCTCCATGCTCTTTGTAACAGACTTGTATTTGCTCATTATCAGGGCCAATCAAAGAATGTGGCTGGGTTGATTGCAACATTGAAGAAAATTCAACCGCTTCTTAGTGAACAGCAATTTAAGCTGGGTGCCTCGTTTGCTTTGGTTGGTGAATATGAACTTGCCTATTTATGGCTGAAAAAATTATATAAACATGGCTTTGATGGCGATGGTCCGTATTATTATTGGCTTTCTTATTCGGCCTATTTCACAGGCCATGAAAATTTTGCAAAAAGCATCTGGAAAAAGGTGCTGGACCTTAGTCCTGACAAAGAAGGCTCTGAACCATGGAATAAAGAAAACGCATCAGCTAATGGTTTTGAGGACCTTTCCGGTTCTATTTTTCAAAAGCTTGAAAGCGACTATGTAGAAGAGCGCTTATTTGCCCTTTTCCTAACGACCGTTTCAAGTAAAAAAGAGGAAATTATCACCTCTAAACGGCTTTTTAAAAACCAGAAATTTACGGCCTTGGAAAAGGATTATATCTCGTTAATCAGATCGGGAAAACCAACCATGACTTCGGATGCACAAGAAATTGCCGAGCTTTTTTATGAAACCCATCAACCAATTGGCACCATTGAGGCTGGGTTATACCTCATGTGGTTTTCCGTGTATGTCGAGGTTTCCAAAGCTAAGCTTCGTTTGAAAAATAAACGTGCCTGGGCTGGCGCAGTTGAGTATATGTGGCACAAGCTGCGCAGTGAAAAGGTATCCCAGCAAGAAGTTGCTGAACGCTATGGGATTTCCACAGCAACGATTGGCAAATATGTAAAAATAGTGAATAGCTATTTGAATTAAGCATATTGGTGGACGATAAAACGATTGTTATATACGATTAAGTAAGGGAACAATATACTTAATCGTATTTTTTTATATATAAGGAGTGACAAAATATGTCTGAAGAAAAAATTTATGACGTCATTATTGCCGGTGCTGGCCCTGCGGGGATGACAGCGGCTGTTTATACATCTCGCGCGAACCTTTCGACACTAATGATTGAGCGCGGGATGCCGGGCGGGCAGATGGCCAATACAGAGGACGTTGAAAATTATCCTGGCTTTGAAAGTATTTTAGGTCCGGATTTATCAACAAAGATGTTCGAACATGCGAAAAAGTTTGGCGCAGAATATGCTTATGGCGATATTAAGGAAATCATTGATCACGGCGACTATAAAATCGTCGTTGCCGGGTCAAAACAATATAAAGCTTACGCAGTTATCATTACTACGGGTGCAGAGTATAAGAAAATTGGTGTTCCAGGTGAAAAAGAACTGGGCGGCCGCGGTGTATCCTATTGTGCTGTATGTGATGGGGCCTTCTTTAAAGGAAAAGAGCTTTATGTGATTGGCGGCGGGGACTCTGCCGTTGAAGAAGGGGTTTATTTAACCCGTTTCGCTTCCAAAGTAACTATCGTTCATCGCCGTGCTGAGCTTCGTGCCCAAAAAATCCTCCAGGACCGTGCTTTTGCCAATGAGAAAGTGGATTTTATTTGGAATCACACGATTAAGTCGATTAATGACAAAGATGGCAAAGTGGGAAGTGTGACATTGGTTTCCACAGAGAATGGCGAAGAGCAAGTATTACCGGCTGACGGAGTCTTTATTTATATCGGCATGGTTCCATTATCGAAACCATTTACAAGCCTAGGAATTACCAATGAAAATGGCTATATCGAAACAAATGACCGCATGGAAACGAAGGTACCGGGAATTTTTGCAGCTGGTGATATTCGAGAAAAAACGTTACGCCAGATTGTGACTGCAACGGGAGATGGAAGTATTGCTGCTCAAAGTGCCCAGCATTTTGTTGAGGAGCTTAAAGAAGAATTAAAACAAAAAAGCAGAAGCTAAAAAATCTTCCATTGTTTTTACAAAAACGTAACTCTGTTTTAATTTTCTTGTAACAGTAGTGAAATATTGTTAGGGTATGATAAAAGCAGTAATTGACCCCCTTTAAAAAATATATTTCTTTCATGCACAGGCCCGTAGCCTGTGCTATTTTTTTAGGCGGATCTGCTCGTAAGTATATTAATAAAAAGTATGTTAGCAATAGTGACAAACTATAATAATAATTAAAGAAATATCAAATTTGTATTCATTGTGGCTGTATCCTAAAAATAGTATAATAAAAAGAATGAATTTAAAGTTATAGAGGGTTCTTTTGTAATTCGAGTAGACTATGAAAAGGTCCTTTTCAAAAAGGACAAGCGAATGCTTTTTCGAAGACTGCTAAAAACATGTATGCTTTATTAAGAGGGTGAATGTTGTGCAGCGTGTCACCAATTGTGTATTGATAAGAGACGAAAAAATATTGCTGCTGCAAAAACCACGCCGCGGCTGGTGGGTTGCTCCTGGTGGGAAAATGGAGCCGGGCGAATCGGTTCGAGACTCTTGCATCAGGGAATATCGTGAAGAAACGGGAATCTATTTGAAAAATCCACAGCTAAAAGGGATTTTTACAATGATTATGAAAGAAAACGACCAGCTTCTTTCCGAGTGGATGATGTTTACGTTTGTAGCAACTGATGCGGACGGCATCGATTTAGATGAATCTGAGGAAGGTAAACTTGAATGGCAAATGATTGATCAATTGAAAAATTTGCCAATGGCTGCTGGCGATTATCATATTCTTGATTATATGATTCATGGAAAAGGAATTATTTACGGTACTTTTACTTATACAAAAGACTTTCAACTAATCAGTTATCGATTAGATCCAAGCTAACTAATAGGGGGAATTAATAATGAGTACCGGTGCTGCAAGTGACATTCAAATGGTGATAATTACTGGAATGTCTGGTGCAGGAAAAACTGTAGCCATTCAAAGTTTTGAAGATTTAGGTTTCTTCTGTGTCGATAATTTGCCTCCAACATTGCTTCCAAAATTCCTCGAACTTATGAAGGAATCCGGGAATAAAATGAATAAAGTTGCCCTTGTTATGGACCTGCGAGGGAGAGAATTCTTTGATCATCTATTTAAAGCATTGGATGAACTGGCAGAAACTTCATGGGTGGCCCCGCAGATCTTATTTTTAGATGCGGATGATTCAACATTAGTGCGCAGATATAAAGAGACAAGGCGGTCGCATCCGTTAGCACCGACAGGCCTGCCGCTTGAAGGAATTACGCTTGAGCGTGAACTTCTTGAAGAACTGAAAGGCAGGGCTCAATTGATTTACAATACTTCCCAGATGAAACCGCGGGAACTTCGTGAGAAAATATTAACGGAATTTACGGCGAATAAACAATCACTCTTTACTGTCAATGTCATGTCATTTGGCTTTAAGTATGGAATTCCTATTGATGCGGACCTTGTGTTTGATGTGCGTTTCTTACCAAATCCTCATTATATCGAGCATATGAGACCTAAAACTGGGCTTGATGAGGATGTTTCCAGTTATGTATTAAAGTGGAATGAAACACATAAGTTTTTGGAAAAAGTAACCGACCTGCTTTCTTTCATGCTGCCTCATTATAAAAGAGAAGGAAAAGCGCAGTTAGTGATTGCGATTGGATGTACAGGCGGACAGCACCGTTCAGTGACGCTTGCTGAACATCTAGGTAAATTTTTCCAACAAGACTATAAGACATGTATATCCCATCGTGACATTGAGAGGAGAAAGGAAAAAACAACATGAGCATTTACGGACAGCCTCGAATTGTCGTCATTGGCGGGGGAACAGGATTGCCAGTTTTATTGCGTGGATTAAAACAGTTTCCTGTGGAGATTACCGCCATTGTGACAGTCGCGGATGACGGCGGCAGTTCAGGACGCTTGCGTGAAGACTTGCATATTCCACCTCCTGGAGATATTCGTAATGTGTTAGCATCCTTATCAGATGTCGAACCGCTCGTTGAAGAAATGTTTCAACATCGGTTTAAAACATCGAATGAGCTTTCCGGACACTCGCTTGGAAATTTAATCTTGGCTGCAATGACCTCAATCACGGGTAATTTTGTCCACGCGATCCAGGAAATGAGTAAGATCTTAAATGTTCATGGTAAAGTCCTGCCTGCAGCAAATCAGAGTGTCGTCCTTCATGCTGAAATGGAAGACGGAACGATTGTCTCAGGGGAATCAAAAATTCCATACTCGGGTAAGAGAATTAAAAAAGTGTTTATGACGCCGGAAAATATTCGTCCCTTACCAGAGGCGATTCAAGCCATCCGTCAGGCTGATTTAATCATCATTGGGCCAGGGAGCCTATATACAAGTATTCTGCCAAACCTGCTCGTTCCAAGAATCGGGGATGAGCTGTGCCAGTCACACGCCAAAAAGGTGTATATTTGTAATTTGATGACCCAGGCTGGGGAAACCCATGGCTTTACAGCGAGCGATCATGTAAAGGCCTTATATGATCATATGAGCTGTGCTTTTATTAATACGATTCTTGTAAATAATGAAGAGATACCACAGGATATTCAGCTCCGATATAATGAAGAACTGGCTGACCCTGTTCTATATGATCTGCCGCGCCTTTTTGAATTAGGACTAGAAGTTGTTCACGCGGACATCGCTTATCAGGAAAATGGTGCGCTAAGACATGATCCGAAAAAGGTTGCAAAAATTTTATATAATTTGCTTTTAATTGAAACCAAAAAGCGTTATGAAACGTAAATATAGTACTTACTAAAAACGCTTTGTTTTTTTAAGGGGGGTGAAGGGATGTCTTTCGCTTCGGAAACGAAAAAAGAATTAACTAACTTGGAAGTGAAAACGTGCTGCATTCAAGCAGAACTATCCGCTTTAATCCGGATGAATGGTTCCCTTTCATTCTCAAATCGTAAGTTAGTTGTTGATATTCAAACCGAAAATGCTGCGATTGCCAGAAGAATCTACACATTATTAAAAAAGAGTTACGATGTCCAGGTAGAATTGCTTGTTCGGAAAAAGATGCGTCTGAAAAAGAACAACGTCTACATTGTCCGATTATCCCATCTGGCTAAAGAAATTCTCGAGGATACAAAAATTATTGGTGAGGGTTTTACCATCATCCATGATATTTCACCAGAGCTTGTAAAAAAGAAATGTTGTAAGCGTTCTTATCTACGCGGTGCATTTCTAGCTGGCGGTTCCGTCAATAACCCGGAAACATCTTCGTATCATTTGGAAATTTTTTCGCTCTATAAAGAACATAATGACTCTTTATGCGAATTGATGAATACATTTGGACTAAATAGCAAAACTCTCGAGCGCAAAAAAGGTTATATCAACTATTTAAAAGAAGCGGAAAAGATTACCGAGTTTTTAAATGTTGCAGGTGCCCATAATGCCCTTCTTCGCTTCGAAGACGTAAGGATTGTTCGAGATATGAGGAATTCAGTCAATCGTCTCGTAAACTGTGAGACCGCAAACCTTAATAAAACGATCGGTGCTTCGATTCGGCAGGTCGAGAATATCCGCTACATCAATGCAACGGTCGGGCTGCAAATTTTACCAGAAAAATTGAGAGAAATTGCAGAACTCCGTTTGAATTATACGGACGTGACCCTTAAGGAATTGGGGGAAATGGTTTCCGGTGGTGCGATCAGTAAATCAGGGATTAATCATCGCTTGAGAAAAATTGATGCGATTGCTGAGAAATTGCGTGCAGGGGATATGGTTACTCGAGAGTAGATTATCCTATAGTACAATAATATAGGTATAAGATAACATGTGAAAGACATAACATGTATCGAGTGAAGACTTACCTGAAGATAATAATTATGTACAAAGCTCCAAGAAAAATAGAGTAAAAAAACCATGAGGAGGAATTGTGTAATGTTAGTGAAACAAGTGGAAGTAAAATTAAAAACGGGTCTTCAAGCACGACCTGCGGCTCTTTTTGTTCAGGAAGCCAACCGATTTTCTGCGGATATTTTCCTTGAGAAGGATGGCAAGAAAGTAAATGCAAAGAGCATAATGGGCTTAATGAGCTTGGCTGTTGGCTCAGGTGTCATGATTGATATAGTAGCAGATGGCGATGATGAAGCATCTGCTATTGAAGCGTTAGCTGATTTTATCCAAAAAGAACATTGATCTGAAAGAGGACCGGAGCCAATTGGAACCGGCCTTTTTTGGTTATTAGCAAAAAAAAGCAACCGGCTGGATGCCGATTGCTTCTTTGTACTTATTTGTTTTTATTTTTCTCATCTTCGATTAAATTACGAGTGATGATATGGTCGATTAGACCATATTCTTTTGCACGTTCTGCTGTCATGAAGTTGTCGCGGTCTGTATCTTTGCTGATTACTTCAAGCGACTGTCCAGTCCGTTCTGCTAAAATTCCATTTAATTTTTCGCGAAGGAAAAGGATACGCTTTGCAGCAATTTCGATTTCAGTTGCTTGTCCTTGTGCACCGCCTAGTGGCTGATGAATCATGACTTCAGCATTTGGAAGCGCATAACGCTTGCCTTTTTCACCTGCTGCCAGTAAGAATGCACCCATGGATGCAGCCATACCGATACAAATAGTTTGTACCTTTGGTTTGATGAATTGCATTGTATCAAAAATAGCCATACCTGCGGTGATGCTGCCGCCTGGGCTGTTGATATATAAAGAAATATCTTTTTCAGGGTTATCCGCTTCAAGGAATAATAATTGTGCAACAATGCTGTTAGCCACATGGTCATCGATCGCACTACCAAGCATAATAATCCGGTCTTTTAACAGACGGGAATAAATGTCATAAGCACGCTCGCCCCGGTTTGTTTGTTCAATAACTGTAGGGATCAAATTCATTTTTCTTCCTCCTTTGATTGTAAAGATAAAAGTAATATGTATAGTTATCATACACTGATGGTCAATAAAGGTCAAACAATACCTCTTTAAAAATGTTCGACAACTTTCCCTAATTCAGCATAACCATTTCTGACTATTTTAAACAATTCTTTGCTTGCAATGTGACGGAACCTGGCATATAATATGTAAGTCGCAACAATTTAGCGCTCGTGGTGCAACGGATAGCACGCAAGCCTCCGAAGCTTGAAATGCAGGTTCGATTCCTGCCGAGCGCATCATAAAATCAATGAGTTCCTATGTTTGTATGAGTTTTGTACAAGCATAGGAACTTTTTTGTTTGGGTGCTTTTCATTCGTGAGTACCACGCAACGAATAACACGCAATGGAGGGCATTATTATGTCGAGAAGAAAATCAGTTAGCACAAACGTTTGGAAAAACTGGTTTAACAGCAGGAACAACCTTCTAAAGACTTTCAGAAAGCTTCAGAGTTTATCTGCGGTTTATTGAGTAATTCAAGACAATTACATAGTTTAGTAAATATTGGGGATATTTGTACTAAAAAGGAATGTTTGTATATATGGAGGTTAGTTTATGGACAAAGGAAACCATGTGAGGCTTACATCTGCAGAGATTACATCTCTCTGGGCTTCTTATATCAATGATACTGCTATTTCAAGTAAGTTTAAATACTTTTTAGCCAAAGTGGAGGATGAAGAGATTAGACCATTAATCGAACAGGCTTTTGATATTGCTCAAGGAAATCTTAAAACACTAACTGAAATATTCAATAAAGAAAGGTATCCTATACCATATGGGTTTAAACTTAACGAGGATGCAGATGTATCCGCTCCTAGATTGTACTCAGATTCATATACTTTGCATTACCTCCATCAAGCGGCACAGATTGCCCTGCAAGGTTATAGTATGTATCTTTCATTATCTGTTAGGGCAGATATCTATAGTTATTTTAATGAGTGTATTTCACAACTGACTAGATTTCTCAGAGTTGTAAAGGAACTCTTATTATCTAAGGGACTTTATATTAGGTCTCCATATTTACCAATTCCAGATGATATTGATTTTGTTAAAAGACAAAGTTTCCTTAAGGGATTTTTTGGAGAAAAAAGACCTTTAACAGGTACAGAAATTACAAATCTTTTTGCTAATTTTCAAAGAAATGCTTTTGGAGTGGCTACCTTAATAGGATTTAGTCAAGTTGCTCAGTCGAAAAAGGTTGCTGAATATTTGATTAGGGGTAAGGAAATTGCCAAAAAGCATTGTGAAATCTTTGGCACTATTCTAAAAGAGGACGACCTTCCTGTTCCTATGACTTGGGATACCGAAGTAACAGAATCAACAACGTATACCTTTTCAGATAAACTAATGATGTTTTATACTACATCACTCATTGCCCTAAGTATAGGGTTCTATGCTACAAGTATGGCAATGAGTCCAAGAAGAGATTTAGGTCTGCACTATGTCAGGCTTTCTGCTGAAATAGCAAAGTTCGCTGAGGATGGTGCAAACATTCTGATTAAAAATGGATGGTTAGAACAGCCTCCAATGACTTCTGACAGGGATGAGTTAGCGAAGCAATAGGTGCTAACAGGTACTAAAAAAATGTCTAGGGTTACATCTAAAGGCATTAGGTATCCTTTTGAGGAAGGAATAATAATGTAATAGACCACCATTTATCAATCCTGGAAATAAATATGAGTTCATTGAAAAGCAGAATTTTATGGAAGGAATACTTGGTGGAAAAAGACCGTTAAACTGTCTTGAGTTAAGTAATATTTATTGGGATTTGAAAAAGATTCAATTAAGTAAATCATTAACAATGGGGTTCTCCCAAGTTGCTAAATCCCAAGAAGTTAAAAATTACTTATGGCGTGGCGTAGAAATTTACAGAAAACTCATTGAAATATTTGAATCAACACTTCCAATAAATGGCTAATTGTACAAAACCCTCTAAAAATAAAACTCATTCAAAATGGCACAAAACTTTGTGAAAATGGCACAAAACACAATGAAATCTGCACAAAACCACCCGGAATCGGCACAAAACCAAAAAATCGATCCAAATAAAAATAAAACCACTAAGCCAAAACTAAAAGAGTCACATACATATCGAATATCATTTTTCATTCCCGAAATTCCCTCTTTCGTGTAAAATAGAAAACAGGGGGGATACGAATGAACTTGAAGGCCGGTTTATGGCAGCAGCAAACATTAAAATTGGCGATGACACAGGAGCTATCTCAGGCCATTGCATTGTTGCAGTACTCTGCCCATGAGTTAACTGCTTTTTTAGAAGATAAGGCACTTGAAAATCCCCTATTGCAGGTTGAAAATAGCAATATCAAGCCAATGAATCCGCTCATTGACCGTAATCGTCGCAAACACCAAAAAGCGGAAAAGGACTGGATTGATCAAATAGCTGACAAACCATTTTCGCTTGAAGATTATTTACTGTCTCAATTAAAAATAACGAACCTATCGGTGGAACAATTAAGTGTAATACGCCATCTTATCCAAAATTTAGATGAAAACGGTTACTTTCTTGGGGACCTTAGCGAAATCGCCCAAAACCTAAGGGTAATGGAAGATTCAGTTGAAGAATGCTTGGCCATTATCCAAACACTAGAGCCAGCAGGCATCGGGGCAAGGAACCTTCAAGAGTGCCTATTGATGCAAATTTATTATCTAAATCCAGATAACGAACTAGCACAAAACATAATCGGCGATCATTTCATTCCATTCGCCGAAAAGAAGTGGAAGAAAATTGCTAAAGAACTAAAGGTAACCCTTAAGGATATACAAGATGTTTACGATCAAATTCAAACATTGAATCCTAAGCCTGGGGCCATTTTAGGAAAAGAAGCAACCACTTATATTATCCCAGATGCAATCGTTGAGCAATCAAGCGAGGGACTAACCGTACGGATGTCTGATGAATCGCTGCCAAGGATTAGCCTCAATGAGCAGTATTATCATAAATTCAAAGACCAAGACCAACAGGTAAGCCGCTTTCTACAGGATAAACTCCAGGATTACCAGTGGATCCAAAAAAGCATTGAACAGCGTAAAGAGACGCTGACAAGGGTTGTAGCAAAAATAATTGAAAAACAGGCTTCATTTTTCCAAAAAGGGTCACAATACTTAGTGCCGATGACGATGAAGGAAGTTGCTGGAGAACTTGATATCCATGAATCCACCGTCAGCCGAGCAGTCCGGGAAAAGTATGTGCAAACACCGATTGGGACGTTCGCGTTGAAAACATTTTTTACAAGTACCATACAAACCGTTTCGGATGATGAAAATACATCTTCCACACAGGTAAAGAAGAAAATTGCGACTTTAATAGAAAAAGAGAATAAACAAAAACCGCTTTCTGATCAAGAAATTGTCGAACATTTAAAAATAGAGGAAGGTATGGTGGTTTCAAGAAGGACGATTGCTAAATACCGGGATCAATTGGGAATTCCCTCCTCTTCGAAAAGAAAAAGGTTTGAATGAAAGGAACAAAAATGATGGATCAAACAACAATCACATTATATACAAGGAGAAGCTGCCCGCTATGTGACAAGGCAAGGTCTACACTTCTGGAACTAAACAAAGACTCGGAGTTTACCTTAGAAGAAATTGATATTGAATCCAGTGATGAATTAACCGAACAATATGGTTTAATGATCCCAGTTGTTTATATTGATGGAGTAGAAGCAGGATTCGGTGTAATTAACAAATTTGACATAAGTAACCGTTTGCATGAAAAAAAAGCCAATTTTAATAGTTGAAATAGCTTTTCACTCCTGTTACAATGAAAAATGTAGCAGGGGTGATTTTTTTTGAATGTAGCGGGACATAATATGTCTATGGTGGACATTTTAGGACCAACTACATATAATAAAGGAGCATGAGATTCATGCAGTCATTAATCGATATCCAAAAAAAATTATTACCCGACCTCCTGCAGGTCTTACAGAAGAGATATTCTATCCTAAGGTACATTGGTTTTATGCAGCCGGTAGGAAGACGGAGTTTAGCAGTCAGTCTCGGGTATACCGAAAGAGTCCTTCGCGGTGAAGTTGATTTCCTAAGGGAGCAAAATTTAATCTACACAAATAATGTGGGAATGAGTTTAACACCTGAAGGGAAAAATTTGCTTGAAGACTTGGAAGGCTTTATGCGTGAGTTAAAGGGTATTGATGTGATGGAGTTGGAATTGAAGCACAAGCTGGGCATTAAAAAGGTCGTCATTGTACCTGGCGACAGTGATGAATCGCCCATGGTGAAAGGTGAGCTTGGCAAGGCAAGTGCTATTTGCATGAAAAAGCTTCTCAGCGGAAAAAATATCATTGCTGTAACTGGCGGTTCAACGATGGCTGCTATCGCAGAAAGACTATCACCAGAGCTTACCCAAAAGGAATTACTGTTTGTACCAGCAAGAGGCGGAGTAGGCGAGGATGTTCAAAATCAGGCAAATACGATTTGTTCGATTATGTCCAGAAACACCCAATCCAAACATCGAGTGTTCTATGTTCCTGATCAAGTCAGTACAGATATCTACGAATCGCTTATCAGAGATCCTGACATTCATGAAGTATTAAAACTAATTAAATCAGCTAGCATGGTTCTTCATGGAATTGGAGATGCTATCACAATGGCTGAACGGCGAAAAACCAATCCTGAGATTCTAAGTATGCTTGAAAGCAGCAAAGCTGTGGGTGAAGCTTTTGGCTATTATTTTAATGAACAAGGCGAAATTGTTCACAAGGTATTTACGATTGGCCTGCAGTTAGAAGATTTGGTTGGCATTCCTAATGTCATCGCGGTTGCAGGCGGGAATTCCAAGGCTAAGGCCATCAAGGCATACTTAAAACAAGCACCAGCATCGACGATTTTAATCACAGATGAAGGTGCAGCGAGACAGTTATTAAAAGGGTAAATCCTTTTTAAAATAAAAAACATCCTTACCCAATTAAAGGAGGAAATTTATCATGTCAGTAAAAGTTGGTATTAATGGATTTGGACGTATCGGTCGTAACGTATTTCGTGCGGCTTTAGGAAATAGCAATGTGGAAATCGTTGCAATTAATGACTTAACTGATGCAAATATGCTTGCACATCTTCTAAAATATGACACTGTTCACGGGACTCTACAAGAAGATGTTACTGTTGATGGCGAATACCTAGTAGTTGGCGGACACAAAGTGAAAGTTCTTGCAGAACGCGATCCTGCACAATTAGGCTGGGGCGATCTTGGCGTGGACGTAGTTGTTGAATCAACTGGCCGTTTCACAAAACGTGAAGATGCTGCGAAACATCTTGAAGCAGGCGCTAAAAAAGTAATTATCTCTGCACCAGCATCTAACGAAGATATCACAATCGTAATGGGTGTTAACGAAGACAAATATGATGCAAATAACCACCATGTTATTTCAAACGCTTCTTGTACTACAAACTGTCTAGCACCGTTTGCAAAAGTATTAAATGATACTTTTGGAATCAAACGCGGTATGATGACAACAATTCACTCATACACAAATGACCAACAAATTCTTGACTTGCCGCACAAAGACTACCGTCGTGCACGAGCAGCAGCTGAAAACATGATTCCAACTTCAACTGGTGCTGCAAAAGCAGTTGCGCTTGTTTTACCAGAACTTAAGGGTAAATTAAACGGTATGGCTATTCGCGTTCCAACACCGAACGTTTCTGTAGTTGACTTAGTAGCAGAATTAGACAGAGAAGTAACAGCTGATGAAGTTAACTCTGCATTAAAAGCAGCTGCTGAAGGCCCATTAAAAGGTATTCTAGCATACAGCGAACTTCCATTAGTTTCTACTGATTACAACGGAGCTAAAGTTTCTTCGACAATCGATGCATTATCAACAATGGTTCTTGAAGGCAACATGGTAAAAGTATTATCTTGGTACGATAACGAAGTTGGTTACTCTAACCGCGTTGTTGACCTTGTTGACTACCTTGCACAAAAAGGACTTTAATATATCGGAACGGACGATGATTGGTTTTCAATCATAAGAAGTTGAACATTACAAAGGTTTTCCAAAGGGGAGCGGGGAGTATATGCCCCCCTCCCCTTTTTTACTGATTTTAGATAATTCATTTTTTCATACCAAACTTTCGGAGGTCCTTTATGAATAAGAAAACTCTCAAAGATGTCGATGTAAAAGGTAAACGCGTATTTTGCCGAGTGGATTTTAACGTACCTATGCAGGATGGTCAAATTACGGACGACACGCGGATTCGTGCAGCATTGCCAACGATTCAATACTTAGTGGAACAAGGTGCGAAGGTGATTTTAGCCAGCCACTTCGGCCGTCCAAAAGGAAAAGTAGTCGAAGAAATGCGCTTAACCCCAGCCGGTGTCAGACTATCTGAACTGCTTGGTAAAGACGTGAAGAAGGCAGATGAAGCCTATGGTGATTCTGTAAACGCGTTGATTGAAACAATGACGGAAGGCGATGTCCTTCTGCTTGAAAATGTCCGTTTCTATCCTGGCGAGGAAAAGAATGATCCTGAGTTGGCGAAATCATTTGCCGAGTTAGCTGATGTTTATGTAAATGATGCATTTGGTGCAGCACACCGTGCCCATGCTTCAACTGAAGGTATTGCTCATATTCTGCCAGCTGTTTCAGGTCTTTTAATGGAAAAAGAACTCGATGTACTTGGTAAAGCACTTTCTAATCCGGAACGCCCATTTACAGCGATCATCGGTGGAGCCAAAGTAAAGGACAAGATTGGTGTTATTGAAAATCTTTTAGAATTAGTCGATAACTTAATTATTGGCGGCGGTCTTGCTTATACATTTGTCAAAGCACAGGGCCATGAAGTGGGAAAATCACTGCTTGAAGCAGACAAAATTGATCTTGCAAAATCCTTTATTGAAAAAGCTAAGGCAAAGGGTGTTAATTTCTATATGCCTGTGGATGCTGTAGTTGCAGATGATTTCTCTGCAGACGCTAATTCCAAAGTAGTTGCGATTGAGGAAATTCCTGCTGATTGGGAAGCACTTGATATTGGACCGAAAACTGCTGAGATCTATCGTGACGTCATTCAAAAATCAAAACTAGTGATTTGGAATGGACCAATGGGTGTATTTGAAATTGATAAGTTTGCTAACGGCACTAAAGCGGTGGCCGAAGCACTTGCTGAAGCAGAAGGTACATATTCAGTTATTGGCGGCGGAGACTCAGCAGCAGCTGTTGAAAAATTCAATTTAGCAGACAAAATGAGCCACATCTCTACAGGAGGCGGCGCTTCCCTTGAATTTATGGAAGGCAAAGCACTTCCAGGTGTAGTGGCTTTGAACGATAAATAATTTTTATTAGAAAGAAAGTATAAGTTTTGAATGAAGAAGACTATCTAGCTCCAGCACCCAGCGTCTAGTGGACATCGCTCTTCTCCCTACGATAAGTCAACATCGGATCGCTGTCGCTCTCCGTGTTTCCTTTATCTCAGTCGAAGCGCTCCAGTCCATACGCCGCTAAACGGGCGCTTGCGCTTTAATCATGAAAGGATGTGCCAGTATGCGTAAACCAATCATTGCAGGTAACTGGAAAATGAACAAAACACTTTCTGAAGCAAAAAGCTTTGCAGAGGAAGTAAAAGGACTTGTACCAACTCCAGAAAAAATGGAATCCGTTATTTGTGCGCCTGCTTTATTTTTACAAAGTCTTGTCGAAGTAACACAAGGTAGCAATGTGAAAATTGGAGCTCAAAACATGCACTTTGAAGAAAGCGGAGCATTTACAGGCGAAATCAGCCCGAAAGCACTTGTTGACCTTGAAGTTCAATATGTCATTATCGGACACTCAGAACGCCGGGAAATGTTTAATGAAACAGATGAATCTGTAAACAAGAAAGCACTTGCAGCCTTCAAATATAATTTAACTCCGATCGTATGCTGTGGTGAAACACTAGAACAGCGTGAAAAAGGTGAAACGAACCAATTAGTTGGAGACCAAGTGGCGAAAGCATTAACTGGTTTAACAGACGATCAAGTGAAGCAAACGGTCATTGCCTACGAACCGATTTGGGCGATTGGAACTGGTAAATCTTCCACTTCAGCTGATGCAAATGAAGTTTGTGCCCATATCCGTCAAGTAGTTGCACAACAATTCTCGCAAGACGTAGCCGATGCGGTAAGAATTCAATATGGCGGCAGTGTCAAACCAGAAAATATTAAAGAATACATGGCACAACCAGATATTGATGGTGCATTAGTAGGCGGAGCCAGCCTTGAAGCACAATCCTTCTTACAATTACTGGAGGCAGGCAGCTATGAGTAAATCTCCAGTTGCTCTCATCATCCTTGATGGTTTTGGATGCAGGGGCGAAACAAAAGGGAATGCGGTCGCACAATCGAAAAAACCTAATTTTGATCGGTTTTGGAGCGAGTATCCACATTCTCATTTAACAGCTTCAGGTGAGGCAGTCGGTCTTCCAGAAGGCCAAATGGGTAACTCAGAGGTGGGTCACTTGAACATTGGTGCCGGTCGAATTGTTTACCAAAGCTTAACACGAGTGAATATTGCCATTCGTGAAGGTGAATTTGAAAAAAATGAAACCTTTACAGGTGCAATGGAGCACGTGAAGAAAAATGGAACAGCCCTTCATTTATTCGGATTATTGTCAGACGGCGGTGTTCACAGCCATATTCAACATATGTTTGCTCTGCTGAAACTGGCAAAAGAAGAAGGCGTCGAAAAGGTATACGTGCATGCATTCCTTGACGGCCGTGATGTCGGTCAGAAAACAGCAGCTAAATTTATTCAACAGACACTGGATAAAATGAAGGAATACGGTGTGGGTGAATTTGCTACGATTTCAGGGAGATACTACTCTATGGACCGTGATAAGCGCTGGGAGCGTGTCGAGAAATCTTACCGTTCCATGGTCTATGGTGATGGCCCTGCCTATACGAATCCATTAGAAGTGGTTGAGGATTCTTATTCTCATGGGATTTTTGACGAATTCGTCATCCCATCTGTCATCACAAAAGAAGATGGCCAGCCAGTTGCAACGATTCAGGACAATGATGCTGTTATTTTCTATAACTTCCGTCCGGACCGGGCAATTCAGATTTCTAATACATTTACAAATGAAGACTTCCGCTCCTTTGACCGCGGGACGAAGCATCCGAAAGATTTATTCTTCGTGTGCTTAACCCACTTCAGTGAATCTGTGGATGGATATGTCGCCTTTAAACCGACGAACTTAGACAACACCCTAGGTGAAGTCTTATCGCAAAATAATATGAAGCAATTGAGAATTGCTGAAACCGAGAAATACCCGCATGTCACGTTCTTTATGAGCGGCGGACGTGAAGAGAAGTTCCCTGGCGAAGAGCGGATTTTAATCAACTCTCCAAAGGTAGCAACCTATGATCTTCAACCTGAAATGAGTGCTTACGAAGTGACTGACGCACTCCTTAAAGAAATTCAGGAGGACAAGTTTGATGCCATTTTACTGAACTTCGCGAATCCAGACATGGTAGGGCATTCAGGTATGCTTGAGCCAACAATTAAAGCAATTGAGACTGTCGATGAGTGTCTTGGAAAAATAGTTGATCTAATTCTTGAAAAAGGCGGATCTGTTATTATCACCGCTGACCATGGGAATGCTGATGAAGTGATCACACCTGAAGGTGAGCCAATGACAGCACATACGACAAATCCAGTGCCGGTAATTGTGACAAAACAAGGAATTCAATTGCGTGACGGTGGAATACTTGGGGATTTAGCGCCAACTATGTTAGACTTATTAGGTCTTAATCAGCCAGCCGAAATGACTGGGACATCATTAATAAAGTAAACGAAAAACAATTTAATTTTTAAGGAGAGATTTTTAAATGCCATTTATTGCAGACGTATATGCTCGTGAAGTATTAGATTCCCGTGGTAACCCAACTGTTGAAGTTGAAGTATTTACTGAATCAGGTGCCTTTGGCCGCGCAATGGTTCCAAGTGGTGCTTCTACTGGTGAATATGAAGCTGTTGAACTACGTGACGGAGACAAAGAACGTTACCTTGGTAAAGGTGTTCTAAAAGCAGTGGACAACGTAAATGAAATTATCGCTCCACATCTTGTTGGCGAAGAATTCAGCGTTCTTGACCAAGTTTCTGTTGATCAAGCTTTAATCGAACTTGATGGAACAGAAAACAAAGGTAAACTAGGTGCAAACGCAATCCTAGGTGTATCCATGGCAGTTGCTCATGCGGCAGCTAATTACTTAGATATTCCTTTATATCAATACCTTGGCGGTTTCAATTCGAAGCAGCTTCCAGTGCCAATGATGAACATTGTTAACGGCGGGGAACATGCTGATAACAACGTAGATATTCAAGAATTCATGATTATGCCTGTTGGTGCTCCAAACTTTAAAGAAGCGCTTCGTATGGGTGCAGAAATTTTCCATACGTTAAAATCTGTTCTTAAAGGCAAAGGCCTTAACACAGCAGTTGGTGACGAAGGTGGTTTCGCTCCAAACCTAGGATCAAATGAAGAAGCTCTTCAAACCATTGTTGAAGCAATCGAAAAAGCTGGCTACAAGCCAGGTGAAGAAGTTATGCTTGCAATGGATGCTGCATCTTCTGAGTTTTACAACAAGGAAGATGGAAAATACCATCTTGCTGGCGAAGGCGTTGTGAAGACTTCTGCAGAAATGGTTGATTGGTACGAAGAACTGTCATCTAAATACCCAATCGTTTCAATCGAAGACGGTTTGGATGAAAATGACTGGGAAGGTCACAAGCTTTTAACTGAACGCCTTGGTAAAAAAGTTCAATTAGTTGGTGATGATTTATTTGTTACCAATACACGTAAACTTGCAGAGGGGATTGAAAAAGGAATCGGTAACTCCATCCTGATCAAAGTTAACCAAATTGGTACCCTTACTGAAACATTTGATGCGATTGAAATGGCAAAACGTGCTGGGTACACTGCTGTTATCTCTCACCGTTCTGGTGAAACAGAAGACAACACCATTGCTGACATCGCTGTTGCTACAAATGCTGGTCAAATCAAGACTGGTGCGCCATCTCGTACAGATCGTGTCGCAAAATACAACCAATTGCTTCGCATTGAAGACCAATTAGGTGAAACAGCTCAATACTTAGGGAAGAAAACATTCTATAACCTAAGCAAATAATTTTTCACGATATCAAAGGCACACATTTTCGGATGTGTGCCTTTTTAATCATTCCATAAGACACAATCACGACTATTGTTTAAAGGGACAATATGTGGTAAATTTAATATACTGTGAATTGTACGTCTAACAGGAGGTGGCCTTTATGCATACATTAGTTGTAATCTTATTAGTAATTGTAAGTATCGGACTTATTGGTGTTGTTATACTTCAATCAGGTAAAAGCGCTGGATTATCAGGTGCCATTTCAGGTGGTGCTGAATCACTATTCGGCAAGCAAAAAGCAAGAGGACTTGACTTGATTCTACATCGTATTACGATTGTATTAGCAGTATTATTTATCCTGCTTTCTATCGCAGTAACTTACTTTAAAATCTAATTATTTACACTCAAACCTGGCCTCAAGCGCCAGGTTTTTTGTTTGTTTTATAAAAACATAAGCTTTTTTCTGGAATGTTCACCCTTGCTTTGTTAAAACTAAACTAAATGAATTGATATTAAGGGAGTTTTTATCATGAAAGTTGTTATACCTAAGCCATTTACTTTCAAAGGAGGAAAAAGAGCTATACTCCTCTTGCATGGCTTTACCGGAAATTCAGCGGATGTTCGCATGCTAGGACGTTTTTTAGAAAAAAAAGGCTATACTTGTCATGCTCCACACTATAAGGGTCATGGAGTTCCACCCGAAGAGCTTGTTCATACAGGACCATCGGATTGGTGGCAGGATGTGATAAATGGATATGAGTTTTTAAAAAATCAAGGTCACTCAGATATAGCCGTGGCTGGATTATCACTTGGGGGCGTATTTTCCTTGAAATTGGGTTACACTGTACCTATAAAAGCCATTATACCGATGTGCGCACCGATGCATATAAAAAGTGAAGAGGTCATGTACGAAGGAATTCTCGATTATGCCCGTGAATTTAAAAAACGTGAAGGAAAAACAGACGAGCAAATAGAAATGGAAATGAATGAGTTTAAGAAAACACCAATGCAAACGTTAAAGGCCTTACAGGCATTGATCGCAGATGTGCGTGAAAATGTGGATATGATTTATGCGCCCACGTTTGTCGTTCAGGCGCGTCATGACAAAATGATAAACACAGAAAGTGCCAACATTATTTACAATGAAATCGAATCAGTTGTGAAAGAACTGAAATGGTATGAAGAATCCGGTCATGTGATCACGCTCGACAAAGAACGGGAACAATTGCATGAGGATGTCTATACCTTTTTAGAAAAGCTCGACTGGCGCGATTAATAAAGCACCCACAAAGGAGGATTAGTTTGGAAGATAATATACAAAAGCATATTGATAAGGTTTTACAATATATGAAGGATGAAGCATACAAACCATTAACCGTGCAGGAACTTGAAACTGCCTTTGGCATCCAGGATTCTAGTGATTTTAAGGAGTTTGTGAAAGCACTCGTGCAAATGGAGGAAAAGGGCTTAGTTGTCAGAACGCGAAGCAACCGTTACGGACTTCCGGAGAAAATGAACTTAATCCGCGGAAAGCTCATCGGTCATGCGAAAGGATTTGCCTTTGTCGCACCAGATGAGCCAGGGATGGATGATATTTTTATCCCGCCAAATGAAACCAACACAGCCATGCATGGTGATATCGTTTTAGCGCGTGTTTCTTCTGAAAGCGCGGGGCAGCGCCGGGAAGGAAGTATTATCCGCATCATTGAACGCGGTGTGCAGCAAATTGTCGGAACGTATGTAGAAAGCAAAAGCTTTGGCTTTGTCATTCCGGATGATAAAAAATTTGCGAGTGATATTTTTATTCCAAAGGCAGCGTCCAAAGGGGCAGTCGAGGGACATAAGGTTGTTGTTAAGCTGGTTACGTATCCAGAAGGGCGAAAAAGTGCAGAGGGCGAAGTCATTACCATTCTCGGACACAAAAACGACCCGGGTGTGGACATCCTTTCAGTCATACATAAGCACGGCTTACCAATGGCCTTCCCAGACGAGGTGTTAAAACAAGCCAACGAGGTGCCTGACACCATTGATGAAAGTGAATTAGCCAATCGCCGCGATCTTCGAAATGAAACGATTGTCACGATTGATGGGGCCGATGCCAAAGACCTTGATGATGCAGTAACTGTAACAAGACTTGAGAACGGCAACTATAAGCTTGGCGTTCATATCGCAGATGTTAGCTATTATGTAAAAGAAGGCACGCCAATTGACCTGGAAGCGGAAGAACGGGCTACGAGTGTGTATTTAGTCGACCGAGTCATCCCGATGATTCCCCATCGCTTATCGAATGGAATCTGTTCCTTAAATCCGAAGGTAGACCGCTTGGTACTATCTTGCGAAATGGAAATTACCTCAGAGGGCGCCGTTGTTTCGCATGAAATTTTTCAAAGTGTAATTAAGACAACCGAACGGATGACCTATCATGCTGTAAATATGATTCTTGCTGAACATGATGAAGAAACGCGAGCTAGATACGAACCGCTTGTACCCATGTTCGAAATGATGGAAGAGCTGGCCGCTATCTTACGAAACAAACGGATGAAGCGGGGAGCTATCGACTTTGATTTTAAGGAATCAAAGGTCCTAGTTGATGAAGATGGAAAGCCGACCGATGTCGTGCTTCGTGAGCGGTCGGTGGCTGAACGATTAATTGAAGAGTTTATGCTTGCCGCCAATGAAACCGTGGCAGAGCACTTTCACTGGATGGAAGTTCCGTTTATTTACCGTATTCACGAGGATCCGAAGGAGGATAAACTACGTAGATTTTTCGAGTTTATCACCAATTTCGGCTACATTGTAAAAGGGACAGCAAATGATGTCCACCCTAAGGCTCTTCAGGAGATTATTGAAGAGGTTCAAGGAAAGCCTGAGGAAATGGTTGTTTCGAAGGTTATGCTTCGTTCGATGCAACAGGCCAAATATGATCCAGAAAGTCTTGGACATTTTGGTTTATCAACAGAGTTCTATACCCATTTTACTTCGCCGATTCGCCGTTATCCGGATACAATTGTTCATCGTTTAATCCGGACCTACTTAATCGAAGGAAAGCTGGATTCAACCACTCAGGAAAAATGGAATGCTCGCTTACCTGAAATTGCGGATCATTCTTCAAAAATGGAGCGACGCTCGGTGGATGCCGAACGAGAAACGGACGATTTGAAGAAAGCAGAGTACATGGAAGACAAGATTGGCGAGGAGTATGACGGCATTATCAGCTCTGTCACCAATTTTGGAATGTTTGTGGAGCTGCCCAATACGATTGAAGGCCTCGTCCATGTCAGCTATATGACGGATGATTACTATCGTTACGATGAGCGCCACCTCGCGATGATTGGCGAACGAACCGGAAATGTGTTCCGGATCGGCGATGAAATTACCATTCGAGTAGTAAAAGTCAATAAAGAAGAACGTGCGATTGATTTTGAAATTGTGGGCATGAAGGGTACACCGCGTCGCGAACGATCGGAAACACCAAAGGTTTTCAGTACGGGCAGCGATACCAAGAAGCCACGGAGGAATAAACAGCAAGGCGGCGGCGGTCGTGGTCAAGGCGGCAATTCCAATGCAAAGTCTGAAGGCGGCAGCAGTCAAGGTAATAAAGTGAAGAAGAAACGTAAATTTTATGATAATGTGCCAAAAAACAAAAGTACAAAGCGTAAAAATAAATGATAGCGTTAAGGGAGCCTTCCATGTGGGGCTCTCTTTCAATTGTAGTAGCTTCTATATTCTGCTAAAATAAATTTTAAGACGAGGTGAGAAAAATGCCAAAAGGTGAAGGAAAAGTGGTTGCCCAAAACAAAAAGGCTTACCATGACTATTTTATTGAAGAAACCTACGAAGCTGGAATTGTCTTGCAGGGAACAGAAATCAAATCGATTCGGGCCGGAAAAGTAAATCTAAAGGATTCCTATGCACGGATCCAAAATGGAGAAGCCATTCTATTCGGGATGCACGTCAGCCCCTATGAGCAGGGAAATCGTTTTAACCACGACCCATTAAGAACACGGACACTGCTATTACATAAACGTGAAATTAGTAAGTTAATTGGTGAAACAAAGGAAGCAGGTTATGCGCTTGTTCCATTAAAGCTCTATTTGAAAAATGGTTTTTGCAAAGTGTTAATTGGGCTCGCAAAAGGTAAGAAGAATTATGATAAGCGTGAATCCTTAAAGCAAAAAGAAGCCAAGCGTGAAATCGAACGTGCCTTCCGTGATCGTCAGAAGATGTAATCTGAATCGTCAGTTGCTGAATTGGAAATTATTTTACAGATACTTACAATTGAAAAATTCCTACAGTGTGTTATAATAAGTTTGTCGCCAAGAGAGCGACGGTAACATTTGCTCAAAGAACATTGTTGAGCTTCCTAACGTCTACAGCTTTAATCTTTAACTAGATTGCAGCTCCTTTTATAATGGGGACGCTACGGATTCGACAGGGGTAGTTTGAGCTTAGGTCGCGAGTCGAGGGGATCGGCCTCGTTAAAACGTCAAAGCCATAACTGGCAAAACTAACAACAACCTCGCTTTCGCAGCTTAATACTGCATAGCGGTTCCTCCCTCCATTGCCCATGTGGTAGGGTAAGGGACTCACTCTAAGTGGGCTACGCCGGATTCCACCGCCTGAGGATGAAGGAAGAGAACAACCAGGCTAGCTGACCGGACGCCGGTCGATATGCAGAAGAATCAGCGAAACACCAATATATCGACTACACTCGTAGAAGCTTAAGTGGCGATATCTTTGGACGTGGGTTCGACTCCCACCGTCTCCACTACATAGTGGAAAGAAAAGCCAGCAGAAATGCTGGTCTTTTTTTATATCTGAAAAAAGCTATCCTTTCTTTCATTCAAAATGATAAGAAAGGGTAGCTTTTTGTCTTATGATGACATCATTTTAATGATTGATGTTGTTCATATTCATATTTCCATTCATGTTCATATTCATATTTCCATTCATGTTCATATTGTTAGTTTGAGGCATTCCTTGTGCAGGGGCGAAGGCATTAAGCAGTTGATTCATATCCTGCTCGGCAAGCTGTGGTACTTGATAGTAATGGTGTTTATTTTGATAAATCGAGATTTCATAGGCCATTTCAATGCAATTCGGAACAGAGTCAGCTAGCACACGACGGACAACTGGATTCGTAACTTCTAAAGCTGCCATAGTCTTCATCGATGCACCTGATTTTACAGATCCAAGCATCATGCTGGAAATACACTCATCAGTAAGCTCAGAAACGGATTGCAGCGGCTTTTTCGGCTGGGATGGTTTTAACCCATAAATAAAGTCATTTCCTTGGTTCATTTTATAGCTTTGAGTTCGTTTGGAAGGATCTTGTCCCGATTTGAAACATTCTAAAGTAATGTTATATTCATCCTGCATAAATTGATATTGGCGATCCAGAATATCAAGTAATTCTGGGTCTTTTACATGTTGGCGTAACATCATGTATTGGTCTAATGTCCCTATTGCACCTGATAGTACCTCATGGACATCGAACACTTCATGGCCGCCGTGATTTAATTGTTGAGGTATATTCCCTGTATGCATGTTTTGGTGCATTTGCCCCTGTTGATTTTGCATCATTTTTTATCTCCTCCTAAAGGTATTGGTGTAACCATATTATTATGTTTCATTGAAGAAGGGTTATTCTCGTAAATACACTTATTAAGCAGTCACATGATTGTTACAAAACGCAAACTAATTAAAGCTAAATAGGTATTAAAAGCGCACGCTAGCGTCAATAATGACAGTAGTTGAGGAACTAGGGGTGCTTAATATGAAAGAGGAATTAAAGATTTTTTATCAAATTTTTACGACAACCAAAGATGCGATTGAAAAATTTATGAATATGTTGGATCCGGTCATTCAGAACGCTACCGATGACCATGAACGACTTTACTACCATCATATTTTTGAAGAAGAGGAGCAGCGGCTTTCCCGATTAGTAGAGCTGATTCCGCTGATCAGTAAATTTGAAAGGGAAAAAGACGAGAAAGATTTTGCACCGACCAATAATGAATTTAATCGGCTCTTGCAAGAGTTGAACCTCGAAAAATTCGGGTTACATAATTTTGTGGAACATCTCGATTTAGCCCTATTTCGCTTTACCGATATGGAACGCAGCACGATGCTTAACCAATTACGGGAAGTATCCTACCGGGATTATCAGCAAGTAAAGGCGATGTTACTGGAGATTAATAAACGTTTCGATAATGACTACATAGACCCGCATGCCCATCATGATCACGATCATGACCACTTAGACCGATCTGGTACAACATCGGCTGCTGTCCCAGTCGTGTCTTCAGCTAAATATAAAAAGGGGTTTACTGTTGGGAGCTTAATTTAGGTAGTACTTACATAAGTAAATAGACTTAAACTCATACGATTTATGATGTTTGGCGGAATAAGTTGAGAACTTGGCTGAATCTCGAACAAGTTTAGCAGAATTCCATCCTGATTTGGCGGAATCCCCGATCCAATCGGCGGAATAAATCCCAGACTCAGCGGAATCCACACCTATAAAACTAACCTAAAAATAAAAACGAAATGAAGAGAGGATCGAAACATGAACAAATCGCAATTATTTCCGGATTCACCGATAACAGACCAAGAATTCTCCCAATTAGACAAAACGGTCATCGAAACAGCACGCAGACAGTTGATAGGCCGTCGTTTTATCGAACTATATGGCCCGCTCGGACGAGGCATGCAAAGCATCTCAAATGACATCTTTATCGAAAACCAAGAAGCGAAAATGGACTTCCAGGGATCTTTTGATACCACATTCGAAACAAGTAAACGGGTAAACCATACGATTCCTTTACTCTACAAGGATTTCATCCTATATTGGCGCGACATAGAACAAACCAAGGTACTCGATATTCCAATTGATTTTTCACCAGCTGCAAATGCTGCTCGAGACGTCGCTAATCTGGAAGACCAGATGATTTTTCACGGAGCAAAAGAATTTGATATCCCTGGAATAATGAATGTCCAAGGACGGCTGACGCACTTGATTGGTGAATGGTATGAATCAGGAACCGCATTTCAGGATATTGTCGATGCAAGGAATAAACTGCTCGAAATGAACCATCATGGACCGTTTGCACTCGTCTTAGCACCAGAGCTTTATTCGCTAATACATCGTGTCCATAAAGATACCAATGTCTTAGAAATTGAACATATTCGTGAGCTTGTGACAGATGGCGTGTTCCAATCACCAGTTTTAAAAGGGAAAACGGGAGTGATCCTTAATACAGGCCGAAATAACCTGGATCTTGCCGTATCAGAGGATTTTGATACAGCCTACATGGGCCAGGAAGGGATGAATCACCCTTTCCGTGTATATGAAACTGTAGTATTAAGAATTAAGCGTCCAGGGGCAATTTGCACACTCGAGGCAATAGGGGATTAACGGGTGAACAAACGAGTTTTTACGGTTGGCTCACTCATTCCGGGTTCATTGGCGCCTGTACAGCACCCACCCGCAAGTACCCTTTTTGAAAAAGAAGAACCTAAACAGCAATCCCATGCGATTAGGGAAGAACCTTACTCTGAAAAAATAATCGTGCTCCAAGGCGAGAATAAATTCGAAATAACACCTGTTAAAGGAAAGTTGCTTGATGCCGCCCTAAACCAAGGGAAGCAAATCAAATATAAATGCCAAAAAGGAACCTGCGGACAATGTACCGTACAGGTCCTGCAAGGTTCAGGACTATCGAAGCCAAATGAACAAGAGCATATCAAGCTAGGGAACGAATTAAACAATGGCTATCGATTGGCTTGCCAAGCTGTCATTCTATAAATAGCAAAACGCGGTCCAGCACAAGGCGGACCGCGTTTTTATTAAGCAAATAATTGAACTAATTTATCTTCAACAGGGAATGGAAGCGAAACATTATGGTTTTTCAATTCTTTTACACTGATATCACGTACAAGTTTAAGCGCTTCTTTTTTAAATGAACTCGTAACGAAACCTTCATTCACTTCACATAACTTTTGTAAATATTTCAATGTATCGTGCAACAGATATTGTTTAATATAAGTATTATTGAGCTGACAAATTAATTTGTGCTGCAAGCCTTTAATAATAGCGATCTGATCGACATGAACAATGACATTTGCACCATCTTGATCAATGAAACCAACAGAAACATAATGACCTTTTGAGATATCAACATTAGTAAACACAGGGTTTAGATAGGTTTCACCTGATGATAACCGAATCGAATCAGCCTCAGCCGCACCGCCGATTTTACGTTGATTTGAAATAACCGTGTGAATATCCTTCAACCCATATAGCATGTTAAACATGTTGTATCCCCCTCCAATTAATCTCTATACCGTTATATTATAGATAATGAGAATCATTGTCAATGGGTGTCAGGCACCAAATTGTGGAGGTTGTTTGAACAAAAAATGAGTGAACGTCCTTCCGATTTATGATAGATTGCCCTTCCAAAGAAATGCAAAACCTCTTGTAACAACATCACCAATCCTTAAACAAAGACCCAATTCTCCTTGAGAAATTGGGCTTTTGTCTTTTCCGAACCTATGTCCTTATTGCCTTGACCTAATATAAGGAAAAATCCCGTCATAAACGCAGTGGCGAGTGAGAGAGAGCAATAAGTGCAAATCAACATATACAGCTTAAGACTACCCATCTTCCTTCCTGAGGTTAGCAAAAATTTAGCATGTTTTATACCGATATTCACCTTTTATTAATATTGTAATATTTTCATAGTTTGGTAACACTTTGGTCAAAATTTCGTCTATAATGGAGAAAGAAAAATAATAAACATCAAAGAGGGATTGATCGATGGGGAAACTTAAAGGCGGTTGGTCGAAGGGGACATTAATTGCTGTCATTGCCGTTGTTTTTTTGTTTACAGGGATATTTGTTAGTAATTATTTTCAAGCAAAAGCTGCAGGTGATGAATCTAAAAATCATCAAAAAAATAAAGTTACTAATCTACCTGTAAAGAAAAATGTGTCAGCGGAGATGATTGTACGGAACACAAACGATTTAAAATTGGAAAAAGAATTAATAAGAAAGCAACAAGACAAAGCCGTGATATGGAGTAATCAGCAAGAACGAGAGACTAGTAAGGTGCCAAACAATCATACTACAAATAAAGCTGTGGCACACCCCACCACAAAAGATAAAACTACTTCTCAACCACCGACAAAGGAATCCATTGCAGCTCCGTCTAAACCAAAAAATACACAACCAAGAACTAGTGGTAAGAAAATTGTCTATTTAACATTTGATGATGGTCCAGCAGCTTTTTCCGATAAGATAATTGCGCTTCTTGAAAAGTATCAATTTAAAGCAACATTCTTTATGATTGATGGGAATATAAAGAGATATCCTGAAGCGGTTAAATTAATGACCAAGACGGGTGAAACGCTTGGACTACATAGTGTATCTCACAGTCAAAAGAAATTTTATAAATCTAAAGAATCAGTGCTTAGTGAATTAACCCAAAACCGTAACACCTTAAAGGAAGTGTCAGGTGTCAATTCTTTTATTATGCGAACACCCTATGGCAGCGTACCAAACATGACAGACGAGTATAAAAAGGCCGTCAAGGAAAATGGGTATTTGATGTGGGACTGGAATATTGATAGTAAGGATTGGTACTATAAGGATAAACGCTATGTCAACAGCGTTATCAACCAAATAAACCAAAAGAAAGACCATAATGGACCGCTAGTCATCCTTTTACATGAGCGAAAGGAAACTCTTGCTTATTTACCATTACTTCTAGACTATTTAAAGAAACAAGGCTTTGAAGGTAAACCAATTGAAAATACTACTACTCCAATCCAATTTTGAGATAAGACAAATATCTGCAGATTTGGTAAACTAACCATATATTAAAAATTCTTTCATGTGATTTATAGTGAATATAATGGGGATCGATAAAGGGCTATGATGAATAAACTATTGCAGAGCACCGGTTTCAAGAGAATATTAATTTTTGTCTTAATTGCCATTGCTATTTATGCAATGAAGTCAATGATTAATCTAATCTTACTAACGTTCATACTTACTTTTTTAATGGATCGGTTAGTCCAATTCATTGAAAGGAAAATTCCGCTTAACCGAAAGTTAATTGTTGTAATATCGTATGCGAGTATTGTCGGTTTGCTTTCTTATGGATTGGTCATGTATCTTCCAATGATTGCAGGTGAAATTACCGCATTAATCAAACAATTAACCGCCTTTTATACAACTAAGCATGATAATATTGTGCTGAATTATATAATGAGTCGAATGGAAGAAATAAAAATCTCAAGCTATTTAGAGCAAGGCTTTACCTTTGTATTTAAATATTTTACTGATATTAGTAAAATTGGTTTGCAAATTTTATTGGCTCTGTTAATGAGTTTGTTCTTTCTGTTGGAAAAGCCGCGTTTGATTGCCTTTACAAAGAAATTTAGAACCAGTAAAGTTTCACCCATTTACAGTGAAATTGAATTTTTTGGACGAAAGTTTGTTGGAACGTTTGGTAAAGTGATTGAAGCACAACTAATCATTGCTGTTGTGAACTGTATTTTGACAACCATCTCCTTATGGATCCTGGATTTCCCACAGCTTGGCGGGTTATCTATCTTGATTTTTATTTTGGGTCTTATTCCTGTTGCAGGTGTGATTATTTCTTTAATTCCGCTTGCAATTATTGCTTATAGTATTGGCGGTTTGATCAAAGTCCTATATGTCGGCATTGCCATTATGATTATTCATGGTATTGAGGCGTATATTCTCAATCCAAATTTAATGAGTTCAAAAACAAACCTTCCTGTTTTCTATACATTCCTTGTCTTGATATTCTCCGAGCACTTTTTTGGTGTTTGGGGATTGATTGTCGGAATTCCTGTCTTTGTTTTCCTTTTGGATGTACTAGAGGTGACTGAGAATAAGAAGGCATAAAAAAGCCCATTTGTTGGGCTTTTTTGTTTATACTAAGGGTATAAACCATTAAGGAGGATGTAAGTTTGAGCGAATGCAAGCTAGACCATACCCATGAAGATGTAAAAAGTAAATACGTATCTATTGCTGCTTTTTTACCTGAAGATATGAAGCCATTATTTAATCAATTCTTTGAAAAAGAGCATACACAGGACCTTTTAAACGAGGTGTTCCATTTGCTGAAAAAATACGATTTAGCTCCAGAAGATGAACAAACTCACAGGAACAACCGCTTATATTTGGTGCTGAAGAACGTATAAGTAAGGAGGGCCCCTATGAAAAATTGGGGCCCGATTTATTTTACATAACCAAAATTTATAATGAAATCGCTTGTATTTGAAAATATTAAGAAAAGCAAAGTTTAACAAAGAAAAGAGGATATGATGGGCGAACTACTGCAATTATTAAAACGTGGCAATAAATCTGCCATGCTGGCGGCAATAATTAATACGATCATTTCGATTATAAAAGGTGTCGCTTTTATGTTTACAGGCAATGTGGCGATGTTCGCTGAAACGATGCACAGCCTGGGTGATGCTGCGAACCAGTTTTTTGTGTTTATCGGCTCCGCCTTAAGTAAGAAGGCACCGACTGAAAAATATCCAAATGGGTTCGGGCGCTTAGTGAATCTTGTTCTTTTGGGTGCTGTGTTAATTGTCGGAATTATGGCATTTGAAACCATAAAAGAAGGCTACCACCATGTTGTACATCCTACAGAGTCGGGCGGTTTTATCATTAATTTAGTAGTTTTAGCCGTTTCGACGCTTCTTGAAACGTTTGTTTTATTTAAAGCAATGAAAGAGATTTTGCATGAGATTGAGGTTGAGGCGAGCGGGCTTCGAATTTTTTCTGAAAGTTTTGCTAATTTAGGAAGAGCTAAACCTGCGACAAAGCTCGTTTTCATGGAAGACCTCGTTGCAACCTTGGGTGGTTCGTTGGCGATTATTGCTGTTGTCATTTCTCACTTCACTGCCTTCCATCAAATAGAGGGATTGGCCTCGATGCTTATTGGTGGGATGATGCTCTTTGTTGTTGGAAGAGTCTTTTTGGATAATGCGGCAGGAGTCCTTGGTCAAGCAGATGAAGAGATGGAGAATAAAATCGGAACTCTTGTTATGGAGGACCCTGATGTCAAAGATGTTCAAGGGATAACTGTTATTAAAGAGGGTGAGGACCTGCATGTGGAGTTAGAAATCGAGGTCGATCCAAAATTAACGGTGGCCGCGGCTGATAATATTAAAGACCGTTTACACGAAAAGATTATGGCAGAAAAAGGTGTCGTCGATGTCACCATTGAGATTGATGAAGAAGACGGAGTGATGAGTTGGAAGGCTCGCAGTGAATCAGCTACAGATTAGAGAATGCCCTTGTATATGAATCAACTTGGAAACCTTCAGTCTTTAAAGAACGAATAAAGCGCTTATTAAGTGGAATTCTATTCTTAAAGAGCTATTTAGGAGGTTAGATAAGGTGGAACACAATATACGGTTGACCAGTGCGGAAATCGGGGGATTATGGGCTACGTATATTCAGGAGAATATGTCTGTTTGTTTACTTACATATTTTCTTCATCACAATCAAGATGAAGAGATTAAAAAAATTCTACAACAAGCATATGAAATTTCTGAGGGACATGTTCAGAAAATCACGACCATTTTTAATAATGAAGGCATTCCAATCCCTGATGGATTTTCAGAAAAGGATATTAATTTATCTGCCCCGCCATTATTTTATGATATGTTTGGCCTCAGTTTCGTTTATTCGATGAGCCGGATAAGTATGATTAACATGGGCTTTATCACGGTAAATACGGCAAGAGAAGATGTGATGGATTTTTTTGTGACGATGGTTCAGCAAACTTCGGTGATATATCAGCAATCCACTAACCTTATGCTTTCAAAGGGAATCTATGACCGCCCGCCGATGATCCCTTATCCAAATAAAGTGGAATACATTGAAAAACTGTCTTATATAAGTGGATTCGGGAAAAAAAGGCCGTTAAACGTGGCTGAAATTACAGAAATCTTTTTTAATACGGAGCGGAATTATTTTTCAATTCTTCTATGTATGGGGTTACTTCAAGTGGTATCAGACAAGGAGATACATAATTTTATTGAGGAAGGTAAGAAAATATCTGAAAAGCAAATCACTACCTTCAATGATATCCTTATGAGAGAGGAACTACTTGGGAATGTGTCAACAAGTGTAGAAGTGACGGATTCAACTGTTTCTCCTTTTTCCGATAGGCTGGTGGTTACGCTTTTCCATTCATTGAACGCAATTGATATCACGCTTATTGGCCATGCGTTATCATTATCAATGAGATCAGACCTGTCTGCCTATTATCAAAAGTACATTTTAGATATTTTGGTGTATTCCGCTAAAGGGTTTGATCTAATGGTCGATCGGGGCTGGGCCCAGCTGCCTCCTCATGCACCTAGTCGAAGGGATCTACAGAAATTATAAGGTTCGCGAATTTCGCGAACCTTTTTTTGGCTTCTGCTTTTGTTATTCCCAAGGTTTATGTAGGGTCAGTACACTTGCCAGCTCTTTACTGCTTTTTCTGTGTTCTTTCCGCTTTTCAGCTCTTTCTTTTCCTGTTTCGAATAGTTTTTTCTCTTCTTCGGTTTCAGGGATGATTCCTGGAACCTTTGTCGGTTTCCCATTGTCATCCAATGCAACAAAGGTTAAAAAGGCAGTCACGGCAATTTTTCTATCCCCGGACATCAGGTTCTCCGCAATTACTTTGACGAAAATCTCCATGGAAGAAGACCCTGTTGACGAGACAAACGTTTCGATACAAACTGAATCCTTCGGTGTAATTGGACTAAGGAAGTCGACCGAATCAATTGAAGCAGTGACACATTCCGCTCTGGAATGCCTTACTGCCGAAATAGAAGCAATCATATCAATATCACTGATTAACTTTCCGCCGAACAAGGTATTATGGTTATTTACATCATTAGGAAAAATCCGACTCGTTCTCACGACTCGAGATTCATTACATGTTTTTGCTTCCATCCAATCCCTCCAAGAACTGTTTATTATAATTTACCCAAATCACTAACTTTCTTGTAGTTTTTAGTGAAATCGAGATATTTGTGGTACATTATTTAATATATCAATTGTGAGTATGGAGGAACAATAAATGAGTTTGCAAGCACAGATCATGAAGGAGTTAAACATTAGTCCGACCATTCAACCGCAAGGAGAAATTCGAAAACGGATTGATTTTTTGAAAAATTACATAATTAAAACAAAGGCTAAGGGCTATGTTTTAGGGATTAGCGGCGGTCAAGACTCTACTCTTGCAGGCCGCCTCGCTCAACTGGCAGTTGAGGAGCTGCGCAGCGAAGGACTAGATGCCTTGTTTATCGCTGTTCGTCTTCCTTACGGTGTCCAGCAAGATGAGGAAGATGCTAAGCGTTCATTAGCCTTTATCCGTGCAGATCGTGAGACAGTCTTTAATATCAAAACAGCGGTTGATGATGTACAAAATGAATATGATACAAGTTATCAAGGGGCACCTTTAAGTGATTATCAAAAAGGAAATGTAAAAGCCAGGATGAGAATGATTGCTCAATATGCAATCGGCGGCATGGAGGGACTGCTTGTGATTGGAACAGACCATGCAGCAGAAGCAGTCACGGGTTTCTATACGAAGTATGGCGACGGAGGGGCGGACATCCTTCCGCTCAGCGGCTTAAGCAAGCGGCAGGGGAGGGCCTTGTTAAAAGAGCTCGGTGCGGATGAACGGTTATATTTAAAAGTACCTACGGCAGACTTACTGGACCAAAAGCCTGGACAGGCCGACGAAACAGAGTTAGGGATTACATATGATGAACTCGATGATTATCTGGAAGGAAAACCAGTTTCAAAAGAGGTCGCTGAGAAAATTGAACAGCGTTATCTTATGACAGAACATAAACGCCAACTACCAACCACCATGTTTGACGAGTGGTGGAAATAAAAATAGCTGCCTATCATAAGAAACATTTCTGATAGGTTTTTATTTTAAAATAAAGGGTAAAATAATTTTAATTTCGTTCACATCTTATCCTTTGACAGAAGCAAATCTGTGTAATATGATTAAATCCGATAAAAACAATCAGAATTAGGGGGTTTCACCAGTGAAAAAACTTACTATTATTTTTGCACTCTTATTAAGCTTTATGTTTGTGCTTTCAGCGTGCGGCAAGGATAATGCTGATAAAGATAATAAAAAAACTGATAACAAAACTGCTGAAAAAGCAGATAATGATTTATTGAAAACGGTAAAAGACAAAGGAACACTTTTGATTGGAACAGAAGGTACATATCCTCCATTCACATTCCATGATACTAGTGGCAATCTAACTGGATTTGATGTGGATCTTGCGACTGAGGTGGCTAAACGTATCGGGGTTAAACCTGAATTTAAAGAAACACAGTGGGATGCAATGTTTGCAGGATTGGATGCGAAGCGTTTTGATATGATAGCTAACGAAGTTGGGATTCGTCCAGACCGTCAGGAAAAGTATGATTTCTCAGACCCATATATTACTTCTGCAGGTGTCCTGATTGCCCATAAAGATAATGATAAGGTTAAAGCATTTGAAGATATTAAAGGATTAAATGCAGCTCAATCGATGACAAGTAACTACGCAGATATGGCAAAGAAATATGGAGCTAAGATTGTTGGAGTGGATGGTTTCCAGCAAGCAGTTGAGCTCCTTGCTCAAAAACGTGTGGATGTGACCATTAACGATAAGCTTTCATTTTTAGACTATAAAAAGCAAAAGCCAGATGCGCCAATCAAGGTTGTTGCAACCGCAAATGATGCTTCTTCAAGCGGCTTTATGTTTAGAAAGAAAAGTGACACACTTGTTGACGAAGTGAATAAAGCGCTAAAAGATATCGTCGACGATGGCACTTACAAAAAAATCTCTGAGAAATGGTTTGGTGAAGATGTACTTAAATAGTATTTTTGCTGACCCAGAAAGAACGGCAAGGTTAATCGATATTGCAAAAACTTCCCTCCAGCCACTGCTGGAGGGTGCTATTATGAATACCATTCCATTAACAATCATTTCGTTTATCATTGGGATTATTCTGGCGGTGTTAACGGCTCTTGCCCGAATTTCTGAGGTTAAATTCTTTCAAGGGATTGCCAGATTTTATGTTTCGGCGATTCGCGGAACACCATTACTTGTTCAGTTATTCATTATTTTTTATGGACTACCTAATATCGGAGTTACCTTAGATCCATTTATATCCGCGGTGATTGGTTTTTCTCTAAGTGTTGGGGCCTATGCTTCAGAAATCATTCGAGCAGCGATTATCTCCATTCCTAAGGGCCAGTGGGAAGCCGGTTATTCGATTGGAATGACCTATACCCAGGCGTTAAAAAGAATCATTCTTCCGCAGGCAGCAAGAGTATCCATACCGCCATTATCGAATTCATTTATTAGTCTTGTAAAAGACACTTCTCTTGCGTCAGTTGTTCTTGTAACAGAGATGTTTCGCCGGGCCCAAGAAATTGCTTCAACCACCTATGAATTTTTATTGGTATACGTAGAGGCAGCGCTTCTTTATTGGGTCATTTGCTTTTTCCTTTCGTTCTTGCAAGGATACTTGGAAAAGAGAATGGACCGGTACACGTCTTAATGAGGGAGTTTTACAATGATTTCAATTAAAGGTTTATATAAGCAATTTGGTCAATTAGAGGTGTTGAAAGGGATTGACCTCGTCGTTGAAAAAGGAAAAGTGGTCGTTGTCATCGGTCCATCGGGATCCGGTAAGACAACGATGCTCCGCTGTTTGAATGTGTTGGAAACTCCGACAAAAGGTGCCATTTCCATCGAAGGTCAAAGTTTGGATTTTTCTAAAGCTGTTCCTAAAAAACAAATTGCCTCGTTTCGGCGCCTAACCGGAATGGTTTTTCAAAGTTATAATCTCTTTCCTCATAAAACAGCACTTCAGAATGTTATGGAAGGGCCAATCACTGTAAAAGGAGAGGGGAAAGAGGCTGCAAGGAAAAAAGCACAAGCATTACTTGAAAAAGTGGGCCTTGGTGATAAAATTGATTACTTTCCCGCCCAGCTCTCCGGTGGTCAGCAGCAGCGTGTCGGCATTGCCCGGGCACTAGCAATGGAACCAGAGGTAATGCTCTTTGATGAGCCGACGTCCGCACTTGATCCTGAACTGGTTGGTGAAGTATTGAAGGTCATGAAGGACCTGGCTAGGGAGGGAATGACAATGATCGTTGTTACCCATGAAATGCGCTTTGCCCGAGAAGCGGCCGATGAAGTCATTTTTATGGACCAAGGTGTGATTGTCGAGAGGAACAAGCCAGAAGAAATTTTCACCAATCCAAAAGAAGAACGAACGAGGAAGTTCTTGAATATGATTCAATAAGGTGTTGTAGCCATGTGCTATGGCACTTTTTTACTTTTGAAGGGTAAAAATTCATAATATCTCCTTAATCGCACGGCAGGGTTTCGACAAGCATTATCGAATTATTGAATAATCAGGTAAATTTTAAGAAAAAAAGTGAAACTTTTCCATAATTTAACCGTATTTAAGGTAGATACATAGAAAGGATGATGCTTATGGATGAGGAGTGGTGGATACGTACTTGATTGAGAAAGAAACTAAAGTTTTTTTAATGAATGGCTATGTTAAAGCTCATTGTTATTTTTATAGCCAAGTTGATTGGAGCGGAAATCAACAGCCATGTTAAAAAGAGACAAATGAATAAGAAGGATTGATGCGCATGGAACCATTTAGCATTCCTTTAGAAACGATTTATTTATATGGGTTAATCATTTCCGGGGTATTAACCTTAATTTATGTCTTGTTTGCCGATGTCTTTCATTTTCATGGGTTTGGTGACGGTCTCGATTTTCTTAACCCAGTCTTGATTTTCGCTTTCGTAACCCTCCTATCGGCAAGCGGTTATTTATTTGAGCGACTTTCTTCATTACATTATTTACTCATTTTAGGCATCTCGTCTGCTGCAGCCTTGATTGTGGTGACGTTATTAAATGTCTTTGTTCTTGTCCCGCTGTCTGGTGCGGAGGAGTCACTAGTCTATAAAGAATCAGATTTACGTGGCCGGATTGGTACGGTTATTACCACCATCCCTGTTGATGGGTATGGGGAAGTGATGATTGACAGTACAAGCGGCAGAATTGCCAAGCCAGCATCAAGCTTTGATGGGGACACGATCCCAAGCGGTACGAATGTCCTTGTGGTCCAAGTAGAAAATGGCGTCCTGCAAGTAACGGTTCATCATCAATTAGAGAGTTTTTTATAGGGAGGTTTTAGGATATGGAATTTAACATTATCTGGGTTATCATTGGGATTGTTGCACTTATTTTTCTTGCTTTAATAGGCGTTTTTATTACTAAATACAGAACTGCAGGGCCGGATGAGGCCTTAATTGTGACAGGAAGCTTCCTTGGCAACGGAAGTGTCCATGTGGACGAATCCGGAAACAAAATCAAAATTATCCGCGGCGGCGGTACGTTTATTTTACCAGTCTTCCAACAGGCAAAGCCATTAAGCTTGCTATCTAGTAAACTGGAAGTAACGACTCCAGAGGTCTATACTGAGCAAGGTGTTCCGGTCATGGCCGATGGGGTAGCGATTATTAAAATCGGCGGTTCGATTAGTGAAATTGCGACTGCTGCCGAGCAGTATCTTGGAAAGCCAAGGGAAGATCGCGAAAGTGAGGCCAGGGAAGTTCTTGAAGGCCATCTACGCTCGATCCTTGGCTCAATGACCGTAGAAGAAATCTATAAAAATCGCGATAAATTTTCACAAGAGGTTCAAAGAGTTGCCTCACAGGATCTGGCTAAAATGGGTTTAGTGATTGTCTCGTTTACGATTAAGGATGTTCGCGATAAAAATGGTTATCTTGAATCCCTTGGTAAACCGCGAATTGCTCAAGTAAAACGAGATGCCGATATTGCTACAGCTGAAGCGGATAAAGAAACCCGGATTAAAAAAGCAGAGGCCTCTAAGGAAGCAAAGCGGAATGAGTTAGAGCGGGCAACAGAAATTGCTGAGGCTGAGAAAATCAATCTTTTGAAAATTGCCGAATACCGCCGTGAACAAGATGTCGCCAAAGCACGTGCTGACCAAGCTTACGACCTTGAAAGTGCACGTTCGAAACAAGAAGTAATGGAACAAGAAATGCAAATCAAGATTATTGAAAGACAGAAACAAATTGAATTGGAAGAAAAAGAAATTCAACGCCGCGAACGTCAATACGATTCGGAAGTGAAGAAAAAAGCGGACGCCGACCGTTATTCTGTGGAACAATCGGCTGCAGCAAATAAGGCCAAGGAAATGGCAGAAGCAGAAGCAAATAAATATCGAATCGAAGCCATGGCTAAAGCGGAAGCAGAGCGGATTCGATTGGATGGTCTCGCCAAAGCGGAAGCGCAAAAGGCACAGGGTTCGACGGAAGCAGAAATTATTCGGTTAAAAGGTTTAGCAGAAGCCGAAGCGAAGGAGAAAATTGCCGAAGCATTCGAGCAATTCGGCCAAGCGGCAATCCTAGACATGATTATCAAAATGCTGCCGGAATATGCGAAACAAGTGGCTAGCCCTTTATCCAATATTGATAAAATTACGGTTGTCGACACGGGCGGCTCTGGATCGAATGGCGGTGCCAATAAAATCACCAGCTATGCCACCAATTTAATGGCTAGTCTTCAAGAATCATTAAAAGCATCAAGCGGCATTGATGTAAAAGAATTGATTGAAAACTACTCTGGCAAGTCGAATGTAAGAAAAAGCATTGAGGAATTGACAGATGAAGTAAAGAAAAAAGCAGAATAAGAAAAAAATCCTTATCGATGGCGATAAGGATTTTTTTATTCTAAGATGATTTCAAAGCTTGTTCCTAGATTGTGGCTGCTTGAAACTTTAATGGTTCCGCCGTGGGCTTCCACTAATTGTTTGACGATTGAAAGTCCGAGTCCGGTACCGCCGAGAGCACGCGTTCGCGATTTATCGACACGATAAAATCGCTCGAATATTCGCGGTAAATCTTCTTCGGGGATACCCTTCCCTTCATCTTGAAAAATCATGTGAATCGCTCCGTCGATTCTTTTAACGACGACGTCTATTTTTGTTTGCTGCTCCGAATATTTCCGTGCATTATCAAGCAGATTGAGGATCACTTGTTCAAAGCGCATCGGGTCAATTTTTGCATAAAGATGATCCGGGCATTCGAGAACGATTTCGATCTGGTACTCCAAGCAAGCCGGTGAAACTTTTTCAATGATTGTTTGAAAATAAGGTAATAGATGAACCTCTTCTTTTTCTATTGAAAAAGTATTTTCATCCATTTTTGCGAGATTAAATAATTCCTTCACTAGTTTCGATAGCTTGCCAGTCTCTTCAAAAATAATTACTAAATATTTATCTCTGTCCTCATTGTTCGTTCCTTGTCGGAGGGCAATGTCTGCATAGCCCTTAATATAAGTCAGTGGAGTACGGAGTTCGTGCGAGATGCTTGCAAGGAACTCATTCCGTTCATTTTTTAGAATTTCTAAATCACTTGCTAACACCTTAATGGATTCCCCGAGCTCTCCGATTTCGTCTTTACCAACGTTTGGCAGGGAGACGGAGAAATCACCCTTGCTGATCCGTTTTGTTGCTTCACACATTTGAATAAGCGGTTGAGTGACAAACCTGGTCAAAAAGATAATGATAATAATCATAAACAAGAGGGAAAGTAGGCCAGCAATCAGGAAATGCTGGTTAAGTCCGGAAATTAAATCTTTGATTTTTTTTGTATTTTGAAACATATAAACATAACCGTTGATTTTATTATCAACAATTACTGGGCTAATGGAAGCGATATAAGCTTCGTTTTTCCAGTCGTCTTCTAAAATTAAACCCTCGTGTGGCACACTTTTTGGCTTAATATTCATGATTTTTTTCATCTCATCTGCAACCTTATTGGACGACATATAAATCGTTCCATCTGGTTTTGTCAGAATCACCTGTGTATCGGTCTGTGCCTCCATTATGGCAATGTGCCGAATGGTTTCATCATGAAATGAAGCCTCGAGGATCTCACGGTGATTATTCCCACGTGTCTGGAGAGAAGTTAACTCTTCATGCACCCGGGAATGAATGATATTATTATGCAAAAAAAACATCGAAATGCCTTCTAGTATAAAGATTGCAATAAAAAATAGGACGCCTATTTTAACTGATATTTTATTCATATGTCCAAGCACCTCACTCCCTAAGCATACTATAGAGTTTGCTGTACGAGCGCCTTATTTTGTAGCAAATTTATTAAAAAAAATGGACGTCCCACCGATTGGGACGTCCGAACTATATAAAAAAGAGAGGTTAAATTGGGGATGAGTAAGATGGTTTTGAACCAACTACAGCATCAATGAGGTGATAACAAAAACTTGGGAGTC
Source organism: Bacillus sp. ISL-7 (assembly GCF_018613065.1). Next base: position 45,497 of record NZ_JAGGQW010000069.1, on the reverse strand, counting down.
CTTTTAGTTATTTCCTCATTCCTAACTACACTTACATCTTACCGAGAAAGATTGAAGATGTTATGAAGAACTTGTGGTGAATTTGTGAAGTTACAAACATCACAGACTTGAAATGATATAGTTATTATGTGGGGAGTGGTAAAAATGAAGATATTATTAGTAGACGATGAACGTAGAATCATAGAAGTTCTTGAAGCATATTTAGTAAGAGAAGGCTATGAAATTCATAGTGCAGATAATGGAATTGATGCCTTGAAAAAAGTAAAAACACTAAACTCTGATTTAATCATATTAGACTTAATGCTGCCCGATATATCTGGTGAAGAAGTTTGCCGGCTGGTCCGAAAAGAATCGGACGTGCCAATCCTGATGCTGACCGCCAAATCGGCTGAAGATGACCGCATCAACGGAATCGTGATGGGGGCGGATGATTATTTAACCAAACCGTTTAGCCCGCGGGAAGTCGTTGTTCGCGTGCAAGCTATTTTAAGGCGTGTGAAAAAGTCGGAGAAAGTAGAACGACTTGAATTCAATGGGAAAAGACTTGTCATTGACTTAATAAAAAAGGAAGTAACCGTTAACGGAGACTATATTACCCTAACACCGATTGAATATAAGCTGTTAACCAATATGGCGGTGAATCCGGGCCGGGTTTACAGCCGGATGGATTTGCTTGAAAAGATTCAGGATGAAGGCATGTATTATGAAGGCTATGAACGTAGTGTGGATACCCATATCAAAAATCTTCGGAAAAAAATTGAGATGGATTCACGGCAGCCAGATTTTATCGTAACGGTATTCGGGATGGGCTACAAATTTGGAGGCATATTAGATGTTGCAAACGCTCCGGTCTAAAATTCTCTTTTATTTAATACTCATCTCAATGATCGCCATCATCATTGTGAGCTTTTTTATCCAGTATGGATTTGAAGAAAGCTTCAGCAGCTATTTAGATCACAATCGGGAGAAAAAGATTGATCGGATTATCACGGAAATTGAAAAGGATTATAAAAAAAATGGCCATTTTACCAGTGACCCAGTGTTTGGGCTCTTGCACGAACATGCGATGACCGAGCAGCTTTACTTCCAATTGTATGATCGGCTGGGACAATTGCAAATGGATTCCTCGAATATCCGTGGCATGTTGAATAGTTTCGGGTTAGCTGAACCTGCTCCAAATGGTGAAGAATGGCATTCCAAGACCTATACACTAAGGGTAGATGATAATATCATTGGGAAACTCGTTGCCATCTATCCGAAAGGTTTAATTGATGATGAGTATACATTTATCCAAACGATTCAATTGTACATTTATGCAGCCGTTTGTTTGACGATCGTGCTGGCGATTATCTTTAGTATGCTTTTTTCCAAAAAACTCACTTCAGGATTACAGAAGCTATCGTTTGCGGCAAATGAGCTGCAGAACCATAATCTTGACATTCGCATTCCATTATCGGGCTTGCCTGCCGAGGTAAAGGACATTGCAATTTCGTTTAATAATCTTGCAGTGTCGTTGGCAAAGGAAGAAAACTTAAGAAAGCACTTTACGGGAGATTTGGCTCATGAGCTTCGCACACCGCTGGCCACATTAAGAAGTCAAATTGAAGCGTTTCAGGATGGTATTTGGGAGCCGACTCCACAGCGTTTGCAGACAACCCACGAAGAGCTAATGCGCTTAGTAAGGCTAGTCAATGAACTAGAAAAGCTTCTTGCCGCTGAAAATCCGCAGATTCGACTTGAAAAAATGGAATTGGATGCAGGAAGTGTGCTGGCAGCGTTATTTGAGATGTTTCTGCCGTTGTTTACAGAGAAGGGTGTCCATCTCCATATTGAAGAACCTGTTCAGGACGAAATGTTTGAAGCGGACAGGGATCGCTTGATGCAAATCCTGTCAAACATCCTCAATAATGCCCTAAAGTATACGCCGGAAGGAAAAAATGTCACTATTTCTGTCCAAACGGATATTTCGGGCTATGTCGGCTTCAAGATTCAAGATGAGGGATCAGGGATGGCTGAGGAAGATATTCCCCATATATTCGAACGCTTCTATCGCGGGGACAAATCACGAGACCGCAAAACCGGAGGAGTTGGAATTGGCCTCTCGATTGCAAAAGCCTTAATGGATGCGCATAGGGGTGTCATAAAAGTAAAAAGCAAGTTAAATAAGGGAACAAGCGTTACTTTGTGGTTTCCGCAGGAAGACTAACCCTAAATAATTGCACAGAAGGCCTCTGCAATACGCAGCGGCCTTCTGTTTTTTAATCCAAGTGAAGAAAAAACAGCTCCAAACCGGAACTGTCAATTAACGTGCAACGGGGTAAAACTTTTTCCACTCATTTAGGAACGATGCAGTGGAGGTATTCGGATGTTCTAGGACGCGTGGGGTTAGTCCTACTTGTTTCACTTCACCATTTACAATGATTGCAAGCTGTTTCGTGAGATAATTGACCTCCATTAGATCATGGCTGACAAAGACAGCCGTTGTCTTGGCATCTTCAATAATTTGCTTGAAATCTTCCATTAACCTTATTTTTGTTGGAAAATCTAAAGCGGAAAAAGGTTCATCTAAAAACAGAATCTCTGGTTCAACAATCATCGCCCGCGCTAAGTTGACCCGTTGTGCCTCGCCGCCGGATAAATAAAGAGCATTTTTTTTCGCCAAATGACTGATCCCAAATAACTCCATCCAGTGCCCCACTTTTTCCTTGATAATCGATTTGGAGACTTTTCTTAAGATTAGTCCTATCGCAATGTTATGAAAAACAGTTCCATCTAACAGTAAGGACTGCTGGAGAGCAATGGAGAATTTCCTTCGCAGTTCAAGCGGTGCATTCCCCTTAGGAATGGCCTGTCCTCGATAAAAGATTTCACCACTATTTTGTTGATCAAGAAACGCCAGCACCTTTAGCAGCGTACTTTTCCCCGCACCATTTGGTCCCATAATGCCGAGAAATTCCCCAGTCTGAATCTGAAATTCAGGAATATCAAGAATGGTTCTATTATGGGCTTTATAGGTAATGTTCTTCAGCTCAATTAAGGGGTTCATGATATTCGCTTCCTTTGCTGTAAAAATGTTAACACTGCCGTAATCAACAGGGCAACCGATAATAATATGAACGATAGCGCTAAGGCAATATCAAAGTTCCCCTTTGAAACTTCCATCACAATTGTCGTCGTTAAAATGCGCGTGTCGCCTTGGATATTTCCGCCGACCATCATCGCAGCACCAACCTCAGCGATGACCCGGCCAAAGCCAGCCATTATTGCCGCCAATATGGCAATTTTTAATTGTTTAATGAGAATCCATAATGTCTGCAGTTTTGTTGCTCCAAGAGCTTTAATTTGCAAAAGCATTTTTTCACTAATTTGCTGAAATGCTGTGCAGGTTAGACTGGTAACAATCGGCAAACTCACTAATATTTGTGCCATCACAATCGCTGTTGGTGAATAAAGCAGGGTGAGATCTCCGAGCGGCCCCGAGCGCCATAAAAGCATCGTAATCCAAAGTCCGGCAACAACAGGAGGCAGCCCTAAACCAATATTGATGAATAATAATAGAAGTCTGCGGCCTTTGAATCTAGTTAATCCAAGAAAAATGCCAAGCGGCAATCCTATCAAGGTACTAATCAGAATGGAAACTATACAAACTTTAAGAGTGAGCCAGGTAATCGCAAATACTTCCTGATCACCAGAAAGGAGCATCTCTATCGCTTTTTTTAGTCCATCAATGAGTAGTTCCATTTAAAGTGCCTCCAGGATTTTCTATAGCTTTATAAACAGAAGGACCCTTAAAAAAGGGCCTTCATCTACTATTCTGTATACTTCATAAATAATGATTGACCGTATTCTTTCTTACCGAATTCTTCAATCACATCTTGTGTTTTCGCATCTACCATAAATTCTACAAATTTTTCTGCATCTTTGCTATTAATTTTGTCATGTTTTTCAGGATTTACTTGCATCACGTGGTAAATGTTCATTAAATCATTGCCGCCTTCAACGACGATTTGAAGGGTATCCAAATTTTTCTCTTGTGCCAGCCATGTAGCGCGGTCAGTTAAGACGTAGCCTTTTTTCTCTGCGGCCACTTGTAAGGTTTGCCCCATGCCTTGTCCAGTTGAAACGTACCATTCCCCAGCGGGTTTAATGCTTGCCGCCGCCCAGATACCAAGTTCTTTTTTATGTGTGCCAGAATCGTCACCTCGTGAAACGAAAGTAGCTTTCGAATCAGACAATTTTTTGAAAGCTGCGTTAATGTCATCACCGCTGACACCTGCTGGATTTTCCTTTGGTCCTACGAGGATAAAATCATTGTACATCACGCGTTTGTAGTTTATGGCATCACCGGCATCAACAACTGCTTTTTCAGCTGCTGGAGCATGAACAAGAAGGACATCTGCTTCCCCTTTTGTTCCCATTTCTAATGCCTGCCCTGTGCCAACTGCAATGGTTTTTACTTTTACATTGTTTTCTTTTTCAAACAATGGGATCAGGACATCTAGTAAGCCGCTGTCCTGTGTGCTTGTTGTTGTAGCAAGGATCATTTCAGTTGGTGCTGCTTTAGGTTCAGTCTTTTTTACTTTTTCTGCTGAATCATTTGTTTCAGAATTTCCGCACGCGGCTAAAATTAATAGCATCAGCGCCAATAAGAATCCAAGATAACGATTTTTTATCATGTTTTTGTTTCCTCCGTTTGACTAGTTTGATAGGTAATTTTTCCTAATTCTGATATATCATATCCTTCTAAATCCGTTAAACTGTCTTTGAAACTAGCAGATTGTAAATACTGAATTAGGTCTGTTAAACTTTGTTTATTTTCAGAGGTAAAGCGGAAAACAAGGTCAAAATGTTCTTTAGCTACAGGGATGAAGTCTAATCCTAAATGGCTTGCAGCCGACTGAATTCCGAAGGTGACATCAGCCATGCCCCTGCTAATGTACGAGGCAGCAGATAAATGGTTCCACTCCTCCTTGCTATACCCGCTAATTTTACTAGGATTGATTCCATAGCTGGAAAGCTTTGAGTCAAGTAAAAATCGTGTTCCTGCCCCTTTCTGGCGATTAACAAATTGAACATCGTTTCTCGTCAGGTCAGGAAAATCATGAATATTCTTCGGATTGCCTTTTGCGACAATAAAGCCTTGTTGTCTTGCCGCTAATCTAAGCACCAAAATTGATTCGTATACAAAAAGTTGATGAATGAATGGCAGATTATATTCTTGTGAGTTTGGATCCAATAGATGAATAGCAGCAATATCACATTGTCCCCGGTATAGCATCATTAACCCTTCAAGACTGCCTATGTACGAAGGCTGGATTTGTAAGTTTAATGCTGTAGCTGCTTGTTTTGCAAAATGTTCGACAAGAAAGTCGTGACTGCCGGATAATCGAATGGATTGGGCCGGATTACTCGGAGTCTCTGTTGGTTCAGATAGACTTTTTTTGGCGGGAGCCTTTGTGTTCTCTTTAAATCTCTCCAACTCAGCTTGTTCAATTCTAATTTTGTTTCCAATCTTAAATGCCTGCAGCTCACCTCTTTTAATTAACTCATAAACCGTATGTTTTGAGATTTGAAAGATTTGGGCAACTTCATCGGGTGTATAAGCCTTCTCATCCATAAGCTACCCTCTTTTTTCCAGTTTTTATTTTATAAAAAGAATAGCATAATAAAAGTGATTTTTGTTAAGTTTTGTTGAGTTTCGTTAAGTTTTGTTTGGAGGTGTCATGGATTGTTCAATTAACAATTCAGTTTTCACAAGATTTTCACGAACTTCACTTATTGTTCAATCGTGAGCATAGAGAAATATTGTATTATAAGGAGAGAATATTAAATTTGCGAAAAAGGGGACGGATCTAAATGTCTAAGCTTCTATATATAACAGCAAATCCAAAAAATGATAGTAAACTTTCAAAAGGAATGCAAATTGGGGAAGTGTTTCTAGAAGCGTTCAAAAAGGAACAGCCTGATGTGGAAATTGAGCATATGCACTTATATAGTATGGATATCCCTGAGATTGATATGGATTTACTTTATGCCCGTGCAAAACTATCATTTATGGGCTATACAAAAGATCAGCTTACCGAAGGAGAGCGGACGAAACTAGAAAAAATGCATGCGCTGGCAGACCGTTTTATTGATGCGGATTACTATGTGTTTGTTACACCGATATGGAACCTTGGGGCCCCCGCAATTTTAAAATCCTTCATGGATTGCTTATTTATTGCAGGGAAAACATTTACTTACTCTGAACACGGTGCAGAGGGACTTCTTACCGGAAGAAAGGCCATTCATATTCAAACACGCGGAGGCATTTATTCCATCGGCCGAATGGTTGATTTTGAAATGGGTGACCGTTATTTGAGTAAAGCCCTTGAATTCCTTGGCTTTGAATTAATGGAAACGGTATTTGCCGAGGGAATGGATCATAATCCAAAGATGATTCCTGAAATTATGGCAAAAGCGAAGGAACAAGCAGCAAAAGCAGCTAAAGAAATGGCAAAATTGCCTGTTTCATTATAAAAAAGAGCGACTCGAGTGCTGTCGAGTCGCTTTTTTGTTGCTTTTTTATAAATATCGCATGAGTTCTCATTTCTATTAGCGAAAAAACCCATTTTTGTTGCGCAACTAGGGCCATTGTTTGCGAAACTATTTTTCTGAACCTCAACTCGCTAAAATTTACCTGTAAATTGGAAAACTAACACAAGTACTCCTAATGCCCAAACATAAATTGCAAATGGTTTTAAGGAATGATTTTTCAAATAGCCAATCATCCACTTAACGGCAACATAACCGAAGACGGCAGAAGCGACAATACCAACGAGCAATGCCGACAAGGAGATTTCTTCACCTTGACCGCTGAGTAAATCCTTCGTTTGCAGGACAATCGCGCCAGCAATGGCTGGTGTGGACAATAAGAAGGAAAAATAAGCGGCTGTTTCACGATCTAATTTTCGCCAAAGCGCCGCAACGATCGTCATCCCTGAACGAGAAATCGCAGGCATAATCGCAACGGCCTGAAAGGTACCGATAATGAGGGCATCTTTATAGCTAATCTCATCCATTTTCTTGTAGCCATTTTTCGCTGAATCAGCGATCCACAGGAAGATCCCCGTAATTAAAAACTCCCAGCCAATCGTAACCCCAGTTTTCGAAATTTCATCGATATAATCTTTAAACGCAAGTCCAAAGATTACCGCTGGGATGGTTCCAACGATCAACAAAAAGGTTAACTTACTAAACGGGTTTTTGATAATTTTTATAAATTCTTCCTTATAAAAAACAAAAACAGCCAGCAATGTACCGACATGAAGCATCGTATCGAGCAAGAGTCCGGCTTCCTGTAAGCCGAATAAATTTCTTCCTAAATAAAGATGGCCAGTACTGCTGATCGGCAAGAATTCGGTTAAACCTTGAATAATCCCCAGAATTAGTGCTTCTAATTTTGTTAACATAGTTACCCTCACATTCTAAAGAAATGTTAAGCCTGTACATTTAAAAGATATGCTAGAATTACCTATTTAATGAAATCCTATTCTATTTTAGGATTCCTTTACCAATTGGGCAATGAAAATATCTAATGTCTAAACAAAATAAGTGCAATTGGAAGGCATTCTCCCATAAAATAGAAGTATACTCGTTCGAGAGGAGAAACGCATTTGGAAAATTCACATCTTCATTTTAATACGTCGATCGGTGTAATGAAGCCCGAAAATATTCGAAACAAAGACCAGGCCTGTCCATTTTGCGAAAGAGATCAACTAACGAACCTCATCGCTGTGGACGAACCGATTATTCTTTTAAAAAATAAATATCCTGTTCTAGAAAATACCTATCAAACGGTGTTAATTGAAACGGATGATTGTCAGGGTGAATTATCGACCTACCCAAAAGAGCATCTACATAAATTGATGAGATTTGGAATCATGCATTGGTTAGCTATGGAGGAATCTGGCGGCTATCAATCTGTGATCTTCTTCAAAAACCATGGACCTTTGTCAGGAGGTACGCTCTCCCATCCTCATATGCAAATCATTGGATTGGATGATATTGATTATAAAGAGAAGGTAACCCATGAAATGTTTGAAGGGATTGTAATTGATGAAACAGCGGAAGCCCGGTTTACGCTGTCGACAAAGCCCCGTGTTGGATTTTATGAATTCAATATTGAAATGGAGGATTCGTGTTATCAGGAAAAGTTTTCGGATTACCTGCAAACGGCTGTTCATTATATTTTGAACCATTTTCCATTCAAAGCAACGAGCTATAACTTGTTTTTCCATCATATTGAAAATAAAATCTATGCAAAGGTTGTTTCGCGCTTTGTAACCACCCCGCTTTTTATTGGATACGGCATTCCACAGGTTCCAAGTAATCTGGAATGGATGGCTATGGAATTACAGCGGATCTACTTTAATAAATAAGAAGAAAAAACTATGGGCGCTTCCGCTTTCTAATTTATGTAAATTAAACCATTCACAGTTTAGAAGTTGTGATTTGCTGATAATAAAAATATAATGAAGGAATGCGGCATTTCATAGTAAGGTGGAACTGATATGACTTCAAATAACGACAAAACTTCAAAACTTGATTACAATCTTGTTTTTATATTGATATTACTGTTTTTAGCGAGCTGTTTAGCAATTTATAGTGCGCAGGCGAGCGGACAATACAAGGAGAACTTTTTAATCAAGCAAATTGTTTGGTACACGGTTGGTGCAGGGATAATCACTGGGGTTATGACCCTCGATTCAGATCAACTCCGAAAGCTTACCTGGTATGCTTATGGGTTTGGAATACTGATGCTTGGATTTTTAATTGTTGCCCCGGAAAGTATCGCACCAGTTATCAATGGGGCGAAAAACTGGTTTAAGGTTCCTGGCATCGGTACAATCCAGCCATCTGAGTTTGTTAAAATCTTCATCATATTGGCGCTTGCACGAGTGATTGAAGATCATCACCTCAAGACCCAGATAAAAACGATACAAACGGATTTTTGGCTGTTACTTAAGCTTGGCATTGTAACCATGGTCCCGTTAGTACTGATCATCAAGCAGGATTTAGGGACATCGCTTGTATTCTTAGCGATTTTATTAGGAATGGTCTTTATTTCGGGGATTTCGTGGAAGCTGCTCACACCATTGTTTGCAGTAGGTATAGCGCTAATTGGGACGATTTTTTATTTTGTATTAATGCACCCAGAAGTCTTGGAAAAGTACCTTGGGGTGGGCCAGTATCAGCTTCGTCGGATTTACTCTTGGCTAGATCCTTATAGTTACCAAGGATCGGACGCCTACCAGTTGACAAAATCATTACTTGCGATCGGTTCAGGCCAAACGGGCGGTAAAGGACTGGGAAATCGAGAAGTTTATCTGCCGGAAAGCCAAACGGATTTTATTTTTAGTGTCGTTGGCGAAGAATATGGCTTTATTGGGGCAAGTGTGTTGATCAGTCTGTTTTTCTTATTGGTTTATCATATTACCAAGGTCGGAATGGAAACAAAGAATAATTTTTATACGTATATTTGCGTTGGGGTCATCAGCATGATCACCTTCCACGTCTTCCAAAATATTGGGATGACGATTGGCGTTCTACCGATTACAGGGATTCCACTACCGTTCATCAGTTATGGCGGCAGCGCCTTAATGGGGAACATGTTCGGGCTCGGCTTAATTTTTTCGATTCGCTACCATTATAAAAAGTACATGTTTTCGACAACAGCTTAATATAGAAAAAAGGAGCGACAAGGTTCGCTCTTTTTTTGTGCTTGAAATTGGTGTTTGGCGGAATAACCGGGGATTTGGCGGAATTGCGGTTTAGTTTGGCGGAATAAATTGAGAAGTTCGCGGAAATCCGGATAAGTTTGGCGGAATAACCAGAAAAGTTGGCGGAATCCCGCCAGGATAAGTGAGCTATACCACGTTTTAAGGGTGTCTATTCTGGCTTGGCGGAATAAATCAGGGAATCGGCGGAATCCCGGATAAGTTTGGCGGAATAACCAGAAAAGTTAGCGGAATCCCGTCAGGATAGGAGAGCTATACCACATAATTATGGGTATCTAGGCCAGGTCGGCAATTATTCCCGCTCAAATCAGCAGAAAAAATTTTCAAGGTAAACAAAAAGAGCGAGGCCATGGCAAGCCTTGCTCTTTTCTAATATATAATGGGAGGTTTTTTTTAAAAAATTGCTTATTTCTTTAGTAAGATTTTCTCAAGGTCATCGAGCATAATATTTGCTGACAGCACGCCGCCGGAAGTATTCCATGTTGCGTCACTTACTTCATACACATGGCCACTCTTAACCGCATTTAAGTTTTTCCAAAGTGGATCGTTTGTCCATTCTTTTGCAGTATCTATGGCTGCTTGATCACCTGGTGGCGCATAGGTAAAGTAGAAAAGCAGGTCTCCATCCATTTTAGGAATGACTTCTTTGCCTACCTCTACAGCGAGTAACCCAAGCTTGTTATCTGGAGTGAAAAGTGCTTCCTGCTGGGCAGCACGTTTAAAGCCTAATTGATTGAAAAGTACTCCAGAGAAAGAATCCGTGTAATAAATTCGAGATTTTCCTGCCATGAAACGCACAACAGAAACCTCTTGATTCACTTTATCGCCGAGCTTGGCTTTTAGATCTTCCACATGTGTATCGTATGCGTTTAACACTTCGTTTCCTTTTGCCTCAAGATTTAATGCTTTGGCATACAATTTGAAGTTATCTTTCCAGTCCCCTCTAAGCGTTTCTGAAAAAACAGTCGGGGCAATTGCACTAAGCTGGTCGTAAACCTTTTCTTGACGCAGCTTGTTACCGATAATTAAATCTGGTTTCAATGAGGCAATTTTCTCGACATTGACTTCACTTTCAACTCCAACAACCTCAACGCCGTCCATATCCTTTTTAATATGTTCATACCATGGATCTCCAAGCCAGGATTGAACTGCCCCAACTGGTTTTACACCCAGTGCAAGCAGTGCTTCTGTTCCTTCATTTGTAAGAATAACGACTTTTTTAGGGGTACCTTTAATGGTGGTAGATCCCATCGCATGCTTAACCGTATAAGATTTTTCTGCAGTAGTTTTCCTCTTATCACCAGTTTTTGCTTCATTACCGCCGCCGCAAGCAGCTAATAAGAAAATGGTCATAACTGAAAAAAGAGTAAGTATCGTCTTGATTGCCTTCATTGTTTATGTATCCTCCTTAGCTAATTGTTAATGATAATCATTTTCAATGACGACTTAATCATAAAATGAGTACTACCGTTATGTCAACAATTTAATTGAAAATGATTATCAAAGTCATTGACAACAATTATCAATTGGAGCTAGACTTAAATTAATAAACTATTAAGAAGTTAGAAAGGTTACCATGATATGCTTTTAAAAAGTACCCCATTAAAATGGATTGGTTTACTAATTGCCATCTTAGTGATGGTGTTATTCATGTGTGCCAGTGTCATTTATGGTTATACAGATACCAGTTGGCATACAGCATTTGATGCATTTACAAATAATAACGGATCCAATGAACATATCATTATTCAAACCGTCAGGCTGCCAAGAGCGTTAATCGCTTCAGCCGTCGGAGCTAGCCTGGCCATTGCCGGTGTCCTCATGCAAACCTTAACGAAGAATCCGCTCGCGTCACCTGGAATATTTGGGATCAATGCAGGTGGAGGGTTTGCAGTTGTCGTAGCTATGACTGTGTTTTCTGTAAATAGTTTACAAGCGTTTAGCATTCTTGCTTTTCTAGGAGCTGCCGTTGCAGCGATAAGTGTTTACACCATTGGATCATTTGGACGTGAAGGTTTAACTCCAATGAAGCTCACATTAGCGGGGGCAGCGATGTCAGCCATGTTTTCCTCCTTTACCCAAGGATTGCTAGTGTTGGATGAGGTCATGCTTGATCAGGTTTTGTTTTGGCTGGCAGGCTCTGTCCAGGGTCGAAAATTAGAGACGCTTGTCTCAGTTTTACCTTATATTGGGATCGGCTGGATTGGTGCTGTGTTAATTGCTGGTAAAATGAATATCCTGTCCATGGGGGAAGATGTTGCCAAGGGGCTTGGTTTAAACACAGGACTTATCAAAATCGCCATAGGCATAATTGTTATTTTACTAGCGGGCGGTTCTGTAGCTGTCGCAGGTCCAATTGGTTTTGTGGGAATTGTGGTCCCACACATTACAAGATCGATTGTTGGAATTGATCATCGTTGGGTCATACCATTTTCTGCTGTTTTAGGTGCGATCCTATTAATCGCGGCAGATATCGCCGCAAGATACATTTTCATGCCGTCTGAGGTGCCTGATGGTGTCATGACAGCCATCATTGGAACTCCATTCTTTATTTACATCGCAAGAAGGGGGTTCAATGGACGATGAGAAAATATAAAAATTTCCGCCTTTTTAATGGCAGATTGTCCTTTTTAGTTGATCGAAAAGCATCATTAACTTTTACCATCCTTCTCGTCGTTGCCTGCTTTGTTTTTGTGATTAGCACTGGAAGCGGTGAAATGAAGATTAACCCGCTTACAGTGATAAAAGTATTATTCGGCAGCGGACCTGAGATGGAAACGCTTATTATTACATCTTTTCGCCTCCCAAGAATTATTGTCGCCTTAATGGTTGGCATTTCACTAGCGATGGCAGGCGGTATTTTACAAGGAATGATCCGAAATCCGCTAGCTTCCCCAGATGTTTTAGGGATTACAGGTGGCGCAGCGGCTGCCGTTGTAAGTTTTTTAGCGATTTTTAGTGATAAAAATCATTCATTAACGGTAAGTATCGCATGGCTGCCATTAGCTGCTTTTATAGGTGCAACAGTGATAGGATTTTTAGTGTATTTCCTTGCCTGGAAAAATGGTGTTTCACCGATCAGGCTTGTGTTGATTGGAATTGGGATCTCAACGCTAATGCAAGCGATCACCACTTTAACCATGGTCATGGGTCCGATTTATCAGGCGAGCCAAGCCAATATATGGATTACCGGAACCGTGTATGGTTCCAATTGGAGTAATGTTGCGATTCTTGTACCATGGACGGTTGTCTTCGTGATTATTGCTTTGGCAGTGGCACGGACGATTAATCTCCAAGAACTCGGTGATGAGGTTGCAACTGGATTAGGCGGCAAGGTGCAAAAACAACGTTTTCTCTTATTAATGATCAGCACCGCCTTGATAGGAGGTTCCGTTGCTTTTGCCGGGGGCATCGGTTTTGTCGGCTTAATGGCACCGCATATGGCGAGAAGGTTAGTGGGTTCATCGTTTGGAGCATTGCTTCCAGCGAGCGCCTTGATTGGCGGGATTCTTGTCATGATCGCTGATTTAATTGGCAGAACGATGTTTTCACCGTTAGAGGTCCCAGCCGGAGTGTTTACCGCTGGCATCGGGGCACCATATTTTATTTACTTACTTTTTAAAACACGAAATGCCTAGAAAAGCGGAAGCGCCCGTTTAGCGAAGAACACTTGTCGCTGGGTGCTGGAGCTAGACAATAAGCAAACCAAAAAGCGAAAAGGAGCTGTCAGATGATGAATGCGATTGAAACGAAGAATTTATCACTATCCTATGGGGAGACTCTCATTATTAATGAATTAGATTTGAAGATTCCAAAGGGTGAAATTACCGTGTTTATTGGCGGAAATGGCTGCGGAAAATCAACCCTGCTTCGTTCAATCGCTCGTCTCTTGAAGCCAAAGTCTGGGGCTGTTTTGCTTGAAGGGAAAGCGATTGCCAAGCTGTCCACGAAGGACATTGCGAAAAAGATGGCAATTTTACCACAATCGCCTGCAGCACCTGAAGGATTAACCGTCCTTCAGCTCGTCAAACAAGGCCGCTATCCACACCAAACATGGTTAAAACAATGGTCAGAGGAAGATGAGAAAAAGGTCAATGACGCCCTCAAGGCAACTCGATTAATGGACCTAAAAGAAAGAACGGTTGATTCGCTCTCTGGAGGTCAGAGACAGCGTGCCTGGATCGCGATGACACTGGCTCAGGATACGGATATCATCCTCCTAGATGAACCGACTACCTACCTGGATATGACCCACCAAATCGAAATCCTCGATTTGTTGTTTGAACTAAATGAAAAGAAAAAGCGGACCGTTGTCATGGTGCTTCACGATCTCAATCTGGCCTGCCGTTACGCCCATAATGTCGTGGCTATCAAGGATCAGAAGGTATATGACCAAGGAAAACCGGAACATGTCATTAATTGCAGCCTCGTCAAAAATGTTTTTGGCATGGATTGTGAGGTAACAAAAGACCCACTATTTGGGACACCGCTCTGCATTCCTTATGGAAAGGGAAGATGTATCCTCGAAAAGGCGGTAGCGATGAATGGTTAAATTATTCGTGGAAAATCAATTGGAAAAATACAGATTCAAGGCCAACTTAGATCATTCATTCAATGTTGCTGATCTTTTAGATGAATCGAACCTTAAAGCCTTTTTGAAAAATTTAACCGATGCCCTTGAGGCGCCGTCTGAAAAAGTAGCTGCTTCCATTTTCATCAAACGCTATGCTTTTTTAGCCGTGATGTCTCTTTATGCGATGACTGCTTTGAATAAAAAGCTAAATGTATCGTTGGATAATATAAAAATGGAGTCGGCTGTTCGAGGGAGAGATTGGCTTCCGGAGATTTCATTTAACGATGTTACAGTTCAGGACTGGGATGGCAACGACCGTTTTGAATGGCGAGCCAGCGTTTTGAAAGATCTGTTTGCAATGAACATTTTTCCACTGATCTCACAACTGGAAAAAACAATCGGTATTTCGAAGTTAATCCTGTGGGAAAATATCGCTGTCTACTTATTTTGGCTCTATGAAAGCGAACTAAAAGATTATGAGCAAGTTGCAGAGGATTTTCGCTACTTAATATTAGAAGCCGAAGGAAAGTTATTTGGCCGATACAACCTAAATCCACTGCAAATATACTTTACTGAAAAGACGTATTTGGAAGAATGGGATGCAGAGGTAAGAGTAAGAAAGACCTGTTGTTTTACATACCAACTGCCGGCAGGCAAGCGCTGCAAAACTTGCCCATGTACCCAAATTACAAAGGACAGAAGGTGTCATGATGGAGAAAGCATTTGTGAAGCAGTTCGAAGCTTTGCTTGAAAAATATAGTGAACTTTTAGTTGGGGAATCCACTGATGAAACGAAGGAAAAGGTGAAGGTATGGGCTTTGTATTCGCATATCGCCAAGTCAATGCCTGCTCTGGCTAAGCACTGGAATGGGCTCTACCCGGATGCGAAAGAAGAAATGATGCAGATTATAAATGAAATAAAAGTCATGAATGAACAACATCGCTCATCTTCTCAAAAATAAAATTCATACAAAAACCGGAGGCAGTGATGCTTCCGGTTTTTGCTATTATTGAAGGGTACTGCCAGATGGCAATTGGTTCGTATACCCTTGAAATTGCTGGTAGGACTGTTGCAGCTTTTGCTGATCAGCGGCTTCAACTGAATACCAGCCCTTTTTAAACATGAGGTCATAAAGGTTGCGCTGGCATTGTTGAGTTTCTGTAAAAACCTGCATAATGTCCTGATACAATCCTTCGTGGCTTGCTTCATGCAGGGCCATACTGTAAGCACTTGTCATATACTTTTCCGTTGTTAGTAAATCATTGATGAAATCGCGTTCGTTCATTTGCGGCGTTTTTGGTACCTGGGTCTCAGGGTTTTTTATCTTTTGTTGTTGGTTTTGATTTTGATTCATTTCAACTTTCCTCCCTTTTGCGTCTTTTCTTTATTGCATATTATTGAGTGGCTGCTGTTGGTTGGCGTGCTGTCCTAGGTGACCTAGCAGTTGTTGGTAATGACGCTGGTGCATTTGTCCCACTTTTTCTGCTTCCGCTTTTAATTCAGGGTCCTGACACTGACCGGCAAAAAAGTGTGCTTTTTTAGCAGAGAGCAAATTCCATGACATCATATCTGTTAAATAAAGGGCATCTTTTGTTGATACAACTCCGGGAGGTTCTGGCATCCTTGTTTGTTGATTTTGCATGTTCATGTTGGGCATATTCATATTTTGTTGCTGCATAATAACCCTCCTAATTCGTGTAATCTTTACGACTATATGGTCTCTCAAACAGGAATTTTTATGCAAAAAGAGAAACAGGCTGAAGTGCTCAGCCTGTTTTTCTTCATCCTCGTCTAAATTGATTGTTTTGGCTGTTTTTTTTGTCAACTTGAGCCTCTTCGCCGCCTGGCCCGCCATTGCCCTTCACACTTGCAGCACTAACGCCTGCTTTAGAAGGATCCTTTTTCATTTTCGCCATCGTTATCACCTCGGATATTAGGGTGCCCTTTTATATATTTTTTAAAAAAAATTATAAAATTCCACATTTATGGATTGCACAAATTTTCAAAATATTCTATAGTAAGTAATAATAAGACTCATTCACATGTGAATTTTTTTTGACAAAAAAATGAATGAGTATTCATTCAAAGTTTGAAGGGGGAGACAATGTTGAACCAATTGATTAAAAAAGCAGCTGTCCTAGGGTCCGGAGTCATGGGGGCAGGAATTGCTGCCCACCTAGCGAATATCGGTATTCCTACACTATTATTGGATATTGTGCCACGAGAAGTAACGAAAGAAGAAGAAGCAAAAGGACTGACTTTAGCGGATAAACAAGTACGTAACCGCATCAGTGCAACATCTATTCAAAAATTATTGAAGCAAAAACCTGCCCCACTCGCGGTGAAAAAGAATTTGGCCCTGATTGAAGCAGGTAACCTGGAGGATGATATAGTCAAATTGAAAGATGTGGACTGGGTCATTGAGGTGGTTGTTGAAAACCTCAATGTCAAGAAACAGGTATTTGAAAAGGTCGAGCAATACCGAAAACCAGGCAGCATTATCAGTTCCAATACATCTGGAATTTCTGTAGAAGCAATGATTGAAGGCCGTTCCGAAGAGTTCCAAAAGCATTTCCTTGGCACTCACTTCTTTAACCCGCCGCGCTATTTGAAATTACTTGAAGTGATTCCTACTCAATATACGGCTCCAGAAGTAATTTCATTCATGAAAACTTTCGGTGAGGATGTCTTAGGAAAAGGTGTGGTTGTCGCCAAGGATACACCAAACTTTATCGCTAACCGGATCGGGACTTACGGTCTGCTCGTAACTGTTCAGGAAATGCTGAAGGCGGGCTTAAGTGTCGGCGAAGTAGACTCCATCACTGGGCCACTCATTGGCCGTGCAAAGAGTGCAACCTTTCGAACCCTAGACGTGGTTGGATTGGACACATTCTATCATGTGGCTAATAACGTCTATGAAAAAGTAGAAGGCAAAGAAAAGGAAGTTTTCGAAATCCCTGCCTTTTTGAAAGCAATGGTTGAAAAAGGATGGCTTGGAAGCAAATCAGGTCAAGGCTTCTTTTTGAAAAAAGGGAAAGAAATTCTTGAATTGGATCCAAACACGTTAGAATATGGTCCACGTAAAAAGTTATCGACACCTGCGGTTGAACTTAGCAAGCAGGAAAAAGGGACAGCGAATAAATTGAAAGCGCTTGTATATGCCAATGATCGGGCCGGAAAATTCTTATGGAATACAATGGCACAGTCACTTGTATACTCTGCTCAGCTATTAGGCGAGATTGCTGATGATATCGTTTCCATCGACCGCGCAATGAAATGGGGCTTTGGCTGGGAAACAGGCCCATTCGAAACATGGGATGCGATTGGTGTGGAAAAATCCGTTCAAAAAATGAAGGAAGCCGGTCTTGAAGTTCCAGCCTGGGTAACGGAAATGTTAGAAAAAGGACATTCATCCTTCTATTTAGAAGAAAATGGCGAGTTGTTCTTCTATGATAACGGCCAATATCGATTGGTTGAACTTAATCCGAAGGCACTCGACCTGAAAAAGATTAAGAAACAAAAAGGTGTTATTAAAAAGAATAGCGGGGCAAGTCTGATTGATATCGGTGATGGCGTAGCTCTATTAGAGTTCCATTCACCTAACAATGCCATTGGTCTTGATATTGTTCAAATGATTAACTTTGCCGTGGAAGAAGTTGAGAAGAACTATAAGGGGCTAGTCATCGGGAACCAAGGAAAGAACTTCTGTGTCGGAGCAAACTTAGCGATGATGCTCATGGAAGTCCAGGATGACAATATTTATGAGTTGGATATGATTGTCCGTCACCTTCATAGTGCCTTGCTGAAAGTGAAATACAGCCCTAAGCCAGTCGTCGCTGCCCCGTTTGGAATGACACTTGGCGGCGGTGCTGAGGTGTGCCTGCCGGCTGCGCACATTCAAGCTTCAGCCGAAACGTATATGGGTCTTGTTGAAGTCGGTGTCGGCTTACTTCCAGGCGGCGGCGGAAACAAAGAGCTTTATATGAAGCACTTAGAAAACCTTCCAAACGGTGTACCATTTGACCTGCAAAATGTCGCAAATAAAGTGTTTGAAACGATTGCCACCGCAAAAGTTTCCACTTCCGCTGAAGAAGCACGTGAAAATAATTTCTTGGATTCTTCTGATGGAATCAGCTTTAATAATGATCATCTACTTTATGATGCGAAGCAAGCAGTGTTAGCCTTACACGAACAAGGCTATAAGCCGAAAGTACGCAGAAAGGTGCCGGTCGTTGGTGAAACTGGCTATGCGACCCTGCTACTTGGAGCCGAAGCGATGCGTTTATCTGGGTATATTTCAGAGCATGATCTGAAAATTGCCAAGAAAATTGCCTATGTGATTGCAGGCGGAAAAGTGCCATTCGGGACAGAAGTTGATGAGCAATATTTATTGGATCTTGAAAGAGAAGCTTTCTTAAGCCTTATTTCGGAGCCAAAATCCCAGCAGCGCATGCAGCATATGCTTGTGAAGGGTAAACCATTAAGAAACTAATTTAAAAAAAAGGGGGCTGACCCCTCTTATAAAAGGTTTCGGTTAGATCGTTAAGAACGAGGGGATAGACCCCAAAATAGATTCGTATTTTTCTAATTTAACAGAAAGTGAGGGAACTTACATGAGAGAAGCGGTAATCGTTGCCGGAGCAAGGACCCCGGTAGGTAAAGCGAAGAAAGGTACGCTCGCCCATGTTCGCCCTGATGATTTGGGAGCATTGGTGGTAAAGGAAACATTAAGGCGTGCTGGAAATTATGAAGGGAATATTGATGATTTAATCATTGGATGTGCAATGCCTGAAGCGGAACAAGGCAACAACATGGCTCGTAATATTGGAGCTTTAGCAGGACTTCCATACACTGTACCTGCCATCACAGTGAATCGTTTCTGTTCTTCAGGATTGCAAGCAATTGCTTATGCCGCACAGGGAATCATGCTTGGCCACACCGATACAGCTATCGCTGGCGGTGCTGAATCCATGAGTATGATCCCAATGATGGGGCATGTCGTCCGTCCAAATATCAAACTAGCAGAAACGGCTCCTCAATATTATATGGGAATGGGTCACACGGCCGAGCAAGTGGCGATGAAATATGGAATTTCCCGCGAGGATCAAGATGCTTTTGCTGTAAGAAGCCATCAGCGTGCCGCAAAAGCGATTACCGAAGGGAAATTCTTCGATGAAATTGTTCCAGTTGATGTGACGATTCGGACGGTCGGTAATGACAATAAGCTTGTTGAAAAAACAATTCAATTTTCACAGGATGAAGGCGTTCGCCCAGATACAAATTTGCAGACATTAGGTAAACTCCGCCCGGCTTTCTCCGTGACAGGTTCGGTAACGGCTGGTAATGCCTCACAGACAAGTGACGGGGCTGCCGTCTTGCTTGTCATGGACCGTGAAAAGGCAGAGGCACTTGGTCTTAAGCCATTGGCAAAATTCAGATCCTTTGCTGTTGGCGGTGTCCCGCCTGAAATTATGGGTGTTGGACCGGTTGTTGCGATTCCAAAAGCGGTTAAACTTGCAGGTCTAGAGTTATCGGATATTAACTTATTTGAATTGAATGAAGCCTTTGCTTCCCAATCCCTCCAAGTTATTCGTGAATTAGGTCTAAATGATGAAATTGTTAACGTAAATGGAGGCGCCATTGCCTTAGGACATCCGCTTGGATGTACAGGAGCAAAATTAACGCTCTCACTCATTCACGAATTAAAACGCAGGAAAGAACAATTTGGTGTAGTAACCATGTGTATTGGCGGCGGAATGGGTGCAGCGGGCGTATTTGAATTACTTTAATCCATTTTGGGCTGTCCCAAGCAAACTGCAACATATACCTTTTACAAGGGGGGCGGCTATCTGCCCCCACTAATCAAAGATTAGGAGGAATAAATAATGGCAAACCAAACAGAAAAAATCATTAAAGGCGGAAGCTTTTTAATTGAAGATATTTCTTATGAGCAACTATTTACACCGGAGGATTTTACCGAAGAGCATTTGATGATTGCGAAAACAGCAGAAGATTTTGTTGAAAAAGAAGTGGTTCCACAGCTTGAACATTTAGAAAACCATGAGTTTGACCGGACGGTGAAGCTCCTTAAAAAAGCCGGTGAACTTGGTCTGTTAGCAGTTGACGTACCGGAGGAATATGAAGGCTTAGCCCTAGATAAGATTACCTCATCGCTACTTACCGAAAAAATGGCTGGAGGCGGTGGTTTCTCTCTTTCTCACGGGGCACACGTGGGAATTGGTTCCCTGCCAATCGTGTTATTCGGGAACGAGGACCAAAAACGCAGATATTTACCTGCCCTTGCATCTGGTGAAAAGCTGGCCGCTTATGCCTTAACTGAACCGGGTTCTGGTTCTGATGCCCTTGGTGCCAGAGCAACGGCTAAATTAAATTCTGCAGGTACTCATTATATTCTAAACGGGGAAAAGCAATGGATTACCAATGCCGGTTTTGCTGATGTATTTGTAGTATATGCAAAAATTGATGGCGAGCAATTCACTGCATTCATTGTTGATCGAGATTTTGCTGGAGTTTCAACGGGTGCAGAGGAAAAGAAAATGGGAATTAAGAGTTCTTCCACTCGGACGCTTATTTTAGAAGATGTTCCCGTTCCTGTCGAAAATTTATTAGGTGAAATTGGTAAAGGTCATGTGATTGCCTTTAACATCTTAAATATCGGGCGTTACAAGCTTGCGGTTGGCAGTGTGGGTGGTTCCAAGAAGGCCTTTGAATTGACTGTTAAATATGCAAATGGGCGTCAACAATTTAAAACACCAATTTCACAATTCAATTTAACCAAAGAAAAATTCGGAACCCTGGCCTCTAAGATTTACGCGGCAGAAAGCTCTGTTTACCGTACCATAGGTCTGTACGAAGAAAACCAAGGCAAACTTTCAACTGAAGAAGAAAAGGATATTAAATTAGTGGCAAATTCAATTGCCGAATATGCGATTGAGTGTTCATTGAATAAATTCTTTGCAAGTGAAGTATTAGCCTATGTAACGGATGAAGGTGTACAAATTCATGGAGGATACGGATTTATGCAGGAGTATCCAATTGAAAGAGCATATCGTGATGCACGTATTCAGCGTATTTTTGAAGGAACAAATGAAATTAACCGCCTGCTAGTGCCAGGCACCTTATTGAAAAAAGCGTTCAAGGGTGAGCTCCCATTATTCCAAAAGGCAGTTGCCCTTCAAGAGGAATTAATGATGTTAACACCAGAAGAACCTGGTGATGAGCCACTTGCACAGGAAAAATATCTTGTAAGAAATGCAAAAAAGATTGCCCTTTTAGCAGCTGGTTTAGCCACGCAAAAATATGGCAAAGCACTTGAAAAAGAGCAGGAAGTTTTAGCAAATATCGCGGATCTTATTTCTAACGTGTATGCAATGGAATCCGTTGTGTTACGTACTGAAAAGGCGATTGCAAAAACTGGTTTAGATAAGAACAAGCAGAAACTTCTTTATACACAAATTTACTGCCAAGAAGCCTTCAATGAGCTTGAGGCGATTGCCAAAGAAACATTAGTTGCTGTTGAACAAGGCGATACCTTGCGCATGATGTTGTCCTCGCTTCGTAAATTTACACGTCATACTCCAATTAATGTCATTGCGAAAAAACGTGAAGCTGCTGATATCATAATTAAGGCGGAACGCTATCTTGTTTAATTAAATCAGGCTCCCTTTCTATTAGGAAGGGGGCTTAAATTTTTATATTAGAAAAGGAAGGAATTTTGAAAAATTAGTCGAATTTTTTTAAGTAGAACATATTTTTTGCATTAGGATTTTGAAAAACGGTATGATAATATTCAATTGACACTAATAAGTCATTGATATTTTATAGGAAAAGGCGGTGATATTGATGTCTCTGACGTTTTACTGGTATCCGAAATGCGGCACTTGTCGAAACGCGAAGAAATGGCTGGATGCCCATCAGCTTTCCTATGAAGAAGTACATATTGTTGAACATCCTCCAAGTCGTGAGGAATTGCAGGAATTTTATCAAAAAAGCGGACTGGAATTAAAGAAATTCTTTAACACAAGCGGTATGAAATATCGTGAATTAGGTATAAAGGATAAAATGAAGTCTGCAACTGATGAAGAACTGCTAGAATTACTGGCTTCCGATGGCATGTTAATCAAACGGCCGATTTTAACTGATGGTGAACGTGTCACCGTGGGCTTTAAAGAAGAAGAGTATGAAAAAATGTGGCTGTAAGCCTGCTCTTCCTTCATTACTAATGGGAATCGATTTATTTCGATGATAGATTTTAAAAAAATAAATGGAGGTTTTTTAAGATGAGTACACCAAAAGAATTACGGTATTCAGAAGAACATGAATGGGTAAAGGTTGAAGGGGAAAAAGTGCGTGTTGGGATTACTGATTTTGCACAGCATGAATTAGGAGATATCGTTTTCGTTGAACTTCCAGAAGTTGGCGATGAGATATCTGCTGACGAACCATTTGGAAGTGTTGAATCTGTAAAAACCGTTTCTGAGCTTTACGCTCCAGTTAGTGGTAAAGTCGTTGAAGTAAATGAAGATTTAAGTGATAGCCCGGAGTTTGTCAACGAATCTCCATATGAAAAAGCATGGATGATTGTCATTGAATTATCAGACAGCAGCGAACTAGACAAGCTCATGACGGCTGAACAATATGAAGAAATGATTAAAGAAGACTAATTAATCCCGAAAAAGCACCTTGTCAAGGTGCTTTTTCTCTTAATTTCCCACTTTTTCTTCTACTATTTTAGGGAACCTTATAATAAATATATTGAAGAGGGTGGGAGAATGACGTTAAAGCAGCAAAGAGTCGATGTTACTGATCGAGTGATTGGCAAAATGAAAAATGGGGAAATGGAACTGTTTCTTGATAATACACCGATTGGAAAAATGAAGCTTTCAGATCACATGCAAGTAGAATTAGAGCATCATTTTGAAGTGGATCAGCAAAAAATCTATCAACATGTCACGACAACAGAAAACCCTAATGCAAAATATACAGATTGTGATGATGGAGGATGGTGTTAACTAAGTAAATTTCAATGAATTCTGAGGCAAATCCCTATTTTTAAAATGACAATAATGATAAAGTTAACATAGGCAGAAGAATACACACGTAATCAATATTTTAGAATATGTTAACATAAACAACTTCTAATACAGGTGATGGATGATGAATGATTCGTATGTTGACAAAGTTCTTATTGTCGAAGGAAAATCAGATAAAAATAAGGTCAAAAGAATTGTTAAGGAACCAGTAGAAATTATTTGTACCAATGGTACAATCAGTATCACAAAATTAGATGAATTAATTGAATTTCTTGAGGATAAGGATGTCTATATTCTTGTGGATGCCGACTCCTCAGGTGAAAAGCTTCGCAAACAGTTAAAACGAGAATTTCCCCAAGCGGAACATTTGTATATTGACCGGATGTATCGTGAGGTGGCAACTGCGCCAGTGCACCATTTGGCAACCGTTCTAATAGGGGCGAATATCGATGTTCATACTGAATTTTTAGAAATGGGTTAAAAGATATATGAACGAATGGAATCGAACAGATTTATCTGCCTTTCTTGAAAAAAAGGCGACCGGGTTAGTCTATTTTTATACACCTATGTGCGGTACCTGTCAGGTAGCTTCAAAAATGCTGCAGGTCATTGAGCAACTAGTAGAGTTAGATATGGGAAAAATGAATTTAAATTTCTACCCAGACCTTGCTAGGGATTTAGCAATTGAAAGTGTCCCTTGCCTATTATTTGTTGAAGCCGGCAAGATAAAAGAAACCCTCTACGCTTTTCAATCAGTTCCATTTTTGCTTGAAAAAATAAAACAGCATTTATCCTAAGCAGATGCGCAAAGTGCATCTGCTTTTAATGTGCGCCCGGCATGGGTGTAGTCTCTAGGGTGAAAGTCCCGAGCCATGAAGGCAGTAGTAATGGCTAGCTTAACGCAAGGGTGTCCGTGGTGACGTGGAATCTGAAGGAAGCGGTGAATCCGCTGGGGACTCTAGGAGGGTGGAGCAAGAGCCGGCATAAACAGAACCTTCATTCACGTGGAAAGGAATAGCATCATGTTAATGGAACGAATCTTGTCACGGGAAAATCTCTTAACTGCCCTAAAACTCAATGAGTCAAACATAACTTCACCTTCAAATCCTTTCACAAGGTTATGAAAGCGAATTTTATCCTTTTCAGCTAATTTCATTCGCGAGTTTAGAAATCTTAAAATTTTAATTTCATCTGATTCATTACGGTCTTTAAAACTCATAATCCACATCCTTTCGATTTCGAATCTAACTTCATTTTACAAAATGCTGCCCTTTAATCAGCAGCAATGTTTGAATAATTTTTAACACTTTTCAAAAAATTCTCTCCATCCGACATATTTCTCAGGAAATCTCCGTAAATCCCCTCCAAAAGGTTGATAATTGTCGACCACTTTAAAGAGGATTTCATGCCCCGTTCCTGTATATTTAATATAAGAGAGCAGACCGGAGTGGTGGATTATGATAGAGATGCTGAAAAACTTTCAATTAGCAATCAAACAGCAAAGGCATGTTCTGCCGTTACTAGAACACATCGATTTGCGAGTGAATTTGGTTTGTGAACAAAAAGCCATTCAGATTATCATAAAGAATGGAGAAATATTCATACTTCATGATAGCGAAGTGACACGAACGATATCCGAAATCCGCGGTGACCTTAAGGCAATGAAACAACTACTTGAAGGGAAAGAACGGTTAAGGGCCCTTGAACATAACGGCCAATTACGTATTTCCGCTCCAATTCGCAGCACATTATTACTAGAATCTGTCTTCTATTTGACAAAGGCAAGGGAAAATTTACCAAAAATAACAAATTTCTAATCAGAGCTATTGACTCGGAATTAAACTTACTGTAAAGTTTTAGGTGAATAATCAAATAATAAAGACAATTCAATAAACATTCTTATCGAGAGTGGCGGAGGGACTGGCCCTTTGAAGCCCAGCAACCGGTTTATAACACAATCACACGGTGCTAAATCCAGCAGAGCGGAGATGCTCTGAGAGATGAGGAGAGAGTCCCCCTCTTCTATGAAGCGGGGGTTTTGTTTGTTGAATTGCAAAAAAGGAGGAAGTAGTATGGGTGAAAATCAAAAGAAGTATCGTTTTGAAACATTGAGTGTTCATGGTGGATTGTCTCCGGATCCGGTAACGGGGGCTCGAGCCGTTCCGATTTACCAAAACAACGCCTATCAATTTAAGAATACAGAGCATGCGGCAAACCTATTTAGCTTAGCGGAACCTGGGTACATATACACACGCATTCACAACCCTACTACTACCGTTTTTGAAGAAAGAGTAGCATTATTGGAAGGCGGCGTTGGTGCCCTAGCAGTTGCTAGCGGTATGGCAGCGATTACCCTCGCCATTTTAAATATTGCTGAAGCTGGCGATGAAATCGTATCGGCATCAAATCTCTATGGCGGAACATATAATCTTTTTGCAGTGACGCTTCCAAAATACGGGATTAAAGTGAAATTTGTTGACCCTGAAAATCCGGAAAACTTCCGTGCGGCTATTACCGACAAAACAAAGGCTGTTTTTGCTGAAACGATTGGTAATCCAAGCCTTCGTGTACTGGATATTGAAAAAGTCGCCGATATTGCTCATGCAGCAGGTGTTCCATTAATTATTGATAACACCTTTGCCACTCCATATCTGTGCCGGCCAATTGAATATGGTGCCGATATTGTGATTCATTCTGCCACCAAATGGCTCTTAGGAAATGGAACAACTACAGGTGGAGTTATTGTCGATGGTGGGAAGTTCGATTGGAATTCGCCGCGATTCCCTGGTTTTACAACGCCAGATGCCAGCTACCATGACCTGGTGTATGCCGAAGCCCTAGGTGAGATCGCCTATATTATCAAAGCCCGTGTCCAATTGCTGCGTGACTTAGGACCGGCGTTAAGTCCGCAAAATTCCTTCCAGTTTATCCTTGGACTTGAAACACTGCATGTTCGAATGAAGGAGCATGTGGCTAATACTAAAGAAATGGTGGAATATTTAACTAATCATCCTGCTGTGGAATGGGTATCTTATCCAGGACACCCATCCCACCCAGATTATGAATTAGCCAAAAAGTACTTGCCAAAAGGTGCAGGTTCCATGGTTGTCTTCGGGATTAAAGGTGGTAAAGAAGCAGGAGCCAAATTAATCGATTCGATTACTCTATGGGCGCATGTTGCAAACGTTGGCGATGCAAAAAGTTTAATTATTCACCCAGCAAGCACCACCCATCAGCAATTAGATGCTGATGGCCTGAAAGCTGCAGGTGTAACAGAGGATTTGATTCGCCTTTCAATCGGTATCGAGAATGTTGAGGATTTAATCGAAGATCTCGAATCAGCTATTTTGGCTGCTACTGGTGTAATCTCATTAAAGGTAAATGCATAAAAGTTACCAAAACTTATTTTTTCGAATATGAAGTTATTTTCATTGACACCCCTTTTTATCCATGATACGATAACTTTCGTAATATAATTACTTAAACAAATTAACGTTTTAATTGAATATAGGTTACTTGATGCTCTTATCAAGAGAGGTGGAGGGATGTGCCCGATGAAGCCCGGCAACCGTCAATATTTATTATTGAAATGGTGCCAATTCACACAAAGCGATTGCTTTGGGAGATGGGAGAAAGGATTATTTTTAATGATGCCTTTCTGCCTGCGCAGAAAGGCTTTTATTTTGTTAAAACAGAATCTTTTTGTTGAAAAAGTCAAACCCTATATTATATAAGCGGTATATTACAATACAAATCTTTCAGAATGTTAAGTAAATTGGATAAGAAGCAGGTGATTCAATGATTTCAATAAAAAATGTCCAGAAGATATTCCCTTCTAAACAAGGTCAGCTAAGAGCCGTCGATAATGTCAACCTGGAAATACAAGAGGGAGAAATATTCGGAGTGATTGGATACAGTGGTGCTGGTAAAAGTACCTTAATCCGAATGTTAAATGGATTAGAGCTGCCAACCGACGGAACTGTAACAGTAGCTGGCCGCGTTATTTCGAAGATTAAAGGCAGTGAGCTTCGAAAAGCACGTCAGGAAATCAGCATGATATTTCAGCATTTTAATTTACTGTGGTCGAGGACGGTTAGTGAAAATATCGCTTTTCCACTCGAAATTGCAGGTGTAAATGGTCCACAAAGAAAAAAAAGAGTGGAAGAGCTTATTAAACTAGTTGGCCTAGAGGGAAGAGAAAATGCTTATCCATCCCAGTTAAGCGGTGGACAAAAGCAACGGGTAGGGATTGCCAGGGCACTCGCTAACAATCCAAAAGTGCTGCTTTGTGATGAAGCAACCTCCGCACTTGACCCGCAAACAACAGATTCTATATTGGATTTGTTAGTGGATATTAATAAACGGCTTGGTTTAACGATTGTTTTGATTACCCATGAAATGCATGTCATCCGTAAAATATGCCACCAGGTGGCAGTAATGGAAAACGGAAGAGTCGTTGAGCTTGGTCCGGTGTTGAATGTGTTTAAAAACCCGCAGCAGCCGATTACAAAGCGATTTGTCCAGCAGGTAACGGAACCGGATGAAACGATAGAAACAATCAAACATCTACTCGAACTTTATCCGCATGGACAAGTGGTTCAGCTCTCATTCATCGGGGCAGCAGCAGAACAACCATTAATCACAAACGTCATCCGAGATTGCGATGTTGTCGTAAATATTCTTCAAGGGAAAATTTCGCACACGCAAAACGGATCATACGGAACATTATTTATTCACTTGGATGGACAGTCAAGCGAAATACAGAAAGCCATCGATTATATTCACTCACAGCAAGTCGGCGTGGAGGTGATCAGTAATGGCTGATTTTATGGAAATGGTAAAGTGGGAAAATTTAATAGAAGCAACACGTGAAACCATTTATATGACTTCCATTTCAGTATTTACGACTTTTATATTAGGATTATTCCTCGGTCTGTTATTATTTTTAACAGATAAAGGAAATATATGGGCTAATCGGACTGTTAATGTCGTTATTGCTGGCTTTGTTAATATTTTCAGATCGATCCCCTTTATTATCTTAATTGTTTTATTAATTCCTTTTACAAAATTATTGCTTGGGACCATGCTCGGTGCAAATGCAGCGATGCCGGCCCTAATTATTGGAGCAGCTCCTTTTTACGCACGAATGGTAGAAATTGCCCTTAGGGAGATTGATAAAGGTGTTATTGAGGCATCACAATCGATGGGGGCAACACAGGGTCATATCATTTTTAAAGTATTAATACCGGAATCCTTGCCGGCATTAATTTCAGGGATTACAGTTACAGCAATTTCGCTCGTCGGCTTTACAGCGATGGCCGGAGTCATTGGAGCTGGGGGACTTGGCCATTTTGCCTACCTTGAAGGTTTTCAGCGTAATCGACCGATTGTCACATTAGTTGCAACGATTGCGATTTTAATTTTAGTATTTATCATCCAATTTGCTGGAGATTATTTTACAAAGAAAACTGATAAACGATAACAGGAGGAGTTAAATTATGAAAAAAGTATTTAGTTTTATTGCCATTGCGCTATTAGCATTTGCCCTAACAGCGTGCGCTGGTGCTAAAAACGATGCGGGGGAAAAAGAAGGAAAAGATGGTAACAAGAAATTAGTCGTTGGTGCATCTGCTGTGCCGCATGCGGAAGTGCTAGAAGCGGCAAAACCCTTATTAAAGAAAAAAGGTATTGACCTAGAAGTGCAAGTTTTTCAAGATTATATCCTGCCAAACGTAGCGTTAAGGGATAAAGAACTTGACGCAAACTATTTTCAAACTCCAGGGTATTTAGATCTGCAAATGAAAGAAAATAAGGATTTTGATTTTGTAAGTGTTGGTGGAATTCATAAGGAACCAATCGGAATTTATTCTAAAAAATATAAAAGCTTAAAAGACCTTCCAAAAGGTGCAAAAATCATTATGAGTGATTCACTAAGTGACCATGGACGTATCTTACCTATATTTGAAAAAGAAGGTTTAATTAAGCTAAAAGAAGGCGTTGGCGCGAATGCAAGAGTAGAGGATATTGTCGAAAATCCTAAGAACCTTGATTTCTCAACTTTAATTGAAGCAAAATTATTAGCCTCTTCTTTCGATAGCGGTGAAGGTGATGCGGTCGTCATTAATACGAACTACGCTTTAGAAGGCGGTATTGACATCGGAAAGTATGGAATTGCATTTGAAGGCGATGACGTTGTTCCGGCAAACCTAATTGTCGTTCGTTCAGAGGACAAAGACCGAAAAGAAATCAAAACGCTTGTAGAAGTGCTTCACTCTAAAGAAATTCAAGATTTCATTCTTGATAAATACAAAGGTGCCGTTGTACCAGTTTCTAAATAAGATTATAAATAGGAAGAAAGTCAGTGTAGAAACACTGGCTTTTTCTCTGTAGTTGTGTCTAAAGATGGCATACATTTAAACAATGACGATGGGTAAAAATAGAGAGAACATTAGACCTGAATTCACTTGGAAATGCTAAAAAAATGAGGTATGATTTTAATCGAGTGTCATTTCTATTAATAATAATATACTGAATTATTATTCAAAACCACTCCAAATCCCCTTTTCATTCTCATTTGGTACAACCTTAATGAAAATAGATGGACTGTTTTTACTGTTTAAGAGTTGCTAATACATTTCATTTGTTATAAGATTGGAATGAGAATAAAATGAGAATAGAGTTATAGAATAACTCAATCTACAAGAAACAACACTTTCTTTTCGGAGGTATAGATATGGCTGGATCAACGTTAACGATCAAAGATTTACATGTAGCAATTGATGGGAAAGAAATTTTAAAAGGTGTGAACCTTGAAATAAAGGGTGGAGAAATCCACGCAATCATGGGTCCAAACGGTACGGGTAAATCCACTTTATCTTCTGCAATTATGGGTCATCCAAAATATGAAGTGACAAGCGGAACAATCACATTAGATGGACAAAATGTTCTGGATATGGAAGTAGATGAGCGTGCACGAGCAGGTCTATTCCTTGCAATGCAATACCCTAGTGAAATTAACGGCGTTACCAATGCGGATTTTTTACGCTCAGCACTTAATAGCCGTCTTGGTGAAGGAAATGAAATTTCATTAATGAAATTCATCCGCAAAATGGATAAGCAAATGGAATACCTTGAAATGGACCTTGATATGGCACAACGCTATTTAAACGAAGGCTTCTCCGGCGGTGAGAAAAAACGTAACGAAATCCTGCAATTAATGATGTTAGAACCGAAAATTGCAATTTTAGATGAAATTGACTCCGGACTAGATATCGATGCTTTGAAGGTAGTTTCAAAAGGGATCAATCAAATGCGCGGCGAAGATTTTGGCTGCTTAGTTATTACACATTATCAACGACTTTTAAACTATATCACTCCAGACCATGTGCATGTGATGATGCAAGGCCGTGTTGTAAAATCCGGTGGAGCAGAACTGGCACAACGCTTAGAAGCTGAAGGATATGACTGGATCAAACAAGAGCTAGGAATTGAAGATGAAACAGTTGGGCAAGAAGCGTAAGAGAGGGTTAGGAGGATTACAATGACAACTGAAACCAAATTACCATTTGACAAGGACAATGTTCGCTCCTTTTCAAAAGAAACGAGCGAGCCTGCTTGGTTTGAAGAACTACGTCTAAAAGCATTAGCTGAGTTCGATCAACTGCCAATGCCAAGACCAGACAAAACAAAGATTGATAAGTGGAACTTCACCCAATTCTCACAACATACTGTAAAAAGTGCTCCTTATACTTCACTTGCTGAATTGCCAGAAGAAGTAAAAGCACTGATTGATGTGGATGCTGAAAATAATAATTTATATATTCAACGAAATCAAACTCCGGCCTTTTTATCTTTATCGGAAGAGCTAAAGAGCCAAGGTGTTATTTTCACAGATATTTTTACAGCAGCTAAAGAACATGGTGACTTATTGAAAAAGTATTATATGACACAAGCCATCAATGCCGATGAGCATCGCTTAACCGCTCTAAATGCTGCACTAGTCAATGGCGGAGTTTTCTTATACATTCCAAAAAATGTAGAAGTCTCTGAACCAATACATGCCATTTATGTGCATGATAATGATCAGGCGAACTTGTTTAATCATGTCATAGTCGTCGCTGAGGACAATAGCAAAGTAACCTATGTTGAAAACTACATTTCAACGATGGAAGTATCAACTACTGTTGCAAATATCTTGACGGAAGTCATTGTAAATACAAACGCGAAAGTTCAATTTGGCGCAGTTGATACGCTTGCAAAAGGAATCACAACCTATGTAAATCGTCGTGGTGTTGTCGGAAGAGATGCACGAATTGAATGGGCATTAGGTTTAATGAATGAAGGAAATACAATTTCAGATAACACAACTAATTTGATCGGTGATGGCTCCTACGGTGATACGAAAACAGTCGTTGTTGGGCGTGGCGAGCAAACGCAAAACTTTACCACAAAGGTTGTACACTTTGGAAGAAATAGTGAAGGTTATATCTTAAAGCATGGTGTCATGAAGGACAGTGCTACCTCCATTTTTAACGGTATCGGAAAAATTGAACATGGAGCTTCTAAATCAAATGCGGAACAAGAATCACGCGTACTTATGCTAAGTGAAAAAGCACGCGGTGATGCTAACCCAATTCTTCTGATTGATGAAGATGATGTAACGGCAGGCCACGCTGCTTCTGTCGGACGTGTTGATCCTGTTCAGCTTTATTACTTGATGAGCCGCGGAATTCGTAAAGAAGAAGCAGAGCGCTTAGTTATTCATGGTTTCCTTGCACCGGTTGTGAATCAGCTCCCAATTGAAGGAGTAAAGAAACAGTTAACTGAGGTAATTGAAAGGAAAGTACGCTAATGAATATCCAGGATATTCGTTCACAATTTCCAATCTTAGATCAAGAGGTCAATGGGAAGCCATTGGTATACTTGGATAGTTCTGCAACATCTCAAAAGCCGCTCCAAGTAATCGAGGCAATTGAAAAATATTATCGTGAAATCAATTCCAATGTCCATCGTGGCGTGCATACACTAGGAACAAGAGCAACAGATGCTTACGAAGGTTCAAGGGAAAAGGTTCGTAAGTTCATCAATGCCAAGTCCATTCAAGAAGTAATTTTTACCCGTGGAACGACAACGTCTTTGAATACGGTGGCTGCAAGCTATGCGGCAGCGAATTTAAAAGCAGGCGATGAAATCGTTATAACCTATATGGAGCACCATAGTAATATCATTCCGTGGCAGCAAGTGGCCAGACGAACAGGCGCCCAGTTGAAATACATTCCACTTCAAGCAGATGGAACAATTTCACTCGATGATGCACGTGCGACGATTACAGCAAACACTAAGGTTGTATCTGTCATGCAAGTATCAAACGTACTTGGCGTCATTAATCCGGTCAAAGAAATTGCTCAAATTGCACACGAGAATGGGGCTATCATGGTTGTAGACGGAGCGCAAAGTGCTCCGCATATGAAAATTGATGTTCAAGATTTAGATTGTGATTTTCTAGCCTTTTCAGGACATAAAATGTGCGGTCCGACCGGTATTGGTGTTCTTTATGGAAAAAAACATCTACTTGAAAACATGGAGCCAATCGAATTTGGCGGCGAAATGATTGATTTCGTGCAATTGTACGAATCAACTTGGAAAGAGCTGCCTTGGAAATTTGAAGGCGGTACTCCAATCATTGCAGGCGCCATTGGTCTTGGGGCTGCTATCGACTTTTTAAATGAAGTGGGCTTAGACCAGATTACCGAACATGAACATAAACTTGCAGCATATGCTTTAGAAAAAATGTCTGCTGTAGAAGGAATGACTATTTACGGTCCACTTGATGCAGCGAACCGGGCAGGACTAATCACCTTTAATTTAAGTGATGTACATCCCCATGACGTAGCAACGGTACTTGATGCGGAAGGTATTGCTGTTCGTGCCGGACATCATTGTGCCCAGCCGCTAATGAGATGGCTTAAAGCCTCCGCGACTGCACGTGCAAGCTTCTACTTGTATAATACAGAAGATGATATAGATAAACTTGTTGAAGGACTTGTTAAAACAAAGGAGTATTTCAGCGATGTCTTCTAATAATTTAGATACACTTTACCGTCAGGTGATTATGGATCATTATAAAAATCCTCGTAATCTCGGTGTTTTAGAGGATGGCAGCCATACCATTAATATGAATAACCCTACCTGTGGTGACCGTATTCAATTAACCCTAAAAGTGGAGAATGGAATTGTGGTCGACGCAAAGCAAGAAGGGGAAGGCTGCTCGATTTCTATGTCATCTGCTTCGATGATGACGCAAGCAATTAAGGGGAAAAAAATCGAAGAAGCTTTAAAGTTAGCGAAGATCTTTTCTGATATGATGCAGGGAATTGAATACGACGATGACGATCTTGATTTAGGTGATATTGAAGCACTTCAGGGTGTTAGTAAGTTTCCAGCCCGCATCAAATGTGCCACACTAGCGTGGAAAGCGATGGAAAAAGGTTTGAAAGAAGAGGAACAAGAATAGGATGAAATAGGGCATTTTTAGGCCTTATTCCTTTAAGAAATGGAGGAACACGACGATGGCGAAAAAAATGCCGGAAATCGGTGATTATAAATATGGTTTTGCCGATAAAGACGTTTCCATATTCCGATCAAAACGAGGTTTAACATCTGATATTGTAAAAGAAATATCTAAATTGAAGAATGAGCCACAATGGATGTTAGACTTCCGTTTGAAGTCGCTTGAGCATTTTTACAAAATGCCTATGCCACAATGGGGCGGGGATATGGCTTCTTTAAATTTTGATGAAATTACTTATTATGTAAAACCATCCGAAAAATCAGAGAAGTCATGGGATGAAGTACCAGAAGAAATCAAGGCAACTTTTGATAAGCTAGGAATTCCAGAAGCTGAACAAAAGTACCTTGCTGGTGTATCCGCTCAGTACGAATCTGAAGTTGTTTACCACAACATGAAGGTAGAACTTGAAGACTTAGGAATTGTCTTTAAGGATACAGATTCTGCTTTAAGGGAAAATGAAGATATTTTCCGCGAACACTTTGGAAAAACAATTCCGCCAACCGATAACAAGTTTTCTGCGCTTAACTCTGCTGTATGGTCAGGCGGCTCGTTTATCTATGTGCCACCTGGTGTGAAAGTAGATACGCCATTACAGGCTTACTTCCGTATTAACTCTGAAAACATGGGTCAATTTGAACGGACATTAATCGTTGTTGATGAAGGCGCACACGTGCATTACGTTGAGGGTTGTACAGCACCAGTCTATACAACAAACTCCCTGCACAGTGCCGTTGTTGAGATTGTTATTAAAAAAGATGCTTACTGCCGTTATACAACGATCCAAAACTGGGCTAATAACGTCTTTAACCTTGTAACAAAGCGTGCGGTTTGTGATGCCAATGCGACAATGGAATGGATTGATGGTAACATCGGTTCAAAATTAACGATGAAGTATCCTGCCGTTATTTTAAAAGGCGAAGGCGCTCGTGGTATGACGCTTTCGATTGCAATTGCTGGTAAAGGTCAGCACCAGGATGCTGGGGCAAAAATGATTCATTTAGCTCCAAATACATCGTCCACAATCGTTTCTAAATCAATTTCTAAGCATGGCGGTAAAGTAACCTATCGTGGCCAAGTTCACTTCGGTCGTAAGGCAGATGGGGCACGTTCTAATATCGAATGTGATACATTAATTATGGATAACAAGTCGACATCAGATACAATCCCATACAATGAAATCTTAAACGATAACATCTCGCTCGAGCATGAAGCGAAGGTTTCTAAAGTTTCTGAAGAGCAGCTCTTCTACTTGATGAGCCGTGGTATTTCTCAACAGGAAGCAACAGAAATGATCGTTATGGGCTTTATTGAGCCATTTACGAAAGAATTACCAATGGAATACGCCGTTGAAATGAACCGTCTCATTAAATTTGAGATGGAAGGATCGATCGGTTAATATTTTTAATAAAATTTACCCGCTTTGCCGCAATGGCAGGCGGGTTTTTGCGTTGAAAATCAGTTTACTGTCGGATAGGTGTGGTTTACTGGCGGATAGCACCAGTTTAATGTCGGATAGCACCAGTATACTGGCGGATAAGGTGAGATACTGGCGGATAGCCTCACTTTACTGGCGACTGCCCCCATTGCCATGAAATTGTTGTTTGCACCTAAATATCTTCCACCCTTTTTCTCAAATCCAAAAATGGATATGCTATTATTAATAGTTGGAGGTGAGTTTTTTGATCTACATCGGTGTAACCGGCTGGGGCGACCATGATAGCTTATATCCAGGCCAAATTTCGTCAAGGGACAAGCTAAAAGCATATGCAGGCCACTTTCCAATCGTAGAGGTAGATTCAGCCTTTTATGCGATTCAGCCAAAAAGAAATGCTGAGAAGTGGGTCAATGAAACACCTGCCAGCTTTCAGTTTATTGTCAAATCCTACCAGGGGATGACCGGACATATGCGAGGGGAAATTCCGTTTGAAAATAAACAGGCGATGTTCAGAGCCTTCAAAGAGTCGCTCGAACCATACATAGAAGCGAATAAACTAGCGATGACCCTTTTTCAATTTCCACCATGGTTTACATGTACTCGCGAAAATGTCGAATACTTAAGATGGTGCAAGCATGAGATGGGTGACCTCCCTTGCGCGTTAGAATTTAGACATCAGTCATGGTTCACTCCCCAGTATCGTCAAAAAACACTTGATTTTATGACAAAAGAAAAATGGATTCATAGTATTTGTGATGAACCACAATCCGGAGAAGGTTCTATCCCAATGGTAGTACAGGCGACCACTCAAGAGAAGGTTGTTGTCCGTTTTCATGGCCGCAATGTCCATGGCTGGCAAAAACGAATCGGAGAGGATTGGCGTGAGGTCCGTTATCTTTACCGCTATAACCAAAAAGAGCTAGAAGAATGGGCAGTTTCCATTCAAAAATTAGCCCAGGAATCAAGAGATGTTTATCTCCTTTTTAACAACAACTCTGGCGGAGATGCGGCAGACAATGCCAAGGAAATGGTCAACCTTTTACAAATTGAATATCAGGGACTTGCTCCACGCCAGCTAGATTTATTATAAAAGGGATACAAAACAGCGAGAGGTTAGGAGAAAAGAAAACATGGAATGGATTATTCTAGTAGTGATTGGACTTATTGCGAGTTCGTTAGGCTCGCTGATAGGATTAGGCGGCGGAATTATTATTGTTCCCTCGTTGCTTTATTTATCAACCCTATCAGCCTTTGGACATATAACACCTCAGGTTGCGGTAGGAACATCACTGTTTACGATGATTTTTACAGGTCTATCATCCACATTAGCTTATATGAAACACAAAACAGTTGATTATAAAAGCGGCCTGATTTTTCTAATCGGAAGTGGTCCAGGGAGTATTCTGGGCGCATGGGTAACTGAAGGCTTACATATGAAGACGTTCAATATCTTTTTTGGTCTATTTATTATTTTTATTTCGATTATTTTATTACTGAAGGACAAATTAAAGCCCATTCCTTATCAGAAGGATCGGGGGATTATCCGCACTTTTACAGATAAAGCGAGTAAAACCTTTGAATATGGATATAACCCAATAGTGGGAGTCCTGATTGCTTTTATAGTGGGCTTTTTATCGGGAGTCTTTGGTGTGGGCGGCGGGTCCTTAATGGTTCCGACCATGATTTTGGTGTTTTTCTTTCCACCACATGTGGCAACCGCCACGTCTATGTTTATGATTTTACCAACATCCTTGCTGAGCTCGATTACACATATTACTTTAGGAAATGTGGACTGGCTTTATGCTTTAGCATTGGTACCTGGGGCTTGGATAGGAGCTAAGGTGGGTGTCTTTTTAAACACAAAGCTTAAGAGTAAAACAATTGTGTTAATTTTACGAACCATTCTTGTCATTGTTGGAATCAGGTTAATTTATCAAGGAATTTTTGGGCAGGTCTAGGATGGAAACCATACATATTTATCATACAAACGATGTCCACAGTCACTTTGAAAATTGGCCCCGAATTAAGCAGTTCCTAGCAAAAGAACATGAGAGGCATCATCAAAACGAAGAGGATGTCTTTCTATTTGATATAGGAGACTTTATTGATCGCTGGCATCCTTTCACAGAAGCTACTAGAGGAAAAGGGAATATTGAACTCTTAAATGAGAGCCAGTATACAGCGGTTACGATTGGAAACAATGAAGGGGTTAACCTTCCCTATGAAGACTTAAATGAACTATATGAAAAGGCTCAGTTTGACGTTCTGTTAGCTAATCTTTATCAGCAAGATGGCTGCTATCCTAGCTGGGTAAAGGCATATAAGATTTATCATTCGAAAAAGGGCACAAGGGTGGGTGTCATCGGTTTAACGGCACCGTTTGCCCATCTTTATGGTTTACTGGGCTGGAAGGTGACAGAGCCGATTGAAGAGCTGAAAAAATGGATTGAAAAAGTAAAAGCAGAATCTGACATCATCATTTTACTCTCCCATCTGGGTCTTCAGGAAGACGAAAGAATTGCTGTAGATTTTCCTGAAATTGATGTCATATTAGAATCACATACCCATCACTTCCTTGAAAAAGGAAAGCTAGTGGGGGAAACGCTCCTTGGGGCTGCAGGGAAGTATGGATATTTTGTTGGCCACGTTACCCTTAAAGTAGATGAACAAAAAGAGATTACCGCTAAGAAGGCCATTTTATATGACAGTAAAGATCTGCCGAAAGCTAAAAATGAGCAGGAGCAAATCGATGCTTATTTTACAAAAGGAAAAGCCGATTTAAATCAAAAAGTAACCACCTTAGCTAAGCCTGTAATTAATGATCTTTTTCATGAAACGGAGTTTTCATTTATGCTTTGCAGGGCTTTAAGAGAATGGTGTAACACTGATTGTGCCATGATTAACGCAGGGCTATTGTTAGGGCCTTTATCGGGTGATGTTACGGTTTACGATTTGCTGAAGATTTGCCCACATCCAATAAATCCGTGTGTGGTTGAACTAACTGGAAAAGAATTAGAAGAGGTTTATTGGCAGACAAAGGATGAGGGCTTAATCCATAAGCATATCAAAGGACTTGGATTCAGAGGAACTCTGTTAGGGATATTTGTCTTTGACCGAATTAGTTTTCATGGAGACGTCATGTTTATTCATGGGACGGAAGTCGATTATGAAAGAAATTATACGTTAGCCCTGCCTGATATGTTTACGTTTGGCCACTTTTTCAAAGACATTCTTCCGCAAAAAGAAAAGAAGTATTTCTTGCCAGAATTCCTAAGGGATTTATTAAAATGGAAGTTACAAATACAGTCATAGAATGGGTACACGCTTTTCATAACCTGTCATAAAGTGATAGAGAGGAAAGGAGTGTGGACCATTTGATTGAGCTTTCACCAATTGAAATAAACGGCCATACCTTTTTGGCAGTTACCGTTTTACTTCCAAAAACGACCTTGCTTGCCGTATCGAACGATAAGGGATATATCATGTGCGGTGCCTTGGATGTGGGTTTATTAAATGATAAATTAAAGGACCGTAAGATTATTGCCGGACGTGCTGTTGGAGTAAGAACCATTGAACAGCTCCTAAATGCGCCGTTAGAGTCGGTAACATGGGAGGCAGAGGCGTTAGGGATTCACCAAGGAATGATTGGTAAAGACGCCTTGTTAAAAATGATTTAAAAAGCTTGCTCCATGCGGGCTTTTTTTTATGGATTAGTTCCCCATTATAAAGCATACATATAGCTTGAAGGGGTGATTTTTTTGGCGAAGTTTCGCAGGCGGCTTCCGAGGAAGGGACCGTTGCCTTTCCGTTATGTCATGCTATTGACGTTTGTCTTTTTTCTATTTTCAACTGCCACCGGCTTATGGCTCGTGAATAAGGGGATTGAGCCGACATTAATGAGAATTGCTACTTCCGAAACCCGTAATATTGCTTCCCTTGTGATTAATAAGGCGATTACAAAACGGACAACAGACACAGGTGAAGACAATGACGTCATTGTGATCTTACCAAGTGAAAATGGCAAGGCCTCCAACGTTAAACTCAATACAGTTTATATAAACCGGGTCTTAGCGGAAACAACCGCTCAAATTCAAAAAAACCTAAAAGCAGCTAAAAAAGGTGATCTTGCCTCGTTAGAGCAGTTAACTGATGTAGAAATCGAAACGCAAAATTCGGAAAAGGAAGACGGAATTATTTGGTATGTCCCTCTAGGGCAAGCAACAAATATTTCCTTATTAGGAAACTTTGGTCCGAAGATCCCGGTAAAGTTCCATGCCATTGGTGAAGTCGAACCGGATGTTAAAATCGAGACGAAAGATATGGGCATCAATAATACTTGGGTCGATGTTTCTATTCATATTGAAGTGTCTGTCCAGATTATTACCCCGTTTGCTACTAAAATAACAAAGCTTACCCAAAGTATTCCGGTTGACGGATCACTCATACAAGGAGATGTCCCGCAATTCTACAATAGTGGCGGCGGAGTAACTCCATCAATACAGCTTCCAGATAAACAGTCGGACTCGAAAAAATCAGGGAACTAAAAATAGGACTATCCACCATGGACAGTCCTATTTTTTCCTGGCATTCATCCGCTCCATTCGTTTCCATTTAGCTAAATGAGGGTAGGGATCAAAAGACCATTCGGTTACACCATTGTCTTTGTACATACCGTAATGTAAATGGGGAGGGAATTTCCCTGAGGTTCCTGGAGGGCCGTACCCTGAGCTCCCTACACCGCCAATAACCATACCAGGCTCAACAATTTGGCCGACCGTTAAGTCCTTGGCAAAACCGCTGAGATGAGCAAAGTAATGATAGGTATTATTGATATCACGAATGCCGATACGCCATCCTCCAAACTTGTTCCAGCCTTTCATTTCAATAATGCCATAGTTTGTTGCTCGAACCGGAACACCGTAGCCAGCAAAAATATCGGTACCTTCATGAATCCTGCGCCCACCCCAGCCGCGCGCAGACCCCCAGGTACTCCGGTAACTGTGATTGCTGCGGATCGGTACTGGGAATACTTGTGTATCTAAATCAATCCGGCCAAAATGTCGATATATTTTTGCTTTTCCAGCAATGATACTAACGGTTTTATCGCGATGATAGTAATTCCATAAGCCGATTTTTATATTATCATGATCAATTCCGTATGAAAGTAGATAATTGGCAAACGTATAAAGGACGTCCTCATCATTTTTAAGACTCGCTTTTCTGTCCCCATCCCCATCCACACCCTTTCCATCAAAAAACTGGATGATTGCTGGGTTTTCTTCCAAAGGATTTGGATTGGTTAAACCAGCCCATTCTTCTGGACGAAAATAGATGCCGATTACGCTATCTGGTTTAGGTAAGTCTCTGCGGACCTGGCGGATGCTTCTTTCGTATTGATCAATAGCCGCTAAGTAATACCAAGGAATTTGGGTAACCGTTTCAACCTTCTTATAAAGCTTCATTCTTTCTTGATATGGATCAGTTTCGTTTGTTTTTGCTTGAGCCTCCCTGACCGTGAATGAAGTGGTAAAGAATAAAAGAAAGGTTCCGATGATTAGAACAGTCCGCACAAGAATCCTCCTTCCGAGTAATGTACAAGGTTAGTTTATGTTTTCTAAACCATTTCATTATGGTTAATAAATGGTAAACGAGATTTTAGCTGAATTAAGATGGTTTGCATTAGATAATATAAACCGATTTGCTTGTCGATATTATTTCAGTATGTTAAAGTGACAACATATAGAAACATATATATCGTTTCAAGGGGTGTGCTGAACGTGAGTAAGAAAGAAGAAATTCTTAGAAAACCGGATTGGTTAAAAATAAAACTAAATACTAACGAGTCCTATACGGGCTTGAAAAAAATGATGCGTGAAAAGAATCTGCACACGGTTTGTGAAGAAGCACGCTGCCCTAATATTCATGAATGCTGGGCAGAAAGACGTACGGCTACCTTCATGATTCTTGGGGATACTTGTACTCGTGCCTGCCGCTTTTGTGCGGTTAAAACGGGTTTACCTACAGAGCTTGATTGGCAAGAACCAGAACGAGTGGCAGACTCTGTTCAATTGATGAACTTAAAACATGTGGTTGTAACAGCGGTAGCCCGTGATGATCTCAGGGATGGAGGGGCTGCCATTTTTGCGGAAACAGTTCGAGCGATTCGCCGGAAAAATCCATTTACAAGTATTGAAGTTCTGCCTTCCGATATGGGAGGAAAAGAAGAAAATTTACGTGTATTAATGGATGCTAAACCTGATATCTTAAACCATAACATTGAGACGGTTAGACGGATGACACCTAGAGTTAGAGCCCGGGCTAAATATGACCGTTCCCTTGAGTTTCTTCGTCGGGCAAAGGAAATGCAGCCTAATATTCCAACAAAATCCAGCTTAATGGTTGGCTTAGGGGAAACGAAGGAAGAAATAATCGAGGTTATGGATGATTTAAGAGCAAATCATATCGATATTATGACGATTGGCCAATATTTACAGCCGACAAAAGGTCATTTGAAGGTGGAGAAATATTATAGCCCTGATGAATTTAAAGAATTACAACAAATTGCAATTAGTAAAGGCTTTAGCCATTGTGAAGCAGGCCCGCTTGTCCGCTCATCCTATCACGCAGATGAGCAAGTTAATGCTGCAGCAAAACACAAGCAAATCCTTGGTGAACAAGAAGCACAACAAGCTTAAAATCAAAGAGTTCAGTCAAAGTGACTGAACTCTTTAATTTGGGAATGACTGTCTAACTCGTCTTATGCCTGTAGCCCCTGTGCAAGGCGCTTCCGCTTTTCTATTTATCGTCAGGCGTTAGTCCATTTTCGTCCTCACTTGCGTTCATTCGCTCTCCTTGTGGGGATTTTTTCATTTGCTTAATTAGCCCATTAACCAAATTCCGGGCGTTCCTGCTTGTGGAGTCAAGGTTCGCGAGATTTTCAACATCCCTCATTAACACTTTATTGTCAGTAACGAAGACATGGTAATATCTTGGAACGACAGACATCGCCGTTTTCTTGACTTGGTCTGCCGTCAAATTGCGATCTTTTGAATCTGTATCATACGCAATTAATACTTCTTGGTCTGTCACTAGTGTAGCGACATCATTTACATTGGGAATTTCTGTACTGTATTTACTGATAATATTCGCCACCTGTTCACGATCTAAGGCTGTAAAGTGGTCATTAGCCGTATTATCATTCATCAACGGACTCTTTTGATGGCGGACAAATCCATAATTTTTGCTCACGTTACGAACACCACGGCTTGCCCCTTCATTGTAAAGGTCATGCCTTTTATTATTTACATTTATGGTATTGCCACTTTCTTCATACACATCACGGTTTCCCATATCCTTAGTGCACCCTGTTAAAGCTGTCATTGTACATAATCCCAAGATTATGACTAATTTTTTCAATTTCAACACCTCCTTTTATTAGAATAGCCATTTAGAGGATTTTTTTTCTTAGTAATTGATGGGGAATCGGTTATAATGGTTAATAGGAATTAGCTGGCAAAAGAGGTGAAATATCATGATTATAATGAACAACACTGTTTATGAAATGGTCCAAGAACATAGAAACGGCTTTAATGAGGAAGCCCTTAAAGCAAGGTTTAGTGATATTTTAACAAGGTATGATTATGTTGTTGGCGATTGGGGTTATGGTCAACTTCGGTTAAAGGGCTTTTTCGACGACCAAAACCAAAAAGCCACGTTTGATACAAAAATAAGTACACTAAGTGAATACCTGTATGAATACTGCAATTTTGGCTGTGCATATTTTGTCTTGAAAAAAGTGAAGAAATAAAAGAAGGGTCAGTTAAACTGGCCCTTCTTTTACGTTGTCTCCATATAGGGTGGCTGTTCATCTTTCTCAGGGTCATCATGTGTTGGATGTGCCCCGTCCATCTGCCTTGGAAGATCTTGATGCAGTGTTTTATTTTCGTAATTAAAGGCGCTGTATGGCCTTTGTCCATCTGTCCAAGGTGTGCTTTTGTTTTGAACCGGTTCGTTTTCACGGATTGGAGAACCATAAGGACCTTCCGGATATTCTTCCGCCGTAAGAAAGTTCCTTTGTTTTTCAACGTTGGATAATTCCGTATATTTTTCTTCTTCGTTTTTTGTCATGATTAATCCCCCTTTTACTACTATTATTTTCAAAGGGAGTGTAATTCATGACATCACATTAAATTAATTCCATTAAAAAGGACCTTAATTCCTCTGCATCTTCATCATTCAACTGAAAAGCGTACTCTAAATACCCTTCCTCTTGCAAATCGTCTAAACCAATGATTGCAAATCGGCTTCCTTGCATATCAAGAACCAAATGTTTTCCGAAATGGCGGTCACTTTGAACAATCGCTAAATCAAAGCGTTGATTTTCACCAACAAAGCTGACAAATCTTGTTTTTGTATCTTCTGTATCATCGTATAAGAAAAAGCGTTCTTTCATCTAACCGTCTCCTTAATAAAAAATACGTATTTTCGACATCTTCTATATAGTAACAAATAAAGTGAATGTAGGGGAGTAAAGATTTTTCCTAAAATTTCACAAGCTGTTAGGAATCGAAAAACACGAACGATGTCAAATTATGTTACAATTAATCTGAATTCTCCTGCAGCGCTTGTAAAAATGTAGTATTTAGAAAAATGGAGGTAGTGATACGATGTATTTTGTTGACAGAGAAAAAATTGAAGAAATCTTAAAATATTTAGAAACGCAAATAAAATTATTCTTAAGTCAAAAGGAGTGGTCCACACCGCTTGAAAAGGCAGCACTAGAGCGTTTAAACCAGATGATGATTGAGTCGGTTTTGGATGTCGGAAATTCGATGATTGATGGGTTTATTATGCGGGACCCAGGCAGTTACGATGACATCATTGATATTTTAATGGATGAAAAGGTGATTTCAGCTGAAACGGGGAAAGGTTTAAAAATCCTGATTCAGTATCGAAAAAGACTTGTTCAATCTTATACGGATGTTGATCACCGGGAACTGCAAGAGGTCTTTTCAAAACACTTACATGAACTGGTTAAATTTGCAGCCAATGTCCGTGATTATCTTGCCAATGAATTAGGTCCGGTTTCGGCGTTTAAGAACTAATGATCAGACCGTTTTGCGCGGTCTTTTTGTTTTATATGGTCATAATAGATTTTAGGAGTGATAAATCATGAAGAAATATCAAGGCTATTTAATTGATTTAGATGGAACAATGTATAAAGGGACAGAGCGAATTGAAGCAGCTTCCGATTTTGTAAAAAAACTTCGCGATCAACAAATACCGTATTTATTTGTGACGAACAACTCATCAAGAACACCGGCACAGGTGGCTGAGAAGTTGACCCAGTTTGATATTCCCGCGGAAGAGAAGCAGGTCTTTACAACCAGTCAAGCGACAGCTAATTATATTTATGAACGAAAAAATGATGCCACCGTTTATG
Organism: Bacillus sp. ISL-7; assembly: GCF_018613065.1. Next base: position 644 of record NZ_JAGGQW010000069.1, on the reverse strand, counting down.
TGATTGGGGAAGAAGGCATTCAGACAGCCATAGAAGAGAAGGGATTAAACTTTGGCGGAGAAGATGCCGATTTTGTGGTAGTGGGAATTGATCGGGAGATTAGTTATGAAAAATTGGCGGTGGCTTGTTTGGCCGTTCGAAATGGAGCAACTTTCATTTCGACAAATGGCGATATTGCCATACCTACAGAAAGAGGCTTGCTTCCAGGGAATGGTTCACTTACATCAGTTATTACGGTTTCCACACAAACACAGCCAATTTTTATCGGCAAACCTGAAGCAATCATAATGGACCAGGCCTTAAAGGTACTAGGAACACCAAAAGAAAAGACGTTGATGGTTGGAGATTACTATGATACGGATATCTTAGCAGGTATGAATGCAGGCATGGATACCTTATTAGTTCATACGGGTGTAACAACAAAAGAACTGCTTTCCGGCTATAGCCGAAAGCCAACCTATACCGTTGATTCCTTAGATCAATGGGAGATGTAAAAAAGGATTGGGCAACTCCATCCTCAGGCTGTCGAGAAACTTTCGACAGCCTCTTATTTTCTAAAATAACTTTAACCATTCACCGCGTTAATATATTATAATATTATTAATATATAGGCTTTGCAACATGTCTGTTGATTTGCGCTCCAG
>NZ_JAGGQW010000006.1 GCF_018613065.1 Bacillus sp. ISL-7 | reverse complement strand
AAAAAAATAAAGCTCCTCAGTAAGATATGAGTATAGACACCACTCTAACTCAAAACCTTAGGAGGAACCCCTACTATGAAGTTTAAAATGCAAGACAAACAAAATCAACTAGTAGAAAGAATTTCCAATAAACATCTCGTTGTTGGTGTGGACATTGCTCAACAATTTCATGTCGCTCGAGCAGTGAATTTTCGGGGAATTGTTGTAGGTGATCCTCTCACATTTGAAAATAACGATGAGGGATTTACTATTTTATTAAACTGGATTAACAAACTAAAAAGGACCAATAACTTAGATACGACTATAGTCGGCATGGAACCTACTGGACATTACTGGGTTAATCTATCAAAGTGGCTTGTCGAACATAATATTGATGTAGTTACAGTAAATCCGTACCATGTGAAAAGGAATAAAGAGAATCGAGATAATACCCAGTCAAAAAGCGATAAAAAAGATGCACTAGTAATCGCTGATATGGTGAAGAATGGTTACTATTCCATCGTTCGTCCTACTTCTGAATCCTTTGAAGAACTTCGAGTTCTTATGTCTAACCGTGATGTTATTGTTAAGCGGCTCGTTAGTTCAATCAACCAAATAAATCGTTGGGTAGATATTGTCTTTCCAGAGTTTCGACAAGTGTTTAAAGACGTGACAGGTAAAGGGGCAATCGCAACCCTTCGTTTATTTCCCACCCCATTCGAATTGTGTTCAATACAACCTCAAAGCGTGGTTCTCGGATGGAGGTCTCTGATGAAGAGACAGCCTGGATTAAAAAAGGCCCATTTACTTATTCATTTAGCTAAACGTTCTATTGGAACCAAGAAAGCACTTGATGCTTATAAATTTCATCTACAACAATTATTAGAGGAATACGATCTCGCAACTACACAACTCGAAAGAGTTGAACAACAGGTCACAGAAGCACTTAAACAAATTCCATATGCCCAGCAATTGCTTACTATTAAAGGAATTAGTGAAATTTCATTGGCTGGTATATTAGGGGAAGCAGGAGATTTAAGTGGCTTTGCCCACGGCAATTCTTTACTAAGACATGCAGGATTGCACCTAGCTGAAGCAAGTTCAGGAAAGTGGAAAGGTCAAATTGTCATTTCTAAACGAGGAAGATCTAGACTTCGGCGTTTTCTCTACTTAGCGACGATGAGCCTTGTCATGAACAACCCTGAGTTTAAAGCTTTACACACCTCAAATGTTAAGGTGAAAAAAAAAATCAAAAAAATGAATTCAATTATGAAATTGGTTGGTAAACTGGCTCGGATATTTGTAGGAATAGCCAAACGAAATGAGTCCTATTGTCCAGAAAAATTACAACCTATAACTTCTTTAGCAGCATAGAACTAATAGTTTCATAGAAACACTTACTAGTTTCCCGAAAGGGAAACTCCAATAAATAAATAATAATAAAGAGTGATTGTTAGCTTTACACTTATCGAATGTTGGCTTATTCGTAGGATTTCAAATATGTACGGAGTACCAGATTTATTGAACAAAAGGGCACTGACCCATCAGGTTAGCATTACTGCCTCCACCCCTTGGATAGGTATGACGAAGGAATGATAGGGCAATTGACCCGTTGAGACATGGGAGGGAAAGCCTCCAAGGGCGGCGTGGAGAATGTACATCATTTGGTAAAATGTGAAGTTTTGTAATACTCCTTTATTTCACTATGCCTTCACGGAGCCATAATGATCTGAACTCATTTCATTTAATCGTTAAATCCATATTTAGGGTTATGAAATCCTGCGAATAAGCGAGTATTCGTGAGAAAATCGTATTAAACTGAGGGAGTTGAACAAGACATACTCTCTTTTATTTTCCTACATAATCAATCTCAATCCCATTCACTTTTTTATCCATTTCGTAAGTTTCAGAGGATTTATCATAAATAACTTTTAGGTTCTTTTCATCAAGCCATTCAATAGAAAAGTCTTTATCTGACCTAAATGTATTTCCCGATTCATTTTGAAAATCGTCATCTTTATCTAAAATGGATAATTGAGGTGAGAATCCCGTTGTTGCTCCACAACTTCTTTTGAAAACATAAGCCACATTCTCACCACTAGGAGAAGGGACTTTTTGTACAATATCATTTCCACACATATCTCCAAACAATGTATCCAATACATATTTACCAACCATAAATACAGCAAGTATTGTGATTATTGTTATCAAAATAGGTTTCACTTTATTTTTCATTTAACTCACCTTGATTCAATTTGTATATTTGAAGTTTTCTTTAGCATTCCCAAAAGTCCTTCTTGCACCAACCTGCATCCTTTAGTTTAACAAGAAAAAAGAGCCGCAGATACGACTCTTTGTTTAACTCAAGCACCCGTTACTTTAAGTACATTTCTTCACAAACTTACTTTTCTCACATAAAAATGGACAAAGTGCTTAAGCATTACCCCTACGTGGAATAAGTAAAAATATTATAACTGGATACCCTTAATTGTCATGTCATTTGGTGGGAGAGCTAAATTTATATCTATACTGCTGTTGTAATGGTCCATACAAAAGGATCATTCATTTCATTCCAATTTTGTGTCATCTCCTCATCGGTCAACAAACATCTGTCTAATGAAGCTTTTACAAGGTTTTTATCCATGTCAATTCCAATTAGGACAAGTTCATTTTTCCGATCTCCATACTTTTCATCCCAATCATCTCTTAATTCAGGATTTTCTTCAAAATACTGGGCATGTTGTTCAGAAGGTAAAGAAGCTATCCAGTAAGAAACAGGCTCTAATTGTATCGATGGACCTGCTTGCGAGAATAATAAAGCTAGGTCATTTCTAGTTGCACACCATACGATTCCCTTTGCCCTCACTATCACATCAGGCATTTCATCTACCCAACGATTAAATCTTTCAGAATGAAATGGAACCGAACTTCTATAAACAAAAGAGCTTATCCCATACTCTTCCGTTTCAGGGGTATGCTCAGGTGTCTCTAATTCTTTTAACCAGCCTGCCGATTGGCTTGCAGTTTCAAAATTAAATAAACCTGTATTCAATACCTCTATAAGTGGAAGTTTTCCGTTTACGGTACGATGAAATTTTGCTTCGGGTTGGAGCTTTCTTAAAAATCCCTCCAGCTGCCTTAATTGCTCCTGTTCTAATAAATCACATTTATTAAGGACTAAAACATCACAAAACTCAATTTGGTCTATTAATAAATCTGCGACAGATCGATCGTAATCTTCACCTAAAGCCTGATTTCTTTCTAATAGCAGGTCGCCAGAGGAAAAATCATGCCAAAACCTATTTGCATCAACCACCGTGACCATGGTATCTAGCCGACAATACTTGGTCAGGTCAATCCCCAATTCTTCATCAATGTAAGAAAATGTTTGGGCAACTGGAACTGGCTCGCTAATTCCTGTTGATTCAATCACAATGTAATCAATGTTTCCTTTCTGGACGAGCCGTTCCACTTCCTTTAAAAGATCTTCTCTTAAAGTGCAACAAATACATCCATTGGTTAGTTCAACCAGTTTTTCTTCCGTCCTATTAAGCCCTCCACCTTGTTTAACCAACTCAGCATCTACATTAATTTCGCTCATGTCATTGACGATAACAGCAACTCTTAATCCCTCACGGTTTTGAAGAATATAATTTAATAATGTTGTCTTACCTGCACCTAAATAGCCACTTAAAACGGTTACTGGAATTACAATTTCTTTCACTTTATCCTTCCTTCCATTTGATTTAAATCAAAATCATTACGATTTACATATTATACTTGTCCATGATTCATCGGAATATTGTTAATGTCCATAGATTTAACCTATAACTTTGCAAAATATCTACTTCGTTTCTCTGTGTATTGTATAACGTTTCAATCTAGGAGAATATTTTCTTAATTCTAGCCTTTCTGGATTATTTCTTTTGTTCTTAGTAGTTATGTAATTTCTGTCACCTGTTTCTGTACATTGCAGAGTTATTTTTACTCTCATATAAGTTCCTCCTTTCAACAAATCGAAATGATTACGATTTAGATTTTACATGAGTTCTTTTTATCATGTCAAGCTCAAGATAAAATTCCTTGTTATTTGAATCATTTATTTTTAGAAAATTCCTTATAAAATGAAATCCAACTAAACGCTGCCCTTTTAGGTCAAAAAGAAAAGCAGAAAAAGGCAGCGTAAACCATTAGATAAATTAATGAAATCATAAACTTTTTTAATATTATTAATTAACTCCAAACTAAATAACTAATCAATAAATCGATAATTTCAATGCATCCAGATTTTTTTTCATAACACCAATATAGTCTAATCCTTGTTGTTGTTCTTCTTTCGTTAATCCCTCTAATGGATTTAATACTTCCGTTTTAGCACCTATTTCTTTTGCTAACGTTTCCGCCACTTTTGAAGATGTCATTTCCTCAAAATAAACAATCTTTATATTTTTCTTCTTTGTTAATTCCGTTAGTTCAGCTAATTTCCCTAATGTTGGTTCAACGTCGGGTGATAGTCCTGCGATAGGAATTTGAGTCAGTCCATATTGTTTTGCCAAGTACCCAAATGCAGCATGTTGTGTAACAAATTCTTTCTTCTTGGCTTTATCAATTGTCTCTTTATATAAGCGGTCCAGATCTGCTAACTCAGAATTTAAAGCCGTTGCATTTTTTTGAAACTGGTCTTTATTACTAGGATCTGCCTGTTCTAAAGCCTTAGCAATTGTGTTAACTTCTTGCTGAGCAAATACTGGAGAAAGCCAGACATGTGGATCTTTAGAAGCAGTATGCTCCTCCCCTTCCTCTGATTCCAGTGCATCCATCAATTTAATCCCACTGGAAGCCTCCACAACCTTTAAATTGGAATCATTAATACTTTTCAATACCTTTTCAGTCCAAATTTCAAAGTATTGACTATTGTAAATAAAAACATCAGCGTCTTGAATTTTAGCCATATCCTTTGCTGTCGGTTCCCAATCGTGTGGTTCTGCACCATTTGGTATTAATAGTTCCACATTTGCTGAGTCGCCTGCCACCTTTTTGGCAAAGTAGTACATTGGATAAAAAGTAGTGACAATTTGCAGTTTTTTAGAACCTTCACTTGTTTTTTCACTTTTTGTTGAAACTGTGTTAGAGCAACCACCTACCATTAATAGGAAAATAATTAATGGGATTAAAAGTCTTTTCATGTTCATTTCCCTCCAAAGTTGTCTTTTATTAGGAATTATTACGATTTAAAGAAAATAATTTTTTTGTAATATTTAAGATTAATAGCAATATATAAATCGTAATTATTACGAATTACATCTTATAACGATTATTTATTTATGTCAATCATCAAATTTTAATGAAATAAACGAATCATAATCGCATATCCATATGAAAGGAATGATAGATTTGAGGAGGTAGAATGGTTGTGAGCTTTATAAATAAGATGGTAAAAGATAGCCTCGTTTTACTATTATTTTGTTTATTCCTTTTTCTATTTCTTTTTGCGGAGGAATTAAAAAACATTTCTTTTTTTACTAGAATCCCTAGTACGTTTTTTAATGTAAATACCATTTTTCTTAGTATTATTTTAGAAGCAATCCCATTTATTTTACTGGGTGTATTTGTATCGGCAATTATTCAATCATTTGTTTCCGAAAATGTAATCCGAAGGGTCGTGCCCCGTAATGCCTATTTAGCCCTTATACCTGCCGCTTTACTTGGAATAATCTTTCCTATATGTGAGTGTGCCATCGTTCCTGTCGTTCGCAGGTTAATAAAAAAAGGCATGCCTTCACATGTAGGTGTTGTATTTATGCTTAGTGCTCCAATCTTAAACCCTGTCGTTTATGCGTCTACTTATTTTGCATTTAAAAGCACACCTTATGTAGCCAATGCAAGGATGTTTGTAGGATTTATAAGTTCCATTATTATTGGATTAATCATTTACAGACGTTTTAAAGGTGAAAATATTCTTAAAGTGCAAAAGGAAGACCACCACCACCACCACCAAAGAGGAAATAAACTATTAGAAACACTCTATCATGCAAGTGATGAATTATTTGATACAGGTAAGTATTTATTCATAGGTGCATTTCTTGCCAGTTTATTTCAAGCTTTCTTAGACCGAAATGTTCTCCTATCAATAGGTACTAGCACAACCTTTGCACCAATGGCTATGATGGGTCTAGGATACCTCCTTTCTGTATGCTCTTCAGCAGATGCCTTTGTAGCTTCGTCATTTGGTTCCACTTTTACAGAAGGTTCCATACTTGCATTTCTTGTTTTCGGTCCTATGATTGATATAAAAAACACCTTAATGTTATTGGGTTATTTTAAGAAAAAGTTTGTCATTTATCTACTATTGGTAACTCCTCTTGTCGTCTATTTTTCCGTATATATTTTTCAGCTAATTTTTTTATAAAAGGGGTGTCCTAATGAGACCTAATAAAATCCAAGATTTTTCTTTTCATCATCTTATCAGGGGAATCATTTTGATTGGATTTATGTTGCTTTTATTTAAATTACTTCTAACGAATAATATATCTCTTTTAATCGCACCAAAAATGATTCGATTTATTTACTTTACTCTTTTTATATGCCTTATTCTTGGAGTTCTTTTGATTATAAGAGGAACTTCAGGGAAGGATCATTCTTATCATTGTGATTGTGACGGGGATCATACCTATCCCTCCTCTTTCTCAAAAAGTGTGTTTCTTTATTTATTATTTATTATTCCTATAACCACAGGATTTCTTTTCTCGAACAATGTGCTAGGAAGCTCTGTTGCAATGAATAGAACGATTAAATTGGGAGCTACCTCTCAACCGACTGAACAAAATAAAACTATAAGTAACAGTTCAAGTTTACCATCATCATCTAATACCAATAAATTTAATACATCAACTAACACACAAAGTGTACTTGATAATCAACCTGAGCCTTTAACTCAAAAAGAATATGATGCGTTGAAGAATAAAATATTAAAGGCTAATATCATTAATATAGAAGATAACCAATATGTAAACATAATGAGCATAATTCAAGATAATCTAAATGCTATGATTGGAAAAATCGTAACCACAAAAGGATTTGTGTATCGGGAAAAAGAATTTATGCAAAACCAAATTATTGTTGCTCGATTTGGAATCACATGCTGTGTTGCCGATGCCTCGGTATATGGAATAATGGCAAAAGGAGAGGTAGCTGCATTGCCGAAAGATAAATGGGTTCAAGTAACAGGAAAAATTGAGCAAACCCAATTCAATGGGGAGACAATTCCCGTTATAAAAATTGACCAGCTTTCAAAAATTACTGCTCCACAGCAACCCTATGTGTTTGATGTAGGTATTAGAATTGAATAGCCCTTTAATTATTAATGAAAAAAATGATTACTCCATCAAATTAAAAACAAGATTAAAGGCATTTATTTTTATCTATTCATAAAATATTCACATTTAAGTAGTAGAATCATTTTGGGGTAAAGGAACCATTACCTATTACAGAGAAATCCAGCCGTAATTGTGCTGGATTTTCTATTTCTAATTATTATTGGTTTCAAATAAAACATTTAGAAAATTCTTTTGAACTGTTAACATTTTCGTCACAAAGATTGTTTAATATATTTTAATGGGAAACATATCTACCCCATATGGAAAATCAAAACATATGAAATTAGTGATAATTTTGATGGTAGAAGTTGTTTTTTTAAAGAAACCAATTGTGTTATATCACAGGAGGAATATGCATGGATCGATTATTACAATTGAATACGATTTTTATAAGTATTATCATTGAAGCATTCCCATTTATTGTCGTTGGGGCTTTTATTTCTGCACTGATAGAAGTTTTTGTTTCTGAAAATACACTGCTTAGAATTCTCCCAAAAAATAGATATTTATCTGTTGTTGCTGCTAGTTTTATGGGAGTATTATTTCCTGGATGTGAATGTGGTATTGTTCCCATAGTTTCACGGTTAATAAAAAAAGGACTCGCCCCTCATGCAGGAATTGCCTTTATGCTTTCTGGTCCAATTATCAATCCTATTGTTTTATTTGCTACATTTATTGCATTCGGGGATAGCTGGACGATGGTAGGGTATCGAGCAGGGTTAGCAATCGGTGTTTCAATTTTAGTTGGACTTGTATTATCTTTTGTCATAAAGGACAATCCACTAAAAGAAAATAATGAAATACATGTTCACGACCATTCTCACCAGAATACTAGACAAAAATTAATGAGTGTTTTTAACCACACCGTTGACGAATTTTTTAGTATGGGAAAATACGTAGTGCTAGGTGCACTAATTGCATCTACTATGCAAGTTTATGTACCTACACGGATATTAACAACACTGGGCGGTACGCACGTAACTGCTATATTGGTTATGATGGCTTTAGCTTTTATATTATCTGTTTGTTCGGAAGCTGATGCTTTTGTAGCAGCATCTTTTCGTAATTTTTTCCCCCAAACTTCAGTCGTATCTTTCTTAGTGTTTGGCAATATGGTAGATATTAAAAATTTACTTATGATGTTTGGGTCTTTTAAGGCAAAATTTGCGGTTCTTTTAGTTTCATTGATTACTTCATTTGTATTCATTGGTTCACTTCTTTTGTAAAGGATGTGGGATGATGTTTAAAGTCCTTATTTTAATACTTACTACAAACTTGTTTTTTATGCTGCATACCACTGGAAACATTTCAAAATATATAAACATGAAATATAGCTTCTTATCTGCGAGTATGATCGTGATTTTATTCATACTTACAGTTGTCGAAGGAATTAAATTATGGTCTTCTGGAGAAAAGAAAGAGGAACAACATGATTGTGATTGTAGCTACGATCATCATGACCATGAACACCATCATGAACATGGTCACGAAAAAAAGAAACAATCTGCTGGAAAAAAGATAAAAAAATTCTTGGCTTACACTCTTGTGTTAATTCCTGCTATTTCTGGAGTGGTTTTGCCAGTGGCAACTCTTGATTCACAGCTTGTGGATGCAAAGGGGTTTTCATTTCCGACATTAGAAGACGGAAGTGATCGATACGGGACTCATCAAGTTCTGAATCCTGATATGAGTAAATTCATGAACCAAGCTGATTTTGTGGATTTAGTAAGGAAAGAGTCTAAGTCTTATATTCCAAAAAATAATATTACTTTAACGGATAAAGACTATTTAGTCGGGTTAGAAGTAATGTATAATTTTTCAGGGGCGTTTGCAGGGAAAACTATTACCATGAAAGGATTTACTTACAATGGTCCAGGAGAACAACCTAACCAGCTGTTTTTACTTCGCTTTGGGCTCATTCACTGTGTCGCTGACTCTGGTGCCTTTGGAATGATGATTCAATTCCCGAAAAACGTACACATACCGAATGACCAATGGTATCAAGTAACAGGAACAATGGATACAGTTTATTATCCACAAATGAAAACCAAAATTCCTGTTTTAAAAGTAACAAGCTACAAAACCATTCCAAAGCCTAATGACCCTTATGTTTATAGAAACACTTTGAATTAATTAAAGGACCCTATTTGGGGTCTTTTTTTGTCGATTTATGTATGGAAATATAGAAAAACAAAAGAGCTTGGAAAAGGCTCCATCTCTTAGTCTAGATTATGTTTTTACTCCCTCTTTAATCCATCTTTGGCAGATAAGGTGGGCATTTGTGACCGTCTAGTTAAATGACACAGTTTTTGCTCATTTAAGTGACACACTTAAATGGAAATTAGATTAAAATAAATGTCCTTTGACACGGAGCCTCTACGAACATGATTCTCTTATAAAACGAAGTCAAACTGTTTTTGGCAAATAAAAAGGCATTATGTTTTATGAATATAAAAAGAGCCTAAATATACAAGTAGTGAATAAAAACTTGCATAATTTAGGCTCTTTTTAGTTTATTCCTTGTTTCAGTAAAGCATCCGTTAGTTGAATTAGTTCTTTAAAATAAAGAAAACAAAACTTCTATGAAGATGAATGATGCAATTAAAGTTAACCATCCAATTTTATTTGTTACTGGCTTCTGAAGGAATTGGATTTTAGACAAAATAAACGAAACTCCAAAAAATAATATTATACTATACATGGTAGATAGCCAAAATGATGTTCCAATTTTCCCAAGATGATTAAGAGAAATGATTATAAACGTAAACGAAATACCTCTAGCTACATTTTCCCATTTTTTCAAGTTTAATGAACCGCCTTTATTATAGGATACATTTATACTCTATAATAATCGATTTAACCCACCAGAAATATTGGGAATCAATCCCTCCTTTCAGCTAATCATGTCGTAAGAAAAACACTTTACTACTTTTTTCAGTAAAGCACCCGTTAGCTTAAGTACAACGTTTCACAATCTCATTTTTACCAAAGCTTATCAATAAGTTGTGATTCATTTACTTCAAGGATTTCGATGTTATTGCAATAAAAATCAATATCCCTATTTTCAAAACCCCGAACCTGGAATTTAATATTCTCCCAACTCTTATCACGAAAATCCACAACTTCCAACCATGATAATTGGATTACTGTTCCGCCAGCAATCATCTCAAAGTTTTCCACCCTGTTAAAACGAATTTTTACCTCAAATCTCTGAGCTTCTTTAGTATCATAGATAAAATTCATATCTACATTTGTCCGATTTCTTTCGTCAAACAAGGCTATGTTATCAAACTCTACGAAGTATCTAATATCTGTGATGTATTCTAAATCAAGAAATGAAAATTCGGGAGAAATATCCGTCAACAAATTCATATTTTCAATTTTCAGCAAAGTAATTCCCCCATTTATTTTAATATTGATGTCCTTAACATTTTCCAAAAGGTCAAAGAAATGAATGTAAAAGCTGCCATAATATGACCCCAAAATTATAAGGTGTATTGAATGAATACACCTCTAGCTTAGCTCAATACTTTTATGAATTCGCTGTTCTTCCTTATATCCCCTTCTTATGCTAAACTCCCTCAATAAAGAAAGCAAAATCTCACGATTTCTCCGTTTTTCTTAGATTTTCATAGTAGTGTACCTTCCGGTAATCATTTAATAGTTGGGTGAACATTACTGAAAAGGATAAAACTGGTCCCTTTGAGAAAAAAGACTTATAGCCCACTAACCAATCACTTACAGAAATTGGTGGATGAGTCAAAATATGATCGCACTGGTGGATGTCCATATTTCTCATGGAGGTCAACCCTCCCATGTCTCACAGAGTCTTCGCTCTCAAATTCCTTCGTCCAACCTTTCCATGAGGTGGATGTCAGCCATGCTGCCCCACAGGGTCCTTTGCCCGTAATTTAGTTGCTTTGCCGACTAATCCGAGCTTCAAATGTACCCAAATCTATAATGCTACTACTATTTAACCTAATCTAAAACAGAATCAAGCGGCCATTTCTACCTTCTTTGATACTGACAAATGAGGAATATCCTTTAACATCTTTTCTTCACTAAATTCAAATTGCTTTTTACCTATGCTAAAGAAAATACGGATCAGTTTATTACACAAGGCAATAAGGGATTGCATCTTCTTTAATGGATTATCAGAACGTTTAGTATAGCCATCCATGAAGCGCAAAAATCAGCGCTTCACCACAGAGAATGAAAATGGTCATTAACCGTCAATACTGATTCTACGGCTGGGAGAGGAAGGTCGATGAACTATGGTGCGTTAGAGCCCATCCGTTAGTCTGACTCCACCGACCACGGTGCACCACTGACTGTCGCTCCCTTACGGGAAGCACACATGGTAGATTAATCCTATTCTGGTTGATGCACCAGCCTCTAATTATAACAATTGCCGTAGAAAGGATGTTTTCAATGGATGTAGTCATTGAAAGAGCATGCGGTATGGATGTCCATAAGGACAATATTACCGCCTGTATTATGACACCTAAAGGAAAGGAGATTCAAACGTTTTCTACTAAAACTGTATACCTATTACAGTTGGTTGACTGGATTAAACAACATAATTGTACCCATGTCGCCATGGAAAGCACGAGTGTTTATTGGAAGCCTATTGTGAATTTACTAGAAGCTGAAAATATTGAGTTTTTAGTTGTGAATGCCCAACATATGAAGGCAGTTCCAGGACGCAAAACAGATGTAAAGGATGCAGAATGGATTGCCAAGCTTCTTCGCCACGGACTACTCAAAGCTAGTTATATCCCTGACCGAAATCAACGTGAATTGCGTGAACTCGTTCGCTATCGTAGAAGTATTATTGAGGAGCGTGCCAGACAACATAATCGAATCCAAAAGGTGTTAGAAGGCGCGAACATTAAGTTGGGGTCGGTTGTTTCAGATGTGTTGGGTGTTTCAGCACGAGATATGCTTGATGCCATTGCCGATGGTGAAGAGGATCCTGAAAAACTAGCAAACTTCGCTCGACGCACCATGAAAAAGAAGAAAGAAGAACTGGAACTCGCTCTTAAAGGTTATATTAATTCGCATCAACGTCTTATGTTGAAAACCATTTTAAAGCATATTGATTTTTTGACTGAACAAATCGAAATGCTGGATCAAGAAGTGGCGGAAAGAGTAAGCACCCATCAAGAAGATATCGAAAGGCTAGATTCCATTCCTGGGATAGCTACTAGAATCGCTGAACAAATATTATCCGAAATCGGGACTGATGTTAAAAAACAATTCCCAACTGCCTCTCACATGTGTTCCTGGGCAGGTTTGGTTCCAGGGCAAAACGAGAGTGCTGGGAAAAGAAAATCAGCCAAAACCAAAAAAGGAAACAAATATTTGAGATCCGCATTAACGGAAGCAGCTCATTCAGTAAGAGGATCAAAGAACTATCTGGGAGCACTATATAGGCGTACCGCATCACGAAAAGGCAAGAAACGCGCAGGGATTGTCGTCGCTCATGCCATGTTGCGCATCTCTTATTATCTTTTAACCCGAAAAGAAATGTATGTAGACTTAGGCGAAGACTACTTTGATAAGCAGAGACAACAATCTATCGTTCGGCATTCACTTAGGCGACTCGAAAGTTTAGGATATACAGTAACATTAGAAGAACCTAAAGCATCTTAATCCAGTCACTTTCTAAACCATAGGATCCATGAATTTGGCGCTCTCCCCTTTTTTTAAAAATGAATGAGCTGCGTCCTCTTTAGTATTGCCTTTTTTTGGGATTACAGAATTTTATTTTCATGGTAGTTTAAGTGAGAACGTTCACAAACTATGCAAAAAAACCAGATAGTTATTCTCTAACGGGTTCGGTTTTGAAGTACAAAATTATAAATAACATAGCAATTAACAACAAAAATAAGCAATAAATCATCAAACAATTAGCAATTGAATTAGCATAGAAAAGAGCATTGGCTTTATGCAATGCTCTTTTTAATATTCAATTATTTAATTTTTTATATGTTTTAACCATTGGACCGAAATTGTTTCAACCCATTCTCTAAAAGTATTACAATTGTTAATCTTGTAAAGTGTATACTCTGGATATTTATCATAAGGAGTAATGAAATCAAAAAAATGGTCAGAGGCATACATAAGAACTTCACTAGATTGAATATGGTACATCGTAACATTCCCATTCGCTTCGAAAGCAAATGATATATAATCATCGGGCTTTATTTTTACTTCTATTCCTTCTTCCTGACACATTTCATTAAATAAGTCTTCAAATCCGCTAAAACCAATTTGTGCATCTTCATAGGTTAATGGGTTATTTAAATTCATCAGCCAAGTATCTTCAGGTTCATTCCATCTTTCAGTTATCCCACCAAAATTTTTTAATAAAAGGATATGGTCAGGTTGAAGTGGCTTATCAACTTTTATTATGGGTTCTAAACAAAGCCAACCAAATGACTGAGAAGCTAAATTTGTCCAACCATATAGTTCGAAATTTTGACCTTCGTATTTAATTTTTGTAATTCGTGCTTTTTTGAGTAATTTTGTTAATGAAGGAAATTTGTCTTCAAATTCTTTAGAACAAATAAATGATTTTTTCTCAATTACTTCTATTTTTTCGTTATCGCTAAAAAACCAAGATATATCGGTCAAAAAGTCTGCCAAATCTTTATTCATACATTCACCCACTATTATCTAAGATACAATACATCATTAATATTAAATTTTTTAGTTACAAGTCCTAGTGGCTGTGCAGGTGTAACGATAGTTTCCGTTTTCCCTTCTTTTGTCTTATAGGCTAAACAGAAATTGTAATATGTCCGAAGGATTGTTAAAGCCATTTGAGCATATTTAGGATTGAAATTAGAGTAAATATAGCTCTTACCGTCGCCACGAACGGTTGTCAGTGGTCGTTCTAAAATAGATAATCTTCTACGAATATGTTGGATAAATGTATTTGTGGCATTGTCATTTACATTTAAAATTAGTGCCGCAATATCTTTTGGTTCAAGAGAAGAGAGGTCTGTGGTGCAATCAACGGAACGATAACCTCTATCAGGTGTAGCTAAAGGGTGTTCAACTGGATTATCTGCATATTCGTTATGGGAACTTGTTCCATCAGAATCCTTTTTATGAAACCGATGTGTTTCAAATAAATCCGTTTAATAAAGGTATGCCAATTTCCGCAAAGAGTTTGTCCCTAAATCACTTAAAGAACCCCATTCTAATAAATTCGCTTTGGCTTCTTTAAATTCCTCGTATGCTTTTTTACGAACTAGTTATTATTACTTTTTTTCTTTAAAAACAACATTTCCAAGATGAAAGCAATTAAGCATAATCCCATTAGTGAATCAATAATATTTTGAACCAGCATTGAATCAATTTTTAAAATACGAGTGATTATTTCAGTAAATAAAATAAGAAAGAAAAACAACCGCAAGATTTTTTGCTTTTTTGAAAGATTAGAAACAGGTTCAAAAAAAGTATTTAATAACTTCATAAAAATTCTCCGATTTACCATTTATATATACTTCATTATACCTAAATCAAGGTAAAAATCTTTCTTTTTATTTTCTTTAGCGATTATTGGTATTTGTTCTTAAACTAAACTGCCACCGTTAGCTGAAGAAGAAATAAGCCGCCAAAAATGGCAGCTGAATCTTCAACTCAAGCACCCGTTAGCTTAAGTACATTTTTTCACAAACTTGTTTTTATTAAAAAAGCACCCTTCATTTAATTGAAGGTTCTTACCTGTTCATTGAAAAACAAATAGACTTTCCCGTTATGCTGGAAAAGCCCATTTAGACACAAGCACCTAGAAATTACGTTTTAACAATCTTTGAAATACCAAGCTTGCTAACAAAAGCGGAACTAAACTTAACCACATAAAGGTATTAGCAAAACTATTTAATTCAATTGTTGTAGAACCTTCGCCAATTCTAAAATTCATCAAGTATACAGGAAAGGTTTCCATCCCTTTTGGGATAATAATGTTCTGATAAGAATTGCCTGTACTAAACAGTTCAATAGCAAAAATAAGTAATAAACCACAAAGAGTTGATAAAATCCAGCTTTTTCTTGTCATCTTATTCCTCCTTTTTACTTTAAAGAGAAATATTCTTCATTTAACAAAAAAATTCCTTCTTCAGCTAACCTGCCATTTAGTTGAAGAAGAAAAAAGTCGCCGCAGCGACCTTTTGTTGTGAAACTAACGTTTTACGAGTCCTAAAGTAATAACCATCCCTTGAATACAGAGTTACTTTTTAAATTAACCGAAGTGTTATTGATATATTATTTAGT
>NZ_JAGGQW010000068.1 GCF_018613065.1 Bacillus sp. ISL-7 | reverse complement strand
ATAGGTCAGCCTCTTTATCGAAGTTATAGCCTTCTTTTTTCATTCGTCTTTGAAGCGTACTCGGATTGATCCCCATTTCTTTAGCGATATCTTTCTTCTGTATTTCCTTACTATTGATTTTCCTTACAATCTCCTCTAATTCCATCACGGACTGCCTCCTCTTCCCTTTGATTTTATTTATATATGTCATTCGATTCTACAACGGAAATCCTATCGTTTATTTCCTTCAAGTCCCTCGCAAAAGTATCATCCACGCCAGGCTGTCGCTTGGCATCGAAGTAAAGCAACTGCGTGAACGTTGAAATCGTGCGAATGTCCACGTCGGAGTTTCCTTCGAATTCGTTATCTTCCCCGTAATTAACCTTGTAGTAATTGAAAGCCCGCTCTTCATCCGTAGTAAATTCACGATGCGTATTATAAACATCCTCGAAAAGAGCCGTCATTTCTTTCGTATCCGCAATAAATTTAGATACTTCTTCCTTCGTAGCAGTTTGCGAGGCACAGCCTGTTAATATCAAAGCTAATATCATAACCGAAATCATTCGTTTCAAAGTAAGCCCTTCTCTCCCCTTTGTTTTTACTCTATCTCTTTAGTGTATTTGTCCCTCAGACTCCCATTTTGCTTCTTCACGGCTCGTTTGGACCTTCGTCCTTGTTATCCCTTTCCCCCTGGCCAACGCTTTCTTATATAGGTCAATATCGACTAATAAAAGATGATGAATTTCTTCGGGTAATAGATACACGGTACATTTCTTTAGTTTCACTTCGATAAAATCCATAAAACTCCTCCTTCATGGTCATAATAAAAGTCTAGATGCAGATGAATTTATTTCCTCCATGATTGATTAGGGTTCCTTCAAAAGGGTTAGATTTTTTCCAAGGGTTTTCCACCAAACAAGAAGTAACCTTTCACGAGGTTGTTTTTTTTGTGCCGTTTTGAATGTAACATATTTGATTTTTTTCCTCGATTTCCTCTGTTTGCTGATATCCCTTATTCCATAAGAAAAATGAATGTAACTTTCTCTCTATTTTGTTACCAAGCTATCTACCACGGTAGGGAAGCCCACGGTAAACACAGGAATAGCTGTTTCCTGTGACTATTCGTAGTTAAAGGATACTGCTATTTTTGCAGCCGATATTGCAAACATTTATTTTATATTTTTTCAAAAAGAAAAGGAGCCTGTTAATAGACTCCAAATCTTCTTCTCAGCTCATTATCTATTATCCATTGATAGTAATTCATTCGGTGAGGGATGATGCCGTGTTGGAGTGCTGGTAGACAATGAAGTGGGATGGCAACAGCATCGACACCCCTTATAGTCCAATCACAAGGAGAAGGTCTGTCATGCAAAGATGCAGCTTCTCCGGGAGTATATCGGTTAATATGAACGTGAGGATCTCCAACCGTGCGGCCAGAATTGTCTACATAACCAATTAAGTCCCCTTCTCTGATTACGCTCCCTATCGTTAGTGGTCGATTATACCCCATCCAATATAAAACAGATCCAGGACGTGCATGATTTGGGGCTTTGCTAACTGGTGTTATGTGAGCGTATTCGGTATAGAACTGGTCACTACCTCGGATCACCACATTATTAGGTAAGTCTGCAGGATTTGAAGAATGGGGTAAGTTTCGTCTTATTTCAGCCACATGACCCGATTCCATGGCATAAACAGGTTCTCCATATGGCATATTAACAAAATTTAAGTCTTTCGCACCCTTATGATCAGGTCCACATGGGTTAATGACACGAACTTGTGCATACTTTTTAAAGGGATGTCTACAATATGTTTTCAAAAGTTCCTCTCTCTCTCTTTCCTTTATGGTTGTTTAACTATTTTTATTCATCAGTATCATTTTGGTATCAGCAAATGTCTATGTTGAATAAGCCTTCAAAAAGAAAAGAGCCAATTTAGGCTCCAGGAATCCAAGGGGACAAGGTGGAGTTTCCGATCCTCACACCCCAAAACAAGGGTGTATAAGTGGTTTGATTTCGGGATGGTTAGATGAATCGGTCCATCCTGTCGCAGGTCACTTGGATGAATCCGTCTTTATGGTTACTACTCGTAGCCCCTTCCCGAAGTGGGATAGCTGTACGGAACATATCCCACATGGTTGCATGAATGGTTTATGAATGGTTTATAAATAAATCAAAGTTGCTATTTGTGAACAGATGGAAGAGCTGATAACTAGCTGCTCCCTCTTTCCGTTTGCCTTTAGAGGCGAAGCCGATACTACACCATGTAAATAAAATAAGCTGAGAAGTCCGTAAAAGGGGCAAGGAAAGATAAAAGCCTCTCGGCAGACCTTATCCTTACCAACAAGGTTTTAAATCGTTTGTACGGTCAAATTTAGGCTTTCGGCTCAAATTGTTTATAGTAATCCTCTGAGTCTTGGAACCAATCAGGTAACATTTCCGTTCTAGTCGGTTTTCTAGTAGGTACTTCATTAGCATTTATAATTTTCCGTTCATGGCTTCCCTCGATTTCTACTTCCCCATATTCCTTTTGGTATAAGTTTAGGAAACTCCCTTGCCTTTGTGGTTCGTATGAATAAGTGTGACGGTGTTCTATGACTTGTTTTCTACCTTCCTCCATGACTACTTCCTCTTTAGAGAAATAACCCTGTAAAGCCGTTTCTACGCATTTATAGAGATAACGATATTTTTTGGAGGAGTTTTTAAGTGTCTGATCCTTCTCTAAAGGTTTAATGGCTCTCTTTAAAGCACCGAAGATAAGAGGCTCTGTATCATCATTAAACTCTAGTTTCGTTTTATTTAAAGCTAACTGAATTTCTTTAGCTATCCTCGGCTGTTCGGATTCATTCCATGGAAAGAGGCTAACTAACTCTGTTACTTTTGGGTTGATTTTAATTTTAAAGTTATCCGTATGAGGCTTATCGTTTAATCGATTATTATTATCTAAAGGTTTATTTCTAAAGGTCTTTTCTAAAGAACTATTCTGTTGTTCTAAAAAAGTGCCTTCTTCCTTACTCTCCCAAGGAATTGAAGGATTTGACGTAATATCACCCGTAATATCACCCGTGATATCACCCGTAATATCACTTTGAGAATAAATAGCCTCTAAAAACTTGTTTTGCTGCTCCCTCTCTTCGGCTTCTTTTTCTCTTACTAAATGCCTAATTACGGATAGAGGTAATAATGATTTATAAGCTGAACCTTTATTTTTTCTGCCGAGTTTGTCTTTCTTCTGTGGCTCTACTTTTATAATTAAAGGCTGACTAAATACTCCTTCTATTTCGGGCTTTACCGTTTTAGAATAAGCACCAGTTGAAATACCAGCCATTTTACATATAGTCGTAACCTTCGCTTGGGTTACTCCTCCATCTTTTGCGGTATGTAGGAAATGGGATAAGTATTTATAAGTAGATATGTTTATATGAGTTTTAATGAGGGATAAAGCCTCGCTGATCTCTACTTTACTCTTATAGGTCTTATGAGTTCGTTGAATGGCTCTATTATTTGTTTTCTGCGGTTTAACTGCGGTTGGTGTAGTCATAATAATAAGAATCTCCTTTTATGCTATCGAATTTCTGATAGGCAAAAGGAATAAATCATGTTACAATAGCTATAATTGAATTTAATAGCTTGTACTCCTAAAAGAGTACATGAAATATCCTTTTGTCTATCTTTTGTGAGTAATGGGTCGGCACAGGGTCAACGTTACCAAGGAGTCTATAGTTCCCGCTATAGGCTCTTTTCCTTTTCTAATTATAACTTATTGGTCGAATTTTGGGTAAAAACTTTAGCGAATCGTCTGATATGTAACAAAATACTAGAAATGTTACATCCAAATACCCCGCATATATAAGGTTGTTTTTAAAAGGATTTTTACGTAAAAATTTTAGGTATTTGAATGTAACATATTTTCTATCTTGCCGTTTCTATAATCGTACATTTTAGGCCAAAACTTAAAGCCCAATCCTTAAACATTTCCTCATGCTTTTCTTCTTTTACACGTAAAACGACATCTATTTCTTCTCCAATTATCGGCACTTCTTTTATCCCTTGAGACTCATAAAAGAGATTTAAAAAGTCTTGTAATTGAACCGCTTCGCCTTGGAAATAGGCTCTTTTAACCAAAGGCATTACCTACTTTCAGAATAAACTTGTTTAGCTGCTCCCTCATTTTAAGCGGTAGCAAACGTGCCTTTTACAAAAGCCTCTGGACGATAGATAGCAAGGGCAATCCGTTCCTCACATAAAACCGCTAATTGATTTCGAGTAAAGTAGTCAGCATGGTGTTCGCTGATCCTTACGTTTACTCTTTCACGGTCAAAGAGTTGCGCCCCTAAACCGAAAGCCCCCGCCAAGAATGAACCCTCTACCATTGAGGTAGAAAGGACTACAGGAACACGGAAAAGTCTTGTCTCATTCCCTGTATTCACGTTTAAGAAGATATAGTGTCCGTCCGTACCTTTTAGGAGTTCGATATCTTCCCAATCAAGAGGATTTAAGACAACCCCAGTAGGAGGGAATCCGCTAATATAAGTCCGTGTTAAAGCCCTACGGATAGCATCGGTCTTCGTTTCTCCCGCCGGTGCGGTGTAGGTCTGAGTATTGGCCACGACCATTAAGCCCTCTAAATTATCCCCTATACCGCTTCCATAAAGGATTTGACTTTCCTCCGTCACGCTGAGACCGTACATAAGCCGTAAGTCGATATGATTTTGCATTTGAGGGATATCCGCTACTACTTGACGAGTCACAGGAAGCCAATGGGCGAGAGTACGGACAAGGGCTGTCTCAGACTCGAAAGTAATACTAGATTCCGCTTTAAGCGTTCCCTCAGGGGCAACCGCAGAGGCATTCGTAAAGCCGACCTCACGGATATAATCCACCGCATTATTAGTAGTAGGGGCAACCGCAAGAAGGCTTCTCATATTCATTGGTGCTTCGCCTAAACCGATAATTCGATTCGCTCCCATTAATCCATTCGTGCCTGTTGAGGTCACTAATTCTTTTCTAAAAGAAGGGATTTCTACGTTATCGGAATGGTTTTGACCATTTTTGATGAAGTTCTGATAAGCCTCCGAAGTAACGAAAATCTGCCCAGCCGTTTTCGTTACTCCTGTTGATCCTCCTCCGAATACTGGTCGATTCCCTCTGATTTCTGCTTCTTTCTGCATTTTCTTATACTCGATATATTGCTCTGGAGTCATGTTTACTCCGTCTTGAAATTGAAAGGATAATCCTCCCGCCCCTTCGCCCGCGAATAGTTGAAGGTTAAGAGGTAATAACATTTTTTTCATATACATTTATCTATCACTCCGTTTGTTTTAGTAGTTGTAGCCCCTCGCCGTGTTCCATGTACATGGAATAATGCTGAGTCGCTTCCTCCCATTCCTCGAAAGAGATAATGCCCCTTGAAGCCATCTTGTCGTAAATGGCTTGTAGGCAAGAATTAACGATAAAGCCATCTATTCCTGTTTGCTCGACAATACTGTCACCCTCTAGGAAAGACTGCACGGCGGTATCTGTGAGGTGTTTCTGTAACCTCATATGAGGAGTTAACCGTTCTTTGATATAAACCCTTTGAAGGACTTTTAAATCGTTAATAAGGTCGTTTACACGGTCTTTATCATTAATCCGTGAGGCTATGCTCGGCGAAATAATATCCAAGAAGTCCGATATCGTGTCCTTATGCCTCGTAGCTTCTAATCCCGCTAAACTATCCATAATCGCATTAGTCAAAAACTCGGACTTATTCCTATAGCCCTGTTTTAGGCTTTCTGCCTCTATCAACTGTGCAATCTGCGGTGAGGTCTTAAAAGCTACTGTTACGTTTTTCATAAATGACTACTCCTTAAATCGAGTGAACGAATCGGCTCGAATCGGTTTATTTTGTTCCTAATATGCACCGTGGATTCAGCCTCTAAACCGTTGGTACTCTTAGGGTAGTAAACTATTTTTATATATCCTCCCTAAGAGGAAAAAAGGCAGACCGCACGGCGAAGCCTCTCTAAAAATGCGTACTGCGTAGGAGTCGGTGCGGTTGACCTTATGTAACATTTTATATCTTTTGTTACATTCATTTTCGCATAAACACTATACTTTTTGGTTTTGTCACTTTATGATAGGAAATAGAGAAAGATGTTACATTCAAAAAGGGGAGAATACAGGGATGGTAAAGACTAAACAAAATAAAAAAGACGAGATAAAGGACGTGCAACCTATTAGAACATTAGAAGGAATCGAAGATATGAAGTGGGCCTTAAAAAGGCATTGTTCCGAGAGGGATTATATTCTTTTCTGCTTAGGCATTAATACAGGATTAAGGATAAGCGACTTACTGAAATTAAAAATCGAAGAGGTAAAGGGGAAAAAATCCTTTAATGTAAAAGAGGGAAAAACGGATAAGCCTCGAAAGGTTTTAGTTAATGGCTTATATGAGGAATTAAATACTTATATAGAGACACTGGAGGGCACAGAATGGCTTTTTCCAAGCCGTAAAGGGGATAAGCCTATAAGTAGAATTCAAGCGTACAGGCAGTTAAATAAAGCCTCTGAATTTGCCGGAGTAGAAGCAATCGGTACTCATACTTTAAGAAAGACCTTCGGTTATTGGTTTTATAAGCAATATAAAGACGTTGCGAGCCTCCAAGATATCCTAAATCACTCACACCCTCGTGTTACTTTAGACTATATCGGGATTACGGCAGAGGAAATCGAAGATAAGCTATTAGGCTTTAATTTATAGGAGGGGAAAAATCATGGCGATGTTATCGGATGAACAGAAATATAAAGAACTCGAAAAGATTATTAAAGAGGGTACAGGAAGAGCTTTAACAGGCGAGGAGGAGGCTTTTCTTAATTGGCTAGTCTGTTGGGATATGGACACCTTTAATAACTTTAAAGGGATTTTAGAGGCGATGAAAAAATGAGGAGTGCAGCTCCTCTTTTTTTATGGACTGGACTTGGTTAAATAAAAAACCTCATTTAAAACCGCAGTTTTTTCTATCACTTTTTTTGAAAAATTGATTCTAAGGACTCTAACGACTTTTTTAAGGTGGTTTATTTTTTTTAGGCGAATAAAACTAAGGGCGAATTAAAAATACGCAAATTCACCCCTTTATGAGCGTTTAAACATGCGTGCCTTTTTACTTACTAACTAAAAAAACTCAGGTGTTTTTTCAGATTTGAATCCCTTTTTACTGCGTCCGAAAACCCTCTTTATACTGCGTCGGAAAAGTCTTTATTCATCCGTGGTCTACTGCGTTGGAAAACTATTTTTTCGTTCTCCCAGGGCTCACATAATCAAAATAAAAAAGAACCTCCACGGGGAATTGTGGAGGTTCTTAATTCCAAAATGAAAGGTTATTCATCTTAGAAGGCTTTATTAGTATTAGCTTTTAAGCCTCCCCTAAACCCTTTTTAATAAACTCGTTTACGATTTCCGATACGTTTCTTTTCTCACGAATAGCCTTTATTTTTAATTCATCATGAAGCCCTTCTTCTATCTCATATGTAACCTTTTTTACTGTCTTTCTTTCTTCCTGTACAGTTGACTTATTGGATTCCTTCTTTTCTTGTTTATTGGATGGATTACTTTCCATTTTGTTTACTTGTTTATTACCTTGTTTCTTTTCTTCCTGTATTTCTGGGTTTTGCACTGCATCGCCATTCTTAACCC
>NZ_JAGGQW010000067.1 GCF_018613065.1 Bacillus sp. ISL-7 | reverse complement strand
ATGGCCTAGAAATAGGCATAGGATAGGTCTAAATTTTGCTCTTACGAGCAAAAAAACAATAAAAAGGCATTCGAATGGCTCATTCGAATGCCTTTTGTCTACAATCTGAACCAACCCAATAGGGTTGGTTTTTGTCTCAATTTTTAACGTGTCTAAAATTTATAATTAAAAAGATTTAAAACTCTCCAGTTCTTCCTAATACTATTGTAATAGTTTTTATTATTATTTTGATATCGAATGTCAAAGACATTTTATTTACATAATACATGTCGAATTGTACTCTTTCTTTTAATTCTTTCTTTTCTCTATTCCACGATATAGCCCATAAACTAACAATTCCTGGTTTTTGAGATAGTATAATTTCCTTTTGTGTATCTGTTAAAGCATTAATCGAAGCCATATCATAAAAGCTTATTCCAACCAATGACATTTCTCCTCGTAGAATTTCAAGAAATGTTTCCATGATTATCACCTCCTTTCCGAAACGGAAAGAAGCGTAACAACCAGCCACCCCAACAATATTCAGCTGCAACTTCATTCTATCACTTTCCGCTAATCTAAAAACCTATCAATCTTCGACAAATATCGAGGCGTGACAGGCTCTGGAATCAAAGTACAAGCCATATGTTTCAAAAGCGCTGTATGACGCTAATAAGAAAAGTGACCGGGATAAAGATTTTATTGCATGTGAGCGATAATAGGTATCCATATCAAAAGGAGGACTGATCAGTCCTCCTTTATTTTTGGTTGTTTTCTTAGAGATTGTTGCTCTCTTCGTTGGAGAATATGTTACTCGTTACCGCCAAATCCATTTTTTTGAAGTCACTGGTAAGGTTACATTCTTAATCGGTCACCTAAGCGGTATAAAGGTTAAAACCCGTAGCAGGGGCAAGAGATTTGTCCTTTATACGATCCCTATTGGACAAAACCTGCCGTAGGTACAAGAGATTTGTCTTTTATAAGCTCCAAACCACTTTTGTCAGTAATCGACGCCCTTTCGACTAAATTCCATATAGGCTATACTAATCAAACGTTTAGTTAAAACAGTTATAAGTACTGATTTATAACCACCCTCCCTGCCAAGCAAGAATGAAAATTGTCGAGAACCGGAAATAAATTTCGCAGGAAATAACCCAACTTTCCACAAAATCATCTAGGTTTCTATTAAACTTACATAATTCTATTAATTGCCCGTCCATTCCCTACTACACAAACGTTTAATTAATAGTGGCCTCAGTACGCACCACTCCTGGATTTATCCCTTCAAACACCTAAGAAGCCTGTCGAGAGATATCTTCAACAGGACTCTTTAAAAAGGAACCCTAGTTAGCTGCTGAACTAGAAATGTGTGCCTTACCCAGCATTGCTGCGATTGGCTAATTTCCACTAGTGTCTTAGTTTGTGGCATGAATGTAAAAAGTTATGTAAGCGGAGAACGGCATCCATTTTGGATTAGAAGCCAACAAATTAAAAAATGAGACCAGCTTCATGATGCACTGGTCTCATTTTAGGAATTTTATCGATCGTACCGTGTATTACTCTTGCCGTGACACGACTACAATTTAGCTGACATAATAGTGGTGAAAGAACTATATATTTTTTTCCCATTTACCATACGATACGCTCTCACTTTGTAAAAATACGTACGTCCTTTAGCTAACTTTGTATTTGTGAAGCTAACAGCCGTTCTAGTAGTCTGTGTTTTAATCATTCCGTAGCTACCTGTTTTTGCAGTTGCCCGGTATAGTTCATAACCAGAAGCTTCGCTCACATAACTCCAGGAAACCTTGATCGAAGTGCTGCTCATTTTTGCCACGTTAATCTTCGCTGGTTGAGCCAAAGTAGGTTTGGCACTGACGATACTGGAAAACGGGCTATAAACTTTAGTTCCATTGATTGTCCGATACGCTCGCACCTTATAATAATAGGTTTTCCCTGAGGTTAAACTACTGTTTAAATAACTTAATGTACTGCCGCTTGTAATGGTTTTTATGTTACTATACGCTCCCGTCTTTGAAGTAGCGCGATACACTTCATATCCGTTTGCCCCGCTTACCATTGCCCAGTTCACCTTGGTCTTGTTATATCCTGCAGTGACTGCTTTAACAGAAGTAGTAGCGGTTATAAGAGGCTTGGCATTTACGATACTTGAGAAAGAGCTATACACTTTTTTTCCATCCACTGTTCGGTATGCTCTCACTTTATAATAATAGATCTTTCCTGTTAATAGACTGCCATTTGTATAGCTTAAGGTGGATCCACTTGTGACAGTCCCTACTTGACTATAGGCCCCATTTGACGTGACAGAACGGAAAATTTCATAACCGCTCGACTCGCCTGACTTTGTCCAACTAAGTTTCACTTTATCGTATCCTGCTGAAACTGCTTTGACAGATGTCACTCCCGCCAAAACAGGCCTGCTGCTTAAAACCGGCGAAAAGGAACTATAAATATATTGATCATCAACAATCCGATACGTTCTCACTTTAAAATAGTAAGTGGTTCCTGTATCGAGATCATCCCAAAGGAGACTTTGTTCATTACTGCCTAAGCCCCAGGAATGATTATAATCCCCATTAGGAGAGGTAGCACGATAGACTTCATAGCCATCCACACCCTCCACTGGACTCCATGCAATCTTTACTTTATTAAATCCAGCTACACTAAGCTTCACATTCAGCGGAGAATCGGGATTTTTTCCAAACTTTGCATATATCGTAGTATTTTCTGTAAGTGTCTGGAAAAATTGATATTTTGTTTGGAAATCAGGGTCCTGGTACCAATAGATAAATGTATACCCCGATTTAATAGGCGTCACGGGATAGCCAACCATTGCATCAGAATTATATCCTTCTGAATTTAGAACAGTATCTCCATCCATATAGGTGACCGTATAGACATTAATAGTGTATTGGGCAGTAATGGTCAGATTTGATTTCACCTGTTGATAATTAGCACTCCAGCCGGTAAACGTATATCCCGCCCGCGATGGAGTTTCTGGAGATGTAGCCGATTCACCTTCCAGAACGTCTTCTGTTTTTAATATACGGCCATCATAATCAGTAAACGTCACTGTATATTTTGCTTTAACCGATAGATTGAAGTACGTAGACAGCCCATCATAGTTCACTTTAATGGTCTGATTTCCTATTTTATTTGGGTTATATCCTGTAACCATATCTTCCGAAACAGCAACGACAAACTCATTGCCATGATTCGTTCTTACCTTGATCTTCGCTCCGGTTAAATCAAGTTCCTCTCCCTGAACATAGGCTGTTTTTTCTGGGATGGGGGACATGGACAGATCTAGACTCTTTTCTGTTTGCACACTTGGAGCCTGGCTTAATATTGGGAAGTGAAAACTTGATACTTCATCCAACTTCCAAGTGATTGAAAAATTAAACCCAAAAAACGTAGATGGATCCTTCATCTGTTCGAACGTTTTTTTAAACGTTCCCTCTGATACTCCAGTCCCAACACCGTTTTGCACTTTGTCTAGGTAATAGCTGTTCTCCATACTGCCTTCAAATTTTCCTGTAATCCCTCCCAGAGACGCACCTGAATAGGAGATGGTTGTCATGACCGAACCTGCATTGTACGTGTTTTTAATGGTGGTATTGGAACCGTATCCCGTAATACCCCCGATATCATATTTCCCTTTGACCGAGCCAATATTAAAACTATCCAGGATGGTCCCTCCCGAACTCCAACCGCTCATTCCACCTGTATAACTCCCACTTATCGTTCCGGTGTTAAAGGATTTACTAATAACAGAACTATATTGCTCACCAACGATGCCACCCGTGGAGCTATCAGCACTGATGTCTGCCGTGTTATAGGAATCTACTATAGAAGAGTTGCTTGCAAGGTTGCCTGCAATCCCTCCACCATCAGAATATTTACCCAAACCACTGATTTTTCCTGTATTATAGCTCTCACTTATCATTGTACTGCTCGTGGTTCCTACAATTCCTCCACCCCTTGATGAAGTAACCGTACTGCTGATTTCCCCTTGGTTATAACTTTTATTAATAGAAGAACCGTAAGTATAGCCGGCTATCCCTCCACCTACCGTTCGATACTGAATATTCCCGATATTGTAAGCAGTCGTAATTGAGGAATTTGTGTTTAAATAGCCCACGATACCCCCAGTATAGCCGCCGCTTGATTGGGTATTAAAATCCCCTTTATTATAGACAGTGTTGATGTTGGCCCTGTAGGTTTTACCAACTATTCCTCCTGCCGCTGTCTTAGCATTAACAGCCCCGGTGTTATTGCTATTTGAAACAGTTGAATACAAATTGTAGCTGCTGTCCACATACCCAGCAATACCACCAGCATAGCCTTCAAACAACGATTGTGCCGAGATTTGTCCACTATTATAGATATTGGTAAGTGTGACATTGTAACCGTAGCCAACAACCCCTCCTGCATAGGCCTTTGCAGTGCTTGAATCTAATGAAGTATTCTCAACATCAATGTTGTTATTTTCCATGCCTACGTTCGTAATCTTCGCATTTTTCGCGTATCCGAACAGACCAGCATAAATAAATTCACTCGATTGGATGGTAACCTTTAAACCGATAATTTTAAAGCCATTACCATCGAAATTACCTGTAAATGGGGTGGCAGCATTCCCAATTGGATTCCAACCAGACCCATTATTGAAAAAACGGCCACCTTCTGCTGTGTCCACCGTTAAATCAATATCATTCATTAAAATATAGCTACCGTTTAGGT
Organism: Bacillus sp. ISL-7; assembly: GCF_018613065.1. The sequence continues at coordinate 28,714 of NZ_JAGGQW010000067.1, read as the reverse complement.
TATTCCGAACATTATATAAGTCCTCGGCTGAATAAATTCCAATATAACCACTTGGTACTTCTGTTTGCTGATCAGCCGGGTGATCAACAGCTAATGCAATGGGAGAAAATGTAGAAGGAGCCATTCCCATCATAAGTACAATCATCATTAAAAAAACTAAACTCTTTCGTAACATTTTCTCATCATCAATCCTTTGCTTTATGTTATAAATCTCAATGGCCTTGTCTTTCATTATAGTTAGATTCTGTTTCATGTATCTCTATTTTACATTACTAAGTTACTAGAGTCTTTATTATTTTAGGGTGACAATGGTTACTATCCCATCCATCCGTTGGGTATACATAATGCTCTACGAGTGAGGATCTAACCCCTAAAATTTTCAATCTCGACCTATTTCTATACGATAGATAGGTGAATTCGACCAAATTCAATATAGGCTATACTATTCAAACGTTTGGTTAAACATCTGTAAATATCTGATTTATAAGCTTTCTCCGTACCAACTGAATACGAAGATTGTCGAGGACAGCAATAATATTCTTCCGGAAATTCCCCACCTTTCCATGGATCTTTTATTATGAATAATTTAATTAAGAGCCTATCTTTTAGTATTTACAATTTAGAGCCTGGTGAAAGTGTGTATATTGAGAAGGTTGAAATATATGAAAATAATTCTCTATATTCAACATATAATACAGAAACTCTTTCCAACGCAGGAATTAACACCACTATCACTCCTTACAATAACTGGAGCATGAGTATCAATTTTAAAATAGGTATATGGGCCAATCAAAGTAAGATTGTAGTAACGGTTAGAACCGAAAATGGTAAATCATATCAATATTCTATAAATGTATAAATTTATAGAATAAAAGTTTTTCAAATAAAACATAAAAAAATAAAGTTTGCTTAAATAAAAATGGAGAGGAACCGAGAGCCTCTCCTCTTCAACTTCCAATGCAAAAATTCACAAACTCTCCGCATACAACCACACTAACATGCATTGCCAGGCGCACAAGAAATCCCCTCCACATTGCGTGTAGGGGATTAATATTTTTAAAAAAATTATTTAACTTTAACCGTGGTAGCCTTACTAATATTTCTTGCCTTGTCTGTCGCTGTCACACTAATAATTGCTTTCTTCTTTTGAGCTTTAATTTTCACTTTAAAATTCCCTTTGGAGTCTGCTTTGGCTGTGCCGATGACTTTACTTCCGACTTTGATCGTTATAGTAGAGTAGGCTTCGGCAGTTCCAGTAACTTCTTTTGTTTTGCTTTTAACTGTAGTTTTAATTTTCGGTGCCAATGGAGCGGTTTTGTCAATCACAATTACACTCTTAGCAATACTGATATTTCCAGCTGCATCTTTCGCAGTCACAATTAATTTTGTTCCTGCTTTCTGAACCGGAATCGTTACCTTATAGTTACCTTTTGCATCTGCTTTTGCCGTGTACTTTTTCGTTCTGATTGTAACAGTGACAGTGGCTCCAATTTCTGCTTTACCAGTTACTACTTTCGTTAGGTCTGAAACAGTGGAAACAGTTGGAATAACTGGTGCTGTTTTATCAAGAACTGTGATACTTTTTGCGACACTCACATTACCCGCTGCATCCTTGGCAGTTATGATTAACTTTGTACCTGCTTTTTGCACTGGAATGATAACTTTGTAGTTCCCTTTGGAATCAGCTTTAGCTGTATAACTTTTTGTCCCAATTTTTATTGTAACAGTTGCTCCAGCTTCAGTTGTTCCTGTTACTCCAGTTGATTTGTCTGAAACGGTATATACAGTAAGAACTGATGGAGCGGTTTTGTCTATGACTTTAATGGTGGATGCATTACTTATATTTCCAGCAGTGTCTGTTGCAATAATAACTAATTCAGTACCTGCCTTTTGTGCTGGAATTGTCACTTTATATTGACCATCTTCTCCAGCTCTGCCTGTACCGATTACTGAACCATTTACCTTCACTTCTACTTTGGTCCCAGCTTCCGCTAGACCTGTTACAGTTGTATCTTTATCACTTACTTGCTTTACTACTGGTTTCGTAGGGGCTATGGCATCTTTCACCACTACTACAGTCATATCACTTACATTTCCTACAATGTCAGTTGCTGTGATGACCAATTCCGTTCCTGCTACTTGAACCGGAATAACCGTTGTAAATTTTCCATCTGTACCGGCTTTCGCTGATCCAATGGTAGATCCATTTACTTTTACTTCTACTGTTGACCCTGCTTCCGCTTCGCCTGTTACAGAAGTATCTTTATCTGTTACTTCGTATACAATGGCACGTTCAGGTGCGGATTTGTATTGCTTAAATAAAACAGTCCCTGGATAGTAAAAGGATAGTATGTCCTTGTATAAAATTCCTGCTTTGGCCCGATAATACGCACCATATTGGCTTAAGCCAACGCCATGGCCATTCCCTAATCCTGAAAACAAATAAGCATCCGTGGTTTCGTTGAGAGTAAACAAATTACTTTTCAGGTCTTTTGAACTGATGACCGCACGAATATTGTCTGCAAGCATGATACCGGTACTAGTGGTTTGAAGTTCAAGCTCCTCATTTGGATTGAATTCGTCCTTTACAAAAAATTCGACCGATAGTTCCCCTAATGAAAATCGACCACTTTCGGTAGGAGCAGAAAAAGTAACCTTAGGTATTGAAACAATTTTGATTTGTTTATTGCTGAATCCTGGTAGATGATTCATCATCCATTTTTTTATATTGCTAGTGAAATCAGCATCTATTTCATTTGTTGAATCCCACCAGCTGTCTGGATTCTTTAGGTCCAATGAAGAGAAATCGATTTGCTGTTTATGTAATGCAACATTCCAGGTGATGGTCGTATCATACTCATCGGTTTGAACCTTAAAATACGGAAAGGTGCTGCTGGACCAGCTATTAAACTTGTTTGCCGTTTTTCCACCGTTTGATGATGAGAAGACAGCATCAATAGCATTACCATTGTAGGTTAATAGTTCACCAGCAGTCGCGTCAACGGCATCCGAGGATTTAGGCTATTCGCTTGTAACACCTCCATATACCTGATAGGAGGTGGTATCATTGATTGTTTTATTCAAACGATAATAGGCATACGTTCGTGCCGCAACAGCTTGAGCCTTCAGAGCTTCCATTGGCCCACTCCCAAACGATTCAGATGGAACCACACTTTTAACGTAATCTTCGAGATTAATGGTGTTAATGGGTCTGACATATTGATTATTTTCTACCGTAAAACGAAAACCTCCTATGTATTCACGGTCGTTAATGATAGCATGGTCAATGTGATGAACTGGAGTAATCGATATATCGGCCCCAGATGCTACTAATGTAGTATTTCCATCATATAAGCTAAGAGTGCCATTCTCTACCTTTACCGTATAGCTTGTATTAGGTATCAATGGATCAGAAGAATTTCCATTTAAATAGTAGCTTCCCACTATTTTTAATGAAATACTTGACTGATTACCTAAATATTTGACTAACTTTACCTGAATCTGTGGCTCTGTAGCAATCGCTGCCGCTCCTATGTAACTAGGAACAATCCCAAGAAAGATAACAGTTGCAATCAAAATGCTGAATAATTTTCTCATATAAATCCCCTTCTAATAGTGTCTTAGATTAATAATATATCTTTTGCTAGAATATATCCTCTATTTTCCAAAATAAATACTATAAAGGAGGTAAAATTAGTAACGGTAGTTATACATTAGATTAATAAAATAGTTGTGTCATAAATAAAGCACACGTAAATATCCTAAATCGAAATGGATTTTACGTGTGCTTTTTTAACTTTGAATTAGCTATTTTACTTTTAAGTTCGTTACTATACTTACATTCTTAGCTTTATCAGTTTACGGTTTTCGCAGTACTGATATTACCTGCTGCATCTTTAGCCGTGACCAGCAATATTGTCCCCGCTTTTTGTACCGGGATCGTAATCGAGAACTTACCATCAGTTCCAGCAGTTCCAGCCGTACCCGAGCCAACCACAGTACCATTCACTTTAATTTCAACCTTAGCCCCTTCCTCTACCTGACCAGAAATAGTAGTATCTTTATCCGTTACTTCAATGAAAGAAAATTGGCTAAATTGCATCCGAACCACAATTTTCACTAAACGACAGCCATTCGACTAAATTCCATATAGGCTATACTAATCAAACGTTTGGTTGAAACAACTGCAAGTACTGATTTATAAGATTTTCCCATGCTAAGCATGAATGAAGATTGTCGAGAACCATTTGAACATTTCGCAGGAAATAACCCAAATTCCCACAAAGTCAGATGGAATTCTCATTTACTTACATCATTCTATTAATTTCCCACCATTTTCCCAGTACACAAACGTTTGATTAAAAGTAGCCTCATCGTGCTCCAATTCTTAGAGTAACTTTAATCCGCGAACTACTATTTAACACCCCTTTACATAACCGGCACTTATAGACACGATTTTTTTGTAAGCCGAGCAACAGTATTTCAATAATATGGAAAGGAATAATTAGCTAATTTATGGTATTATGATATATTGAAACTAGGAAGATACTACTATACCAAATAGATTAGTACAGGCTAAAAGTGAACAGCTTTTTAAGACAATTGGGGGGTTGTCTATTGATAAATAATTCTTACTCTTCTAAAACATACAAAATAAAGGAGCTTTAGTATGAAAAAAAAGAATATTAAAAATGTTTTTAATATTATTCTCATACTATGTTTAGTACTACCACAGATGCAAACGGTAGTACTTGCTAGTAATAATGAAAATATGAAAGAAGAAAACGAGAGTCATATTAGTTTAAGTCAATATAATGATTTAGAGAAAAAGTCTGATAAAAATGGAAGTGTTAGAGTAATAGTTGAATTAGATGAGTCCTTTACACCCGAGGGCAAAATATCTAAAAATAAAATAGAAATTCAAAAGAAGAAAATAAAAGTTGCTCAAGAAGATGTAATAGCAAATTTACATAAAAAAGGTCAAAAAAATGCCAAAAATATTACATCGTTTAAAACCATCCCCTTTATGGCATTAGAGGTTGACTCTGAAGGGCTTAAGGCTTTATCTGAAAGCGAGAAAGTAAAAAATATTATCGAAGATATCAAAATAAGCAAAAGTATAATAGAGGAAAATGAAGAAGTAGATGTGATCCAACCACAACTTAATGTAACAAATAATCTGATGGATACAGAAAAAGCGTGGACAGCAGGGTATACAGGACAAGGAAAAACTGTTGCCATCCTTGATACGGGTGTAGATAAATACCATCCCTTCTTACGAAATAAAGTAGTGTCCGAGGCATGTTATAGTTCTACTGGCCATTGTTCAGGGAATGCGAGAGAGTTAACAGGACCAGATTCAGCAGTTGATACAGAAGGACACGGTACTCATGTGGCAGGTATAGCTACGGGCAACGGTACACAGTTTTCTGGAGTAGCGAAGAATGCAAATATTATTGCTATTAAAGTATTAGCCGATGATGGCAGTGGTAGTTTTTCAGATTTATTAAATGGATTAGAACGAGTTTATTTATTACGTAACCAATATGCTATTTCTGCAGTTAATTTAAGCTTGGGAGGAGGAAGGTTTTATTCCTCTTGTGATAGTACATATTCTAGTCTGAAAAGTATGGTTGATAATCTAAAAAGTGTAGGCATTGCGACGATTGCAGCTTCTGGAAATGAATACTATAAAAATTCAATAAGTGCACCTGCATGTATATCTTCTGTTATTAGTGTAGGAGCTACAAATAATAGTGATGCAGTAGCTAGCTTTTCAAATAGTTCATCCTACTTAGATGTATTAGCACCAGGTAATCCCGTTTATTCGTCTATACCTGGAGGAGGTTATGCCTCATATTCTGGGACTTCCATGGCTACACCTCAGGTAGTAGGTGGTTTTACGCTTGTAAAACAAAAATACCCAAGTGCTACTGTTGATCAAATCGTTTCTTATATACGCCAAAATGGAGTGAATGTAAGAGATACGGCTAACAACATCATTACACCTCGATTAGATTTTTCTTGGATGGAGACTAGTTTACCTGCACTAGTTCAAGTCCAAAAACCAACCTGGAACGGTGATGTAATCCAATGGGTTGGTGTCACCAATGCCAGCCAATATGAAGTCAAATTATACAGAGGAACGACATTAGTAACTACAGAGCGTGTGGCCTCTAGTGATCGACAATTTAACTTTGCTTCCCTTATGACAAGTCCTGGGGGATACTCAGCAACCGTACAGGCGATTGGTGATCCTACCAATTATCGTGATGGACTAATCTCGATACCATCCAATGAAAATCGGAAAACCTATGCCTTAAATCAAGTCCAAAAACCAACCTGGAACGGTGATGCAATACAATGGGTTGGTGTAACAAATGCCAACCAATATGAAGTCAAATTATACAGGGGAACTACCTTAGTAAATACACAGCGCGTTGAGGATATTGTTCGACAATATAACTTTGCTTCCGCTATGACGAGTTCTGGCGTTTACACGGTAACGGTTCAAGCAATCGGAGATCATACCAATTATGGAGATGGACAAACATCCCTCCCATCTGATGGCGTGCAAAAAGAGATTCTTTACTTTGAAGACTTTGAAAGTAATAATGGGAATTTTACTGTCGATGGCAGCTATTCAACCTGGCAATGGGGAGCCCCTACTTCTGGCCCTAACTCTGCTTTTTCAGGAACCAATGTCTGGGCTACTAATTTAAGTGGGAATTACCACGATAATGAAAATAGTTATATCGTTTCCCCCAACCTTGACTTAAGCAATGTAGGTTCCCCGATTACATTAAGCTGGATGCAATATGCAGTAACGGAGAATGGCTTTGATTATCTAAACGTTGAAATTAGTAAGGATAGTGGTCAAACCTGGGATTCTATCTATAGAAATACTGGGACAATCAATCAAAATTGGGGAAGTCATGAGGTAACTATCGACAACTCCTATGCTGTTCCTGACTTTAAAGTAAGATTTCGTTTAGCAACTGATAGTTCAGTTACTACTGCAGGGGTTTATATTGACGATGTCAAGATGACAGTGTCTCGTTTAGCCCCTACTCTAGATCAAGTCCAAAAACCAACTTGGAATGGTGATGTCATAAATTGGAATGGAATTGCAAATGCCAACCAATACGATATCAAATTATACAGAGGAACAACCTTAATAAACACACAGCGCCTTGAGGCTAGCGTTCAAGAATATAACTATGCTGCACAAATGACCACTCCTGGTGAATACACGGCAACGGTTCAAGCGATTGGTAATCAAACAAATTATCGTGATGGACTAATCTCATCACCTTCCGATGTAAATCGAAAAACCATCGCCTTAGATCAAGTCCAACAGCCAATCTGGAACAATGATGTCATCCAATGGAATGGGATTGCGAATGCCTACCAATATGAAGTTAAATTATACAGGGGTACTACCTTAATAAATACGGAGCGTGTCGGAGCTTATGTTCAACAGGTTGACTATGCTGCCCTAATGACGACTCCTGGTGGATATTCCGTAACTGTTCAAGCGATTGGTGATCAAACAAATTATCGAGACGGACTAATCTCACACCCATCCAATGTAAATTCGAAATTTATGACCTTAGATCAAGACCAAAAACCAACCTGGAACGGTGATGTTATTCAATGGTCTGGAGTTGCGAATGCCAACCAATATGAAATCAAATTATACAGGGGTACTACTTTAATAAATACACAGCGCGTTTCGGCTAGTGTTCAACAATATAACTACGATGCCCTAATGACGATTCCTAGTGATTACACGGTCACTGTTCAAGCAATTGGTGAAGATACAAATTATCTAGATGGACCAATCTCAAGTCCATCTGATGTCAATCGGAAAATAATGACTTTAGCTCAAGTCCAAAAACCAACCTGGAACGGTGATGTTATTCAATGGTATGTAGTTTCCAATGCCTATCAATATGAAGTCAAATTATACAGGGGAACTAGCTTAATAAAAACACAACGCGTAGCGGCTAGCGTTCGGCAGGTTAACTACGCTTCCCTTATGATGACTCCTGGTGGATATTCCGTAACTGTTCAAGCTGTCGGTGATAATTCTTACTATAGGAATGGACTCGTATCATTAAGTTCTAATCTAAAAATCACCTTATATCAAGTCCAGAAACCAACCTGGAATGGTGACGTAATCCAATGGTCTGGAACAGCCAATGCCTACCAATATGAAGTTAAATTATACAGAGGAACGACCTTAATAAAAACACTGCGCGTTGCGGCTAGTGTTCGACAGGTTAACTATGCTGCCCTAATGAGCATGTCTGGAAGTTATAAGGTAACCGTTCAAGCTATCGGTGATAATAGGTCCTATAGAAATGGACCAGTATCTGTAAGTTCTAATCTAAAAATCACCTTAAATCAAGTCCAAAAACCAACCTGGAAGACTGATGTAATTCAATGGGTTGGGGTAGCCCACACCTATCAATACGAAGTCAAATTATACAGGGGAACTACTTTAATAAAAACACTGCGCGTTGCGGCTAGTGTTCGACAGGTTAACTATGCTGGCCTAATGAATAGGCCCGGAAGTTATACGGTATCCGTTCGAGCAATCGGCGATAATAGGTCCTCTAGGAATGGATCAGTATCAGCCCGGTCTAATCAAAAAATCACCTTAAATCAAGTCCAGAAACCAACCTGGAGCAGTAATACAATAAAATGGAATGGAGTATCCAAGGCCGCCCAATATGAAGTTAAATTATATAGGGGAAGTACGTTAGTAAATACGAAACGAGTTGCGGCTAATGTTAGACAGATTAACTATGCGACCCAAATGAAAAAGTCTGGTAAATATACTGTCACCGTTCAAGCAATTGGTGATAATAAGTCCTATAGGAATGGACCAATATCCGCACGGTCTAATCAAAAAAGTAAATAAAAACACTATTAACAAATAATGACGAAACCCCCACCTACTAGGTGGGGGTTTATGTTTAATTAGTCTACCAAAATAATATCTCACCCTTTTCCTCACTATTCGAACAAACCTGTGAAACAAGATCTTAATTTAGCGATAAAAGGGAGTCCTTAAATTTCTGAATAAAATCATTTTATTAATATATATAAGTTGGAAGATATCGAAGAAAAGTATCCTCTAAAAGCTAAGACTTCTACACTTTTTGCGAAACTTCGCTTTTCTTTCCACATCTAATGCACTCATCTGTATAGTAACTGTATTTATGATACCTTAGTAAAAAACAAAGAAAAGCTTTTAATTTCATTTTTGTTAAGACTCCTTAAGTTAGATTAATTAACCTTTATCTAAATTACCAAATAATAATTAAAAGCCTATAACAAACAAATTAAGAATATGTTTTAAAATGATGAATGTTTTATTACGATGATTATCGATCAGCATTTTTCAAGTCACTAGTTCGAATGGTCTGTCCGTTATAAGTGGCAGCCATTTTTAAACTTGTGAAAGGTTTAGGTTATCGACGAGCCAATTGGAACACCCGATGTATTGTTAGCAGGATTATAAGGAAATTAGACTTCTTAGTTTTACAGACTAAATATTTCCTTATAGGGGGTTCGAATAACTACTCTAATAAATCCCACATTTTTTATCTATCTATTTTCCTATTTTTTTGCTATTCTATTGTTTAGATGTAAGAAATTTGCATATTATTTGGAGGATTTGTCGAATGAAATCAAATAAAAAGAAAAGAAAATGGCCAAAAATAGTTGGAATGATCCTTTTAATCCTACTGATTGCTGGTGGGGCATATGGCTTTACTGTCTATAAATCTTTCAAAGGTGCTGTTGAGACCATGCATCAGCCCATCGAGCGACAACAATCTGAAAAACGCCAAGGCCCAGTAACATTCAACGAAAAAGATCCGTTTTCAGTACTACTGCTAGGAGTTGACAAGCGAAAAGGCGACAGTGGCCGCTCTGACTCATTAATTGTGTTGACTGTTAACCCTAATAATAATTCTGTAAAAATGCTCAGCATTCCTCGTGATACCCGCACTGAAATAATCGGAAAAGGGAAAGAGGATAAAATTAACCATGCCTATGCTTTTGGCGGCGTTCCAATGGCTATGGATACTGTCGAAAACTTCCTTGATATTCCAATTGATTATTATATTCAGATTAATATGGAAGGGTTTAAGGACATTGTTGATGCAGTTGGCGGAATTTCGGTCAATAATGATCTCGACTTCACTTATGATGGAGTTCATTTTACCACAGGTAATTTGAAGCTAAACGGAGAAAAGGCTCTAAGCTACTCTAGAATGAGATATGAGGATCCTAGAGGCGATTTTGGTCGTCAAACAAGACAACGACAAATCATCCAAGCTGTCATAAATGAAGGAGCAAGTGTTTCAACCTTAACCAACTTCTCTGATATCTTTACTGCATTAGGGAAAAATGTAAAAACCAATCTTACCTTTGACCAAATGGTAGATATTCAAAAGAATTATAAAGAGGCTGGAAAAAGTATTCAGCAAATGGAGATCAAAGAACAAGGAACAAAAATCAATAAAATTTATTATGGATTAGTTTCACTAGCTGAAAAGCAAAGGGTCCAAAACGAATTGAAGGCACAATTAGAATTAAATTAATCTATGAAAAAAGCTGATTGGATTATCAACCCAATCAGCTTTTTTCGCATATTTCTTTATCCCATCATTTTCAACAGCATTCTCATATCGGGCATCTCCACAGGGACGATTCGACGGTTCTCATGGTTTTTGATGTGGTTATTGCCCCGACCACCTGAACCGTCCCCACGGTCTTTCTTTCTTTTTATTACTAAAGATTCCTTGCTGCTTAACTGGTAGATTATTATTATCTTAAACCATATTGTGATTTAAGAGTTAATTGATCATTATCAAAATAAAAATCAGCATATCGAATGTCGTATGTTGTTTCTGTCATCTTCTCATAATTCCATTCATAATACTTGGAAGTCCAACCGCTATATTCACTTGAAAAAGTCAGTTTGAGGTTTTGACCAGTGAGTGATAACACTTGATTGTAAGTCATGCCATTTTTCACTTGATTGTATTCAGCTAGAGTAATTCCGTTATTCACAGGTGTCCAAAATCCTTTTTATAAGAAGAAGGGGTTTCTAATAATTTAAGTAGCCCTTTTCATTTGTCCTCTATGGAAAGTCCCCTACTTGGAAAAAGAAGCAGGAGAACCTTCCCCCTGCTTCCACTACTATTTAACAGTTCCACCAAAGGAAACTTTTTTGACTCCATCTTTTGTAGTCACAGTAATGACTGCTGACCCCGCTTTAATAGCTTTGACATTTCCTTTCGAGTCAACAGTAGCCACTTTTGTGTTGTTGCTGCTCCAAGTAATTAGTTTATTTGTTGCATTTGTTGGACTTATCACACCCTCAAAAGAAGCTGTCCCATTCTCTACCATACTAATTCCTCTTTTTGGAATTATATGATAGGGGAAAATGGAACTTTTTTCTACGAATTATAGCAAAAAGATAGGAATATATTCATAAAATTCCCGACCATTCAATAAAATTACAGTTCGAAAGCCTTAGACAAAAAGGGAGCAACTATTTTCTCAAAATTAATTTTCCGCTATCCCTTATATCGACACTGTTTTTAATTTATCTCATTTATATTTTAACTGTAGGATATATATAAAGAGGGGGAATTACGATTGAAGTTACAAAGAGTTTTTAAACTATTCTTTCCTATATTAATTTTTACTTTGTTATTACTGCCCTCACCCAGTTCAAAAGCAAATGCAAAAGTAATTCAACCCACAACGGATAAAGCAGCCACCTATATTACTTCTTTCCAACAAGTTCATGGTAAATGGGTGGCGAAATTTGATTATATACAGTGGTATTTCGGAAAAGCCGCTGATAGAGAATTTTTAAAGGATTGTAAATGCAGTAAAGAAATGGATCATGCGCCAGATGGATACTGGATTAGGAACGTTAATCCCAAGATACGTACCTTTACCATTTCAAAAAGTGCCCAATATGTCTTACAGACACGAAGTTTATACGGAATCAAATGGAACGAAAAAGTAACGAGAAGTCAGTTTATCACCTTTTTAAAACAGAGAGATAAGCACCATCAAATTCCGTTTCATATAGAAATAAAAAATGGTATTGTAACTAAAATTACAGAACAATATATCCCTTAAATAATCCTTATAATAGAGAAACTCAAACCAATCGTAATGGTTTGAGTTTTTCTATTTTACATAAAATTATTGTTTAAGGTAATTTACGAGCAACATTGTAATCATGCCCATATCCCCAATATTGATAAATAATTGGTTTTTCGGATGTGTAAGGGAAGTTTTTCCACAACGAATAAGATGTGGTTAGTTTTTCTTTCTTCGGAACCCCTGCTGATGAATATGGATACGATGCAAGCCAATAGTAACCAGGAATTAACGGCTTAAAATTCCCCATCACCAATCCCCAATCCCCCGCAGATGAATAAGTGCCAGGTTTAATCCCTTTACCATATTTATTAATATAATCTACAAATCCCTTATAAATGGATTGATTATTTTTGTAAGCCCCTTTATCCAGACTACCGCCACCATTTTCAGCATCTATAAAAAGGACAGGTCTTAACTTGCTCTTGTAAACATTCTTCATATCCTGATAAGCTTTCAAAGCAAGTTTTGCTTGTGCTGCACCCCAGTTATAAGTACTATATCCATAATAATTCTTGCTCATTCCTGAAAGAAACCAATAACCATAGATTACTTTAGCGTTTAATGCACCATTACGGTTAAAATATGCATTGTAGGCATCGTCTCCACCGGTCTTAGGATTAAAGTGTTCACGTAAGGCCAAACCTAATTGGCCAAGGTAAAAATAGCAAGTCTTGTAGAACCATCGTATTAATTCCTAACATTACAAAGGCGACTACTACAATCATTAATAGTTTCTTCATCGATAACTCCTTTCTACTCTTTTAACCTACTGAACTCCACAGGGACGGTTCTCATGCGAGATAGATGACTCTTCGTTTCCTCATTTACATCCCCACGCTACCACATCGTCTATCAAACCCTCGGCATTTTTTAGGTAAGACTTATTAAATTTATAAATTCTTCGTATTTCGGCACTTTGGAAAACTACTGCACCCTAGAAATTCCCCTCTTTTCCCTTTCTTTAAGACCATAGGGCTGCCACATTTACTACATGTTTCATTAGAACTGCTAGAGTCAGAAAGTATCCTTTTTGACGGAACTGGCTTTGTACTTCCTGGATTTAATATCAGTATATAATCAATTAGCTCATCTCTATCCACCAGCAACACTTGGCCTTTACTTGCTAGTTCTCTTGCTGCTTTTGTAAAATAACTATTTGAAACGACCCAAGCTTCCTCTGCCTGATAATACGATTTTGCTCCCATTACCTCTTGAACTGCTTTTATACCTACATCCTTTGCATACCGCTTTGCTTGAACAACAATCTTTTTTCCATCCTTCTTAAGCAATAGATCTGCACCATAATCACCACTGGCACTTGTTACCTCTGCAGCATATCCTCTGGATAAATAAAGTTCCTTTAGATAATGCTCGAACTGAATGCCGTCCATCCTATCAATATCCTCAATTCCAGAATTCCTTAACCGCTCTTTTTCCCTTTTAACTTTAAATACAACGACAACAATGATAAATATCACGACCACTCCTACAATCATCAGTGTTGGATAAAGTTTTTGGGTAAAGTAATAGGAAACTCCAGCAACCAATAAAAGGAATATGTATAAACCATTTTCTAAATCTCTCTGTTGTTTCTTTGTTCTCTTCTTACTCAATGAAATCCCCCCAATTCTAGCAAATACATCAATCATGATCATTTTCATTTCATTTAACACTTTTATTCTACCATTTTCCACCAATCAGCACCTGCCAACTTCGACAAAAGACGATCGAATTCTTCCTAATTAAACGTTTGATTGAAAGTGCCACAAACCCTTTGTAAAAAAGAACTTTAGCCTCGATTCAAGAGAATTTCTTGTCGAGGAAAAGCTCTGCTTACTTCTCAAATACTACAAATCTAGCCAATAAAAATGGCTTTCTACAATCATCGACGGGTTCTTCCAACTTGGCATGTTAATCAAACGATTGTGTAAAAATGGGATAAATCCCGTTGTTTAAAGCTTTCCCACTGGATTCGGGTAAAATAATTGTCGGTGATCGACTAGATTTTAATAGATTATTCCTCCAGATTAGCAATAATGATCATTTTCGTCTAAATACTGCATTCTTTGGCAAATACCTTGTTTTTCTCCTTTTACACAAACGATTGGTTAAAACTCGCCTCATCACCCACCATGACTGGACTTATCGCTTCAAATACCTGAAAAGAATGTCGATCACTGTCTCCAACAAAGCCTTTTTGAAAAAGGGAACCCAAATGGGCAACTGAATTAGGATTTCCCCCCATTTAAATAGGTGGGTTTTACTAAGTGTCCTCTAGAAAACTTAGTTAACAGAATAAATATAGAAGGTTATCAAAATCAGGTATTAACACCCCTTTCGGGGTTACAGATGCAAATGATATGAAAACTAGCTGAAATTGCAAAAATTGGCTTCAAAAGTCACTTTTGACCCCCTTTTTGATGCATTTCGTTACAAAAACGGCGCCAAAAGTGATTTTTAGTCGTTCGATTTACGTAGCCAAACCCGATATTGTTGAGGTGCTAGAATCGTTAACTTGACGATTGGAAAGACAATTCAATGCGGTGGAAGGGTGTATGAAATGGTAGGTTTAAAATCCGGTAATATCGAAGGATTCGAGCAGTTTTCACAATTTAGTTCGCTACAGGAATTGAATACCCATATCGAGATGTGGTTAGCGGTACACAAACAAAACTTTTCAAAAGGAGCACTGGTTGGACTGAAGCGGCTGGTTCGTTTTTCTGCCAAAATACCTGGCGTTTGCAATGCGAAAATAGGGACCATTTTAAAAGCGATTCATGCTGAATACAGCGATCATGGCATCTCACGCTCTACCTTTAAACGAATGATTCAAAAAGCAAAGGATTTGGGAATCCTAACGGTTTATGAAACAGAAAGGAAAAATGGTTCGCAGTCTAGTAACTTGTATTCGTTTAATCGCTTTCCTTCAAATGAACTACCCAAAAAGGAAACCTTGAACCACCCTAAAGAAACTAATAATCTTTTAAAAACTGAAAAAGATCAAAAGATAAAAGAACGTAAAGAAGAACCCTTCGAATTAGATCATACCTATGTGAGTGACCGAATTCCACAGCCTTTTGTTCAGCTGGTCAAATGCTACTTTCCTGAAGCAAAGATCATCGAAGAGTATTGGAAAATCGTGAAAATTACTGCCTATCAACACCATTGGGAAAATGATCCCGAACTAATCTTAGATGTCGCCATCCAATCCTTTAAGCAGCTCATTAGGAAGCTGAAGTTCAACAGCAACATCAAAAATCCATTCGGCTATTTTTATGGAATCTTAGACAATAAGTTTTTCATACTTTATCATGAAGCACTCGAAGAGAAGTTTGATGTGAATGATGAGAAAATTGTATTTTGTCTGGATTCCAATCTAAATCATTAACAGTTTAGTGATAACGGTTTTGGTGTAGAGATCATGTTTTTGGGTTTCACTATACTACTTCCACCCCGTAGGATTAGTCACATTTCTGGCCGCGATAGGCATTTAATTCTGTCACTGGATTGTCACGAAATAACACGAATTATGGCGAATCCACATACTTTAGTCCGTAGTAATATAGTCCCGATTACGATATGATTAATATCGAGAGGCAATGATTAACATATTTCAAAATAATCTCGACTGAGCAAATAGGTTAAACAATGATACCTGCTAAGTGAGAAATCTACCCGCAAGCTGCCAAAGTAGTCAGAGACGATCCATACATATAAATGAACGCACAACCCTCCTTTCCAACGGGCAGTACATAACAGTTATAGTAGTAGGTATGCCTTTTTTCATATCAAATGATTTAAAGGAGAGGAAGACCATTATTATTCAAAAAAGCTATTTTATTGAAAAGAAAATGATCTTACTGATGGGAGAATATGATTGTTATGGCAAGCTGTGTGCACGAGTCATGGCAGGAGGTTCGTCTTTTCTGGTTGATCGAACACCGCTACAACTATTAGACGATACCTTAAATTACATAGGATACGATTTAAGAGGGGCGATGGCCAGCGCAAAACTCATCCTTGGTGAACGGGCGAGGTGCCCAATCATCGTCAACCCTTACTTGCGTATTTGCCTGTTTCCAAACAAATCACCTCATAAGGGAGATTGTATTTGGTTTAGCCCTGAACATATTGTGAGAACAAAAGCGATGGGAAACAAGACTAAGGTCGAATTAAGTAACGGTCATTCCATTATCGTTGATTCAAAATTAACATTCTTTAATAATAGGATTCACATAGCCAATCAATTAATGCAGATATCTATGAAAAGAGGAAACCATCCAGGTCCGCTCACTTTTTACCTCGAACCCCAAAAAGGACATCAGTTAACAAAGGAGAACACAGGAAAATACAATTTTAGTAACCTAGAAGATGACCATAAATAATTGATCAGACCTGGACTATATCATTGAAAAGGGGTAATTCTTTGGATAATTCAATTTCTCACTTCGGATCCGTATTAAAAAAATTAAGGAATGCGCAGCAGCTTTCCCAAGAAGCGTTGGCCTACCGCTGCATTCGACATCCATCCTATATCAGTTTAATGGAAAGAAATATTAAAAAACCTAGCCTGGACACAATCATGGCTCTTGCTATCGGTCTAGAAATGAAAGCTTCTGAAATGTTAATGGAAGTAGAACAACATACCGAGAACAAGTGGTCGAAGGATGATTCTGATAATCAAGACTGAGACTTATTATTAAAATAAAAGCCAAGCATTCCAAATACCTGATTGGAAGATCAAGACTTCTAGTACCCTTTTTATGTGTCTATTTTAGTAAAGCTGTTAAACTGTACAAATATAAATTATTTTTTCCATTCGATGTGTTTTGTAGGCTATAGCCCGTGGAGCAATCCAGTGTCAAGTTATGTAATGGTCTTAAAAAGGAGAATTTCCTTGAAAAAAGAAAAGGCCCTTTACATAGGTGAAGCACTAAAACCGTTGCGGCTTGCTGCAGGTTTGTCTCAAGAGGAATTAGCCCATCGCTGCAAATTAGATCGCTCGTATATTAGCGACCTTGAAAGAAACCAAAAAAGTCCATCCTTTGCAACCATCATTATGCTCGCAATAGGATTGGGGATGAAGGCTGAAAACCTCGTTGGTGAAATGGGTAAAACGATTGATTTTGTCCGTTTCTTCGAAGATGAGCCTGAAAAATAAGAAAGGATCTATCTCATTTAGCTAATAACTTAGAAAAGTAAGAGTTAAATCTGATCTTACTTTTCCTATTTTTAGGAGTATACTATTATATGAAAACCAATTTTTTAAATATATGAAGCTATGAATCCCTTTACTTTCTAGACAGGAGGTTATTTGAATGAGGATTGTATCAGAAATATACGGTGAAGAACTAGAGATTAGAAAAATGTACATAGACAATAGTTTCACGATTATTGTCGAGATATTTACGGTGCCTGAAGGTTATAAAAGCTTCGCTAGAAATTCCTATCTTCACCACTATGATTTATCAGAATCTGGATCTCATGAAAATAAAGAAGAGAGTGTGAATCTAGCCGTCCAAGATTTACGTGAATTGATGGCTGCATTCCCGGAATAATACATAAAACAATTAAACCATGCTGGAAAAACAGCATGGTTTTTTATAATTGAACAGTCTAGAACGTTTTTCACTCCATTCTATCATTTCCTAAAACTAAAAAAACTATCAATCTTCGACAAAATTCGAGGCGTGACAGTCACGGGGATTAAATTTTCTTTAGGACAGCCCAACAAGTTTTACATTGTTATGTAACGCAAATGATACCTGCAGGAATTGAGATTGTTGCGATTTATAGATAGGTAGTATCTTGGCTTTTCTGGAAGCTAGTTTTGAAGTATAGTTAATGAGAGGTGATCATTTTGATTCGAAGGAACTTCTTAGTAAACCTATTACTTTGGATTCTAGCATTCTTTTTTGGCTATACGATCAAAAGGGAAGGTGAGAAATTGAATTTACTTAAAACAAATGAAAGGATGGTTCTAGATAAAGACGGGAGTAACATTTCAGAAAAAATAGATATTTTTTCGACACAGATGGCGGATAAGGCGAACCAACTAAATAGTATGTCTTACAATGTTATGTATCCTCCTGCTCCTTTAGTTGGAGCGAAAGGAAACGCTAATTACTATAAAACAGCAGACGGAAAGTATTATCAAGATAGTGGATTTACGCTATTGGCTGATGATGATACCACTGCTATTCAAAATATTATTAATGCTGCTCAAAAAAGTATAGGGATTGTTTATTTTCCTGCTGCTAACTATTGGACCTCTGGAACATTGAATATTACTACTTCCATTTTCGTGTATGCCCATTTCAAAAAAGGAAATACAGGTCTTGGTTATGGAAAAGGCGCAACCATCCGTTATTCGGGAACAGGAGATGCCATAAAAGTTCAACATACCGATCCGACAAGATGGATTTACGCTATGAAAATTCAAGGGTTGCGTTTAACTTCAGATGGTTCCGTAGCACAAAATGGTATTAGAATTAATAACCTAAGTGAACTAGATATACTTGATTGCCATTTTAACGGAGGATTTCAAAACGCAGGATTGAAAATCAAAGGGTTATCTATTTCGACGATAAGGAACAACAACTTTACAGGAAATACCTACGGAATAGAATTAATTAACTCCACTAACTCAACGAGTGATATTAACATTGAAAATAATAATTTGTGGGATAATCCGACAGCTCATATTAAAACAAATACGCTTGATGCTGTGAATATTTTAAACAATCATCTTGAATATTCAAATACAGCTATCTTAGTTGTGAATGATAATGATGTAACAGGAAACGGAAATATAGTATTATCGGGTGTCATTGAAAACAACAATTTTTTATGTTCTAATACAACCAAATATCCGAATCCTAGAGCATTAGTGTTTAAAAGTACCGTCGCAGGTAATCTTTTATACATTAATCAATTTATATTTAAAAAGAATAAAGTTTATATGAAAGGGGCTAACTACCTGATTGAGTTTTTGAAAAATGGAAACACAAATGGGAGCTCTACTTGTCGAAGAATTTCGATCGAGGATAATCTGTTAATGGGTGCTTCGACTGCTGCAATCAATTCCGACTCCACTCTCTTTAAATTTAAATTGGGCAACAATGAAGTTCAAACTGGATTTTTAAATGACGTGGCAGGAACAGAAATTACAGGAACCTATAAAGCTGTAGGAATTGATAGTTTTTATGACTATAACAAAGTAAACGGTACTCTCCGTTTGGGAACGACTCAACCTGCTGTACCAACATTGGGAGATTTACGTGTTCAATCTAATACAGGCTCTCTCCGATTCTTTGATGGCACCGCTGAAAGAATTATAGTTAGTATCTTAACGGGTACAGCAGCACCGACTACGACTCCTTCATTTGTTGGTCAAGTTTTTATTGATACTACAAACAAAATCGCTTATATGGCAGTTGGCACATCTTCCAGCACTGATTGGAAGCAAATTAATAATTAACGACACAATTTTACATTTTATTACAAATTTCCCCGAAATCCATTATACTAAAATAAAATTATAATGGTAAAAGGAGAAGGACAATAACAATGATAGTCGCAAAGACGAAAAAGTTGATTCTTTCGGATTTATATAGATATCACGGAAGAATAAATGCAAAAATTTTCATTAAAAGCTTTATATTTGAACCAGGTTTTAAATATAGCTTTTGGGCAAGGGTAGCACGTTCGGTTCATACCAAAGGTAAGTTTTATAAACCAATGCTTCTTATCATTTGACTACTATTACGTAAATACGGCTTTAAATACGGTATAGACCTTCCTTATAATACAAAAATAGGTAAAGGTTTGTATATTGGTCACTTTGGCGGTATAACGGTTAATGAGAGATCAGTAATTGGAGATAATTTAAATCTCAGCCAGGGAGTAACAATAGGAAGAGCAAGCCGTGGAGTAAATGAAGGGTATCCTACTATAGGAAACAACGTATGCATTGGACCTGGCGCTAAGATTGTAGGTGCTGTAAAAATTGGAAACAACGTAGCTATTGGGGCAAACTGCGTAGTAACAAAAGATGTTCCTGATAATGGAGTTGTAGTAGGAGTACCAGGAAAAGTAATCTCGAATAAAGGGTCATACGGATATGTAAATAAAATAGATTATCCTTACTGAACAATCGGAACAAAAGAGTAGCATAAATGATTTTATGCTACTCTTTTTATTACGTTTATTCATCAGATAAATTATCTAATAGAGCAGCAAATAGTTCATCATCTAATGAATCATCATATTCGGATAATATTTCTTCTTTAAAGTCTTCATAATCATCTGAACCAGATGATTGAAAACTTGCTCCTGCTTCAATATCACCAAGGGGAGTACTAAATGAAATGTATTAGGATTCTAAATCCATTTTAAATAACCTCTTTTTTTGGAAACATTATTTCCTAAAGGGAAATTTTTATTCACATTTGGAGAAAAAAGCGTCGTACTGAGAAGTCCCACTATCGCTAATCTTAATTTTGCATTAATCATGGCTTTTAAAATACCCAATATCAACGGTTTATAATTCCCCAATAATAACAGATAATAAGGTTCTACTGGTTTTATCCTGACAACTGTGAACTTTATGCTCTATCATATAGAATTATTAAATCACACCAGTTTACTTGTAAATGGTAAGGTATTCATAGATAGCAATGATCATAGGTTTAGAGTGAACGGTGGTGAAAACGAATTCTATTTGTAATGGATGGAAATTCTTAAGGTACGAAAGACCATGGGGTGTCTCATCACTAGTAGAGTTGGAGTGTTTGAGACAGTGCTGAAGAAAGGGGAATTTTTTTTGATTAAAGAATTACACCAAAAAAAGGATGGACAAAAACCGCTATAGCTATGAAAAAAACAGGGTTTGATCGAAAGACGGTTAGTAAATACATAGACAGTGATCAAGCTCCACAATCATCAAAGCGAAAAACTACGAAAAGTAAGCTAGATCCATTTAACCCTTATCTTATTAAGCGAATTCAAGAAGGTACGACGAACTGTATTGTACTTTTTGAGGAAATTCAAGCGATGGGATATGAGGGCAAAACCACCATACTTAGAGAGTTTGTACAGCCCTATCGGGCTCAGCCAAAGAAGCAGGCAACTGTTAGAATTGAGACACCTCCAGGAAAGCAAGCTCAGTTGGATTGGGCAGATGTAGGTATGTTTGAAGTAGATGGTAAACTGCAAAAAGTGTATGCATTCATTATGGTATTGAGTTATTCAAGAATGAAATATGTAGAGTTCACCACGGACACGAAATTAGAAACACTTATGAAGTGTCACATGAATGCCTTTGCGTATTTTAATGGGCTTCCTGAACAGATTCTGTATGACAATATGAAAACGGTGGTAACGGAAACACAGTCCTGTTGAGATTCGATATAATCGTACATTTGAAGATTTTCTTGCCTACTATGGTATTGTCCCAAAAGCATGTATGCCAAATCGGCCACAAACCAAAGGGAAAGTGGAGAGAACAGTTCAGTACGTTCAAAGGCGACATGAGGCCACGTTATACGCTTTAAACGAAGACATTCGTAAATGGCTCGATGGGGTAGCCAATCAGAAGGAAAATCAAACAACCAACGAACCACCTGTTCATCGGTTACGCCACGAACAGAGGTTTCTCCAAGCGTGGGGAGTAAAGGCTCTCTTCCCTACCAGCCACTGGGAAATACGTAAAGTAAGCCGGGATTGTTTCATCTCATATTTAGGGAAAAAGTATTCCGTGCCTTTTCGCTATGCTGGCCAGAACTTAAAAGTTAAATTGACATTCGATTACCAGATTGAAATATATGATGAACAAGAATGTATTGCTCAGCACTCTATTTTAAAGGGAAAAACCAATGTGCATGTTAAGTAGAGCATTACGAAGGATTGCATAAAAAAGAAAAAGAGCATGAACAGAAGAATCACAACGGTTTGGGGACCCACGATTCTTATGCTCCTGCACCTATCGTCGAAAGGCGATCTCTCGCCTCTTATGCAGCCTTGGAAGAAGGTGATTCAGTATGAAAAACCAACTTGAAGAGAAATTAAGAAACCTTGGTTGGGATCAAACAGCCCACCAATTAGATGATCTCTTAGAGAACGCTTCTAACTATAATGTATCATATTTTGATTTATTACACACGGTTGTGTTGCTAGAATCTGAATACAGAGATGCGAATCTATTATCTAAAAGGATAAAAAATGCGAAACTTCCATATACCAAAACTATCCATGATTTTGATTATTCCTTTCAGCCCAGTGTGAGTGAGCAAGGGGTAAAAGAAATCTTGCCTTGCAGGTATATTGCGAACGGGGAAAATAGGATTCTACTTGGTCCACCGGGTGTGGGGAATTATAGAAACATATTGTTTATGGAAAGAAATAAGTTTATATCCCTTATTTAGGGGTGATGTACGTTTATTTCTTTCCATAATACACCACAATAGATGTTGTTTAAAAAATTTATCTAGGTGGTGCCTTATGAATGCAAAGCTTCCTATTGAGGAACTAGTTGCTAAAGTACTAGCAGAACTTGAAAGGCTGAATTATTCCTATAATTCTATATGTGGATATCGAGCCTTTTATAAGCGGGTTCATGCTTTCGCAATGGAAAAGAAAGAGATTTATTTCTCAGAAGAACTAGGAAAGGAATTCTTAAAAGAAAAATATGATTGCGCAATTAATTATTATGTCGAAGCAATGCCTAAATCTTTAAGAGGCCCTATTAGGAGAATTAGGGTTATTGGTGATTACCAGCTGCATGGGGTCATAATACGGAGGATATATAAAAAGCCGGGCTATGTAAAATCAAAACAATTCGAAAATGAACTTGCAGCATACGAAAAAGAATGTACTGAAAATGAGTATTCAAAAAGAGGACTTCGCACTCGTATACAAAGACTTTATTTTTTCATAGACTATCTTGATGCACGTGGAATTCAAAATGTAAATAAAATTACTGGCGATATCATATCTGATTATGTAAAAACAATTTATGCACACCATGAAAAAAGTATGGCATCAATATTGACAACGCTAAGAGTATTTTTACGTTTTCTATTTCTTAATCAATATACAGAGGAAGATTTATCATTAAAAGTTCCAAAACAAAAGAAATACTATTATCCACCCATACCGTCGGTATGGAAACAGGAAGATGTAATATCATTGCTTGAGAACATTGATAGAGGAAATCCAACTGGTAAAAGGGATTATGCCATCCTTCTTCTTGTATCACGCCTTGGAATTCGAGTAGGTGATATCAAATCTCTAAGACTTACAGATTTAGATTGGAAATCTAAAACCATAGTAATTAAACAGAGTAAAACCAAAAGAATAGTAACATATCCAATACTTAATGATATTGGTTGGGCATTGATTGATTATTTGAGAGAAGCACGTCCTGTAAGTGATTCACCTTATGTTTTTTTACGGATGAATGCACCTTATGAAGCATTTGGCAAAGATACCAACCTATATAACATTATTACTAAGCATACTAGAAAGGCAGGCATTACTATTTCGAGGGGAAAGCGCCACGGTTTACATTCTCTTAGACACACATTAGCAAGTACCCTTCTTGAACAAGGTACTCCATTACCTGTGATATCGGAAGTTCTAGGACATATCAACTCAAAATCTACAGCAGTATATTTACAAACTGGAATCGAAGGTTTAAGACAATGTGCGCTTGATCCTGAGGAGGTTTTTAAAGATGCCTCAAGATAAAGTTATATATACTAGCTGTCTCAGTGATCTATTAAATGGATTTGTAAAGGAACAGAGGGCTGTTGGTTATAAATATATCAAAGGCGCTTCCCTATTGAAACAACTGGATAATTTTCTAGAACAAGGTCATGTGACAGAGAAACGACTTACTAAAGAAATGGTGTTAACATGGACCAAAAAGAGACCGAATGAAACAGAGAGTACTAGGAATGGTAGAATTTCAATAGCAAGAGGCTTTGCAAAATACATGGTTCGTCTTGGATATGAAGCGTTTATATACCCGGCTGCGGCTGTTTCAATAACAAGATATTCTTATATCCCATATATATTTTCTGAAGAAGAAATGAGGAAAATATTTATTGCTTGTGATAACTTCCCTGTTTCTGGTGTGTCACCCAATAGAAATATTGTCTTACAGCTCCTTATACGTATGTTATATGGATGTGGTTTAAGAATCTCAGAAGCTCTTAGGTTGAAAATTGATGATGTGGATTTAGAAAGTAGAACCTTGTTTATCCGAGAGGCTAAACTTGGAAAAGAGAGATTGGTTCCAATGTCAGAAACATTGGCAAAGCAATGCCGTCAATACCAAAATGCAGTTCATAAGTATGAAACTTCTAATGTTCACTTTTTCCCATCGCCGTTTGGTGGACATTATAATGAAAGCACTATTTATAAGCTCTTCAGAGAATTACTATGGAAAGCTGGCATTCCTCATAATGGAAAAGGACCAAGGCTCCATGATTTAAGGCATACTTTTTCGGTCCATTGTTTAAAAAGGTGGGTTCTAAAGGGCGAAGACTTAACTAATCTTCTTCCCTATCTTTCTACATATTTAGGGCATACGGATTTAAGAGGAACCCAACACTATCTAAGACTCACAGCTGATCTATATCCAACAATTACTGCCTCTATAGATGAACACTTTTCCACCGTAATACCGGAGGTATATTTCCATGAAGCAGACTGATTTCGCAAAGACATTAACTCGGTATTTATCACAATATCTTCCAGGACAGAGAAATGTTAGTACAAATACTATCAAGTCATACAGGGATACGTTTAAACAATTACTTAAATTTTGTGATACCGAATTACAAAAATGCCCGGAGTCTCTAACCCTTAATATTATTAAATCTGAGACAGTGCAAAACTTCTTACTTTGGCTTGAAAAGTCAAAAGGGATAAGCATAAATACGCGTAATCAACGTTTGGCAGCCATTCATAGTTTCTATCGGTTTGTACAGATGGAAAATCCAGAAAATATCTTTGAGTGTCAGAGAATTTTAAGTATCCCATTTAAAAAACGAGAAATAAAGCCAATAGATTATCTAACTCAAGAATGTTTAAAGGTTTTATTTGAACAACCCAATACAAATACAACTAAAGGTCGGCGTGATTTAACAATTATGGTTCTTCTATACGACACGGGAGCACGAGTACAGGAATTAATCGATTTGAAAGCAGGAAATATTCGTCTAGCCCAACCAGCTACTGTTTTATTAAAGGGAAAAGGCGGTAAATCAAGATACGTTCCTATAATGGGTAAAACAAGAGATTTATTAGAAAACTATCTAAAAGAGCATTATTTGTTGGAAAATGGAAAGCAAAATCATCCACTATTTTATAATAGCACCAGACATCCTTTCACTCGTCCAGGTATAACATATATTTTGGAGAAATATTTAATAATAGCTAAGGAACTTCACCCAGAATTAATGTTTCCAAATAAACTGAACCCCCATATGATGAGACATACAAAGGCTATGCATCTATTAGAAGCAGGTGTGAATCTTATTTATATAAGAGACTTATTAGGCCATGTCAATGTAAGTACAACTGAACATTATGCAAGAACAAATTCTCAAATAAAGAGGAAAGCATTGGAATCTGCTTATATGGAGGTTGTTAAACAGGATATACCTGTGTGGGATGAAAATAAAGATTTACTTAATTGGTTACAGGAACTCTGTAGATAAAATATTATGGAAAGATTTTAAATGCATATCCTACATGTTTGTAAAATTTGATTTAGGGTCTTTCCATAAACAAAAACTTTCGATAATTACCTTTATGCAAAGCTTTACATAAAGGTAAAACTCATTTAGCAATATCCTTTGTCGTTGAGGCTCTAACTCAAGGCTATAAAGCTTTATTCTTAACAGCTGATGAAGTAGTAGCAGAATGCTGCAAGGTGTTTATGGCAGTATAAAAATGTAAGTTATGGCGGTTAATTTATGTAATACTGATTTGGGGGGACAAATAAAAAAAGTCACTTGTCAACAATCTCTCATACAATTAAACTCTCTGTTATTGGGCTAACAATTACAGGGAGGTATAAGGAGTGTTAACAGTGACTGATATAAATTATATCAAACAAGAAGTAAATATTAAAGGACGTTCTTACTCAGATGTTGCAAAACAAATGGGGAGAGATCCTAGAACAATAAAAAAGTATGCAGATAAAGAGGACTGGAACGAAAATAAGCTCAAGCAAGTAAGAAAGGGTAAAGTAATGGATCCTGTGAAGTCAATTGTGGACCAGTGGCTCCAGGAAGATTTGAAGAAAAAGAAAAAATACCGCAGAACAGCTAAAAGAATATTTGATCAATTAGTAAGTGATTATAGTTTTAAGGGGGCAGACCGCACAGTAAGAG
This sequence comes from Bacillus sp. ISL-7, assembly GCF_018613065.1. The sequence goes on along the minus strand of NZ_JAGGQW010000067.1, from coordinate 2,105 downwards.
AGTATGTATCCAAGAGAAAATTAGAATTATTAGAGGTTACATCCGATGCGGCTATCCCTTTAGAGGCTAAGCCGGGAACGGCTCAAGTGGACTTTGGGGAAGCACCATTTAAACATAATGGTGAGACAATTGATCTACCATTTCTAGCTCTATCCTTTCCAAATAGCAATGCCTTTTATTTTCAGGTCTTCCTTTCACAGAATAGAGAATGTTTTTTAGAAGGGTTAAAGCGAATCTTTCATTATATTGGTGGAGTGCCGAAGGCGATTCGATTTGATAATCTTGCCCCTGCTGTAAAGAAAGTACTACCTAATGGAGAAAGAGAACTAACAGATGAATTTCAGAATTTCGTATTTCACTATGGATTTGAACCGGAATTTTGTAACCCGGCCAGTGGCAATGAGAAAGGTCACGTTGAAGCAATGGTGAAATACATTCGGAATAACTTTCTCTTACCGGAATTATCGTTCTCAAATCTAGAAGATCTAAATAAGACCTTTTGGCTAGTTGCCGAAAAGGACCGGCAAAGAAAACATTATCAAAAAGAAAGATTCATTTCAGAATTATTCGAGGAAGATAAACAAGCGTTATTCCAGTTACCAGAAAAGGAATACCAATGTGTTCGGTATGAAGAGGTAAAGGCTGATAAATACGGTTATATTAAAGTAGACAATAGACTTTACTCTACATCCCCTCGCTTTGCCAAATGCTTATTTTTGTCCAGAATATCATTCAATAAAGTAGAGATTTTAACACAGCAGCATGAGCTCATTGTTGTACATTCTCGACTTTACGGAAAGCAAAAGAAATCAATGGAGTGGCAGCCATACCTAAATTTGATGGCGAAGAGACCAACAGCTATTAAGTATACAAGTTTTTATGAACAGATGCCTGAAGAGTGGCAAAAATACCTAGAGAATTGTACCGTTTATGAGAAACAGGAAGCACTGAGATTATTGTCTGTTTTACTAAAGGAACATGACTTTACATACGCTAACCAAGCCCTTAACAGGGCTTCTGAAAGTGGACATCCGTCAGTAGATTCAATCAAACAAGTTTTCTACCAGTTAATTAATGGCCGTGGACATAGAAAAGAAATACAAGTAAAAAGAGATATTCCCTCAATGCCACCCGCTACACGTGGTCTTGGTCACTACGATCAATTCTTTAAGAATGGTGGTGTTTCTTAATGGAATTGACCATCCAAGATTATGCAAAACGGTTGAAATTAAGTTGGATTAGACAACACTATCAGGATATTCAAGCAGCCTCGAATGAGGAATATTTATTAAGATTACTAGAACTTGAAGTACAGCAACGGGAAGAACGAAGAATCAATTTACTGTTGAGTCAAGCAGCATTGCCGAAGATACCAAGCATTCCGTTTAAGTGGGATGAAATTGAGTATAATCAGGGCTTAACCAAAAACTATCTATTAGAAGGTCAGTTTATTAAAAAACAAGAGAATTTAATCTTCTATGGTGGGGTTGGTACAGGAAAAACCTTTTTATCGACTTTAATTGGACTTAATGCCATTCAGAAAAATGGCAATCAAATAAGGTTCTATACTGTCGCAGGATTAGTAAATCGATTATTAGACGCGAATGAAAAAGGTACATTAAGTAGATTCTTTAAACAGATTGAAAAGCTAGATTTATTGATTTTGGATGAACTGGGTTACATCCCACTTCATAAACAAGGAGCAGAACTCCTTTTCCAAGTGATTAGTATGTGTTACGAAAGGAAAAGTTTAATCATTACAACAAACCTCCGGTTTGGGGAATGGAACCATGTATTTGGAGATCCGATTTTAACCGAGGCCGTTATAGATCGGCTGATCCACCACTCACACCTGGTAGTCTTCAAAGGACCAAGTAATCGTATGAAGGAATCATTATTACAGAGTTAAGTTAGAATAATCGCCAAATGGGACATTTTTTAGCTGCCAATTATTATTTGGCAGTGTCCGGTTTGGTTAATGAATTATTAATAAAAGAGGAATTGGCAAGTGACACATTTTTAATTGCCATTTACATCATTTTTTACTTGCCAAATACAGCAAGGCAGACTCTAAAGGATCCATATGTATTTGCTAATCTAAAAGT
>NZ_JAGGQW010000066.1 GCF_018613065.1 Bacillus sp. ISL-7 | reverse complement strand
GGAAAGCGAAGTGCCTGGAGCGCAAATCAACAGACATGTTGCAAAGCCTATATATTAATAATATTATAATAAATTAACGCGGTGAATGGTTAAAGTTACTGTAGAAAATAAGAGGCTGTCGAAAGTTTCTCGACAGCCTGAAGGAAAGTCAACGACTTTCCTTTTTAGTTTGATAACCATGAAATAGGTTAAAATAATATGTTGAATGACAGCCAACTGTAAAAGTTCCCTTTTGTTAATAAAAATATTATGATAAGAGAGGAAGTATGTGAGGGTGAATTTTAATGGTGACAATTTCCATCATTGAACTTTCACTAGGTATTATCGTATAGTTATAGTAGTTAGTCATAATTTTGTAGTACGAGGAGTGTAACTCAATGTTAAAAGTACAAGAAATTCGCGAATTGATTAAATTAGTGGACCAATCAAGTATTGATGAATTTGTATATGAAAACGATGGTTCAAAAATTAAAATGAAAAAAAATGGTGCAGTTACATATGTTTCACAAGTAAGTCCGGCTCCACAAGAAACTCAATTTGTATCACCAGCACAACCAGTCTTATCTACAGCAACACCTTCCGTTCCTGTTCAGGAAGTAAACCAGGAAGTTCAAAATGAGGAGACTGTAAAGCAAGCTGATACATCCAATCTTCACAAAATTGTTTCTCCAATGGTAGGGACTTTTTATGCGTCACCGACTCCAGACACTGACGCATATGTTAAACTGGGTTCTAATGTAACAACAGATTCGATTGTATGTATTGTGGAAGCTATGAAATTATTTAATGAAATTGAAGCTGAAATTAACGGCGAAATTGTTGAAATACTTGCTAAAAATGGACAATTAGTAGAATACGGACAGCCTTTATTTTTAGTAAAACCTGAATAAGGAGCGATAACAGGATGATAAAAAAACTGTTAATTGCAAACAGAGGAGAAATTGCAGTTAGAATTATTCGAGCGTGCAGGGAAATGGGAATTGAATCTGTTGCCGTTTACTCGGAAGCGGATCGTGAAGCATTACATGTACAGCTCGCAGATGAAGCCTATTGCATTGGGCCTACATCATCAAAAGACAGTTATTTAAATGTAACAAATCTAATTAGTGTGGCTAAGCTTACAGCATGTGATGCCATTCACCCAGGGTATGGCTTTTTAGCCGAAAACGCAGATTTCGCAGAGCTTTGCCGCGAATGCAATATAACATTTGTGGGTCCAAGCCCAGAGGCCATTACAAGAATGGGTACTAAGGATATCGCAAGGGAGACTATGCGTGAAGCCGGGGTCCCAATTGTCCCAGGTTCAACTGGGATTATAAATGATATCGATGAGGCACTTGAACTTGTAAAAAAAATCCAATATCCAGTTATCATAAAAGCAACTGCTGGTGGAGGTGGCAAAGGGATTCGTGTTGCCAAGAACGAGCAGGAATTAATTAAAGGCATTAATATTACACAGCAGGAAGCCATGACAGCCTTTGGAAATCCTGGTGTTTACATTGAAAAATATATTGAGGATTTCCGTCATGTTGAAATTCAGGTCCTTGCTGACTCCTTTGGTAACACAATTCATTTAGGAGAAAGAGATTGTACAATCCAGCGCAGGCTGCAAAAGCTTCTTGAAGAATCTCCATCACCAGCATTAGATGGGGAAATCCGAGCAGAAATGGGTAATGCAGCCGTAAAAGCTGCAAAAGCAGTTGATTATTCAGGTGCGGGAACGGTAGAATTTATATATGACTACCGCAATCGAAAGTTTTATTTTATGGAAATGAACACCAGAATTCAGGTGGAGCATCCTGTTACAGAAATGGTCACTGGAATCGATTTAATTAAAGAACAAATCCGGGTGGCTTCTGGAGAAAAGTTAAAGTTAAAACAACAGGATGTCACATTTACAGGATGGGCAATCGAATGTCGGATTAATGCCGAAAACCCAGAAAAGAATTTTCTTCCATCTGCAGGGAAAATCAACATGTACCTTCCACCTGGCGGGTTTGGTATACGTATTGATTCAGCAGCTTATCCAGGGTATACGATTCCGCCTTATTATGATTCTATGATTGCGAAGGTTATCGCATATGGGAACAGCAGGGAAGAGGCCATTTCAAGAATGAAACGTGCATTGAGTGAATTCGTTGTTGAAGGAATCCATACAACGATTCCGTTCCATTTAAAACTGCTAGATCATGAAAAGTTCGTCGAAGGCGGATTTAATACCAAATTCTTGGAATTGCATGATGTGATGAAGTCTATTTAATATCTGGAGGTGTTATTAATGAGCGAGTTTAGTGTCTTGGAAATGGAACAAGGCAATAACGGACATGGGAAAATTGAAATTGCTCCTGAAGTGATTGAGGTTATTGCAGGCATTGCTGCTTCTGAGGTGGAAGGTGTAGCCTCGATGCGTGGTAATTTTGCAACAGGTGTGGTTGAGCGTTTAGGGAAGAAAAACCATGGTAAGGGCGTAAAAGTCGAATTAACAGAGTCAGGAATAAAAGTAGATGTCTATTGTATGATGAAGTTTGGAGTATCCATTCCTTCCGTTGCAGGAAAAGTGCAGGATAATATTCGTCAAGCATTGTTGAATATGACTGCCTTAGATGCTGAAGAAGTAAATATTCATGTGGTTGGGATACAATTTGAAAACCATAAGAATGAACCAGAGAGCATTGACACAGAGATCTAAAACTTGGAAACCAAAGGAGAAAATTCCTTTGGTTTTTCTTTATTTGCAATTAAGTCCTAAATAAAAGTGCTTACATATTGGAAAAATAACAACCTTAGAGTGCGAATCATTTTTAGTTATGCTATTATCGTTTATGTGCAACCTATTCGAATACTTATTTACTATTTATGTATGAAAAATAGACAAAAATTAATTAATATCTCTAAAGGAGTTAATTGTATAATGAAAAGAAGAACAGCAAGGGAAAAGGCATTACAGGCACTTTTTCAAATCGATATAAGCAACACTGAGCCATCAGCAGCGATTGAGCATGTATTGGAAGGAGAGGCGGGTGACGAGTACCTATCTAAACTTGTTCTAGGGGTAGTCGAACAAAAAACCTTAATTGACAATTTAATCAGTGAAAATCTAGAAAAATGGTCCATAGAACGATTGGCAACGGTCGATCGGAATTTATTAAGAATAGCTACATATGAAATGAAGTTTTTCCGAAATGAAGTTCCGGAAAATGTTATTTTAGATGAAGCCATCGAAATAGCAAAAATATACGGAGATGACCAATCAAGTAAGTTTATTAATGGTGTTCTATCAAAGGTGAAACAAAAACTTCTTAACGATTAATTGATTGGACGCACTTAAGAAAAAAAGGAGAAGAGAAAATGACAGCTACTATTATTGATGGAAAAGAAATTGCAGCAAAAAAAAGAATGGAAATCGCAGAAGAGGTTAGCAGAATAAAAAACCTTGGGGTAACTCCTGGATTAGCAGTTATTCTTGTCGGAAATAACCATGCTTCTCGGACATATGTAACAAATAAAGAAAAAGCCTGCCAAGAACTTGGGATGAACTCAGTTTTAATTGAAATGCCAGAGGAAGTTTCCGAAGAGGAATTACTCTCAAAAATTGAAGAATTAAATCAGGACGATCATATTCATGGCATTTTGGTTCAGCTGCCAATCCCCAAACACATTGACGAAAAAAAAGTAATTGAATCGATCTCTCCTAATAAGGATGTCGATGGGTTTCATCCGATTAATATCGGCAGGATGATGACAGGGCAGAATGCCTTCTTACCATGTACGCCGTACGGAATTATGGTGTTACTTGAAGAAACAGGTATCTCAATAGCAGGGAAGCATGTTGTCGTGGTTGGGAGAAGTAATATTGTCGGAAAGCCGGTCGGTCAATTATTTTTAAATCAACATGCAACTGTAACCTATTGTCATTCTAAAACTAATGACCTAAAGTTCCATACAAACCAAGCGGATATCCTTATTGCTGCTGTTGGAATTCCGAATTTTATTACAGCGGAGCATGTAAAAGACGGTGCTGTCGTCATTGATGTTGGAATTAACCGTAATGAAGCCGGAAAGCTTTGCGGTGATGTAGCTTTTGCTGAGGTAAGCGAAAAAGCTGGATATATCACGCCTGTTCCAAAGGGAGTAGGACCGATGACCATTACCATGCTTATGTATAATACCTTAAAATCAGCTGCAGAAAGCCTAGACCGCAATTAAGTAGGAAATTGTCCTTATCTTTTATAAATATATATAAGATAAGGACAGTTTTTCGCTAATCAAAGAGTTTTCATTTGACTATTGGTCGAATAAAAAGGAGTTACCTATGCAGGAACAAAGATATTTATCTGTGAATGCTTTAACAAAATACATAAAAAGAAAATTTGATGCGGATCCACATTTACGGGATGTTCATGTTAGAGGTGAAATTTCAAATTTCAAGCAGCATTCGAGCGGTCATATGTATTTTACCTTAAAGGATGAAAAAGCCCGCATTCTTGCGGTTATGTTTTCGAGTCAGTCAAGATCAATGAAATTCACACCAGAAAATGGCATGAAAGTAATTGTCAGAGGCGAAATTTCCGTTTATGAACCAAGTGGTCAATATCAAATATATATAAAAGAAATGCGGCCAGATGGTATAGGAGAATTGTTTTTAGCCTATGAACAGCTTAAACAAAGACTAGAATTAGAAGGATTATTTGCAATAGAAAATAAAAAGGCGATTCCTTTATATCCTAGAACCGTTGGGGTGATTACTTCACCCACTGGAGCGGCGATTAGGGATGTTATTACGACAATTAAAAGACGGTATCCCATTGCTAATATTCTTGTTTTTCCTGCCCTTGTACAGGGGGATCAAGCGGCTCCCTCTATTGCTAAGGCAATCGCTAAAGCAAATAGCATGAATGAAATTGATGTCCTAATCGTTGGACGCGGCGGGGGGTCAATAGAGGAGTTGTGGGCTTTTAATGAGGAACTCGTTGCCCGGGCGATATTTTCTTCAGACATCCCGATCATATCAGCCGTCGGACATGAAACTGACTTTACCATTGCTGATTTTGTAGCGGATTTACGCGCTCCGACCCCAACTGGTGCTGCAGAACTTGCTGTCCCACATATAGATGAGTTATTGGACAGGGTTTTACAGCGGCAAACTCGCCTTCTTCGGACGATGAAGGGAAAATTCCTGTTTGAAAAAGAACGATTAGCTCGTGTTCAGAAATCCTATGCCTTTCGCTATCCCCATCGATTATATGAACAAAAGCTTGAGCAGGTTGATAAACTAACGGAAATGCTGGTCCGCGGGACATCCAGGTTGTCCTTAATAAAAAAAGGGCAGCACGAAATTCTTTATAAACGCTTGCAGAGGAATCATCCAAGCGAGGCATTACAAGAAGCACAAAAACGTTTAGAACTAACCAATAAAGAGATGAAACGTGCCATGCAGCAAGTACTTTCAAAAAAGCAAACAGAATTTGAAAGGATCCTTTCGACCTTAGGTGCGTTGAGCCCCTTGAAAATCATGGAACGTGGATATAGTTTAGCTTATTCAGAAGAAAACAGACTAATTAAAAGCATTAACCAAGTTAAAATGAATGAGCGAGTTCAGATTCAATTAACGGATGGCAGTCTTTTCTGTAGAGTTGAGAATAGGAAGGAGAGCGAAAAACGTGACGAATGAAAAGAAAATTTCCTTTGAAGAGGCAATGACTAACTTGGAACGAATTGTGGATAAGCTTGAAGAAGGAGATGTACCGTTAGAAGAAGCAATCATCTTCTATAAAGAAGGTATGGAGCTGTCCAAACTTTGCCATGATAAATTAAAAAGTGTCGAAGAACAATTAACACAAATTATTACGGAGGACGGTCGGACGGAGAGTTTTACGATTGATGAGGAGGAATAAGACTTGGGAACCGGTTTACTAGATGTATTTGCACGAGAATATAAACTTCAGCTTGATTCGGAGCTTCGGACTCTGGTTAATAAGCTTGACGCCCCTCCTATTATTAAGGAATCAATGATCTATTCACTTGAAGCAGGAGGTAAACGAATTCGCCCCCTTTTATTATTCGCTACTCTAGAAGCATTTGGGGTAGACCCAAAAAATGGGCTTCTTGCTGCTTCGGCCATTGAGATGGTTCATACATATTCCCTAATTCACGACGATTTGCCGAGCATGGATAATGATGACCTTAGAAGAGGAAAACCCACAAATCATAAAGTTTTTGGTGATGCTATTGCGATTTTAGCAGGAGATGCTTTATTAACATATAGCTTTGAGGTAATTGGGAATATTCCATCTGAATTCGCTTCAGCAGATACAAAACTAAAATTAGTGATTGAGTTGGCAAAGGCATCTGGAACGGAAGGAATGGTTGGCGGCCAAGTTGCCGATATGGAAGGAGAAGGGAAATCCTTAACTCTCGAAGAACTTGAGTATATACACATCCATAAAACCGGTAAGCTGCTCGGATTTAGTGTTCTGGCAGGAGCGATAATGGCGGGTGCAAATCAGGAACAATTAAAAAATCTTTCCTCTTTCGCCCATCATCTAGGTCTCGCTTTTCAAATCCAAGATGATATTCTTGATTTGGTGGGGAATCAGCAATTAATCGGGAAACCAGTTGGTAGTGATACTTCCAATCATAAAAGTACATATCCGCAGTTGTTATCATTAGAAGGGGCAATTGCAGCCTTGAATCAACAAATAAATCTATCGAAGCAATATCTCGGTATGACAGGCTTGGATACGACCCTTCTGATGGAAATAACGGAATTAGTTGCTTCAAGAGACCATTAGAAAACGGTATTTGAGGCATTGAAATAAGTGTGTTATAATTGTTTTCATTGTAGAAAACGTTGTCAATGCCGTTATCACTCTCGTGTTAGCGGCTATTTTTTAATCAAAACTTAATTATTTAAATGTGTAATATAACACAATGACAAAAAGTAGAATGCATAAAAGTATGAAAGTGAGTGGTCCAAACATGGATCTGTTATCAATAAAAGACCCAGCCTTTTTAAAAGGCATGTCGAATATCGAATTAGAGGCTTTAAGTCAAGAAATTCGCACATTTTTGATTGAAAAGCTGTCTGTAACTGGAGGCCATATTGGACCGAATTTAGGAGTAGTCGAATTAACCATAGCCTTACATAAATGTTTTAACAGTCCCAAAGATAAGATGATCTGGGATGTGGGACATCAATCTTATGTTCATAAAATTTTAACGGGCAGAGCAAGTGAGTTTGATACATTACGGCAATATAAAGGATTATGCGGCTTTCCTAAACGGATTGAAAGCGAGCATGATGTTTGGGAAACAGGTCACAGTTCTACATCTCTTTCTGCTGCTATGGGAATGGCAATTGCTAGAGATTTAAAAAAGGAAAAATCATTTGTTATTCCAGTTATAGGTGACGGGGCTCTAACAGGTGGAATGGCGTTAGAAGCCTTAAATCATATTGGTCATGAGAAAAAAGATATGATTGTCATTTTAAATGACAATGAAATGTCAATCGCTCCTAATGTTGGTGCACTTCATAATATTCTTGGTCAATTGCGGACGGCTGGAAAATATCAATGGGTGAAAGATGAGCTTGAAGTACTGTTGAAAAAAGTACCTGCAGTGGGCGGGAAATTAGCTGCAACCGCTGAAAGAGTGAAAGACAGCCTTAAATATTTATTTGTTTCCGGTATGTTTTTTGAAGAACTAGGATTTACTTATCTCGGCCCAATTGATGGTCATAATTTTGAAGCATTATTTGAGAACTTCAGCTATGCTAAAAAGACAGAAGGTCCGATTCTTCTCCATGTCATCACTAAAAAGGGAAAAGGCTATCAGCCGGCAGAAAGTGATAAAACAGGTACATGGCATGGAACTGGACCATATAAAATGGACACTGGTGCATTCGTAAAGCCGGTAAAAACACCGCCCCCTGCATGGAGCAGCCTTGTCAGTGAAACGGTTCGAAAGCTTGCCAGGACGGATGAAAGGATTGTGGCGATTACACCAGCTATGCCTGTTGGTTCTAAACTCGAAGGCTTTGCAGGTGAGTTCCCTGAACGAATGTATGATGTAGGGATTGCAGAGCAACATGCTGCGACAGTCGCTGCGGGATTAGCTACACAAAATATGAAACCTTTTCTGGCGATTTACTCAACCTTTTTACAGCGGGCTTATGATCAGGTGGTTCATGATATTTGCCGTCAAAACTTAAATGTCTTTATTGGAATCGACCGGGCTGGATTGGTGGGTGCCGATGGGGAAACCCATCAAGGAGTTTTTGATATTGCTTTTTTAAGGCATATCCCTAATATGGTGTTAATGATGCCAAAGGATGAAAATGAGGGTCAGCATATGGTTTACACCGCACTAAATTATGATGACGGTCCCATTGCTATGAGATTCCCGCGTGGGAATGGACTTGGTGTCCCATTGGATAAGGATTTTCAAGCCATTCCAATTGGGACGTGGGAGGTTCTAAAAGAGGGCGATGATGCGGCTATCCTAACCTTTGGAACCACCATTCAAATGGCCTTAGAAGCAGCTGAGGTGCTTGAAAAGAAGGGGATCTCCGTCAAAGTTGTCAATGCCCGGTTTATCAAGCCTTTGGATGGAAAAATGCTGACTCATCTACTTGTGAAAAATATGCCGATTCTTACCATTGAGGAAGCAGTTTTACAAGGGGGGTTTGGTAGTGCAGTTCTGGAGTACGCACAAACCCAAGGATTTTATCACGCGCACATCGACAGAATCGGAATCCCGGACCAATTTATTGAACATGGAGATGTTGACTCACTTCTTAAAGAAATTGGTTTAACAACGGAAGAAGTAATCAAACGGGTTTCTATACTAGCTAGAAAAAAACAACAAAGGGCTTAAGATATGAAAAATAAAGAACGGTTAGACGTTTTACTTGTAGAAAGAGGTTTAATTGAAACCAGAGAAAAGGCAAAACGAACGATTATGGCAGGGCTAGTTTATTCAAACGAAGAGCGTTTGGATAAACCAGGAGAAAAGGTGAAAACGGATATTCCACTTAGTATCAAAGGGAAGATCCTTCCATATGTAAGCCGTGGTGGATTAAAGCTTGAAAAGGCTTTGAAGGTATTTGATGTGAGTGTTACGAACAAAGTATTGCTCGACATTGGATCTTCTACTGGCGGCTTTACCGATTGTGCATTACAGAACGGTGCAAAAATGTCCTATGCTTTGGATGTAGGCTATAATCAGCTTGCTTGGAAACTTAGACAGGATGAACGTGTCGTAGTAATGGAGAGGACAAATTTCCGCTATGTTACACCTGTCGATTTAATTGGAGAAATGCCAAATTTCGCCACAATCGATGTATCGTTTATCTCCTTAACGTTGATATTACCTGTCTTAAAAACACTCTTAGTCCCTGAAAGTGACGTCATAGCACTAGTAAAACCGCAATTTGAGGCTGGACGTGAACAGGTTGGTAAAAAAGGGATCATTCGTGATGAAAAAGTACATTTACAAGTAATTGATAAAATCATTAATTTTGCCTTTCAGCAAGGATACACAATAAAAAACTTATCCTTTTCACCCATCACTGGCGGGGATGGAAACATTGAGTACCTGCTCCATCTAAAATGGGAAGGGGAACGGGAAATTGGAGTTAATCAATTACTTGTCACCCCTATTGAAATTGTAAAGGAATCACACGTGGAACTTAAAACAAAACAAAATTCAGAAGGGTAGGCTGATGCTTATCCTTTTCTTCTTTTGGAATGAAAATTCCCCCCTTTTCACAAGAAAAAATGTACAAGCTTGTAAAAATCGGCTAACATGTTTATAAGAGCGTGTTAGTACATATTACTTAGATGTTTTAACTATTATGGGGTGAAACAATGAACAAAGGCCAACGCCATATAAAAATAAGAGAAATCATTGCTACTAATGATATCGAAACACAGGACGAGTTAGTGGATGAACTAAAAAGTGCTGGCTATAATGTAACACAAGCAACCGTTTCTAGGGATATTAAAGAATTACATCTTGTTAAGGTTCCATTAAGCGATGGACGATATAAGTACAGCTTACCTGCTGACCAAAGATTTAATCCATTACAAAAGTTGAAAAGATCATTAATCGATGCGTTTGTACGGATTGATGCGGCAGGTCATTTGCTTGTCATGAAGTGCCTGCCAGGTAATGCAATGGCAATTGGCGCACTAATCGATAATCTCGATTGGGATGAAATATTAGGGACCATCTGTGGGGATGACACAATGTTAATCATTTGTCGAACTCCGGAAGATACTGAAGTTATCACAAACCGGTTCCTAGATATGCTTTAATTGGGGGAATGTTCCTTGTTAGCAGAATTATCAATTAAAAATTTCGCTATTATCGAAGCCTTATCTGTAACATTTACAAAGGGATTAACGGTTTTAACAGGTGAAACGGGTGCAGGTAAATCAATCATCATTGATGCTATTCATTTATTAGTTGGTGGCAGAGGGTCTGCTGAATTTGTTCGTCATGGTGAGGAAAAGGCGGAAATCGAAGGGCTTTTTCAGATTGATGATAACAACCATCCGGTAATTGCTAAAGCTTTAGAATTCGGGATTGACATTGACGAAGGAACGGTAATCTTACGACGAGATATTGCCCAAACCGGTAAAAGTGTTTGCCGAGTGAATGGAAAGCTTGTGACAATCTCCATTCTCAGGGAAATCGGAGGAACACTCGTTGATATCCATGGTCAGCATGAGCATCAAGAGTTAATGGATGACTCAAGACACCTAACACTGCTAGATCAATTTGGAGCAGATGATATACTACCTTCACAGGGTGAATACCAGCAAGTATTTCGTCGTTATGAGCAAACCTTCCAAAAGTTAAAAGCATTAAGTGAAAATGATCAACAAACTGCCCATCGGCTAGATTTAATACAGTTTCAATTGGATGAAATTCAAAAGGCAAATTTAAAGCTTAATGAAGATGAAGATCTTTTTGAGGAAAAAAGAAAACTAACTAATTTCGAAAGAGTATTTGGAGCCATTCAGTCCAGCCATACAGCCTTGCAGGGAGAACAAAAAGGGCTGGATTGGATTAGTATGGTTATGGGGCACCTAGAAGACGCTGCGGCACTTGATACGGCGTATAAAGACATCTACGAATCTGTCTCGAATAGCTACTACCAATTAGAAGATGCGGCGCGTGCACTAAGAAATGAATTAGATATATTAGAGTTCGACCCGCAACGGTTACATGAAATCGAAGACCGGTTGAATGAAATTAATCAGCTCAAACGAAAATACGGAAAAACAATTCATGAAATATTAGAGTATGCTGCAAATATTGAAGAAGAAATTGAAACATTGCAAAATAAAGAAACACATATAAGCGAATTAGAAAAAGAATTAACTTCTGTAAAAAAAGACTTAATCCTTGAAGCGAAGCAGTTAACTGAAATTCGTCTTAAATGGGCAGATAAACTGACAAGGTTAATACATAAAGAATTAAAAGAATTGTATATGGCGAAAACCGTTTTTGAAATTCGTTTTGAATCAAATACCATTCAATTTACAAAAAACGGTGTGGACCATGTCGAATTTTTTATCTCAACTAACCCCGGAGAACCATTGAAGCCCTTATCAAAGGTTGCTTCTGGAGGGGAATTATCTAGAATTATGTTGGCATTAAAAAGTATTTTTTCCAAGCATCAAGGAGTAACATCCATAATTTTCGATGAGGTTGATACTGGTGTAAGCGGCAGGGTTGCCCAATCAATTGCGGAGAAAATCTATAAGGTGGCTGCCGAATCACAGGTTTTGTGTATTTCGCATCTGCCTCAGGTAGCTGCCATGGCTGATACTCACTTGTTCATTTCAAAGATCATAAAAGGGGGTAGAACGAAAACTTCTGTTACCCCGTTAGAGATTAATGAAAAAATTAATGAAATTGGCCGGATGATATCTGGAACAGAAATAACTGACCTCACTAAAAAACATGCAGAAGAATTATTATATTTAGCTGCAGAAAACAAAAAAAGTGGTAGTGCTTTGACAAGTCACTAAACTGAAACATTTGCCGTAAAAAGGCTAAAATTTCTATATTTTTAATAAAAATTGTAATGCTATCCATTTCGGGTAGCTTTTTTATGTAGAACCAAGTTATAAATGATTGTCAAGGAGGCAAAATTAAAGATGTAGCCATTTCAATGTAATGAAAAGAAGCGAGGAGAGTGAAGAATTTGAAGTTAGAAATAATTAGAAAGATTATTGGTGGAATTCTCCTTGTTTCATTAATTAGCCTTATTTTTTTTCAGCCTATACAGCAATACCTTGCGATACCTAAAACAATTACAGTTTTTGAAGGACAAGACTATAATTTTCAAAAGGCTGCCCCGGTATCAGCCGCTTTGGTTTCTCGCAATTCGAATATTACACTTGATCAAAGAAAACATACGGTTTCAATGAAGGCAACTGAAAATGGAAAAAATGAAATGCTGTTAGAGTTTGCAGGGATTCCTATAAAAAAGGTTGACGTACGCGTCTTAAAGGATTTTAGAGTCATTCCAGGCGGGCAGTCAATCGGCGTAAAATTAAACACAGTCGGCGTTTTGGTTGTGGGCCACCATTTAGTCAATACTATATCTGGAAAAAAGTCTCCAGGTGAAATTGCAGGTATAAAAATTGGGGATATCATTACTGAAATTAACGGTAATAAAATTGAAAAAATGTCAGATGTAGCACCATTTGTACAAACCGCGGGACAAGAAGGAAAACCTCTCGATATGGTTATTAGTCGGGAAAGTGGAAAATTTACTACACAATTAACCCCATTAAAAGACAAAGGGGAAAATATTTATAAGCTTGGTTTATATATTAGAGATTCCGCTGCAGGAATTGGAACAATGACCTTTGTTCATCCACAATCTAAGAAATATGGTGCCCTTGGTCATGTAATATCAGACATGGATACAAAACAGCCAATTGTTGTTGAAGATGGACAAATTGTCCGGTCTACAGTAACTTCCATTGAAAAGGGAAGTAACGGAGACCCTGGTGAAAAACTTGCCCGCTTTTCTTCGGACCGAGAAATCGTTGGTAATATCCAAAAGAACAGCCCATTTGGTATTTTTGGTGAAATGGTAAAAGAATTAAAAAATGGTGTTATGGATAAACCACTGCCTATCGCATTATCACATCAAGTAAAAGAAGGACCCGCAAAGATATTAACGGTCGTTAATGATGACCAAGTAGAAGAATTTGACATCGAAATTGTCAGCACAATCCCGCAAAAGTTTCCAGCAACCAAAGGCATGGTAATAAAAGTAACCGACCCTAAGCTCCTTAAAAAAACAGGAGGTATTGTTCAAGGGATGAGCGGCAGCCCAATTATTCAAGATGGAAAACTAATTGGAGCAGTTACACATGTTTTTGTTAATGATCCAACCTCAGGATACGGGGTACACATTGAATGGATGTTAAATGAAGCTGGAATTAACATATATGAAATGCCAAAAAATAAAGCGAGTTAGGACATTGGAGCAAAATAGGAAAATCCCCCTATTTTGCTTTTTACATAAACATTTTTCGACAAAAGACATCCATATTTTGGAAATAACGCAGTTTACGTCGAAAAGGCGAGAAAAACAAAGAAAAGATTAGATTTTATCACTATTTTAAGAAATATTAAAAAAATGAGAGGAATTTTTGTTGCATTGTCGAATTTCTAATTTAGAATAGAATTAGGAGAATACAACTGATTAGAAATGTTAGATGAAATAGATCTTATGATTTAAACCCGAGGAGGAACTAGAAGTGAAGAAAATTAAAGTTTGTGTCGTTGATGACAATAGGGAGCTAGTTGGACTATTAGAGGACTTTATTTCGTCCCAAGATGATATGGAAGTTGTAGGAATTGCTCATAATGGACAAGAGTGTCTAGAAATGTTATCGACAACGGATCCTGACGTTCTAGTTTTGGATATTATTATGCCACATCTTGATGGTTTGGCTGTACTTGAGCGCCTCCGTGATCTTAAAAAGGGAGTACTTCCCAACGTTATTATGCTCACTGCCTTTGGTCAGGAAGATGTGACAAAAAAAGCAGTTGAACTTGGTGCTTCCTACTTTATTTTGAAACCATTTGATATGGAGAATTTAGGAAGCCATATTCGACAAGTTAGCGGAAATAACAATTCATTTACACGAAAATCAACATCAACGACTTATCGTTCTCAAACTGAGCAAAAACCTAAAAATTTGGATGCTAGTATTACAAGCATCATTCATGAAATTGGTGTCCCAGCACATATTAAAGGATATCTGTACTTACGCGAGGCCATTTCAATGGTATATAACGATATCGAACTTTTAGGGTCAATTACGAAAGTGTTGTATCCAGATATCGCCAAAAAATATAACACAACAGCGAGCCGTGTGGAACGAGCAATCCGTCATGCCATTGAAGTGGCTTGGAGCCGGGGAAACATTGATTCCATTTCTTCGCTATTCGGATACACTGTCAGCATGTCTAAGGCAAAACCGACGAATTCTGAATTTATTGCCATGGTTGCGGATAAATTGAGGCTGGAACACAAGGCATCTTGAAATAATAATTAATTGTAAGCCTTCATCGAAAGAAATGAAGGCTTTTTTTTAACACTTAAAGTTGGTGTTTTTATTTATGTTATTTTTTCTCCTCTTTCTCCAATTCCATTAGTTTTTGGATGAGAATATGTTGGGGCATATGCATAATCTGTTCTATAGGCACATTTAACTTTTGGGATAGCTTGATTGCTGTTTCTGGTGATAACTGTAAAGGTTTCATTTGAAATTCCTCCAATTAGAAAGTTGGGAAGTGAAAATATGACTCAGATTTTTGCGCACCGTGGCTATTCGGCTTCTTTTGCAGAAAATACATTAGGAGCCTTTCGTGAAGCAGAAAAAGCAGGTGCAGATGGGTTGGAATTGGATGTTCAGTTAACAAAAGACGGCGAATTAGTTGTCATTCATGATGAAAAAGTAGACCGAACAACGAACGGGAACGGGTTTGTAAAAGATTTTTTATTTGAAGATCTTCGGAAATTGAACGCCAATCTAAAAAGCAAAAAAGAACCTATACCTGCATTAACTGAAGTTCTTGAGTGGCTTACATCCAATAGATTATTATGTAATATTGAATTAAAGAACGGGCTATTTCCCTATAAGGGGATGGAAGAAAAAGTCATTCAACTTGTTCGAAAATTTAATTTAATCGATCGAATTATTATTTCCTCTTTCAATCACTATAGCATTGTCTATAGTTACAGCCTAGCACCTGAAATTGAAATAGCCCCTCTTTTTCTTGAAGGCATCTACATGCCATGGATTTATTCCCAAGCGATCCGAGCTAAGGGGATCCATCCAAAATACTCAGTCATGTCTGATGATGTTATCATAAATACAATAAATAACGGGATTGCCGTACGGCCATATACTGTTAATAAAGAGATAGATATGCATCGCCTTTTTAAGATTAATTGCACGGCGTTTATTACGGATGATCCAGTAAAAGCATTAAAAATACGAAAACAATATGAAAAGAGACCGTAGAGGCCTCTTTTTATTTTGTATTTTTAAACCTTTTTTGAACCTTGCTTCTTTTTCGGTCTCGATGAAAGATAAATCCTGCCACAAACCCTAGACCGCCGACAAAAAAGATAAACCCAGCTAGAAATTGCACCAATAAATTAGGGAATGGAGCTTGTAAAATCCCGAATAACATATCACGCATTAATTTAATACCAACAGCAGCCAAAATTCCAGGAATCAATACTATGATGAGGGCAATTATTCGCTTCATAAATAAATCCTTCCAGTTTCAAATTTTACTGTAATATCATGTCATATTAAGATTATATCTCATCAAAATATTATTATATAGATAAAATTTGTCAAGGATTGTGTTTGGTTATAAAATAGATATGAAAAAAGTTGCATATTTTTCTTAAGATGATATGAAAAAAATTTCTTAAAGGGGTAGAAAAAATGCAAAATGTCATGATTGTTGGTGCTGGTAAAGGTGGTACGGCAATCTTAAAAATTTTAAAAGAATCTGAAGTATTAAAAGTCAGTGTGGTAATTGATCGGAACTTGGATGCACCGGGAATTTTATTCGCACAAGAAGAGGGGATAAAAACAGGGGAAGACTGGCGCCCATTTTTAGCAGGTTCTATTGATATTATCATTGAAGTAACAGGAAACGATACTGTTTTCCAAGAACTTAGAAAAGCTAAAAGTCAAAATACCATTCTGATTCCAGGAAGCGTTGCATTTCTGGTCGCAAAAATTATGCAAGAAAAAGAGGAGCTAATTGAAAAGCATAAAAATGAATCCTACCAGCAGGAACTAATCTTTAATGCTGCAAATGATGGAATGATTGTTATTGATAAGTACGGAAAGGTCATTTTATTCAACAAACGGGCACAAGAAATCATGGGTGTAAAGAGTGTACAGGCAATTGGGAAATTTGTTGTTGATGTTATTCCAACAACAAGGCTGCCTCAAATTTTAGAAACAAGAAGAATTGAAGCAAACCAAGAAATGGTTCTGAGTAATGATAGAAAAATCATTACGACCCGTATTCCAATTATCGAGGAAAATGGGACCTTAATAGGTGCGTTTGCTGTTTTTAAAGATATTACTGAGGTTGTTAATCTTGCTGAAGAACTTACGGACTTAAAGGAAATTCAAACCATGTTGCAAGCTATTATCCATTCTAGTGATGATGCAATTTCTGTTGTGGATGAAAATGGCAGAGGCATTCTTATTAATCCAGCATACTCCCGTATTACTGGACTGACCCATGATCAGATTATTGGTCAACCAGCTACAGCGGATATTTCTGAAGGGGAGAGTATGCACATGAAGGTGTTGCAAACCAGAAGAGCTGTACGCGGCGTTCCGATGAGAGTGGGGCCAAACAAACGAGAAGTAATAGTAAATGTGGCCCCGATTATCGTAAAAGGGAAATTAAAAGGCAGTGTTGGCGTTATTCATGATATGTCCGAAATAAAATCACTGAATAGAGAATTGAACCGCGCACGACAACTGATCCGCAAGCTTGAAGCGAAATACACCTTTGAGGATATAATTGCTCAATCTGATGAAATGATGCTTGCGATTGAACAAGCTAAACTAGGAGCGAAAACACCTGCAACCGTTCTCCTTAGGGGTGAATCAGGAACCGGGAAAGAATTGTTTGCCCATGCTATACATAATGCAAGCGACCGTAAATATAACAAATTTATCAGGGTCAATTGCGCTGCAATTTCGGAAACATTGTTAGAAAGTGAACTATTCGGCTATGAGGAAGGTGCTTTTTCTGGTGCCATGAGAGGAGGAAAAAGAGGCTTTTTCGAAGAAGCTAATAATGGGAGTATTTTTCTCGATGAAATTGGTGAACTTCCAGTGAATACACAAGCAAAATTACTGAGAGTACTTCAAGAAAAAGAAATTATCCGAGTCGGTGGGACAAAGCCAATTTCCATTAATGTAAGAATTATTGCGGCAACTAATGTCAATTTAGAAAAGGGTATTGCTAAAGGCTCCTTTCGGGAAGACTTATATTATCGTTTAAATCGAATGCCAATCCATATCCCTCCATTAAGGAAGCGAAAAGAGGAAATTCCTCTTTTAAATGAGCGGCTAATTCAAAAAATAAGCCAGGACTATGGACGAAACGTTGAAGGAATCACACCAGCAGCGTTACACCAGTTAATGGATTATGAATGGCCAGGAAATGTTCGAGAATTAGAAAATATTCTTGGCAGAGCGATTATTTTTATGAATTATTATGAGCTCCTTATTGATGTTCATCACCTACCAGAGTTAAAAAATAAAAAAAGCACAAATGAACCCTCTTTAAGCTACAGTAACGATTCCTTTGTGATAGACCGTTCCTTATCAGATATGATGGATGAATATGAGACGAAAATTATTAAGCAGACACTTCTTCGCTTAAATGGAAATAAGACATTGACAGCGAAAACGCTGGGATTGTCTGTGAGGAATTTATATTATAAGCTTGAAAAATACAATATTGAAAAGAATAGCATGCAATAAATTTCGTATTATGAAAAATGTTTCACACTTTAGAATGAATAATAAAGCGTTTTCATGGGGATTTGTTTGGCACGGAAATTGCATATTACATTATGGGAGTTGCAGTAAGAGGAGAAAGGGTTGATGACAACTTGTTGCTGGATTCACTAATTAACAAAGCAGCCCAAGTAAGTTCAAACACTGTTGCAGTTGCTGCTGCAGAAGATCTAGAAGTCATTGAAGCGGTCATAGCTGCATTAGACCGGAATCTTGCCAATTTTATTCTATTTGGTGACGAAGAAAAAATAAATTCAATTATTGAATTAAAAAAACAGAAAAACATTAGAAATAATTATCTAAAAGTTATCAATGCAAATTCTAATGCTGCTGCTGCAGAATTAGCTGTAAAGGCCGTTTTTAACAAAGAAGCAAATGTCTTAATGAAAGGTAATATTCCAACCAATATTTTCTTAAAAGCAGTCTTGAATAAAGAACACGGACTTAGGACTGGAAATGTTTTATCACATATAGCTGCATTTGAGGTTCCAGGTTACAATCGTTTTACGATTGTAACAGATGCTGCAATGAATATTGCTCCCAATTTAGAAGAGAAAGCACAAATTATTAAGAATGCTGTTTCCCTTGCGAGGTCGATTGGAATAGAAATACCTAAAGTGGCCCCTATTGCTGCCGTGGAAGTAGTTAATCCGGCAATGCAGGCTACATTAGATGCAGCATTATTAACTGTGATGAATAAACGAGGACAAATATCTGATTGTATAGTAGATGGCCCGTTAGCTTTAGATAATGCCGTATCAACACTGGCTGCCGAACACAAAGGAATTCATAGTGAAGTGGCGGGAAATGCAGATATTTTATTAGTACCAACTATCGAAGTAGGTAATGTATTATATAAATCATTAATATATTTCGCAAATGCAAAAGTCGGTGCCGTAATAGCCGGGGCAAAGGCACCAATTGTGTTAACGTCCAGAGCTGATTCTGCTGAAAGTAAGCTTTATTCTCTTGCACTGGCATTATGCTGTGCAACAACAAATAGATAGTCAATAATCGAGGAGGAATTTTACATGGAAATTTTCAAGTACTTAGAACAATACGATTATGAGCAAGTAGTATTCTGCCAGGATAAACAATCAGGATTAAAAGCAATTATTGCTATTCATGATACAACTTTAGGGCCAGCATTGGGTGGAACACGTATGTGGACTTATGCATCTGAAGAAGCTGCAATTGAAGATGCCCTACGCTTAGCAAAAGGAATGACTTATAAGAATGCTGCCGCAGGATTAAATCTTGGTGGAGGTAAAACGGTTATCATCGGCGATCCAAGAAAAGATAAGAATGAAGCCATGTTTCGTGCATTTGGCCGTTACATCCAAGGACTAAACGGCAGATATATTACAGCAGAAGATGTTGGTACAACAGTCGCTGATATGGATTTAATTCATGAAGAGACAGATTTTGTAACTGGAATTTCACCGGCATTTGGCTCATCAGGAAATCCTTCCCCAGTAACTGCTTTCGGTGTATACCGCGGTATGAAAGCAGCGGCAAAAGAGGCGTTTGGAACAGATTCACTTGAAGGAAAAGTAGTTGCTGTTCAGGGTGTTGGAAATGTAGCCTATACTCTTTGTGAATATTTGCATGAAGAAGGGGCTCAACTTATTGTAACGGACATTAATAAAGAGGCGGTTAACCGTGCTGTTGAAGCATTTGGTGCACTAGCGGTCGACCCTGATGAAATTTATGGTGTAGAATGTGATATCTATGCTCCGTGTGCTTTAGGGGCAACAATTAATGATGAAACGATTCCACAGCTAAAAGCAAAAGTTATTGCTGGTTCAGCTAACAATCAATTAAAAGATACCCGTCACGGTGATATCATCCACGAAATGGGAATTGTTTATGCTCCCGATTATGTTATTAATGCTGGCGGGGTAATCAATGTTGCTGATGAACTCTATGGCTACAACCAAGAACGGGCAATGAAAAAGGTTGAACAGCTTTATGCAACGATTGAAAAAGTAATTGAAATTTCAAAACGTGATGGTATTCCAACATATGTAGCAGCGGACCGGATGGCAGAAGAAAGAATTGCAAGGATTCGTAATTCAAGAAGCCAATTCCTGCAAAATGGCCACCATATCTTAAGTCATAGAATATCTAGATAGGCACTACTTTTTTAAAAAATATATTCGCAGAGCGCTGAATGGGAATTCAGCGTCTTTGCCTTTCATAGGGCACTTATAGTTATATTAAATTACCATACGACTTTAACCATAAGAAATCCAAAATGGAGGTCAAATACTTTGCAAGATAATGAATATCGGATTCTCGTCATCAACCCAGGCTCGACATCCACGAAAATTGGGGTTTTCGATAATGATATTTCCATTTTAGAAAAAACAATTCGTCATGATTCAGAGGATATAAACTCTTTTGCAAATATAATTGATCAATACGAATTTAGAAAAACAACAATTTTGGAAATACTGGATAATGAAGGTATAAATATTTCCAAACTGTCTGCTGTATGTGGCCGTGGAGGTTTGCTTAGACCAATTGAAGGTGGAACTTACGCCGTTAATGATGTGATGTTAGCTGATCTTCGGTCTGGTTATGCCGGACAGCATGCATCAAATCTTGGCGGAATCATTGCATACGAAATTGCTTCTGGACGAAATATTCCTTCCCTCATCGTTGATCCTGTTGTTGTTGATGAGCTTGAACCACTAGCGAGAATTTCTGGATTTTCCTTAATTGAACGGAAAAGTATCTTTCATGCCTTGAATCAAAAAGCAGTCGCAAGAAGGGTAGCAAAGGAATTAGGGGAAAAATACAATGACTTGAATTTAATTGTTACCCATATGGGTGGTGGGATTACCGTTGGTATCCATAAACATGGTAAGGTAATTGATGTTAATAATGGTCTTCATGGAGATGGGCCATTTAGCCCCGAACGTGCTGGAACCGTTCCAGTTGGGGATTTAGTAGCACTTTGTTATTCGGGGGAATATTACCGTGATGAAATAATGAAGATGCTTGTGGGCCAAGGTGGCCTTGTTGGCTACCTAGGAACTAATGATGCGGTAAAGGTAGAACAAAGAATAGCAGCTGGTGATGATGAGGCAAAGCTTGTATATGATGCAATGGCCTATCAAGTAGCAAAGGAAATTGGGGCTGCCAGTGCTGTATTATCAGGAAAAGTGGATGCAATTATATTGACTGGCGGCCTTGCTTACGGAAAAGGATTTGTGAAATCTATCACCGACCGAATTAATTGGATTGCTGATGTTATTGTTCAGCCAGGGGAAAACGAACTTCAAGCTCTAGCTGAAGGAGCACTACGAGTCTTACGCGGTGAAGAAGAGGAAAAAGTTTATCCGGGTAAATTTAAAACAGCTAAAATTTAAGGTACTTGGGGAGGAAAGAAAATGGCACAAGAATATGATTTGGTCGTTCTTGGCGGGGGAACTGGTGGCTATGTAGCTGCCATTAGGGCCTCTCAGCTTGGATTGAAAACAGCTATTGTAGAAAAAGGAAAACTTGGCGGGACATGTTTACATAAAGGATGTATTCCAAGTAAAGCGCTTCTTAGAAGTGCGGAAGTTTATGCAACAACCAAACATAGTAAAGATTTTGGAGTTATCACTAGTGATGTAACGGTTGATTTTAGTTTAGTACAGGACCGGAAAAATAAAATAATTGATCAACTTCACAAAGGAGTTCAGCATTTAATGAAGCAAGGCAAAATCGATGTCTATGAAGGATTAGGCAGAATCCTGGGGCCGTCCATCTTTTCACCGATGCCGGGAACCATTTCTGTTGAAATGAATAACGGGAAAGAAAACGAAATGCTGCTTCCGAAAAATGTAATTGTCGCAACAGGTTCTAGACCGAGGACACTTCCGGGTCTTGATTTTGATGGCGAATATATAATGTCCTCTGATGAAGCATTGCAGTTAGAAACACTTCCAAGTTCCATCATAATTGTTGGTGGGGGTGTAATTGGAATTGAATGGGCGTCTATGTTATCGGATTTTGGTGTGTCAGTAACGGTTATTGAGTATGCTGACCGCATTATTCCGACAGAAGACAAGGAAATATCAAAAGAAATGCAGCGCTTAATGAAGAAAAAGGGAATTAAACTTGTCACAAGTGCAAAAGTGCTCCCAGAAACGTTGGTTAAGGATAATGGCGTGGCGATTTCTGCAGAAGTTAAAGGTGCATTGAAAGAGTTTAAAGCAGAAAAAATTCTAGTTTCGGTTGGACGTCAAGCAAATACAGAAGGAATTGGGCTTGATAATACAGAAATACAAGTGGAGAAGGGTTTTATTTTAACAAATGAATTTTTTCAAACAAAAGAATCACATATTTATGCGATTGGTGATGTGATTGGTGGATTACAACTGGCCCATGTTGCTTCACATGAAGGGATTGTAGCTGTTGAACATATCGCTGGGAAAGATCCTTCTCCATTTGACTATAATTTGGTCTCTAGATGTATTTATAGTAATCCGGAAGTTTCAAGCGTCGGGATAACAGAAGATCAAGCAATAGAAAAAGGTCATAAAGTGAAAATTGGAAAGTTTTCTTTCCGTGCTATTGGGAAGGCACTTGTTTTTGGAGAATCTGATGGCTTTGTAAAAATTGTTGCTGATGAGGAGTCCAATGATATTCTTGGGGTGCATATGATTGGTCCACATGTAACGGATATGATTACCGAGGCAGGACTTGCGATGGTATTAGATGCGACACCTTGGGAAATTGCACATACAATTCATCCACACCCAACTTTGTCAGAGGCAATTGGTGAGGCTGCACTCGCAGTTGATGGGAAAGCAATCCATTCTTAAATGTATGTAACGAACAATAAGGAGGTATGAAATAAATGACAGAAAAGCGTCATGATGCTTTAGGTTTAAGCGACGGAAAAGTATTGGAAATGTATGAAACTATGCTTTTAGCCCGCCGAATTGATGAACGGATGTGGTTATTGAACCGTGCTGGTAAAATACCATTTGTTATTTCTTGTCAAGGTCAAGAAGCAGCACAGGTGGGAGCAGCATTTGCACTAGATCGTGAAAAAGATTATGTTCTTCCGTATTATCGTGATATGGGGGTAGTATTGGCTTTTGGTATGACCCCAAGGGAACTGATGCTATCCGGTTTTGCAAAAGCAGAAGACCCTAACTCTGGTAGTCGGCAAATGCCTGGCCATTTTGGCCAAAAGAAAAATCGGATTGTCACAGGTTCTTCGCCAGTTACAACTCAAGTTCCACATGCAGTTGGAATTGCCCTTGCCGGGAAGATGGAAAGGAAAGACTTGGTAACGTTTGTAACATTTGGAGAGGGTTCCTCTAACCAAGGGGATTTCCATGAGGGGGCAAACTTTGCAGGTGTACATAAACTTCCAGTTATCTTTATGTGTGAAAATAACAAGTACGCGATCTCTGTCCCAATCGAAAAACAATTAGCATGTGAAAAGGTTTCAGATCGTGCAATTGGATATGGTATGCCTGGCTTTACTGTTGATGGGAACGACCCATTAGAAGTTTATAAAGTCGTAAAGGAAGCAGCGGAGCGTGGCCGTCGTGGGGAAGGCCCTTCATTGATTGAAACCATATCGTATCGTCTAACTCCACACTCTTCTGATGATGACGACCGTTCCTACCGTGCTCCAGATGAGGTTGCAAAAGCCAAAACACAAGACCCAATTATAACTTTTGGGGCCTATTTAAAGGAAATTGGTGTCATGGATGATGAGATGGAAAAGGAAATAAATGACCGTGTGATGAAGCAAGTGAATGAAGCGACTGACTATGCAGAAAATGCTCCTTATTCTGCACCTGAAGAAGCACTGAAATATGTTTATGCGGACTTGTAAGGGGGATGTAACATGGCGATAATTTCATATATAGATTCAATCACAATGGCAATGCGAGAAGAAATGGAACGAGATCCAAGGGTATTTGTCCTTGGTGAAGATGTTGGCGTAAAAGGCGGTGTGTTTAAGGCGACCCAAGGATTGTATGAGCAATTTGGGGAAGAGCGTGTCATCGATACACCACTTGCCGAATCAGCAATTGCTGGGGTAGGAATCGGTGCAGCGATGTACGGCATGCGGCCGATTGCCGAAATGCAATTTGCCGACTTTATTATGCCGGCAGTTAATCAAATTATCTCGGAAGCAGCAAAAATCCGCTATCGCTCCAATAACGACTGGAACTGTCCGATGGTTATTCGTGCGCCATACGGCGGGGGTGTTCATGGTGCGCTTTATCATTCCCAGTCAGTTGAAGCTGTTTTTGCTAATCAGCCTGGATTGAAAATTGTGATGCCCTCCACACCTTACGATGCGAAGGGACTATTAAAAGCTGCCGTCCGTGACAATGATCCGGTATTATTCTTCGAACATAAACGGGCCTATCGATTAATTAAAGGTGAGGTCCCGACTGATGATTACACTCTTCCAATCGGAAAAGCGGATGTAAAGCGCCAGGGAGAAGATATTACTGTTATTACTTATGGTCTATGTGTTCATTTTGCCCTTCAAGCCGCTGAAAAATTAGCGAAAGATGGAATCTCAACACATATTCTTGATTTGAGGACCGTATATCCACTTGATAAAGAAGCAATCATTGAAGCTGCATCGAAAACGGGTAAGGTCCTTCTTGTTACAGAGGATAACAAAGAAGGCAGCATCATTAGCGAAGTCTCTGCGATCATAGCTGAAAATTGCTTATTTGAATTAGATGCACCAATTATGCGCTTAGCTGGACCGGATGTACCGGCAATGCCGTATTCTCCAACAATGGAAAAATTCTTTATGGTAAATCCGGATAAAGTCGAAAAAGCCATGCGCGAGCTTGCTGAGTATTAAACGAAAAGCGGAGGCGACTTGTTCAGCCCCGACAAGCGATGGAGGTCTTGACGGTGAAGTCGTTTTTGATTTCATTGGCAGGACCGAAGCGACTCGAGGGGCTAGGCGCCGGAGCTGGACAATAGGAGGTTGTAAAAAGTGGTAATTGAACAAATCAAAATGCCTCAGTTAGGGGAAAGTGTAACCGAAGGTACGATTAGTAAATGGCTCGTATCCGTTGGCGATAAAGTGAATAAATACGACCCCCTAGCAGAGGTTATGACAGATAAGGTAAATGCAGAAGTTCCATCCTCCTTTACAGGTGTGGTTAAGGAGTTAATCGCTGAAGAAGGTGAAACATTAGCAGTTGGTGAAATGATTTGCACAATTGAAATGGAAGGTGGAACTCCCCAGGAAACTGGTGCTTTAGTAACAAGCGATGCCGCTGTACAAAGCGCTGCAGTAAGTGTAGAACCAGTGGACCAAGGAAACAAGGCCCGTTATTCACCTGCAGTTCTAAAAATTTCTCAAGAGCATGGGATCGATTTAACAAAGGTGTCAGGCACCGGTGCTGGCGGGCGAATTACTAGAAAAGATCTATTAAAATTAATTGAATCAGGAAAAATTCCAGTTGCAGAACAAAATGTTGAAGCTAACCAAGAGACAGCAGTTGTGGAAACACCAACACAAGCAGCATCTCAGTCAGTTTCTACGCCTACAGCATCTGCACAATCTGTCAATATTCCGGTTGCAGTTGGTGATATTGAAATCCCTGTGACAGGCATCCGCAAAGCGATTGCCGCTAATATGCTGCGCAGTAAACACGAAGCACCTCATGCCTGGACAATGATTGAAGTGGATGCAACTAATTTGGTGGAGTACCGCAACTCCCTCAAAGATGAATTTAAGAAAAAAGAAGGCTTCAATTTAACTTTCTTCGCTTTCTTTGTCAAAGCAGTTGCGCAAGCACTGAAAGAATTCCCGCAAATCAATTCGATGTGGGCGGGAGATAAAATCATCCAAAAGAAAGATATCAATATTTCGATAGCAGTGGCAACGGATGATGCTCTCTATGTTCCTGTCATTAAACAGGCAGATGAAAAAACAGTTAAGGGGATTGCACGTGAAATCTCTGAACTTGCAGTCAAAGTGAGAACAGGCAAGCTAAGATCAGAAGATATGCAAGGCGGAACCTTCACAGTAAACAACACAGGTTCATTCGGCTCTGTTCAATCAATGGGTATCATCAATTATCCGCAAGCAGCCATTTTGCAAGTGGAGTCCATCGTCAAGCGTCCAGTTGTCATGAATAATGGAATGATTGCTGTCCGTGACATGGTGAATTTATGTATGTCACTTGATCATAGAGTGTTGGACGGACTTGTTTGCGGCCGATTCCTACAACGCGTAAAAGAAATACTTGAAAATACATCAAAATCAACAACTTCGATTTATTAAACAAAACAACCGCTACCATGCTTGGCAGCGGTTATCTTGTTTTTAATTGCTTGAATTGTGTTTGTACCATAAAATAGTACTTAGTAGAACTAATTGAATTTTATTTCAATTATGTATAATGGGGGGGATGAAAAGTTTGGAAAAAATAAAGAATCAGTCTTTTCCTTCAGGATCCACACATGAATGGAAAACTAAAGCAGAGCAATCTTTAAAAGGAAAAACGGTTGAATCCTTACAAACTACTACATATGAAAACATTATTTTGAAACCGCTTTATACCCATCAAGATGAGCGACCAGTACCTGATTTTCCAGGAGGTTCAGATTTTAGAAGAGGGACCTATCCGTTAGGTTACTTGACGAATGACTGGGTGGTCGCCCAACAACTATCCTATCAAACCGCAGAAGAGTTGGAGCAGAAACTCAGACAATCATTTAATAAAGGCCAAACGGCTATTTCATTTAAAGTCTCAAAAGCTTTACTAGATGTCGAAACAAACCTAGCAAAATTATTAGGAGAATTCTATTGTCAATATCCATTCTCAATTAACGCAAAAAGTTTACAAATTACTTTTCTTTCGGAATTAGAAAGAATGGCGGATCAAGAAGGGGCTATCGACAATCTCCGAGGATATATTGGGGCTGATCCCGTCGCCATTTTCGCTGAAGAGGGGTGTATTTCTGAGGAATTTTTCAATGATTGGGTAAAAAACATTGTCCACTCAAATGAGAAATTACCTAATGTGCGTACAATTCTAATAGATACTGCTCCATATCATAATGGTGGGGCGAGCGCTGTTCAAGAACTAGGGATAGCAATGGCTGAAGGGATATTTTATCTTGAAAACTTTCAGAATGCAGGCATGGAACTGGATGAAATCTTTACAAAAATGATCTTCCAATTTTCGATTGGCAGCAATTTTTTTATGGAAATCGCAAAACTTCGCGCCGCTCGAGTACTGTGGAATCGAATAAGTAATGTTTACGGATCTTCTGATGATATGGGCAGGATGCATATAGCTGCTGAAACTTCTTCTTTCACAAAAACAGTAAATGACCCGTATGTTAACCTTCTGCGTGCTGGAAATGAAGCATTTGCGGCCGTGGTTGGGGGCGTTCAATACTTGCATGTGCGACCCTACGATGATCTCACAGGTGCGACTTCGTTTTCGGAAAGAATTGCTAGAAATACTCAACTTCTTTTGAAGGAAGAAGCACATCTAACAAAAGTGATAGATCCTGCTGGAGGTTCTTGGTATATAGAAGAACTAACCAATGACTTAGCTGAAAAAGCTTGGGGATTTTTTCAACAAATTGAAGCAAATGGTGGCATTCTAGAAACTTTAAAATCAAATTGGCTGCAGCAGGAGATTGCTGTTGTCTATGAAAAAAAGAATCAAGATGTTCAAACAAGAAAGAAAAGCATTGTTGGAACAAATGTCTACGCTAATCTGGATGAAATTGTTACGCATAAAAAAACTCAAACGAGAAATTCATATTTTACTACTATGGAAAAATCGTTAATAAAAATGGAGGCCATTCCGGATCTGAGATTGGCAGAACCATTTGAAGAATTGCGAAAAAAGGCAAAGGATCTCGAAGAAAAATTAGGCTCAAAGCCGACTGTAGGGATGATTTGTCTTGGTGGATTAAAGCAGCATAAAGCAAGACTTGATTTTATGAAGGGCTTTCTTGCAGCAGGCGGTTTGAGAGCAGCCGAAAGTAAGCCGATATTATCTTTAGAGGAAGCTAGACAATTTATTTTAGAAACGTCTGCCAAGTATTATTGCTTATGCGGTACGAATGAACAATATGAAATAATCGGTTATGAAATCCTGCCTGCTCTAAAAATTGAATTCCCTGAGTTGATTTTTTACTTAGCAGGCCTTCCAGAAAAAGAGGAACTGGACCAATGGAAGGATGCTGGTATTAAGCAGTTTATCCATATGAAAAGCAATTGCTACGAAACGCTAACGTCAATCCTTAACGACCTGGAGGTGAGCAAGGTTGAAGAAACAAAAGCCTGATTTTCAAAATATTTCTTTATTTGACGATCAAAGTTTTATGACCAAAGAAGAGTGGCAGCAAAAAGTACACCAAGAGATAAATACCTCGATTGATGATTTACTGTTCGAGACAAATGAACAAATCAGTTTAAAACCGCTCTATACAAAAGAAGATCGTGAAGACCTTGAGCATATAGACAATCTGCCGGGACTCCCTCCTTATACAAGAGGGCCTTATCCAACGATGTATGTTAATCGGCCGTGGACAGTGAGACAATATGCAGGCTTTTCAACTGCAGAGGAAAGCAATGCCTTTTATCGCAGAAATTTAGCGATGGGGCAAAAGGGATTATCGGTTGCCTTTGATTTAGCCACTCACCGCGGCTATGACTCTGATCATCCACGTGTTGTCGGAGATGTCGGTAAAGCAGGGGTGGCCATTGATTCTATCCTTGATATGAAGAAGCTATTTGAGGGGATACCTTTAGACCAAATGTCCGTTTCAATGACCATGAACGGGGCCGTTCTGCCCATTCTTGCTTTTTTCATCGTGACGGCTGAAGAACAAGGTGTAAGTCAGGAGAAGCTGGCTGGGACCATCCAAAATGACATTTTAAAGGAATATATGGTTCGTAATACTTATATTTACCCTCCGGAAATGTCAATGAAAATAATAGCTGATATTTTTGAATATACGTCAAAATACATGCCAAAGTTTAATAGTATTAGTATTTCGGGCTATCATATGCAGGAGGCTGGTGCACCAGCTGATTTAGAACTAGCTTATACACTAGCGGATGGTCTGGAATATGTACGTACGGGTCTCAAGGCAGGAATTGAAATAGATTCATTTGCACCAAGATTATCCTTTTTTTGGGCAATTGGGATGAATTATTTCATGGAAGTAGCTAAAATGCGTGCCGCTCGATTGATTTGGGCAAAAATGATGAAATCTTTTCATCCGAAAAATGAAAAATCATTAGCGTTACGCACCCATTCGCAAACATCTGGCTGGAGTTTGACAGAGCAAGATCCTTTTAATAATGTTACACGTACATTAATCGAAGCACATGCTGCGGCAATGGGGCATACCCAATCCCTGCATACAAACGCCTTGGATGAAGCGATTGCACTGCCAACTGATTTTTCTGCTCGGATTGCTCGTAACACGCAATTGTTTTTGCAAGAAGAAACGGGGATTACAAATGTTATTGATCCGTGGGCAGGCTCCTATTACGTTGAAAAATTGACAGATGAATTGGTTAATAGAGCATGGACACATATTGAGGAGATTGAAGGTCTAGGTGGCATGGCTAAAGCCATTGAGACTGGGCTTCCAAAAATGAGAATTGAAGAGGCAGCCGCAAGAAGGCAAGCGCAAATTGATTCTGGAAAAGAAGTCATCATTGGTGTCAACCGTTATCGCCTTGAGAAGGAAGAAGCAATTGATATTTTAGATATCGATAATACAGCAGTTCGATTGAAACAAATTGAAAAATTAAATGTAATAAAAGCTAATCGTGATGACAAAAAAGTGGAAGAAACGATAACCGCTTTAACGAAAGCAGCGGAAACAGGTAAGTACAACCTCTTGGAGCTTGCTGTCCAGGCGGCAAGAGCGAGGGCAACTCTTGGGGAAATTTCCGATGCCATTGAAAAAGTAGCAAATCGACATAAAGCGGTCATCCATGCAATTAGCGGAGTATATAGTAAAGCTTTTAGTAATGAAGAAGAAATTTTGATAGTAAAAGAAATGTCCGACGAATTCCTGAAGAATGAAGGTAGAAGACCCAGAATTCTGATTGCAAAAATGGGTCAGGACGGACATGACCGCGGGGCAAAGGTCATCGCCACTGCATTTGCTGATTTGGGGTTTGATGTTGATATTGGTCCATTATTCCAAACACCAGAAGAAACGGCCTTGCAGGCAATTGAGAACGATGTCCATGTCATTGGTATGAGCTCGCTTGCTGCTGGGCACAAGACGCTATTGCCACAATTAGTGGCTGAACTGAAAAAACTAGGACGTGAAGATATCTTAGTTGTTATTGGTGGTGTTATTCCAGCACAGGATTACCAATTTTTATACGATAACGGAGCAGTGGCTATTTTTGGACCTGGGACAGTGATTCCGATAGCAGCGCAAAAAGTAATCAAGGCAATTTACCTTCAACTCGGTTATGAGGAAGTGGCAGAGTAATGGCTGCAGATCAAAAACCCGAATGGAGCGATCCAAGAAAGCCCGAACTTTGCTCAAGTGTGGTAAGAAAAGGGGAGGAACTTGAAGGTCAAGCAACTTCTTTGCAAAAAAATATTCGATTTAAAAAACGTAACTCTTCAGAACCAGAAGTTGAAGAATTATTTGACGGGGTGCTAAAAGGAAACAGAGGCTTGCTTGCTCGTGCTATTACTCTTGTAGAAAGTAATGCAGAGCATCATTTCCAAAAATCACAAGAGTTACTGCAAAGATTGCTGCCTTACAGCGGAAACTCGATAAGGGTTGGAATTACTGGGGTGCCTGGTGCTGGGAAAAGTACTTTTATCGAAGAGTTTGGAATGTATCTCTGCAGTTTGGGTCTAAAGGTGGCTGTATTAGCAATTGATCCAACTTCGAGTATCTCGGGTGGTAGTATTTTGGGAGATAAAACGCGTATGGAACAGTTAGCAAGGAATCAACGTGCGTTTATCCGTCCGTCACCATCGGCAGGAAAGCTCGGTGGTGTTCATCGAAAAACAAGAGAATCGATGCTGCTATGTGAGGCAGCGGGATTTAATGTGATATTAATAGAAACGGTCGGCGTCGGACAAAGTGAATTTATAATCAGGGATATGGTCGACTTTTTTATGCTGCTGGTGCTGACTGGGGCAGGTGATGAACTGCAAGGCATGAAGAAAGGGATCCTGGAGCTTGCTGATTCCATAATTGTCCATAAAGCAGACGGGGATAATAAACAAAAGGCAGAATTGACAAGGAAAGATTATAATCGAATCCTTCACTTTCTGCAGCCATCGACCAAAGGTTGGATTTCAAAAGCCCATACCTGTTCATCTTTGACTCAAGAAGGAATTGATAAGATATGGGAAGTTATTCAAGCTTTTGAATCGAGAGGAAAGTTCACTGGAGTCTTGGAAGATAGAAGGAATGCCCAATCAAGAGAATGGCTCCATGCAATGATTACGGATCAGTTGCACTATCATTTTTATCACCATCCTGAGATCATGAACCAGCTGCCAAAATTAGAGAATGAAGTAATTACCGGTGGAAAGACAGTCGCTTCTGCAGTGGAAAGTCTTTTTAAGACTTTTTTTCAAAAAAAAGAATAAGCTGCCACAAGTATTGATATTTGATAATCAAACATTTTTACTGTTAATATGTAGATATAGTCATAAATCTAAGGAGTGAATTTAATGAGCATGGATTTTAATTTTTTTATGAATGATGTTGTTAACCAGGCACGTCAAGAAATCGTGTCTGCCGGATATAAAGAGTTGAAAACACCTGCAGATGTAGAGGAAGCACTTGAACAAAAAGGGACCACTTTAGTAATGATTAATTCAGTATGTGGTTGTGCGGGTGGTGTTGCACGTCCTGCAGCAGCACATGCCTTACATTATGATAAGCGCCCGGATCACTTTGTCACTGTTTTTGCTGGACAGGATAAAGAAGCAACCGAAAAAGCAAGAAGTTATTTCACTGGCTATCCGCCATCCTCCCCATCATTTGCCCTTTTAAAGGACGGCAAGATTATTACAATGGTTGAAAGACATCAAATCGAAGGTTTTGATCCAGCAACAGTCGTGTCAAAACTCCAAAAAGAATTTGACGAATATTGCGAAGAAGTTTAATATAAGAATCCGAATGAAGGAAAGGCCAAATCATCAATTGATTTGGCCTTTTGTTCTTGTCAAAATGATATTTTTAATGTATATTTATTAATTATTTTGCAATTTTAATCATACTAAAGAGGAGATTTTAGCATGAAGGATTTATTAAAAAATTATTTAGAAATTATTAAACATAGATTATGGGAGATAAGTGATTCTTTGTATCATCATCCTGAATTAGGGGATCAAGAATTTGAATCTAGCAAACAGTTAATAGAATTCCTTGAGGAACATAAATTTGTAGTTGAAAAAGGAATTGTTGGGCGAGCTACTGCTTTTAAAGCGGTATACGACTCTAAGAAGGAGGGACCAACGATTGCCTATTTATCGGAATATGATGCATTGCCTGAGGTTGGACATGGGTGCGGTCATAATCTGATTGGAACGATGAGTGCCGGGGCTGGAGCTCTCTTAAGTAAAATGGTAGATGAAATTGGCGGACGTGTAGTTGTATTAGGAACACCTGCTGAAGAAACAAACGGTGCAAAAGTTCCAATGGCTGAGCAAGGTATTTTTGATGGTATCGATGCAGCTATGATTTTACACCCGGCTGATGAATCTTATGAGAGTGGTGATTCATTAGCGATGGATGCGATTCAATTTGACTTCCGTGGCAGAACAAGTCATGCAGCAGCTTCTCCAGAGAAGGGAATTAATGCACTGGATGCTGTTATACAATTATTTAATGGCATCAATGCACTTCGTCAACATGTGACTTCTGATGTTAGAATCCATGGGATTATTAAAGAAGGCGGAGTAGCAGCCAATATTGTCCCAGATAAAGCAGTAGCTCAGTTTTATGTTCGAGCAAAGGATCGTACCTATTTAAACGAGGTTGTTCAAAAGGTAATTAATATAGCAAAAGGTGCATCTCTAATGACAGGTGCAGAGGTTCATATTAAAAACTACGAATTGAGCTATGATAATATGGTTACCAATCAAGCATTATCCCAATTATTCACAGACAATCTCTTAGCGGCAGGTGTAAAGCAAGTTAAGAAAGCGAAGGATTCATATGGTTCCATTGATATGGGAAATGTAAGTCATGTTGTTCCTGCGATACATCCTTATATTGGTCTTGACTCGCCTGGACTAATTGCACATACAAGGGAATTTGCCGACTTAACCATCACTGACAATTCCCATCAAATTCTTTCTAGAGGTGCCTTGGCCCTTGCCTTAACAGGATTTGATTTAATAACCAATAAGAAAGCATTGGAAAAAATGAAAAATGAATTTAGGCAAACAGTAGTAAGCAATCATTAACATAATCTCAAAAAGGCATCTCTTCTCAAGGAGGTGCTTTTTATTTGCTTTTAATATTAGTTCAATATATCAAAGTGCAGAATTTTTGGAATATTTTTATATTAGGATAATATCTTTTCAAAACAAATCTCATGTGTTAATATTCGTTTTGTTGAATAAAAATTCAAATTCAAATTAGAATAAGCAGATATTATTAATCATAGGAGGAGACATCATGAAAAAAACATTTTTATTTTTTACCATGATTTTAACATTAGTAGTGTTGGCTGCTTGCGGACAAGGTAATAAGTACGGAGCAAATGGAGAAAAAACAGGAGATAACAAAGTTTTAACAATGGCTACATCAGCTGATTTTGCTCCATTTGAATCAAGAGATCCATCAGGTAAGGTCGAGGGATTTGATATTGACTTAGCCAATGCTATTGCAAAAGAATTAGGTTATAAACTAGAGATTAAAGACATGAAGTTTGATGGTTTAATCGGTGCAATACAGGCTAAACGTGTGGATATGGTACTTGCTGGTATGTCAGCAACAGAAAAACGCAAACAAAATGTTGATTTTTCAACGGCTTATAATCATTCAGGTGAAATGTTTATCACACTTAAAGATTCTAAAATTAAAACTATCGATGATCTTAAAGGAAAAACGGTTGGAGTACAGTTAGGAACCATTCAAGAAGAGGGTGCCAAAACACTTCAAAAAAAGGTTGATTTTACGATTAAGCCGCTAGACAATGCAACAACTTTAATTCAAGAACTATTATCAAATCGTATCCAGGTTGCTTATATGGATAAATCAGTTGCTATAGGATATGTAAAGGAACAAGGTTTAGCTGGATTTGATGATCCAACAACA
This sequence comes from Bacillus sp. ISL-7, assembly GCF_018613065.1. The sequence goes on along the minus strand of NZ_JAGGQW010000066.1, from coordinate 63,280 downwards.
AGTTCTCCTGGAATGGCAGTTGCATTTCCAAAAGGCAGTGACTTAACTGATGATGTAAATAAGGTCCTTAAAGACATGGAGGAGAACGGAAAACTCCAAGAATTAAAGGACAAGTGGTTAAAAGACCAGCAATAAAATGAATGGCAACTAGACTAATGGCGCAAAGAAAATTATAAAGTGAGGTGTAAGGCATGAATTTGGATTTTAGCCAAATTGTGCCTTATATTCCTTTTATTTTAGAGGGAATATGGGTTACATTAAAATTTGTTATTATTTCGATTATTTTAGGTTTTATCCTCGGCACAATTTTAGCTTTGTGTAAAATTTCACGAATCAAAGCATTAAATTGGTTTGGAGATGCATATACATCTATTTTTCGTGGTACACCATTAATTTTACAATTAATGCTAATCTATTTTGCGATCCCGCAATTAACGGGTTATGACATCTCACCATTTTTATCATCAATCTTAGCTTTTGGCTTAAATTCTTCCGCCTATGTTTCGGAGATCATCAGAGCCGGGATTCAAGCGGTTGATAAAGGTCAAACCGAAGCAGCTCAAGCACTAGGTGTTCCTTATCGTCTCATGATGAAGGACCTAATCTTACCTCAAGCACTAAAAAATATCTTACCTGCATTGATGAATGAATTTATTACCTTAACAAAAGAATCAGCCATCGTTTCTACGATTGGTTATCTAGATTTAATGCGTCGTGCGCAAGTTGTCGGAGCGGATACTTATCGTAATTTTGAACCATTAATCTTTGTTGGATTAATCTATTGGATCTTAGTAATGGTGCTGACTTTGGCAGGGAAACGGTTTGAACGGAGGCTGAAGTACAGTGATTAAAGTAGAAAACCTCTATAAACAATTTGGCAATAACGAAGTGTTAAAAAATATCTCAACCAATATTGATAGTGGGGAAGTAGTTTCGATTATTGGACCATCTGGATCTGGTAAATCCACCTTTTTACGCTGTTTAAATTTATTAGAGACACCAACGCAAGGGAAAGTTTGGATTAATAATCAAGAGATTACTGATAGCAAAACGAATATAATGAAAGTTCGTGAACAAATCGGTATGGTTTTTCAACACTTTTATTTATTTCCACATCTGTCGGTTTTGGAAAACTTAACCTATGCTCCGATGAAAGTAAAAGGCGAATCGCGAGAACTTGCTGAAAAAAAAGCACGCGAATTGTTAGCTCGTGTGGGGCTTACCGAAAAAGAAAAAGCCTATCCGAATAATTTATCAGGTGGACAGAAGCAGCGTGTTGCCATAGCTCGTGCACTTGCCATGGAACCGAAGCTAATGTTATTTGATGAGCCAACATCAGCGCTAGATCCAGAAATGGTCAAGGAAGTACTTAATGTTATGAAGGATCTTGCTCAATCCGGTATGACTATGGCTATTGTTACACATGAAATGGGATTTGCTCGTGAGGTTTCTGACCGTATTATCTTCCTTGATGAAGGGGTATTACTAGAAGAAGGCTCTCCTGATGAATTTTTTAATAACCCTCGTACAAGCAGAGCAAAGGACTTTTTAGAGAAAGTATTGTAGTAGAATCAATCTTTACTATCAGGATTTCTTGCAAAAAATACTTTAATAGGGATATGCTAAAGATGGTCTAATCGATCATCTTTTTTATTTTTTCTATTTTGGGGAGATTACTATGAAATTTCGCATTGGCTACCGAACAATTAAAACAGCTGTTGGTACTGCTATTTCGATTTTAATTGCGCAGCAGCTTGGACTGGATAATTTTGCTTCCGCTGGCATATTAACCATTTTATGTATTCAGGTGACGAAACGGAGATCGCTCCGAACAGCAGGAGATCGATTTTTAGCTTGTGTATTAGCGATGCCATTTTCGGCTATATTTTTTGAGGGAATCTCCTATCACCCAATTGTTATTGGGATCATGTTATTTTTCTTTATACCGACGATTGTGATGCTGAAGGCATCTGATGGTATTGTGACCAGCAGTGTCATTATTTTACATATTTATATGGCAGAGAAAATCTCCCTGGCAATGATTTTTAATGAACTTGGTGTGATCACGATTGGAATTGGCGTGGCACTACTGATTAATCTTTATATGCCGAGCGTTGATAAAAAATTAAAGGACTATCAAAACGAAATTGAGGAGAATTTTAAAATCATTTTCGGTGAAATGGTATGTTATTTACGGATGGGAGATAGTAATTGGGATGGAAAAGAGATTACGGTTAGTGCTCGATTACTAGATGAAGCTATAACGCTAGCTCTTCAGGATGTTGAAAACCATTTTTTACGAGATGACAATTTATATTTTCATTATTTTAAAATGCGAGGGAAGCAATTTGAAATTATCGAACGTATCTTACCGATTGTCACCTCCATTACGCGTACAGTAAAGCAAGGGCATATGGTAGCTGAGTTTCTGGAAGAACTTTCTGAGAATGTTCATCCCGGAAATACAGCTCATATTTATATTGAAAAATTAAGAGAAATGAAAAAGGAATTTGAGGAAATGGAGCTCCCGAAGACAAGAGAAGAATTTGAAACCAGAGCAGCCTTACTTCAACTAGTTAATGAAATGAATGACTATCTGATTATAAAAAGTTCGTTTAAAGGAATAAAAACTTCTTCAAAAGTGAATGAACAGAAAAAGATTGAAGCAAACTAGGAAAAAAAGGCAGGTGGCTGCTTTGATAAAAATCTTATCGCCAATCCTGATTACTTTTTTCATTTCACCATTTTGGCCGTTGGGGCCAAACCCTATGCCAGGCGATCCATTTGTTATTGTTAACAAAAGTAACAATGAAATGGCGTTTATTGATGAAAACAAAGTCCAAACGGTTGTAAGTGTCGGGACGGGTAAAACCCAAGAATTAACTCCGGAAGGTATTTTCACTATTACGGTAAAGGCAAAGGAGCCTTATTTTCGGAAAGGGAATATTTCTGGAGGGGATCCAAAGAATCCACTAGGGGCCAGATGGATTGGCTTTGATGCAAAAGGAACAGATGGCAGAACCTATGGCATCCATGGGACGAATCAGCCGGCTTCTATCGGTAAATATGTCTCTCAGGGCTGTATCCGCACACAGAATGAGGTTGTTACTTCGCTTTTTCCGTTAATTCCATTAGGAACAAAGGTATTAGTTATCTCTTCCAAAAAATCATTTGAGGCACTTGGCAAAGATAATGGGGCAATACAATAGGGAAAGGGACTGTTCAATTTGAACAGTCCCTTCCTTTTGTATATTTATGATAGAAATGTACCAATTCCGATTAGGAGAGTTGAGGCAAGCATAGCGAATAACATTAAATAAACAATGATTTTTCTCGTTTTCTTACTTTTCATTATGGGTACCTCCTTAACATTTTGGCGCTTTATATCTATTGTACAAGGAAAATCAAAAATGAACAACGGAACAACTAAGTAATTTAGGAAGGATTTATGAACTTTTTCACGAATAAGATAATTGTCGAATTAAATTTAATTTTTAGAACAGAGGGGTAATAATGATTAAAAAAGTCGACCATATTGGAATTGCCGTTAGATCACTTGAACATACGCTTCCTTTCTATACCGATGTATTGAATCTACCATTGCTAGGAATTGAAGAGGTTGAAACTCAACAAGTAAGAGTGGCCTTTTTAGAGGCAGGAGGTACAAAACTCGAACTTCTGGAGCCTACTTCGGAAGAAAGTACCATTGCTAAATTTATCGAAAAACGCGGTGAGGGCATTCACCATGTTGCACTTGGTGTTGTCTCGATTAAAGAAAGAATTAGCGAAATGAAGGAAAAAGGGATCCGAATGATAGACTATCAGCCAAGACCTGGTGCTGGAGGAGCAAACATTGCTTTTATGCATCCAAAATCCACATCTGGGGTTTTATTTGAACTCTGTGAGAAGAAGGGGATGAAGGGGTAAATGACAGACATCTATGAAAAAATAAATGAGTTGTATGATAAACGTCGCGAGGTTGAACTCGGTGGCGGTGACGAGCGAATTGAGAAGCAGCATGAAAAAGGAAAATTGACGGCGAGAGAAAGAATCGATCTGTTGGTAGACAAAGGGACGTTTTTTGAATTAAATCCCTTTATTGAACACCGTACCAATGATTTTGGTCTCGACGAACAAAAGGGCCCAGGGGACGGGGTAGTGACTGGTTACGGCAAAGTTAATGGTCGGCCCATTTATCTTTTTTCGCAGGATTTTACGGTCTTTGGCGGTGCATTAGGGGAAATGCATGCCAAGAAAATTGCGAATGTGATGGATTTAGCAGCGAAAAATGGGGCACCCTTTATCGGTCTAAATGATTCTGGCGGGGCTCGCATTCAAGAAGGTGTTGTTTCCTTAGATGGATACGGACATATTTTTTACCGAAATGCCATTTATTCCGGTGTGATTCCGCAAATCTCAGTAATCTTGGGCCCTTGTGCAGGTGGTGCCGTCTATTCACCAGCAATTACTGATTTTGTGTTTATGGTTGAAAAAACGAGTCAAATGTTTATTACGGGACCTAAAGTCATCGAAACAGTGACAGGGGAGAAAATATCAGCTGAAGAACTGGGCGGTGCCAATGTACATAGCTCCATTAGCGGGAATGCCCATTTTCATTCCGATTCGGAAGTAGAGGTGTTACAGAACGTCCGCAGGCTTTTGAGTTATCTGCCGCAAAATAATCAAGAGAAGCCTCCAAGATTTGAGGTGCAGGAGGAAGAAGACTACCGTCCTGACTTAATGGATGTTATTCCCTTCGATACCGTTCGTCCATACGATGTCCGAAAAGTCATTGAGCATGTTGTTGACGAGGACTCTTTCATGGAAATTCATAAGGACTTTGCTAGAAATATTGTCGTTGGCTTTGCACGTATCAAAGGTGAATCAGTAGGGCTTGTCTGTAATCAGCCTAGGGTGATGGCTGGCGGCTTGGATATTGATTCCTCTGATAAGGCAGCTCGGTTTATCCGAACCTGTGATTCTTTTAATATTCCAATCATAACGTTTGAAGATGTTACAGGCTTCTTCCCGGGAGTTAAACAAGAACACGGGGGAATCATTCGCCATGGAGCTAAAATATTATTTGCCTATTCCGAGGCGACAGTTCCGAAATTGACGGTTATTTTAAGAAAAGCCTATGGCGGTGCCTATGTGGCGTTAAATAGTAAGTCAATTGGTGCTGACTTGGTATTTGCTTGGCCCAATGCGGAAATTGCTGTTATGGGTCCACAAGGAGCAGCCAATATCATTTTTGCCAAGGAAATTAATAATAGCGAAGATCCTGAACAGACCAGGCAGCAAAAAATCGATGAATACCGTGAAAAGTTTGCCAATCCTTATGTGGCGGCGAGCAGAGGCATGGTCGATGATGTCATTGATCCAAGAGAAACAAGATTGAAAATAGTGCAGGGACTAGAAATGCTTAGAAATAAAAAAGAGTCAAGACCTTACAAAAAACATGGGAATATTCCACTATAGTATAATTTGAAATTGACTTCCTCCTCTTTCATTTGATGATATGAATAAGAAAGAGGTATACTGAAATAGTGATTACATAACATGGAGGGTCAATATAATGGTTAATCAGGAACGTCTGTTGAATGAATTTTTAGAACTTGTGCAAATTGACTCAGAAACAAAATTCGAGGCTGAAATTGCAAAGGTATTAAAACAAAAATTTACTGAGTTAGGACTCGATGTATTTGAAGATGATACCACCGCTGTAACAGGCCATGGTGCAGGGAATCTAGTTTGCACGCTTGCGGCAACTAAAGAGGGTGTTGACCCGATTTATTTTACCTGTCATATGGATACTGTTACACCGGCTAAAGGTGTGAAACCATCGATTAAAGAGGGTTATGTGGTTACAGATGGCACCACGATCTTAGGGGCAGATGATAAAACAGGTATTTCTGTCATGCTTGAAACCATTCGTCAATTAAAAGAACAAAATCTACCTCATGGTTTGATTCAATTTGTCATCACTGTCGGAGAAGAATCAGGTCTTGTAGGTGCAAAAGCACTTGATTCTTCATTGATGAAAGCAAAATTTGGCTACGCACTGGATAGTGATGGCTTAGTTGGTAACATAGTTGTTGCTGCTCCGACACAAGCAAAGGTAAAAACAGTTATTTACGGTAAAACGGCTCATGCCGGTGTGGCACCTGAAAAAGGAGTTTCAGCGATTACAATTGCCGCAAAATCGATTGCGAAGATGCCATTAGGAAGAATAGATCACGAAACCACAGCAAACATTGGCCGGTTTGAAGGCGGTCAGGCAACTAACATCGTTTGTGACCGTGTTGATATTTTAGCAGAGGCACGTTCGCTTATCCCTGAAAAAATGCAGGCTCAGGTAAGCAAAATGAAGGATGCATTTGAAACAGTTGCAGCACAAATGGGTGGCAGAGCAGAGGTAGATGTGGAAATCATGTATCCAGGCTTTAAATTTGGCGAAGGCGATCATGTTGTAGAAGTTGCACGCAAGGCAGCGGCAAAAATTGGCCGCAGTTGTGAACTGCAGCATAGCGGCGGAGGCAGTGATGCCAACGTTTTTGCTGGGTTTAATATTCCAACGGTCAATCTTGCAGTCGGCTATGAAGAAATCCATACAACAAACGAACGCATGCCGGTTGAAGAATTGTATAAGCTTGCAGAAATGACACTTGCGATTATCGATGAAGTGGCAAATCAATAATGTAGTTGTAAGGAGAACCTAACTGATGGTTCTCCTTTTTGATATAATTAGGGAAGAAAATGTGGTAAGGAAGTGCCAGCATGAAGGAAATGTATCCGAAAAACGGAAAAGTCATTTTACATGTTGATATGAATAGCTTTTATGCGTCGGTTGAAATGGCCTATGATCCCAAACTGAAGGGTAAACCGCTCGCAATTGCTGGAAATGTCGAGGAGCGCAGAGGGATCATTGTAACCTGCAATTACGATGCAAGAAAATTTGGTGTGAAAACGACGATGCCGCTTTGGGAAGCGAGAAAACTTTGTCCGCAGTTAATCGTCATGAAACCTAATTTTGAGCGTTATCGGGCCGTTTCCATTGGTATGTTTGAAATTCTCAGGCACTATACAGAGCTTGTAGAGCCCGTTTCGATTGACGAGGGATACTTAGATATAACGGAAAGCTTTGAATACGGCAGCCCGATAGAAATCGCTGAAAGCATTCAAAAAAGGATTCTGGAACAACTAGATATACCTTGCAGCATAGGTATAGCTCCAAATAAATTTTTAGCAAAAACGGCTTCAGATATGAAAAAGCCAATGGGAATTACGATTCTTCGTAAGCGTGATATACCAAACGTTCTTTGGCCCTTGAACACGAACGAAATGCATGGTGTCGGGAAGAAGACAGCGGAAAAGTTACAGACAATTGGGATTCACACCATTGGTGAATTAGCAAAAGGCAATGAGATTCAACTTAAAACGCTTCTAGGCATTAATGGCCTTCGATTAAAAGAAAGAGCCAATGGGATTGATCATCGCCTTGTTGACCCGGAATCGATTGAAGAATTTAAGAGTATCGGTAATTCAACAACACTGCCTAAGGATGTTAGTAATCAGCATGAACTTTTTCGTGTGTTAACATCATTAGCCGAAACGGTCTCTATCAGGCTGAAGAGAAAGAATGTCCTTGCCGGAACTCTTGGAATTACAATTCGCTATAAGGATCGGAAGACAATTACCAGAAGTAAAAAGCTTCCCAACCCCATCAGTCATAAAGATGACATTTCTTCCTTTGCGCAGCAGATTTTTCTAAAAGCTTGGAATGGAGATGCTATTCGATTGTTAGGGATCACAGGCAATGATTTAGTGGATCATGATCATGCCTATAAACAGTTAGATTTATTTTCCTATGAAAAGGATGCGAAAAAAGAGCCGTTACTTAATACCTTATCTAGTCTTCGTGAAAAGTACGGGAAAAGTATCATTGAAAATGCGGGGTCGCACCAAATGGATGGTTCTCACAATATCGGGACTGGAACAAGCTTTAATAAAGATTTTCTGCGGACCTTTCCTAATAAAAATAATGATCTAGACTAAAAAGCACCACTTTGCTGTTATAACAAAGTGGTGCTTTTGATTATTTACTTACAAATATCGACGTCTAGACCTGTTACAGGCCACCAGAAGTAGCCGTCTTTTTCTAAGAGTTCATCCACCTCTTTGGGACCCATTGTCCCTGACTGATAATTGGGGAAGTAATCAGCCTTCGTGTTTTCCCAAACCGCCGAAATTTTATCAACAAAGCTCCAGGAATAGGCGACTTCATCCCAATGCGTGAAATTTGTAGCATCCCCTCGCATACAATCCAAAAGAAGTTTTTCATAGCCTTCAGGAGTGTTCATCGCATGGATTCCAGTATTGGCAAAGCTAAGTTTTACTTCTTGCGCATCCAAATGTCCGCCCGCTTTCTTGGCGTTTAGGTGCAGGGTAATTCCCTCCTCTGGTTGAATATGAATCACAAGGAGGTTCGGATTTAACATTTTGTCAGTTTGGTAATATAAATTCATTGGAATATCTTTAAATTGAACGACAATTTTTGTTGATTTTGTCGACATTCTTTTCCCAGTACGGATGTAAAAAGGAACACCAGCCCAGCGGAAATTATCGATCATAATTTTCCCTGCGACAAAGGTTTCTGTATTCGATTCTTTGTCCACCGTTGGTTCATCACGATAGGCAGGAACCTGGACATCCTCAACCGTGCCCTCACCGTATTGTCCGCGAACAAAATAATTATTTACTTGTTCGCCCTCAACGGTTCGAAGTGCTCGAAATACACGAACCTTTTCGGAACGGATTTCGTCGGTTGTAAGGTTAATAGGTGGTTCCATCGCAAGCAAGGCTACCATTTGCATCATATGGTTTTGAAGCATATCTCTAAGGGCCCCGCTTGTTTCATAATAACGGCCGCGCTCTTCGACACCGAGTATTTCACTTGAGGTGATTTGAATATTTGAGATATAGCGGTTATTCCAAAGCGGTTCAAAAATAGCATTGGCGAAACGTATTACTTCGATGTTCCGGACCATTTCTTTGCCTAAATAGTGGTCGATACGATAAACTTCTTTTTCCTTAAACGCACTTCTGATTTGTTTATTAAGCTCGATTGCAGAGGCTAAGTCATGTCCGAATGGCTTCTCAATCACAAGTCGTTTGTAGCCTTTTACATCCGTCAGTTTATCTGATTTTAAATGCAAGGCGATGGTTCCGAAAAATTCTGGAGCCATGGCGAGATAAAAAATGCGATTCCCTTCTAAATGATAATTTCCATCAATCTCATCTGCTAAATTTTTTAATATTGCATATGAATTGGAATCAGCGACATCATGTGATTGATAGTAAAAATGGGAGATAAATTCATCAATCTTGTCTTTGTTTCCTAATGCAGATAATACGGAGTCTTTAACGGAATGTTGAAACTCATCGTTAGAAAGGGACCTTCTGGCCACCCCAATAACCGCAAATTTATTTAATTTGCCTTTCTCAAATAACCGGTAAAGGGAAGGAAACAACTTCCGTTTTGCTAAATCACCAGTCGCACCAAAAATCATAATTAATGAAGTCACGTTTCCAGTTTGCGTCAAAATAAAAACCTCTTTTCTATTTATGTAAATTGTAAAATCAACAAATATCACATTTCTTGATTTTATAGCATTCCGTTAGACTTCGCAAAAATAAAACATTCAAGTCTCAATTATTTTTCACATAATAGTCCGTGCTATTCACTTATTAATTAAAGGTCCCCTAGGGAGAAATTGATTTCTTTTTGTGCTATATTAACAATATTGGATAAAAGGAACGGATTGAGAGGAGCTATTATTAGTGGATATATTTTTCTTAGGAACAGGGGCGGGGATGCCGGCAAAACTCCGCAATGTGACGTCAATTGCACTGAAATTGTTAGAAGAGCGGGGGGCCGTTTGGTTATTTGATGCCGGTGAGGCGACCCAGCATCAAATTTTACATACATCGTTAAAACCTCGTAGAATTGAAAAAATCTTTATTACTCACCTTCATGGTGATCATATCTATGGTCTGCCTGGATTATTATCAAGCCGCTCTTTTCAAGGCGGAGAATCCGAGGTAACGGTTTATGGACCAAAAGGGATTAAGGACTATATTCATGTCAGCCTTTCATTAAGCCAGACCTATTTGAAATACCCGCTAACTGTTATTGAAATTGACGAGGGGATTCTTTTTGAAGATGAGCAGTTTACAGTGGAAGCCCTCAGGTTAGATCATGGCATCCCTTCATATGGGTATCGAATTGTCGAAAAGAATCGGCCTGGAACATTACTTGCTGATAAGCTAAAGGAAGCGGGAGTACAGCCAGGGCCCATTTTTAGACAAATTAAAAATGGTGAAACAGTTACCCTTGAAGACGGCAGGACAATTGATCCGAGTAAGTTTCTAGGTCCTGAACAGAAGGGGAGAATTGTCACGGTTCTAGGGGACACACGGTACTGCGAAAATGCGATTTCATTGGCTGAAAATGCAGATCTTTTGGTGCATGAAGCGACTTTTTCAGCGGATGAAGAAAAACTTGCCCACGACTATTTTCATTCAACCACACATCAGGCAGCAGAAGTTGCTAAGAAGGCCGGTTGTAAGCAACTGTGTCTAACCCATTTAAGCTCCCGTTATGATCGAAATGCTTGGCGGGAATTGGTGGATGAGGCAAAGGAAGTTTTTCCGAATACAGATATAGCTGAGGATTTTAAAGAAATAAATATTCCTCTTCGAAATTAAATAGGGACATTCGCTAATTTTTTTGATTCGCAAATAAAACCGGGTTTTTCGCAAATAAAATAAATTGCCTGCTGATGATAGACATAAGAAGAGGATGTCCATTTAGAAGACACCCTCTTTTTGATTTATAACCAGCCGCGCTCGTATTGTTTAGGTCCCTCAATTGGAACCCCTAATTCTTTTGCTGCTGTCCGGGCCCAATATGGGTCGCGAAGTAATTCACGAGCTAGGAAGACTAAATCAGCTCTGTCATTTTGTAAAATTTCCTCGCCCTGGATCCCGGAAGTGATTAATCCCACCGCACCTGTTGAGATATCGGCGCCAGTCTTTATGGTCTCTGAGAATTTCACTTGATATCCAGGATAAACGTGAATATGGGCAGGTACAACGGCACCTGAGCTAACATCAATTAAATCAACACCTTGTTCTTTCATCCATTGGGCGAACGTTATGTAATCTTCAGCGGTTAATCCTTCTGCGTGGTAATCATGAGCAGATACTCTCACAAATAATGGACCTTCCCAAACGGTTTTCACTGCATCAATCACTTCTCGGAGGATTCGGTAGCGGTTTTCAGCCGAACCGCCGTATTCATCGGTTCTTTTATTGGAAAGTGGTGAAAGGAATTCATTGATAAGATACCCATGAGCACCATGGATTTCAATCACATCGAAACCGGCTTTTGCTGCACGCTCCGCGCCTTTTTTAAATGCTTCTACTGTTTCTTCAATATCCGTTTTGGACATTTCCTTTGGTGTTTTCATGTTTTCTTTAAAAGCAAGTGCAGAAGGGGCAAGAATTTCACCTTCTAATACGGCTTTTCTGCCGGCATGAGCGAGTTGAATCCCAGTCTTGGCACCATGCTCCTTCATAAGACCAACAAGCTCAGAAAAGCCCTCTATATGCTCATCGCTCCAGATTCCTAAATCTCTAGGGGATATCCTGCCTTGAGGTGTTACTGATGTTGCTTCAACAATAATTAGACCAACCTGACCGACCGCCCTGCTTGTGTAGTGGGTTCGATGCCAGTTTTGAACATGGCCATCTTCATGACTGGAATACATGCACATCGGTGACATTACTATTCGATTTTTAAGTGTAACACCCTTTATTGTATAGGGTGAAAATAGTTTTACTGCCATTTCAGAAGCCTCCTGAATTCAATCTGAATTATCCTTTTCTAGTATAGCAAAAGGATCTTTTTAATGAAAAAATCAAGCTTCTAATCTTTTTCTCGCAGTTCACTTAACCGATAGGTGGTTCCTCTCCAAACAATACCGCCGCGCTTAAAGGTAAGAAGGCTCGCCCGAATAATCGAATAAATAAACAGTAAGGCAGTGATTGGAAAGACCAAAAACATCATAGGGGAGAATAAGGTTAATTTTTTTATGACAACCACATAAAGAATTCCGCAAAGAACAATATTTCCAAAGCTTAATAGAGCAACTGTTGTATTCCCTGAAAAAATCATCACAAAAGGCAGAACGTTGGTGATAAAAACCCCGAGGATTGCAAAGATCACCATGCTGATACGATAGTGCAATCCGGCAAATGTATTTTTCTCTAGTCCAACTAATGCTTCTTTTAAACTTCCATACCATTCCACTTCGATTAGATGAAGTGCAGTCACAATTCTTTGTCGGTAGCCTGCTTTTTTCATTTTCATCCCAAGTTGCAGGTCATCGTCCGGCCGCATTTTTATCTTCTCATGTGTTCCAAACGATTCATAAGATTTTTTTAAAACAAGAATAAACGCACCAATCCCTGTTCCGATTTTTGATTTTGGGTTATTTGCCAACCAAGGACGTTTAAAATAAGAAAAACCAAACAGGAAAAAGGCAACAAATGATTTTAACCAAAATCGGTTAGCGCTTAAGTTTGGTGCAGCGGTTAGATGGTCAAGCTCGTGTCTTTCAAAATAGTGGAGCGCTTTTGCGAAGGCTTGTTTTTCAAATTTTACGTCAGCATCGGTAAACAATAGCCATTTCCCTGAAGCTTGAAGTGCGCCCGTGTACAAAGCGTTATTCTTCCCAAGCCAGCCCTCAGGCAATTGATCAACATGGATGACTTTTAGGCGCGGGTCTATTTTTGTTAATTCTTCCATAATGGTTCCAGTCATGTCAGTTGACCGATCATTGACAAGTATCCATTCCACATTTTTGTAGGTTTGCTCCAGCTGACTAAGGATACTTGCTTCGATTTGTTTTTCCTCATTACGAGCGGCAACTACTACAGATAATAGCGGTCCAAGCTCCATGCCTGCTTCTTTTTCCAGCGGATCTATTTTTCGTAAACCAATCAGTCCGTCTAAAAGAAAAATAGTCCAGACTAGCATACCTAAAGAAAATAAGATCGTTAGCATCCACGACACTTCCCTAGCCTTTTTTCACTAGTGTAATGTAAACTAGGCAAAAGTCCAATTTAGGAAGTTTGGTCTGCAGTCTGAAGCCTAGAACTTAATTCTTCCCCCATTTTTTTGGATTGCGCAGTTGCTGCTTTAATACATGAAATAAATGCTTGCTGGACGCCGTGTCCTTCAAGAACTCTAATGCCAGCTTCTGTTGTTCCGCCAGGGCTTGTTACTTCCATACGCAGTTGAGTAGATGATTTGCTTGATTTTTTCACCATCTCTGCTGCCCCAAGTAGTGTTTGAACAATCAGTTCACTGGCCATTTCTTTGTCTAGTCCTACTTCTACTGCACTTTTTTCCATGGCTTCGATAAGATAATAAATATAGGCTGGCCCACTTCCTGATAGCCCCGTAACGGCATCTAACTGCTCTTCTTCTACAAAAGAAGCCAAGCCAACTGTTCCAAACAAGTTCTTGGTTGTTTCTAACTGCTGCTCGGTAACACGTTGATTCACGGCAACAGCGGTGGCCGATTTTCCAACAGCAGCCGAAGTGTTTGGCATCGACCTTACAATCGCAAGTGGTAATTTTGCCAATGTTTCAATTGTCATCATGGAAACACCAGCTAAGACTGAGACGACGAGCATTTGTTCCGTTAAGTGTTCCCGAATGGATTGGACGGCTGTCGCGACATCCTTTGGTTTCATTGCTAACATCACAATGTCCGCTTGATCAAACAGTTCATTCAAATTATAAGTCGTTCGAATTCCATAACGAGTTTCTAAATTAGTTAATCTTTCTTGATTAGAATTGTTTGTAATCCAGATATTTTTTTTATTAATTAGCCCATTTTCAAGAATTCCTGAAATGAATGCCTCAGCCATCGAACCTGCACCAATAATTGCTATTTTTCCCATTAATATTCCTCCATTTCGATTCTTAAGAAAACAAAAAGACCTCTCATCCGTAAAGGACGAAAGGTCTAGCTTCCGTGGTACCACCTTCATTTACCCTTGCTTAAATTGCAAGAAGGGTTCACTCGACTCCGATAACGCCGGAAATGCGTTAGGTTTTCCTAAGTGCTCCTAAGGTAGGTTCAATGATTAAGAGGGCGGTGAAGTCTTTCAGCCGTCGAACTTCACTCTCTTTCGCCATTTCTCATTTACTGGCCTTATTCATCGCTTTAACGAATTAAATTTTACTAGATTATGCAAGATAAACAACCCATCTGTCAATAGATAAGTTTATTGAATTTTTTATTTTTTCTAAAAAATTATGCAGAAATAATGACAATTGGTTAAAAAGTCGCTACACTTTAGTATATACAATAAATGTCACATAATGTTCATATCTATATCGTTGGGTTCTTTATTTGACAATAATGTTAAGGGGATTTAGTAATGACAAAATGGAAAGACGGAATAGCGAAAATTACGGTGCCGACTCCTTTTGCGGTCGGAGATGTCAATGTCTATTTGATTAAAGGCGAGCGATTAACGCTTGTAGACGCGGGCGTAAAAACGGAACAGTCCTGGATGTCACTTAAGGAGCAAATGGGGGATTTAGGCTTAAGTCCTGCTGATATTGAGCAGGTGATTCTAACACATCATCACCCCGATCATGTTGGAATGCTAGATTTTTTTCCGGATTCGTTAGAAGTATATGGTCATTATTTGAATGAACGATGGATTCACCAAACAGAAGCCTTTTTTCAAGAACAAGAGGAATTCTTCCGTGTGCATTTTCTAGAATTCGGGCTGCCCGAGGAATATTTTTCGTTACTTTCTAAGTTAAGAAAAACATTGAAATATTCATGTAACCGATCACTAACTGGACATCTTGTTGAGGGAATGAGACCTCCAGGGCTAAGTGAGTGGCAGGTCATTGAAACACCGGGTCATGCCCAAAGTCAAATTGCGCTTTTCCGGGAAAAGGATGGAATTTTGATTGGTGGAGATTTAATCTTAGCGCACATTTCGCCAAATCCATTGCTCGAGCCGCCTGCCCCAGGTGAAACAGAAAGAGCGAAGCCACTGCTGCAACATAATGACTCCATGAAGAAGCTGCTATTGTATCCGGTCCAATGTGTCTACACTGGTCACGGCGAGGAAGTCTACCAGTTAGCAGAGTTGATTGAAAAACGATTGATACGCCAACACGAGCGGGCAATGACGGTTCATAGCTGGTTAAAAGAAGAGCAGCTCACCGTTTTTGAAATCTGTAAACGCCTGTTTCCATCTGTTTATCAGCGCGAACTGATGCTGACCCTTTCGGAAACCGTCGCACAACTTGACTATTTATCATCTATCGGGGAGATTATTAGTAAGAATACTAAGCCCGTGCTTTATCAAGCTAAGTAATATGCATTGGGTTAACTCAGATGAGGTGTAGAAATGGTTAGGGAACATTTAAAAGGTAAAAATATCGTGATTACGGGTGCCTCCGGAGGAATCGGAGCGGAAATCGCCAAGCTATGTGCGGCAAGCGGTGCCAATCTTGTTCTGCTTGCAAGAAGCATTGGTAAACTCGAGCAGCTGCAAACGGAACTACAGCAAAAGTATCAAGTAAAAGTGGATGTTTTCAAGCTGGATGTCTCGGATACAGCTCAGGTGCAGGAGGTTTTTCAACGGATTTTCGATAAAATCGGAGAGATTGATATCCTTGTCAATAATGCCGGCTTTGGAATTTTCCGTGAAGCTCATTTGGCGACATTGGACGAAATCAAGGGAATGTTTGATGTCAATGTCGTCGGGCTTATGGCCTGCACAAGCATGGTGCTGCCGAAAATGCGGGAACGGCGTTTTGGTCATATTATCAATATTGCTTCACAGGCTGGTAAGATTGCCACGCCCAAATCAAGTGTCTATTCTGCTTCAAAGCATGCCGTACTTGGATACACAAACTCACTGCGGATGGAGCTTTCCGATTATAATGTACAAGTGACTTCAGTGAACCCTGGGCCAATTGCCACTAATTTTTTTAATATAGCCGATGAAAAAGGCACGTATGTTAAAAATGTGCAGAGATTTATGCTTAAGCCTGAGTACGTCGCTCAGAAGGTCGTTGACAGCATGCTGTCGAAAACAAGGGAGATTAATTTACCGCGCTGGATGAACATGGGGAGCGTTGTGTACGTCCTCTTCCCACGGCTGTTTGAGCGGATTGGCAGACGTGCTTTTAATCAGAAATAGTTTATAAGTAAATTAGGCCTCATTTTTAGAGGCTTTTTGTTTTGCTGTCATCCTGTTAAATACTCATATACCGTATCATTCACAATCTCGTATAAATCTGCAGTTGGTTCCTCTGCTTTCGTTTGAAGGATCTGTTTGCTTAGCTTCTCCAAATCGTTGTCTCCAATAGGCATTGTCCCCGTCTCATAATACTGTTTAAAACAATTTTTGATCATCTTTGCCACCAATTTTTTATCCATAAACATGCACCTCACTATCCATTATACTATGTTTTCCTCGACTTCCATAAAAGAACGGTGTTCAAAAATTTCCATTGAATACGAACGCATATTCGCTTATGATAATGAATATAATAAAAAGGAACGAATGTTCGATATTCTGATTGTGAGGGAATGCCATGGTGGACTACAGCGCACTGCCGCAAAATAAAATTTTATGTGTGGACATGAAGAGCTTTT
The DNA here is from genome assembly GCF_018613065.1 of Bacillus sp. ISL-7. The sequence goes on along the minus strand of NZ_JAGGQW010000066.1, from coordinate 46,514 downwards.
ATGCCAGCTGTTCAGCTGTTATGTGGGGCCTTGACCCTATGGAGTGTTATTTAGCGGTGGTTGGTCAAAAAGAGCGGCAGGGAAGTATTGTCCTTGCTGCTTCGCCGCGTATGAAAAAAGAATTCGGCATCAAAACGGGTTCCCGGATGTTTGAGATTCCACAAGACCCCAGGATTCAAATTGTTGAGCCAAAAATGGCAACGTATTTGCGGATTGCTACCGAAATTTCTCGTGTCTTTAACCGCTATGTTCCGAAAGAAGCGATTCATGTCTATAGCGTCGATGAAAGTTTTATTAAAGTGGATGGTGCCATTCATTTGTGGGGGGATGCCCAAACGATTGCCAAAAAAATAAAGGATGATATTGAGCGGGAGTTTCAACTGCCGTGTGCCGTTGGAATTGGCCCTAACATGTTACTGGCAAAGCTATGTCTTGATCTTGATGCCAAGAAAAGCGGAGTGGCCGAGTGGACATATGAAGATGTTCAGACAAAGCTTTGGAATGTGTCACCGCTCAGGGAAATGTGGGGGATCGGCAGACGTGTCGAAAAAACATTAAATGGGATGGGGATTTTCACTGTCGGTCAGCTAGCCCGTTATGATTTAGAAAAGCTAGAAAAGAAATTTGGTATCATGGGAAACCAGCTTTATCATCATGCCTGGGGAGTTGACCTTTCTGATTTGGGTGCACCGCTTATCCAAGGACAAATCAGCTTTGGAAAAAGTCAAATTCTGTTAAGGGACTATAAAGAGGAAGCGGAAATTAAGACGGTCATTTTAGAAATGTGTGAGGAAGTAGCAAGGCGGGCAAGGACGCATCGAAAAGCAGGGAGAACGATAAGTCTCGGAGTCGGCTACAGCCAGGATGAATTTGGCGGCGGTTTTCATCGCTCTAGAAGCATCGGCCAGCCAACGAATGTGACGATGGAACTGTACCGTGTGTGTCTGGAATTATTTCATGAGCATTACACTGGAAAGACGGTACGGCAGATCTCGATTGCCATCAGCAATATTGTTGATGACCGTGAGCTGCAGCTTGATCTGTTCGACATGGGTGCCTATAAGAGGCGAGAGCTCGGCTATGTGGTGGATACGGTTCGCAGACGCTTTGGTTCAGGTTCCTTGTTGCGTGCGGTTTCCTATACAGCTGCTGGAACGGCTAAGCATCGGGCTACACTTGTTGGTGGACATAAAAGATAAATGTAGAAGCGCCTGTTTAGCGGCGTTAAAGCTAGACAGTAGTCAAATAATTAAGACTGAATACTGAGAAAGAAGGAGAGGCGGATGATTCGCGACCGTGGAAGGATCAAATGGACGTCGATGATGCTTCCTGAGCATGTGAAATTGCTCAGGGATTGGGTGAAAGAAGATCGGTACGAACAGAAACGAGAAATGGATGAACAGCATCTGGAGCTCATGAACGGGATCTTGTCCGAAGCGATTGAATATGATCAGTACGTGACGATTACCCATTACCGGAATCGGAACTATGAAATCGTGATTGGCAAAATCCATTACTGGGATGAACTGACGCAAAGGCTTCATGTGATAGATTGCTTTGATGAGGTGCACCGGATTCCGATGGATGCTATTGCTGACATTCGGATGACGGAGATCTAAATCTATGAGCAAAGATGAATCAACCTCTCGTAACATGTGGTACAATCACCATATGCTAAATGAGAGGGGCAATAAACTTGGAGATAACTATTACTGCAGAGGCAGCTAACAAAATAAATGAGCGAATTGACGGTCGAGAAGGCTACTTAAAGCTAAAATACGATACAGACGGCTGTGGCTGTGCCGTAAACGGGGTAGTGGCTTTGTGGTTTATACCAGAATTAGATAATGATGACATAGCTATTGAAACAAATGACCGGACGGTTTATGCAGAAAAATCAAAAATGGTCTTTTTCGATGAGCAAATGAAAATTGACTTTTCTAAAGCGTGCAATTGCTTTCAACTAAAGAGTCCGCAACAAATCCTAAATGGCCGTATGAGCCTTATAATTAAAGAAAAAACAGACTGATCCATAATGGATAGTCTGTTTTTAGTTTGGCAATGGATGATCAACATATTTTTGTAAAAATTCATCAATCACCCGTTCGTAATCAGCCCGGTTTTCATTAAAGGACTGGGCATGGCGGCCGTTAGCCGCTAAAAAAAGCATTTTAGGACCCTTTTTATGCTCAAATAAATCCTTTGTCATGGTAGGAAGGATAAAATCATCCTTTTGGCTGTGAATAAACAAAATCGGATGTTTGATATTTTCAATAACCGAAATTGGGGAAACATTTCGGATCGAATATTTGTCCCGAAGGCGTAAAAGGGCATCCCCAAGCGGTAGCAAAAGACCAGGGATGAGCTTGAAATCCTTTTTAATCAAATAAGCCAACTGCTCCTTAAAATCAGAAAACGGGCAATCGGCAATATAAAAATCTGCCCCATCCTCAAGGAGTCCAGCATATAACAGCATGGTAGCTGCGCCCATCGATTCGCCGTGAATCCCTAGTTCAAGTTGAGGTCCTTTTTCTTTTTTGAGCCAATCGACGACTGTCTTCAAATCAAATTTTTCATAATGACCAAAACTAGTTGTTTTACCGCCAGATTCCCCGTGGCGACGATGGTCATAAATTAACGTATTAAACCCACGCTCTAAGAACATATTTGCATATTTAATGGAATTAATTTTCGTTTCGGTCACACCATGAGAAATAATGATATAACGATTGGTCTGGTGCGGTTCCACGAGCTGGGCTTTAATTGTGTATCCAAAAGGCGAAGAAATATCAACCTCCCGTTTTGGGAGAGAATCAAATTCATCGGGATTATACCGGCCAGCTTCTTTTTCACGCCTTAAAATTAATTCCTCATCCTTCTTTTTCATATACATGAGACGGTTTGTAAAATACAAACCAAGAGATAACCAGAAAAACAACAAAACAAACAAAGTTCGAAATGCCTTCCTCACCATTGGCACCTCCCGTAGGAATTAATATAACATATGTAAAATAAGTACCAAGCGCCCATAAATTAGCCGTTTTAATTTTAACACAAAGAAAACCGCTGACACCAATAAGCGGTTTCCGAGTTTACAGAATGATTTACTGCTCTGCGTTTTGTCTTTTGGTAGGATGGATGGCTTTTTCGATTTCTTCAGCGGCAATCACCCGCTTGCCTCCACCTGCTGTGTCAGCATAGTTTTTTCCTTTTTGACTGGAACCTTTATCACGTTTTTGGCTCAAAATAATCTGTCCCCCTTCAAGCTAGTCTCAATTAATAAGATGCATTAGTCGAAGACTGATTATTCATGAAAAATTTAATTTAGACAGTTTGGCATTCATTTTCCCCCTCTGATAATCATATTTTCATAGTAGTGGTGTAATTTCAAAAAAGCGGGAATAATGGAAATTTTGACAAAATAAGAGGATTTTCTGTATTTTTACTAGAAATAGTAAAGGGAAAATGGGGATTAGGGGGAGAAATCAGGATGAAAAAAATATGTACATCCTTCCAGGATGCAGTTGCCGGAATTAATGATGGGGCTACATTAATGGTTGGTGGGTTTGGTTTGTGCGGCATACCGGAAAACCTGATACTTGCATTGGCAGAAAAAAGCGTAAAGGATTTAACAGTTATTTCAAATAACTGCGGGATAGATGAGTGGGGGTTAGGACTTCTATTAAATAATAAACAAATCAAAAAAATGATTGGATCCTATGTTGGTGAAAATAAAGAGTTTGAGAGACAGGTTTTAACTGGAGAACTCGAAGTAGAATTAACGCCACAAGGTACATTGGCTGAAAAAATCAGGGCAGGCGGGGCCGGAATCCCAGCATTTTATACACCAGCCGGAGTTGGAACGCCGATTGCTGAAGGGAAGGAAACGAAGGTTTTTAACGGGAGAGAATACCTTTTGGAAGAGGCGCTAACTGCCGACTTTAGTCTTGTTAGGGCATGGAAGGGCGACAAAATGGGAAATCTCGTTTACCACAAAACAGCGCGAAACTTCAATCCGATGATTGCAGCTGCTGGAAAAGTAACGATTGCTGAAGTGGAAGCACTTTGTGAAATTGGCGAATTAGATGCTAATTTTATTCATACCCCTAGTATCTATGTACAAACAATTATCGAAGGAACACAGGAAAAACGAATTGAGAGATTGACAGTGAGAAAATAGTGTTGGGAGAAGGGAGAGAGCGTAATGGTGAATGAAATTGTCTCCGTTAGAGAGAGAATTGCGATAAGGGCTGAGAAGGAAATAGAAAACGGATTTTATGTAAATCTAGGCATAGGTATGCCAACCCTTGTTGCTAATTTTATGTCAGCAAATAAACAGGTTGTCTTGCAGTCTGAAAATGGTCTTCTTGGCATCGGACCCTACCCAGATGCGGATGATGTGGACCCCGATTTAATCAATGCCGGTAAAGAGACCGTTACGGCAATTAGTGGTGCAGCCTATTTCGATAGCGCCGAATCGTTTGCGATGATTCGCGGCGGGCATGTCAACTTAGCGATACTCGGTGGAATGGAAGTATCTGAAACCGGTGACTTAGCTAACTGGATGATCCCTGGAAAGATGATAAAAGGAATGGGTGGCGCGATGGATCTCGTTCATGGTGCCCAAAAAATAATTGTTATTATGGAGCATGTGAATAAAAAGGGTGAATCCAAAATATTGAAACAGTGCACGCTTCCTTTAACGGGTAAAGGGGTAGTCAACCGAATTATCACTGAGCGCGCTGTTATGGATGTAAAAGATTCAGGGCTGAGGCTTGTAGAAGTTGCTAAAGGGTATACGATTGAGGATGTTGTCAATTCTACTGAAGCCACATTGTTTGTGGACGAAAACGTGGTACTTGAAGCTTATTAAAAATAACAAGTAAGAGCAGGCTGACTATGATTAAGCATAGCCTGCTTTTTTATATGGGCGATGCTTGGTGACATGGTATAATATAAATGAAATTTTGATGATGGAGGCGTTCTGAATGAAAAAGCAATCTAAACAAAAAAAGCAATCGAAACCCAAAAAAGATGATTCAGCGGTAACGCTTGGCGATATGATCAACCCTAATTTATTCAAGCAACTAAAAGAACAACAAGAACAGCTTAAAGCAGCAGAAGAAAAAAGAAAAGAAGACGAAGAGCTAAGAAAGAGAGAAGAAAGACGATTAAAAGAAAAAAACAAATCTTTTGCAGAACTATTAAATGAGAGCGGCATGAACTGGAAGGAGTTTAAATAAATATAATATAAAAAGGAGGGCGTACGAACGCTCTCCTTTTAACGATGTTCCTTATAAATGCCAGCCTTCGTTAACTCTCTAATTACTGAAACTTCCTCCTCAGAAAGCGGCTGACTTCTGACTGCTTTCGCATTACTCCTAATTTGTTCAGGACTACTGGCCCCGGCTACAACAGAGGCTACAACAGGATGGGCCAGATTATACTGAAGGGCTATCTCTGTAAAAGAGCGTGTGGCTGCTACCTTTTCCTTTAACAACGGCAAGACGTCATTCAACTCGGCTAAGCTGTAGTCTTGATACCCCTTCTCAGTTACCTTCTCAATCATTTTATCACTTAAAAGACCTTTTGCGAGCGGTCCGCGGGTCACAACGCTAAGCCCATGTTCCTGAAGAAGTGGCAAGGCTTCTTCCTCAGGGCGGCGGTCTAAGATACTGTATTGCATCATCACAGATACGATACTAGACTTGTTAACATATTCCCGTATTACATTTGGGCGAATAGAGGAAATGCCATAGTAGCGAATATAGCCTTCTGCTTTTAATTCTTCGAACGCTTCTATTGTTTCCTCAATTGGATCATTGATGGTCCCGCCGTGCAGCTGATAAAGATCGATATAGTCGGTACCCAGCCGGTTAAGACTTTGTTTGACTTCTTCCTTTATATAGGACTTCGAGGGATCCCATGACCATCCCTTCTGATCTTGACTCCAGCGATTCCCAACCTTTGTTGCAATAATGACATTTTCACGGACTTCCTTCAATGCTGTCCCAACTATTTTTTCATTTTCACCAAAATCATATAAATCAGCCGTATCAAAATAATTGATCCCTTCCTCAAGTGAGGCTTCAATAATCTTTCTAGCGGTTTTCTCCTCGGTTCCAATCGACATACAACCAAGTCCTAGTTCCGATACATACAAATCCGAATTTCCTAGTCTTCTCTTTTTCAAAAACTCACACCGTCCTTTTTTCTACAATTTTATAAAAGAAAAGGACAGACTACAATCGAAAGACTTTATTTTTGATTCACCTTTTCAATCCATTCGGAAACGGTGAAATAATCTTTGTTGTATTCTTTTAGTTTCTGAAGTATTTCCCATCCTTTTCCAACAAGAATGATTCCTTTATCATGAACGTACACCTTCATTCCATCCCCCTCCAAATAAAGTATGGTAAAATGTATGAGCAGATTAAAGGAATAGAACAGGAGTGACCCATATGAGCAATCTCGAAGAAAAAACACTTCATAGTGAAGAAATTTTCTCAGGAAAAGTAATCAGTCTTCATTTACAAGATGTAGAGCTTCCGAACGGGAAACAATCGAAACGCGAGATCATTAAACATCCCGGGGCTGTCGCTATTTTAGCCATTACCGACAACAAGAAAGTAGTAATGGTTGAACAATATCGGAAAGCACTGGAACGAACCATTGTTGAAATTCCCGCCGGAAAGCTGGAAAAAGGGGAAGAGCCTGAGCTTTGTGCTCGCCGTGAACTGGAGGAAGAGACAGGCTATGAGTGCAAGAGCCTTGAATGGCTTACTTCTTTTTACACCTCGCCAGGATTTGCCGATGAAATCGTTCATGTCTATGTTGCGACAGGACTAAGCAAAAAAGAAAATGCAGCAGCACTTGATGAGGACGAGTTTGTTAATCTAGAGGAATTAACTCTGGAAGAAGCAGCTCAATATGTAAAAGAACAAAAAATATATGATGCCAAAACGACTTTTGCTGTTCAATACTTACAATTGCAAGAGGCGTTGAAAAATAAATGAATCGCTACTATGTAGATTTACATATACACATTGGACGTACCTGGACAGGGAAGCCGGTAAAAATCACCGGTGCCAAGTCTCTAACGTTTACGAATATCATTGAGCATGCACGACACGAAAAGGGACTTAATATGGTTGGGATCATCGATAGCCATTCGCCTGAAGTCATCCTTGAAATGGAAAGTCTTATCCAAAGTGGAGACGTAGTGGAACATCCGGACGGTGGGTTAGTGTTTGGTGATTTAACGGTTATTCCCGGTTCTGAATTGGAGATTTATGACGAACAATCTAACGGCCCAATCCACCTGCTTATGTTTTTTCCTAGTCTTTCCATCATGAGAGAGTTCTCCTCGTGGCTGTCAGGTCACTTGAAAAATATTCAACTGAGCTCACAACGGATCTATGCCACGGGTCTTGTTTTACAAAAGAAGGTAAAAGAGTTAGGTGGAATCTTCATTCCTGCTCATGTTTTCACGCCTTTTAAAAGTTTGTATGGAAAAGGAGTCAATCAGTCACTTACTGAGGTATTGGACCCGGAATTGATTGACGCAATTGAGCTTGGATTAAGTTCTGATACGACTATGGCGGATCAAATAAAGGAATTACATGACTATACATTTGTTACGAATTCTGATGCCCATTCGCTTGCAAAAATAGCCCGTGAATACCAAGTCATTGCCATGAAGGAACCAACATTTTTAGAGTTGCAGAAAGCATTAAAGAAGGAAGATGGACGTAAAATTATCGCAAATTATGGTCTTGATCCATTGCTCGGTAAATACCATAAAACAGTTTGTGCAGAATGCCATCATCCTGCTGCTGATGAGGATCAAATATGTACGCAATGTGGAAATAAGAAAATTGTTAAAGGTGTAGCTGACAGAATCCTTGAACTGAAAACGGCTGAACAAGGTCCAGAAGACCGTCCGCCCTATATCCATCAAGTCCCGCTGGAATTTATCCCCGGCTTAGGACCTCGCTTACTTGAGAAGCTGGTTGATCATTTTGGGAGTGAAATGGCGATTTTGCATGATGTACCCTATGAAGGATTGAAAGAGGTTGTCCCGGAAAGGATCGCTGACCTTATCCTAAAAGCAAGAGCGGGTAAAGTAAATTTAGCAGCCGGCGGCGGTGGGAAATACGGAAAAATTTCAGACTAAAAAAAGATGAACCCCGGTAGCATAAAGCTATCGGGTTTTATTATGTAATCTATTAAAATGTGGGAATAGATATACTAGACTGGCATACAATGTATTAACTGAACTGAGAATAGTAGGAGGATACGCAAATGAAAAAACGATTGTACCAGTCCGATGCCGCTAGTTATTTCCGTGAGCATTCCTCAATTTTTTTGTTTATTGTTGTCTTATTTTTAATGGGAGTAATCTTTGGGGCAATTGTTGTAAACAGTATGAGCATTACTCAGAAGGAAGATTTATTCTATTATTTATCACAATTTTTTGGTCAAGTCTCAAGCGGAAAAGAAGCAGAAGACAATGATTTATTCCTGCAAAGCCTTTTCCATAATAGTAAGTTTATTGGGCTCATGTGGATACTAGGAATTTCAATCATCGGTCTTCCAGTGATACTTATTCTATTATTTATTAAAGGAATGGTAGTTGGGTTTACCGTGGGTTTTCTAGTCAGTCAAATGGGCTGGCAGGGCTTTATGCTCGCCTTTGTTTCGATTTTGCCTCAGAATCTGATTATTATTCCTGTATTCATAATGATGGCAGCATTATCAGTGATTTTCTCACTTCGAATGATCAAAAAGCAGTTTATGAAAAAATATGCCCAGCCAATCCTTCCTTTTTTTAAAAGTTATATTTTAACCTTGATTGTAGCGGTAATATTTATAGCTGCAGCATCTGGGATAGAGGCCTATCTTTCGCCTTGGTTAATGAAAACCATCATTAGTTCAACCATTTTAAAGTAATTATTATATAATACTTAATATAGCGTATTGTTTATTGTAGTTTATAATAATTTTATTTTGATTCTCAATTGTCATCTGTTATAATGAGAATTAACAGTGGCGAGGGAGGGACTGCAGGATGGAAACTAGAATTGAAAGAATTAAGAAACAGTTGCATTCAGCAAGCTATAAACTAACACCTCAGCGTGAGGCAACCGTTCGAGTTTTATTGGAAAATGAAGAGGATCATTTAAGTGCGGAAGATGTATACCTCCTCGTGAAAGAAAAATCGCCTGAAATTGGTTTAGCAACTGTTTATCGGACGTTGGAATTATTAACGGAATTAAAAGTTGTTGATAAAATAAATTTTGGGGATGGGGTTTCTCGCTATGACCTTCGCCAGGAAGGTGCAGCCCATTTTCATCATCATCTTGTTTGTATTGAATGTGGTGCCGTTGATGAAATTCAAGAGGATTTACTTGAAGATGTAGAAGCAATTGTGGAACGCAAATGGAATTTTAAAATAAAAGATCATCGCCTCACTTTTCATGGGATCTGTTACCGATGCCAGGATAAAGATAAAGAGGAAGAAAAAGCTGATTAACCAATGAAAGCTCCTTGAAAAGGGCTTTTTTCTTTTTAGTGAAAAGAACTTCCCCTATATTACCAATGACTAGGTATAAAATTTATCTATTTTGGCATACATTTTACTAGATGATTGGAAAGTGGGAGAAGCGGGATGATCTTATTTTTAAAAGCAGCATTAAAAACCTTAAAGGTCTTTATCATATTCACAGGGTGCACGATTCTTTTCTATTATGGTATCATGTTTGTGAATGAAGAATATCAAAATTATCATCGCTATGATGAACCGGAAGGAGCTGCGCTAAAAGTTTCGAACGCAGTGAATGAGGAGGATTCTTCCTTGTTAGATCGGCTGATGTTGTTTTATTTAAATGGGGAGTAAATACGATGGACGAGCAATTAAAGGATTTTATGGATTATTTAATCGTTGAAAAAGGTTCAGCCCAAAACACAATTATGGCGTATGAGCGAGATTTAAAAAGCTATCTTCATTATTTGATAAATGTCGAATCCGTCCATTCTTTAAATGATGTACAACGTGTACATATTGTCCACTTTTTAAGATTTCTAAAAGAACAGGGGAAATCCAAGAAAACATTGGCACGGCACATCGCCTCTGTCCGTGCATTTCATCAATTTTTATTAAGGGCCAAGGCAACAGATCAAGACCCATCTGTTCAAATAGAAACACCCAGACTTGAAAGATCACTGCCCAATGTATTGAGTTTACAAGAAGTAGAAATCCTGCTGGACACACCTAATACACAAGATCATTTTGGAATAAGGGACAAGGCGATGCTTGAACTGCTATATGCTACAGGTATCCGTGTTAGTGAACTAATAGGTCTTGAGATTGATAATATTCAGTTAACGATGGGGTTTGTTCGTTGTAACGGGAATAAAGAACGAATTATTCCCATTGGACGTGCTGCAGCTGATGCCATAAAACATTACCTGGAAGATGGAAGACCTCGGTTTACATCCGCAAAGCAACAAGATCATGCTTTGTTTTTAAACCATCAAGGGAAGCAGCTAACACGCCAAGGGTTTTGGAAAATATTGAAAAAGCTTGCTAGAGAAGCCGGAATAGATAAAGAACTAACACCACATACCCTTCGCCATTCTTTTGCAACGCATTTGTTAGAAAATGGTGCTGATTTACGAGCAGTCCAAGAAATGTTAGGTCATGCAGATATCTCAACCACACAAATATATACACATGTTTCAAAAACAAAGTTAAAAGACGTCTATAGTAAATTTCATCCTCGAGCTTAATAGAATGAGAGTTCTATAAAAATCATATAATTGTCAAAAAGCTGCCTGAAATTCGGTGGCTTTTTCCTTGTAATTTTTAAAACATTTAGTACAATAGAGATGTCAGACTTCTGACGAATAGATTTGGATTAGATTTAATAATACTAAACTAAAGAGGGCAACTTATTCTTGTGTAATGTTAATATTTGCAAACGTTTTCTACGGAAAAAGGAGGAAGAATTGAATGGCTGCAAATACATATAAACGTATTTTTATTATCGTAATGGACTCGGTTGGTATTGGCGAAGCCCCGGATGCGGAAAAGTTTGGTGACAAGGGTGCAGATACTTTTGGTCATATAGCGGAAAGAATGAATGGTCTGAACATGCCAAATATGGGCAAGTTGGGTTTAAGCAATATCCGTGAAATTAAAGGAATTGAAAAAGCAGAAAAACCATTAGCATATTATACAAAAATGATGGAGGCCTCTAACGGAAAAGATACCATGACAGGTCACTGGGAAATTATGGGCCTGAATATTCAAACCCCTTTTCGTGTATTCCCAGAGGGTTTTCCGAATGAGCTTCTTTCAGAGTTAGAAAAACGCACAGGCAGAAAAATTATTGGCAATAAGCCCGCTAGCGGAACTGAAATCCTCGTTGAGTTGGGCGAAGAGCATATGAAAACAGGAGCATTGATCGTCTATACTTCTGCGGATTCTGTCCTTCAGATTGCTGCCCATGAAGAAATTATCCCAATTGAAGAGCAATATAAGATCTGTAAAATCGCTCGTGAATTGACTCTTGATGAGAAGTATATGGTTGGCCGTGTCATTGCTAGACCTTTCTTGGGGGAACCTGGAAATTTTAAACGTACTTCTAACCGTCATGACTATGCATTAAAACCTTTTGACCGTACAGTAATGAGTGAATTAAAAGATGCTGGTCTTGATGTTATTGCGATCGGAAAAATTTCCGATATATATGATGGAGAAGGCGTAACTCAATCACTTAGAACAGTTTCTAATATGGATGGAATGGATAAACTAGTAGAAACATTGGATATGGATTTTACAGGTATTAGTTTCTTAAATTTAGTTGACTTTGATGCATTATACGGACACCGCCGTGACCCAGAAGGCTATGGAAAAGCACTGGAAGAATATGATGCACGCCTGCCAGAAGTGTTTGCAAAAATGAAAGAAGACGACCTATTAATGATTACCGCAGACCATGGAAATGACCCTGTTGCACCAGGAACTGACCATACTCGTGAATACGTACCATTACTTGTTTATTCAAAGCGTATGAACGAAGCGAAAGAGCTCCCAATTAGAGAGACCTTTGCGGACCTTGGGGCAACTGTTGCTGAAAACTTCAATGTGAAACTACCTAACTTCGGAAAAAGTTTTTTAAACGAATTAAATTCAAAAGGGGTATAAAAATGAATGCTGATAAAATTCAAAATGCTACAGGATTTTTAAAACAAAAATATGAGAATACGCCCAGAATTGGTCTTATTTTAGGATCTGGCCTCGGTGTCCTAGCGGATGAAATTGAGACCCCTGTAAAAATTCCATATAATCAGATACCTGACTTCCCAATTTCTACAGTTGAAGGTCACGCTGGACAATTAGTGTTTGGTTTATTAAGTGGCGTAGAGGTTGTTGCCATGCAAGGAAGATTCCATTTCTATGAAGGATATAGTATGGAAAAAGTAACCTTTCCCGTGCGCGTCATGAAAGAACTTGGAGTTGAAATGTTAATCGTAACCAATGCAGCGGGCGGAGTGAATGAAACCTTCTCTGCAGGGGATTTAATGATAATATCCGATCACATTAATTATATGGGAACAAATCCATTAATCGGACCGAATGATTCCAAGTTTGGTGTCCGCTTCCCTGATATGTCTGAGGCATATACGAAAGAATTACGTGCTGTAGCAAGGGAAATTGCCGACCGCTTAAATATCAAGGTAAAAGAGGGCGTCTATTTCGGAAACCCTGGGCCTGTTTATGAAACGCCTGCTGAAATACGAATGGTGCGCACTTTGGGCGGAGATGCCGTCGGAATGTCGACTGTACCAGAAGTAATTGTTGCCCGTCACAGTGGTATGAAGGTTCTTGGAATTTCTTGTATTTCGAACATGGCAGCAGGAATTCTTGATCAACCACTTACCCATGATGAAGTTATTGAAACAACAGAAAGAGTGAAAGCTGACTTTCTTCAATATATAAAAGAAATTGTAAAAACGATCGCTTAATAACAAAGCGGAAGCGCCCGGTTAGCGGTGTGATATAAATTCTGTTATAGGAAAATTTCGTAAAGTGGTGATTATAATGAGAATGGTTGACTTAATAGAGAAGAAAAGAGATGGACAGGAACTATCAACTGAAGAAATAAATTTTATTATTAAAGGATATACCGATGGTTCGATCCCAGATTACCAAGTTAGCGCCTTAACGATGGCTATCTTTTTCAAAGGGATGACGGAACAGGAAAGAGCCGATTTAACCATGGCCATGGTTGAATCAGGAGATCAAATTGATTTATCACAAATTGAGGGAATTAAAGTTGATAAACATTCTACTGGCGGTGTAGGCGACACAACTACCCTAGTTCTTGGACCGCTGGTTGCTGCACTTGGGGTACCTGTGGCAAAAATGTCGGGGCGCGGCTTAGGCCATACCGGAGGAACAATTGATAAATTAGAAGCAGTAAAAGGCTTCCATGTTGAAATTGAAAATGAAGAATTTATCGGCCTTGTTAATAAAAATAAGATTGCTGTCATTGGTCAAAGTGGAAATTTAACTCCTGCGGATAAGAAACTTTATGCTTTACGTGATGTTACAGCAACTGTTGATAGCATTCCACTAATCGCAAGTTCTATTATGAGTAAAAAGATAGCAGCGGGTGCAGATGCCATAGTTCTTGATGTCAAAACCGGCGCGGGTGCATTTATGAAGACACTTGATGATTCTCGGGAATTGGCAAAAGCAATGGTGCGAATTGGGAACAATGTTGGCAGAAGAACAATGGCTGTTATTTCTGACATGAGTCAACCACTTGGTTTTGCGATTGGTAACGCCCTTGAAGTAAAAGAAGCGATTGATACTTTAAAAGGGGAAGGTCCTGAAGACTTAACAGAGCTTTGTTTAACCCTAGGCAGCCACATGGTTTACTTAGCAGAAAAGGCTGGTTCATTAGCAGAAGCACGCACCCTGCTTGAAGGTGTCATAAAGGACGGATCAGCACTTGAAAAATTAAAAGTATTTTTAAGCTCACAAGGTGGGGATGCATCAATTGTTGATGACCCTTCAAAAATGCCTCAAGCAAAGTATACCTTTGAACTTGAAGCCAAAGAAGAGGGTTATGTATCCGAAATTGTTGCAGATGAAGTTGGTACAGCGGCGATGATCCTTGGAGCTGGACGAGCAACGAAGGAATCTGTTATTGATTTAGCAGTGGGCCTTGTCTTAAGAAAGAAAATTGGTGACCAAGTCAAAAAAGGCGAGTCATTAGTAACGATTTACAGCAACTTCGAAAATGTAGAAGAAGTAAAAACAAGGCTATATCATAATATTAAAATTTCAGCAACAAAAATAAACGCACCAATCCTTGTCCATGAAGAAATAACAGAATAAAACAGGTTAAAGGGTGTCAGGCACCATGTGAAAAATTCACATGGTGCCTGACACCTATTTTTATTTTCTTTAGGAGGGAATAATTGTATAAAGTTATTAATTTTGGAAAAAATGGATGCTATAAAGAATGGAGGGTTATGCGAATGAAACGATTTGTCTCTGCGATAGTGACATTTTTTTTACTTACAAGTTTAATGAGTACATCTGCTTTTGCAGCTGAAGAAAAAAAGAATGCTGAAGAAAAGAAGAATGCTGATATCGTCAACAATGTAAAATCCGCTATTTTAATTGAACGTGATACAGGTAAAGTGCTTTATGAGAAAAACAGTAATGAAGAGCTTCCGCCTGCAAGTATGACCAAAATTATGACGATGCTTTTAATTATGGAGTCAATCGATCAAGGAAAACTTACTTGGAATGAAAAAGTCAGAGCAAGTGAGTATGCTGCCTCGATGGGCGGTTCACAAATTTTTCTTGAAGCTGGCGAAGAAATGACCACCAAGGAAATGTTAAGAGGAATTGCTATTGGTTCTGGAAATGATGCTTCTGTTGCTATGGCTGAGAGAATTGCAGGGTCAGAAGAAGCATTTGTTGATATGATGAATGATAAGGCCAAAGAACTTGGCTTAAAACATACTTACTTTAAAAATACGACGGGACTACCGGTCAGTGGTCATTTCAGCACTGCAAGTGATATGGCTATTATGGCGAAGGAACTATTAAAATATGAAGACATTACGAAATTCACCGGGATGTATGAAGCATATCTTCGTGAAAATACAGACAAAAAATTCTGGCTTGTTAATACCAATAAATTGGTGCGCTTTTATCCTGGTGTGGACGGACTCAAAACCGGCTTTACTGCAGAAGCGAAGTACTGCTTAACGGCAACAGCTCAAAAGAACGGCATGCGCGTAATTGCAGTGGTGTTTGGCGCGCCCACATCCAAGGAAAGAAATGCCCAAGTAACTAAAATGCTTAACTATGCTTTCAACCAATATCAAACACATCCTATGTATAAACGTAACCAGACAATTGCCCAAGTGAGAATAAGCAAAGGACAGGAAAAGTCTGTGGAGGCTGTAACAAGTGAGCCAATTTCCTTGCTGACTAAAAAGGGCGAAAAAACAGCGGATGTAAAAAGTAAGGTGATTATCAATAAAAATCTTAATGCCCCAATTCATAAAGGTGATAAAGTAGGAACCATAAAGTTGATTAAGGACGGAGAAGTGTTTCTAGAAAGTCCTTTATTAGCAAATAAAAATGTAAAAGAAGCCGGATGGTGGACCCTATATAAACGTTCCTTCGGTATGTTTACAAAGGCGGGTAAATAAAGACACTTCCGGGTTTTCGATGTCGAAATAACTAGATATGTCACTTCTTTTAGCGAAAAACAACTTGTTTTGTATTTGGAGAAGGATATTAACACCCGTAAAGAGAATTGACTCACTATACCAGATTAAGGAGGACGTGGATAGTGAGTCTTAATATTAATATGGAAACAAAACATGACGTTCTATGTATTCGTTTAAGCGGTGAATTAGATCACCACACCGCGGATGAACTTCGCGAAAAAGCGATAGCAGTTATTGAAAAAAATGATATTCGTCATATTGTCTTAAATCTGGAACATCTTGCATTTATGGACAGTTCAGGCTTAGGAGTTATATTAGGCAGATACAAACAAATTAAACAGGTGCACGGTGAAATGGTGGTTTGTGCAATTTCCCCTGCAATACAAAGATTATTCGATATGTCTGGTTTATTCAAAATCATAAAAATGGAACCGACAGAAGAATTTGCATTGCAAAGATTGGGGGTGGCCTGAGTGAAGAATGAAATGAATCTTCAATTCAGTGCATTAAGTCAAAATGAGTCCTTTGCCCGTGTAACTGTTGCAGCTTTTATAGCACAACTAGATCCTAATATGGATGAGTTGACAGAAATTAAAACAGTCGTTTCAGAAGCCGTGACCAATGCAATTATACATGGTTATGAAAATGATCCAAATGGAATTGTCTATATTCAAGTAATCATTGAAGATAGTTTAATTGATCTGACAATAAAAGATGTTGGAATGGGAATTGTAGATGTGGAAGAAGCTCGTCAGCCATTATTTACAACAAAGCCGGACTTAGAACGTTCCGGTATGGGTTTTACTATCATGGAGAATTTCATGGATGAGGTAGAGGTTCATTCACAGCCAGGTCGAGGAACCGAGGTTAGATTACGAAAGCATTTACAAAACCGCAAAATGCTTTGCAATTAAGGAGACTTGCCAATGGATGTGGAGGTTAAGAACAATAAAGGTCAAACATATTTAAAGGACCATGAAGTAAAAGAGCTCATCAAAAAGAGCCAAGACGGAGACCAAGTATCAAGGGATTTAATTGTTGAAAAGAATATGCGTCTGGTCTGGTCTGTTGTCCAACGGTTTCTTAATCGGGGCTATGACCCTGATGACCTATTCCAGATTGGTTGTATCGGATTATTAAAATCAGTTGATAAATTTGACCTTTCATATGATGTAAAGTTTTCGACATATGCAGTTCCAATGATTATTGGTGAAATCCAGCGATTTATCCGTGACGATGGAACCGTTAAGGTTAGCCGCTCACTGAAAGAAATGGGAAACAAAATCAGAAAAGCGAAGGATGATTTATCGAAAACGCTGGGAAGAATTCCGACCGTTAACGAGATATCAGCCCATCTTGAGCTGACACCGGAGGATGTAATCCTTGCTCAAGAAGCAAGCAGGACACCTTCTTCCATTCATGAAACCGTTTATGAAAATGACGGGGACCCGATTACATTACTTGACCAAATTGATGACGGTAATGATGGAAAATGGTTTGATAAAATTGCCTTAAAGGAAGCTATCCGTGAATTGGATGAACGGGAAAGACTTATTGTCTATTTAAGATATTATAAGGATCAAACACAATCTGAAGTTGCCATTCGGCTCGGGATTTCTCAGGTACAAGTATCGCGACTTGAAAAAAAAATATTGCAGCAAATGAAAGGCCGTATGGATCTCTGATTCATACGGTTTTTATTTGTTGAATAACTTTGGAAGTTTTTGGATTTCATGAAAAAAATGCTTATTACTCATACTATTTATACGAGGAAATCATTGTGTGGGAAGTGAATGTTTTGGAAGAAACAATATACATCCGCATGCGGAATCGTGTCCAAACACCGCCTGAAGAAAAAGTATTGTTAAAGGATATTGCCCAAGTCATTGCCCCGGATGAAGTTCTTTCACATTTACAAACTATGATGATCCATCAATTAACAGATGCGGACCAGAATATAGTCATCATAGATGTCATGAAAGTAATCCACTTATTAAAGAGAGAATTTGGAGAAGTGGAAGTTCAAACCATTGGTCCTGCGCAAACCATCATTGAAGTCACGTATAAGAAAAAGGGAGTTTCCATTCCTTATTTTCTTTTAATATGGTTTCTCTTATTTTTTGGTTCAGCCATGGCGATCATGAATTTTCATGATGATGTAAGTATGAAGAGTGTCCAAGAAAAAATATATACCATCATTACTGGAAAAAAAGAAACAAAACCATTACTGTTTCAAATCCCCTATTCTATTGGTTTAGGCTTAGGAATGATCCTATTTTTTAACCATTTTTTTAAGAAACGTATTAATGAAGAACCCAGTCCTCTAGAAGTAGAAATGTTTAATTACCAAATGGATTTAGATAATTACGTAATTATCCATGAAAATAAAGAAAGTATAAAAAAAATTAATGATGATTAGTATTTTAGCGATTATCTTTTTAGGTGTAGCAAGCGGACTGGCGGTAGGTTCTGGTTTTGTAGCTTTTCTTACGGTGCTCGGAGTTATCCCGAGACTAACACAACTTAGTAAAACAATTAAAATGATTCAACACTATGAATGGGCAGTATTCTTAGGAGCACTCACGGGGGTAGGAGCGAGCCTAAGGGATCCCGTTTTAAACATTCCTTCCTTCCCATTAATTTTTCTAGGATTGACCGGTGGGACTTTTTATGGAATGTTGGCTGCCGCTCTTACAGAGGTATTAAATGTCTTCCCCATTCTCGCCAAAAGAATCCGATTAGATGGAGAAATTACCATATTAATTATGGCCATCGTATTAGGAAAGATTTTTGGATCTATCTTCCAATGGGTTTATTTTGTTCATCATTAAAACTTTTGAAAACAGTCTAGCACTAGTGCTTAACAGGCGCTTACGCTTTTCTGATGAAAGGACATCACAGAATGAGCATTCGGAGGCGTGTTATTTTAATAACTGATGGTGATGAATATGCTAAGAGGGCTGTAGAACATGTTGCTAGAGAAATTGGCGGCAGGTGTATATCCAGTTCCCAAGGAAATCCGTCAACATTAACTGGACTTGAAATAGTCAAGTTAATAAAAAAAACTCCTCACGATCCTGTATTAGTGATGTTTGATGATAGTGGCATAGTTGGAGAAGGCGCAGGTGAAAATGCATTGAAATTTGTTGCTCAACATAAAGAAATTGAAGTTCTGGGCATCATTGCTGTCGCAGCAAAATCAAGACATGAAGAATGGGCCAGGGTGGACATTAGTATCGATCGAGATGGGAATTTAACACCATATGGGGTAGATAAATTTGGTATACCAGAGTTTGAAATAGGGAGAATAAATGGTGACACTGTTTACTGCCTCGATGAATTGAAGGTACCTATCATCGTAGGCGTTGGGGATATTGGCAAAATGGCAAGACGTGACTCCTACAAGCAGGGTTCCCCGATAACGAAAAAAGCAGTGGAGCTTATACTTGAAAGGAGTGGCTTTCATGTCAAGAAGTAACGAACAAAAATGGCCAATCCCGGAATCGGTAAATGAAATAGAAAATTATATGAAACAGCGGGTGGGCCTTGGGGTAAGCTTTGATTTTGGAGTAAGGAAATTAAAAGTCCTTAAAAAAGACGTCCATATTTACTATGTTAATGGGTTATGTGATACCATTTACATTATTCAATTGATTAAAGAATTAGTAGAAATCAATTATCATGAAAAATTATCGACAGACCTCTTTAAGATTGTTGAAAATAGACTAGTTAATCAATCTGTTGAACAGATTAACCAGTTGGATATCATTGTCGACAAGGTTTTATCTGGATTGATTGTTGTTGTAATGGAAGGGGAAAATACTGCTTTTGCCATTGATGTTAGAAGCTATCCAGGCAGGCAGCCTCAAGAGCCCGATACAGAAAAGGTAGTTAGAGGATCACGTGATGGATTTGTTGAAAACATTATTTTGAATACAGCTTTAACAAGACGAAGAATTCGAGATGAACGACTGCGCTTCGAAATGCTAAAGGTAGGCGAACGGTCAAAGTCAGATGTGGCTTTAGGTTACTTAGAAGATGTTGCAGATCCAGATTTGTTAAATATTATTCGTAAAGAAATAAAAGCAATTGAAACAGATGGAATTCCAATGGCTGATAAAACGATAGAAGAATTTATCTTGAAACAGGGATGGAATCCATATCCGCTCGTCAGATATACGGAGCGTGCTGATATTGCTGCTACACATATTCTCGAAGGGCATGTTGTTATTTATGTCGACACTTCCCCTAGTGTTATTATTGCACCTGCTACATTTTTCCATCATGTGCAGCATGCAGAGGAATTCCGTGAATCACCTGCAATGGGAACATTCCTGCGTTGGACGCGTTTTTTAGGGATATTGACATCTATTTTACTACTTCCATTATGGATGTTGTTTGTATTAGAACCTTCATTATTACCTGAAAAGCTTTCGTTTATTGGACCAAATGAACAAACCAATATTCCAATTATCGTTCAAATATTTTTAGCGGATTTTGGGATTGAATTTTTACGATTGGCGGCCATTCATACACCTACTCCACTTTCAACTGCAATGGGTTTAATTGCTGCAGTATTAATTGGCCAGATTGCGATTAGTGTTGGTTTATTTGTTCCTGAGGTAATCTTGTATGTCGCCGTTGCAGGGATAGGCTCTTTTACAACTCCAAGTTATGAATTAAGCGTCGCAAACAAAATCGGTCGATTAACACTGTTGATTCTTGTGTCAATCTTTCATCTGCCTGGATTTGTCATTGGGACGACAGTATTCTTTCTCTTTCTTGTTAAAATACGTGCCCTTAATACACCTTATTTATGGCCGTTCCTTCCTTTTGAACCCAAAGGATTTTTGCAAATAATTGTGCGCCGAGCAATACCAGGGTCCGTTCTCAGACCTAGTATTGTTCATCCTAGAAACCGATACAGGCAGCCGCCTAAAGCGAACGAGAAATAATTGCACTTTTCTAGCAGTTATGCTAAAGTATTTTTAATTAAATAAAGGGATAAAGTATGAAAATAGGCAGTATCTTTTGCAGATTCTGTCTATTTATTATTATCTTTTATGATTGTCCGCATAAACTATAGTGAGTGATTGAGAGAGAGGGAAGGGAATGTATTTTTACGGGACAACAGGGGTAAATAAAAATGGAAATTTAGAAATTGGCGGAGTTGATTCTGTTGAGTTGACTAAAGAATTTGGAACTCCCCTTTATGTATATGACGTCGCATTAATGCGCGAGAGGGCACGGTCCTTTAAGCGGGAATTTGAAGAACAAAATATTAAGGCACAAGTGGCCTATGCCAGTAAAGCTTTTTCAACCATTGCCATGATTCAGCTCGCCGAGGAAGAAGGTTTATCACTTGATGTAGTGTCTGGTGGTGAATTGTATACTGCTTTGGCTGCAGGATTCCCAGTCGAGAGAATTCATTTTCATGGAAATAATAAAAGCAGAGAAGAATTAGAAATGGCATTGGATCAGGAAATCGGCTGTATTGTTGTGGATAATTTTTCGGAACTTGCGCTATTGAAAGCAATTTCGATCGAAAAAAATGCCCATGTAAATATCCTGCTAAGGGTAACTCCGGGAATTGAAGCCCATACCCATGATTACATTTTAACTGGGCAGGAAGATTCGAAGTTTGGGTTTGATCTTCAAAATGGACAAGCGGAAGACGCATTAAAAATGGCGCTTGAAATTGAAAACTTTGAGGTACTTGGACTCCATTGCCATATTGGATCACAAATTTTTGAAACAACTGGCTTTTTATTAGCTGCAAAAAAGATTGTCCAAAAAATGGAAGCGTGGAAAAAGGAACTTTCCTTTGAAGCAAAGGTTTTAAATTTGGGCGGGGGCTTCGGGATCCGCTATACAAAAGAAGATGAACCATTACAACCATTCCAATATGTGAGTGAAATTATACGGGAAGTAAAAAAGTTAACGGAGGGCTACTCTTTAAAAATGCCAGAAATTTGGATAGAGCCAGGTCGTTCACTTGTTGGCGATGCAGGAATTACCCTTTATAAAGTGGGTTCGTCCAAAGAAGTACCTGGTGTTAGAAAGTATTTAGCGGTTGATGGCGGAATGAGTGACAATATTCGACCTGCACTCTATCAGGCCAAATATGAAGCTGTTCTTGCAAATAAGCCATTAAAGAAAGCGAATAAAACTGTTTCAATCGCTGGGAAATGCTGTGAATCTGGAGATATGTTGATTTGGGATTTGCCGCTTCCAGAAACTGGAGAAGAGGATATACTCGCAGTTTTTTGCACGGGTGCCTACGGCTATTCAATGTCAAATAACTATAATCGAATCCCACGTCCGGCTGTCGTTTTTGTAGAAAATGGTACAGCAACACTTGTAGTAAAAAGAGAGACCTACGAAGACTTACTACGCCATGATTTGCCGCTGAAATAAAAAAAGCTGCCACTTCGTTTGAAGTGGCAGCTTTTTCTGATTCAGTTAGGAGAATATGGATTTAATGGCATCAATGAGCCAAATGAAAAATTGTTTAATTTTTTCTAAGAAACCTTGCCCTTCTTCTGATTGAAGAAATTTAGAAATACGATCTTTAGCTTTATTAAGTTGGTCGCTAACTTGGTTCCAATCAATGTTTAAATCTTTGAGCTTATTAAAAAAGTCCATTAAACGTTTCATTTCTTCATCAGTAAGTTTAACATTTAATTCATTTGCAGCTTGTTCAATAATATTTTGTAGTTCTTCATCATTTTTTGGTTTATTCTTAGCAATTTCTTCTTTCACTTTCGCAATTAATGCAGCAGCGTTCTTATCACCAATGGATTCTCCTAGTTTAGCGGTTTCGACCATTTCCTGGTTTGCCGCTTGTTTTACTTCTTCAGGAATCGTTTTATCAGCTGATATTTCATAGGCTTTTATGATACCAGTAAGCGCGGCTGTTCCAGAAACCGTAACCGGGGATGTTATATAAATTTTTGCATCCTTAACACCCGCAGTGATAAGGGCATTGACATACATCTCGTCCGTAACCCAGTTAATATTTTTGGTTTCAACGGTAATCCCAGACCCCTTAGGTTGAATGGTTATAGCAGATGATGATATGGCCTTTGTGCCGATGAATGATTTTGATACGTATTTCCCTAAATATTGATGTTCCTCCTGATTCGATACAGTTACAATTTGTACATCATTTGGAGCACCCATTTCCGTTAAAAGAATATTTTTTTGCTCATTTGTTAAATTTTCACCTAATGTAACAATCATGTCCCCTTCAGCTATATCAGCAAAAGTGCGGACTGGATTGATAAGTAGCAAACTTAACAATAAGTAAATAAGAATTTTCTTCATAGTTTCCTCCTCGTAACTCTAAAAGGTAGTAAAGAATTGGTGAGACTCATTTATTAATTAATATAACCGAATCCAATAATAATAACGTAAATATCCACGCGGAAGTTTCATAGATAGTTAATCTTAATAAAAAATGCAAAATTTGTAAGCAGAAATAAGCAGAATAGATTATTTTTGTAATTTAGTGTAGAATGGAAGTCGTGTACAACATCTTCAAAACTTATTTTGGAGGAAGCTTTTTTCATGAAGAGAACTAACTGGGTTTTATTTAGTATTCTTATTGGCTTGTCCGTTCTATGGGGAATTATTTATTGGATTTTTATTGGACCTAGACACTAAGAATAATTTTATTGATGATTGACCATTTATTATGTATCATGGTGATTAATGAAACATAATATCTGCGACTACATATAATGAATAATGTTTAATATTGATTTTCTTGGTAAAAATATACTATTGTTAAACCAAATATTTTATCGGTTTATTTAATATAATGAGGGATCTAAATGTTAATTCGTTATAAAAGAACATTCGAAAAGATTGCAATGGGTTTATTATCCTTTATGCCCAGCGAAAAAGACTTAAAAAAGCTCCAACAAACCATGAAGGAATATGAAACAGAAGAGCATTTGCAGCTTTTTCTTTGGAAAGAAGAAGATATAATAGGGCTTTTGGGTGTCTTGAACCACGATGATACCAATTCTATAGAAATCCTTCATATCTCCGTGAATCCTTCGCATCGTTTTCAGGGAATCGGTAAAAAAATGGTTAAAGCACTGAAAGAAATGTATGCAGAAAAAGAAATTACTGCAAATGAAAATACAGCAGCTTTTATCGAAAAATGTGATTTTTGCTAGATGACATTCAAAAAAGCAGCGAATAATAAATTTATTCGCTGCTTTTCCGCGTCTTTAATGACCGATTTCTTTCATCTATTATACTGGATCTGTCACGTAATTTATGACGGTGGACAAGGGAGTTATTGGTAAGATCACTTTCATTTCCCCAAATAAACCCTTTTTGTTCACATGCTTTTTTCGCAAATTCTAATAAGTTGGGGTCACAAATGGGTAAGGAAATGCTTCTATATGATTCTCCTTTTTGCAATGCGGAAATCTGTCTATTTAACAAGTGGTAAAAATCCACTTTATTTATTCCGAGTTTTGTCAACGAATCCGATTGTAATTTAAGTATCATTATTGCTTTTCTTAATGTTCGTTCAGCACCGCTAAAATTACTTCGACGATGATGATAAGCAGATACTGACAATAAAATAAAACCGACCCAGACGGAATCCTTGTTTCTCGGATCGGTCTTTTTCCAGTAATCTTCAAGTAGTTCATGGCACTCGAAATAATCACGATCGCCATGAAAATGGGCTAAAAAATGTATATACTCGCTCGGGTACAAGCAATTCTCCCCCTTACAAAATGTTTAGTATAGTTTATCACAGTTAAATGGTTCCTTTAAAATATTAGAATTTTACTTTTCAATAAAAAAAGCCCGTCAATATTGACGGGCAAGTAGTTCTAACTAATATTGGTAGCCAGCCGGAGTGCACAGTAATATGTTTAATCCTGTACACTTCCAAATGTTTAATTAATAGACCCAGGAAGCACCAACGATAATTAACAAGATAAATAGAACTACAATTAACGCAAATCCGGATCCGAATCCGTCAGCCATATTCATTACCTCCTAAAAAATGTTTTGTTCTTTTCCTTGTCATCATATGTAGGATATTTGTCCATTGTTATGGGCAATCATCATGTTTTGATAATATTCCCTCGCCAAGTTGATTTTTCTATTGGATAACCTTATTTAATCCTCTATACTATTAATAGTCGAAGTGAATGATCAACGAACTTATTTTAAAGAATTTTGGTGAGTTATAATGCCATACAAGGTGAAAATTGATGCATTTGAAGGACCATTAGATTTGCTGCTCCATTTAATTAATGGTTTAGAAATTGATATATATGATATTCCGGTTGCCGAAATAACCGAGCAATACTTAATGTATATAAAGACAATGAATGAGCTCAAGCTCGATGTTGCAAGCGAGTTTTTAGTTATGGCCGCGACGTTGCTCGTAATTAAGAGTAAAATGCTTTTACCAAAGCATGAGGAAGTTCTCAATGTAGAGGATCCTGACTTGTTATTCGAAGAAGATCCAAGAGACGAACTTGTTGAGCGTCTAATAGAGTATCGAAAATATAAAGAAGCAGCCCATGACTTAAAATCCATGGAAGTGGAACGAGGGCTCATGTATACAAAGCCGCCAAGTGATCTTTCTGAGTTTGCGAAAGAGAAACAGCCGGAAAAAGAAGAGTTAAATGTTTCTCTGTATGATATGCTGGCTGCACTTCAAAAATTAATGCGACGAAAGAAACTTCAGCGCCCAATGGCAACGAAGATTACTCGTCAGGAAATATCTATTGAAACCAGAATGACAGAAATTATGGTGGAACTTAAGCAGCTTAAAGGACAAAAAAACTTTAATGAATTATTTCCCTATCCGGCTAAGGATCATATCGTCGTAACCTTTTTGGCCGTCTTGGAACTTATTAAACGAAAAGAGATTGACGCCCAGCAACAAGAGAACTTTGGAGATATTTATGTTAAAGCCGTAAAGGAAGGGGCAGAAATGATTGGAAATCATTAACTGGAACAGTATCCTAGAAAGCCTTTTGTTTGCTGCAGGGGATGAAGGGCTTTCACTGAAACAGCTAGCAGAGGTTCTAGAAGTGAATGAACTTAAGGCAAGTGAAATAATTGAGGATCTGAAAAAAGAATATGAGCGGGACAACAAAAGGGGAATTATGATGGTCCAGCTTGCTGGTACCTATCAACTTGCAACAAAGAAAGAAAATGCAACTTATCTAAAGAAACTTGTTGATTCCCCCCATACTTCCACATTGTCACAGGCAGCGCTAGAAACATTGGCCATCATTGCCTATAAACAGCCAATCACTCGAGCTGAAATTGAGGAAATTCGTGGTGTGAAAACAGAAAGACCGTTGCATACACTAATGGCAAAAGCGTTAATAAAAGAAGTTGGCCGTGCAGAAGGTACTGGAAGAGCCTACTTATATGGAACAACGAAAGAGTTTCTGGACTACTTTGGTCTGAAAAGTATTGAAGAACTACCCCAGCTTCCCGAAAAGGCAGAAGATGAATTTATTCAGGAAGAGGCAGATCTATTTTTTGAAAAATTTCAGGAGACGATTAATTCTTAATTTTCCAATCCTTACTTAATTTTATGATAAAATAAATGTAGGTTAATTATTCAATTCTTTCACGACATGTTAAAAAGATTTTTACTTGTGATATTGTCATTGGCCAAGGAGTGGGATTAATTTGTTAATTAAAGAGTGTAAAGGCTTTGAATTGGAAAAGGAGCAATCAAATACTTCTGAGGACTTTTTTAACAGAAGCATCGTTACTTTTTCTGAAGATGGTGAGGAAAAAACGCTGCACGTTTTATATGTTAGGTATTTCGATGAATTCATCCATGAATTCACTCCGTACAAGCAAGACCCGATTATGGTTCAGGATAACAATGAGGTTTCGTTTAAAGATATCGTAGCGCTTGTATGTCTCATGAAAAATCCTGGCCTGCGCAGCCGAAAACGACTTTATATTAATTCAAAGCAGGAATTTGCTTCTTATTTTCAAGATATCAATTATATTAAATTACCTGAAATTTTTCTTTCTCTTAACCAAAAGAAAGAATATGAACTTCGTTCTCCTCTAGAGTTCATTATGCAGCCAAAATAAGCAATGTTTACGAAGTAAAAATTTAGGGGGTTAACAATGGGTAATACATTGGTAAAAACACAATTAAATGATGTAAAGAATTTTTTAGGGAAGTCAATTTTAACATTAGAGGATTTTTTAAATGAAGCAACGATTTCGCAACTAAACTTGGAAAATGAAGAAGATCGTAATTATAATAAATTGATCTTTGCAAATTTACGGAAATTAATTGTTTATAGTGAAGAAAGTTTAGATGCGTGCTCCGTAATTTTGCAAGGCAGTCCTTTTCAAAAAGCAGCAGCAGAAAAAACTCTTTATAAAATTTATCATCAATGTATTGAAGAGTTTTTCTCACCGAAGAATGATGCCTGGTTCGAAGACAGCAGGTCAGCTTACACGGGAAGAAACTCTATCAAGTTTTATCGAAACATTTCTGACAGTATTGTACAGTTGGTCAAAAGTTTAGAAGGTGAGTTTCAAAGGATTAGGGAAGAACTTGAGTATTATGAAACAGATTATCGAACAAAAATGATCCAATCAAAATAAGATTATCATTGAAAGGGCGGTCCTATTATTAGGGCGGCCTTTTATCATGTTCTTTTTTTGCTCTCACCCTCATACCATCTAGGTAGGCTACTTATAAAGCATCCTATTGTCGGGAAGAAGGGATAGAATGGATCGTTTTAGTCGTTATGTAAATGAACTGTTTGAGTGGAATGAGCAAATGAAACAGTTTCTTCAATCAGAAAAGGAGGGAGGGAATTCTGATTTATGGGAACATCTTGATAATTTCACTGAATTAATTGAAAACACAGGCAGACAATTATCAAATGAAGAGCTACTAACTCTTCAAGCGAAGGCTGAGAATATCCATGAGCAAATGGAAAATTATTTTAAAAGAAAACAAGAAGGCGGAGTCATTTGGGTTGCAGAAAAAGTTGTACCCGCTGGGGGCCATACACTCCCTGACCTTCCCTATCCATATAATGCACTGGAACCATATATTTCAGAGGAAATCATGAAGCTTCATCACGATAAGCATCACCGAGCATATGTTGATGGATTAAATAAAGCAGAAATTAATCTTAAAAAAGCAAGGGAAACTAACGATTTTTCATTAATTAAACATTGGTCACGAGAGCTTGCCTTTCATGGGTCTGGCCATTATCTTCATACAATTTTTTGGAAAAACATGAGCCCCAATGGTGGGGATCATCCAAAAGGACTGTTAAAAGGTGAAATTGAGAACTACTTTGGAAGTTTTGCTGCGTTTAAAAAGCAATTTTCTGAAGCGGCTAAGCAAGTAGAAGGAGTAGGCTGGGCCATATTAGTTTGGTCCCCACGAGCAAGGCATTTAGAGATACTGCAATCTGAACGACATATGCTATTGACCCAGTGGGATACCATACCACTATTAGTATTAGATGTTTGGGAGCATGCTTATTATCTTCAGTATAAAAACAAAAGGCCGGATTATGTCGACAATTGGTGGAACTTAGTCAATTGGCATGATGTAGAAATGCGGTTTGAAAAAGCAGCGGACATCAAATGGCCAGCATTTTAGGGTATTAAAAAATCAATAAGCAGACGGCAAATTGTCGTCTGCTTTTGTTTTTCTTCTGCAAATTGTCATAACAAGCCTCGTCCTGCATAAACTTGTACAAGAAAAATGAAATGCAGAAGTGCCTTCCTTGGCACTGAAGCTAGATAACTTTACAAGGGGACGAGGTTAATCTAATGAGAATGATTTGGAAGCTAGTTATGTTTTCCCTCATAGTCTCAATATTCATTGCTAACATTCCTCAAAAGGTGGATGCTTCAGTTTCCGTAAGTGCAGCAAGTGCGGTTTTGATAGAGCAGAAATCAGGTCGTATCCTTTATGAGAAAGACGCCTACACAAAAAGAAGAATCGCAAGTATAACGAAGATAATGACTGCGAAACTAGCAATCGAATCGGGGAAAATGAATCAATATGTAAAAGTTAGCGAACAAGCGACTCGTGCAGAAGGATCGTCAGTCTATTTAAAGCCAGGCGAAAAAATTAAGCTTAAGGACTTAGTATATGGGTTGATGCTAAGGTCCGGAAATGACACGGCTGTAGCAATCGCCGAATATGTTGGGGGAAGTGTAGAGGGATTTTCCTATTTAATGAATCTAAAGGCAAAGGAAATCGGGATGTTAAATACCCATTTTGCCAATCCACATGGACTTGATGACCGTGAGGACCATTACTCAACAGCCTATGACATGGCCGTGTTAATGCGCTATGCCATGCAGGATAAAACTTTTAAGAAAATCTCTGGTACAAAGGTATATAGAGCACCAAACCCCACAGAAGATTGGGACCGTGTCTGGAAAAATAAAAACCGCTTGCTAACAAAGTATAAATATACAACAGGTGGGAAAACAGGTTATACCAAACGAGCCAAAAGGACATTGGTAACATCTGCAACAAAGGGAGATATGAGCCTAATTGCAGTAACCTTGGACGGACCAGACGATTGGAATGATCATATTTCCATGTATGAGAGTGGATTTAAAGGGTTTGATATGGCTGAAGTATTACCTGAGGGTAAAATTGAGGATGTAAAAAATAAGTATTATAAGAATCATTTATACGTAAAGAAAACAATTGTTTATCCTGTAACGAAGGAGGAAATGGACTTATTTTCTATTAAATATAAGTTGAATAAGCCTGTCAAAAAATTTGAAAATGACAAGAAGAATGAAGAAATTGTTGGAAAGGCAGCAGTTTACTTAGATGGTAGAGTTGTTCAAGAAACTCCGATCTACTATCAGAATGTGCCCGAGCAGAAAAAAGGGTTGTTGGATTTTGTAAAGGAAATTTTTCTGATCTTTATTGGTGTAAAGTCGAATGGTTAATTATATCTGGGTGTTTATGACTGTTGTTGGGTTTATTTTCGCGCTAATCAATGGGACGATGGCTGAAGTGAATAAAGCAATATTTGATGGGGCGAAAGAAGCGGTGACCCTTTGTATTGGACTTATCAGCGTTCTCGTCTTTTGGCTTGGAATGATGCGGATCGCGGAGGAGTCCGGCCTTTTAGAACGTCTATCTAAACTGTTTCGACCGCTTGTCAAACGATTATTTCCTGACGTACCTGTTAGCCATCCAGCAATGGGCTATATTTTATCAAATATGATTTCTAATATGTTCGGTTTGGGAAATGCAGCCACTCCTCTTGGTATTAAAGCGATGGAAGAACTAAAAAAGTTAAATGGGGGAAAGGATTCAGCGAGCAGATCCATGGTTACCTTTTTAGCAATTAATACTGCAAGTATTACCATTATTCCAACAACTGTCATTGCGATAAGAATTAATTATCATTCTGCATCTCCTACTGAGATAGTCGTTCCAACGATTATAGCAACCATTATCTCTGCGTTAGGTGCAATCTTAATTGACCGTTATTTCTATTATCGCAGAAGCAGAAAAGGATGAAAAAACATGGAGATGATATCGATTATTTCGTTAACATTTATCCCCTTACTAATTGGGTTTATTCTATTATATGGTACCTTCAAACGCGTCCCAACCTATGAAAGTTTTGTTGAAGGTGGAAAAGAGGGCATTAAGATTGCCTTTTCAATTATCCCCTTCCTTGTTGGTATGCTTGTGGCCATTTCAATTTTTCGAGCGTCCGGTGCATTAGACGCTTTAATGAATTGGATTCGACCGATGATGAAATCAATTGGAGTACCCGCGGAAATAGTGCCATTATTGATTATCAGGCCTATTTCTGGAAATGCTGCACTGGGAATGACAAGTGATTTAATTGGCGTTTATGGGCCAGACTCATTTATTGGCCGCCTGGCTTCTGTTTTGCAAGGGAGTACAGACACAACCTTTTATGTTTTAACTGTCTATTTCGGCGCAGTTGGTATAAAAAAAATGGGGGATGCCCTAAAAGTGGGTCTACTTGCCGACGTAGTCGGAATTATCGCTGCAATTATAGTAGTATCGATGTTTTTTGGAACAAAATAATATAAAATGAATGAGCATGTTCAATTTGAACATGCTATTTTAATATTTTTCTGTAATAATACCCGTGACTTTGAAAAGTGAAGAAATTATGTCATAATTCATTAGGATAGGTTTCTGTGTTCGTTACCCTAGTAATAAGGAAATTACTATTTCTGAAAAGAAACCAATGGCTCTATGGAGCCATCTTATTTTTTATACAGATAAATTCGAGGTGGAATGAATGGAAAGATTGCAAAAAGTAATTGCTCGAGCGGGCATTGCTTCAAGAAGGAAATCTGAGGATTTAATTAAAGAAGGGCGTGTAAAGGTTAACGGAAAGGTTGTTACAGAGCTTGGTCTGAAGGTATCATCATCTGATAAGGTAGAGGTAAATGAAATACAGATTGAGAAAGAAGAACCTGTTTATTTCCTTTTATATAAACCAAGAGGAGTTATTTCAAGTGTGAACGACGAGAAGGGCAGAAAGGTAGTGACGGATTTCTTTCCGCATTTAAAAGAAAGGATTTATCCCGTTGGCCGCCTTGATTATGATACATCAGGATTATTAGTGTTAACGAATGATGGAGAATTTGCTAATTTACTCATGCATCCGAAAAGTGAAATAGACAAAGTTTATGTTGCAAAAATAAAAGGCATTCCCTCAAAGGAAAATCTAAGGAAGCTTGAAAAGGGAATCCGTCTAGAAGATGGAAAAACAGCTCCAGCTAGAGTGAAATTGCTTTCAGCA
This sequence comes from Bacillus sp. ISL-7, assembly GCF_018613065.1. The sequence continues at coordinate 14,925 of NZ_JAGGQW010000066.1, read as the reverse complement.
GATAATAAAAAACAATCGGCCATTGTTGAAATAACCATCCATGAAGGTAGAAATCGTCAAGTTAGAAGGATGTTTGAAGCAATTGGTCATGATGTATTGAAATTAAAGCGTGAACGATATGCCTTCTTAACACTAAATGGTTTAAAAACGGGCGATGCAAGAGAGCTAACCCCGCATGAAGTAAAGCAGCTAAGGGCACTGGGGTTAGGCTCAACCAAAAAAAATTCATAAAACCGTCACAAATGCTATTCTTCATTTACACGGTATTTGTGTTGTAAAATGCTATAATTAGACAAACTGTGTCATGTGATTTACTGGAGGGGAATTAATTGAAAAAGCGGCGATTAGTTGTAAGAACTATCATACTACTTTTACTAGGGGCTGCCGTTGTTTATACGCTATATGCTAATTTTACACAAGATAATAAACAAAAAGTAGCGGTTGATAGCTTAGCTCCTGATTTTGCATTAGTTGATATGCAAGGAAATAAACATCGGCTTTCAGATTATCGCGGCCAAGGGGTTTTCTTAAATTTCTGGGGAACATGGTGCCCGCCTTGTAAAAAGGAAATGCCGTATATTAATAATCAGTATCATCAGTATAAGGACAAAGGGGTACAAGTTTTAACAGTAGATATTCAAGAATCTAAACTTGCAGTTAATCAATTTGCTGACCGTCTTAAGCTGGATTTTCCGATTATGATTGATACAGATAAGGAAGTAATGAATACTTATGGAATTGATCCGCTGCCAGCTACATTTTTGATTGATAAGAATGGCAAGGTCGTTAAATATTACACCGGTGAGTTAACAGAAGAGAAAATCAGGGAATTTATGGAGAAAATAAAACCTTAGGTTGTTGGGAGTTTTTTCAATGAAAGATGTTAAATGTGAATGCGGGCATGTAAATCCACATGGAACTGTTTTATGTGAGGCATGCGGAAAAGTGCTGGATGAGAAAATTAACCCTGCAGAACTTCTCGATATGCGCTATGAAGGAAGTGCAAGACGTTCACAAACATATAATAAAACATTTATTGATAAAATATGGAACTTTTTTTCATCAGTAAAGGTTGGCGTTTGGCTGATTATTATTACCTTAATTGCTTCATCACTTGGTACGATTTTGCCGCAGGAAATGTATATAGACTTGCCTGCAGATGTTTATTACGAGCAAGAATATGGTTGGGTTGGTAAATTATATTACCAATTAGGTTTTAATAATTTATATGGTTCCTGGTGGTATTTATTATTAATTGCGATGATCGGTATATCCTTGGTCATTTGTAGTCTCGATCGGGTGGTTCCATTATATAAGGCCCTTAAGGCCCAAAGGGTTACAAGACACGAAGGTTTTTTAAAACGTCAACGCATTTTTGGTGTGAACGAAAGTGCAGATGAAAATGATCTTACGATAATTAAGAAGCATTTAAAGGCAAGACGTTACCATGTCCGCGAAGAAAATGGAGATATCTTAGCTGAAAAAGGGCGTTTTTCTCGCTGGGGTCCGTATGTAAACCATGTTGGATTAATTATTTTCTTACTCGGCGGGATGCTGCGTTTTATACCTGGAATGTATGTAAATGAGAACCTTTGGGTCAGAGAGGGAGAAACAGCTCTTGTTCCTGAGACAGAGGGACAGTTCTATCTCCAAAATAACAAATTCATTTTAGAACACTATGATAAAAATAAAGACAAAACATTTGAAAAGGCTATAAGTCAGGCTGGGGATGTTGTGAAAAATTATCAATCGAATGTTGTTCTTTATAAGCGTGTTGGAAATAACCTACCTGGCGAGAAACCAAAGCTCAAGAAAGTAACAGAATATAAGGTAAGAGTAAATCTCCCTCTCACCTTTGAAGGTTATTCTGTCTTCCAAGCTTCATTCCGAAATGAACTCAATACGATGTCATTTTCATTAACAAATAAAAATACGAAAAAAGCCATAAACGATCTTAAAATTGATCTTACAGATCCGAAGATGAAGTATGATCTTGGTAATGGGTATTCTGTTGAAATTCTAAACTACTTTCCAGATTTCGAATTTGCGGAAAATGGGGAGCCAACAACAAAATCACGTGTTCCAAACAACCCTGCCTTTGTCTTTCGGATGGTATCCCCTGAAAAGCCAAAAGGGGAAACAAGTTTCGTTGCCATCAAGCAAACCATCGAGCCATTTGGGGCTAATCAATATAAAATGGCATTTAAAGGAATCGAAACAAAGAATGTTTCAGGATTTATTGTTCGGAAGGATTCAACATTATGGGCGATTATATTAGGTGGAATCATATTTATGATTGGCGTCATACAAGGAGCCTATTGGAACCACCGTCGAATTTGGATTCAAAACAAAAATGGACAAATTTGGATTGCAGCTCATACAAACAAAAATTGGTATGGACTAAAAAAAGAAATTGAAACAGTTTTGACAGATACGAAACTTGAAATGCCAGACGATCAAGTTCAAAGGGAAGATACTGATAAACCTAAGGATAAGGAGAGTGTCTAGTTGGCAACAATAAGTAGTAATTTATTATTTATTTCTTTTATAATATATTTAGTTGCAACCCTATTTTTCGGAGGGTCTATTAAATCAAAGAAGCAATCGAATGAAAAGGAAGGAACCAACAGATGGGGGAAGATTGCTGTACTGTTAACAATTGTTGGTTTTGTTTCGCAATTGGGTTACTTTATCACTAGATGGATAGCTGCGGGGCACGCTCCAGTTAGTAACATGTTTGAGTTCACAACATTCTTCGGAATGGCGCTTGTAGGTGCTTTTATTGTCATTTATTTTATTTATCGAACAACCTTACTAGGATTATTTACAATGCCTGTCGCCCTATTGGTTATCGCTTATGCTAGTATGTTTCCAAGGGATATTACGCCATTAATACCCGCATTACAAAGTTATTGGCTGCATATTCACGTAACTACTGCGGCGATTGGGGAAGCTATTCTAGCAATTAGCTTTGCGGCAGGGCTTATTTATCTCGTAAAGGCAATTGATCAAACAAAATCCAACAAACAAACCTTTTGGCTTGAAATAGTCATGTTTTCACTTGTTGCCGTACTTGGTTTCGTTGCCGTATCTTCACTATTTTCAGGGTTGGGTTACCATGAGAAATTTAATTGGGTTGATAAACATGATAACCAGGCTATTGTTGAATATACGATGCCTGCCATTTCTGGTCCTCATGAAGGAGACTTATTAACAAAAGACGGATTTAAGCCTTTGTTCGAGGTACCAGCTTTTATTAATGCCAAAAAATTAAATACAGTCATTTGGTCATTAATGGCCGGACTCGTTATTTATGGCCTAATTAGATTGATATTGCGAAAACGAATTGCTGCAGCACTAAAACCGCTTGTTAAAAACATTAAACTAGACTTTGTTGATGAAATTAGCTATCGCTCTGTATTAATCGGTTTTCCAGTGTTTACTCTAGGTGCACTCATTTTTGCGATGATTTGGGCGCAAATGGCTTGGTCACGATTCTGGGGATGGGACCCAAAAGAAGTTTGGGCCTTAATCACATGGTTATTCTATGCAGCATTTTTACATCTTCGTCTATCCAAAGGGTGGCATGGCGAAAAATCTGCTTGGTTAGCAGTAATCGGCTTTGTCATAATTATGTTTAACCTTGTTGCAGTCAATCTCGTTATTGCTGGCTTACATTCCTATGCGGGGTAAACATTCACAATTAGGACTTGGGTAAATTATTATAGCCTTCACTTATAAAAAGTGAAGGCTTTTTATAAAATTTAAAAGTGTTGTTAGCGTTGTCAAATTATTGACACTTTTTATAGGAGTTATTTCACGAAAATATGGCATAAAACAATAGCGTTTTGTAAAATAAACTCCATGGGGGGATTAATAATGGAAAAAGACGTGAAAATTTTAGTTGTAGATGATGAGGAAAGGATTCGCCGTTTATTAAAAATGTATTTAGAGCGTGAAGACTATACAATTGATGAAGCAGAAGATGGAACCGAGGCATTAGCAAAAGCGTTTGCTAATGACTATGATGTCATTCTTCTTGACCTAATGATGCCAGGGAAAGACGGAATTGAAGTTTGTCGTGAATTAAGAGAAAAGAAGGCAACACCGGTAATCATGCTTACTGCTAAAGGGGAAGAAATTAATCGCGTCCAAGGCTTTGAAGTGGGCACTGATGACTATATAGTCAAACCATTTAGTCCAAGGGAAGTAGTCCTGCGTGTCAAGGCCTTGTTAAGAAGGTCTTCACAAACAAGTTACCTGCAAACGGAAACGACAACGAAAGATGTCATTGTATTCCCACACTTAACCATTGATAATGATGCACATAGGGTAGCAGCAGATGGTAAAGAAGTAAGTTTAACGCCAAAAGAATATGAATTGCTCTATTTCTTAGCGAAGGCACCAGATAAGGTTTTTGACCGTGAGCAGTTACTAAAAGAAGTTTGGCATTATGAATTTTTTGGCGATCTGCGTACAGTTGATACGCACGTAAAGCGTCTCCGTGAAAAATTAAACAAGGTTTCTGAACAAGCTGCAAGAATGATTGTTACAGTTTGGGGCGTAGGCTATAAATTTGAGGTTATTAATGAATGACATTATTAAGAAGTGTTGTAGGAAAGCTATGGTTAACGATCCTTTTATTAGTATCTTTTGTGCTATTCATCTTAACAATCATGCTTCTCGAATTTTTCCAAAACTACAATACTCTTGAGATGAAAAAGGATTTGACCAATACAGCTGAGAAAATTGCGAATGTTTTAGAAAAACATCCTAATGAAAAATTACCACTTGGATTAGAGATATCTTGGGAAATTATTGATAATGTCAACAATGTAGTAATTGTTAAAAATGAGAGTGAAGTCTATTACTCCCCAAACACGAATCTTTCAAATAGGTTATCCTTTACTGATATTAAAAATGACCCGAAATTATCACAAGTATTAAAAAAAGATAGGACTGTTGAAAAGATTTCCACGCTTTCCTTTAAGGAAGATAAAAAGGATGCTAAGTATTCAATTATTGGTGTACCTTTGCATTTGCCCGGGGAAGAAAAAAGTGCCGTTTTTATTTATCAATCATTAGAAGTAATGCAAGAAACAACCCATGAAACAACTAAATTTATTTTACTTGTTGCGGGTGTAGCTATTATCCTTACAACTATTTTTGCCTTCTTTTTGTCCACAAGAATTGCAGCTCCCTTAAGAAAGATGAGAGAAGCAGCCTTTGAAGTGGCCAGAGGGAAATTCGATACAAAAGTACCCATCCTTACACATGATGAAATTGGGGAACTAGCGACTGCATTTAATCAAATGGGAAGACAATTAAAATTCAATATGAGTGCACTTAGCCAAGAAAAAGAGCAATTATCGAGTATCCTAAGCAGTATGGCAGATGGTGTTATTACCTTTAATCGGGATGGGGCGATTCTAATCACCAATCCTCCAGCAGACCGCTTTCTTCAATATTGGTATTATGAAATGGGTGGAATTAGTACGGATTCCGAGGCCATTCCACCAGAGGTAATGGATTTATTTCAGAAAGCGGTCGATACTGAAACAGAACAAATGGGTGAAATTTCATTCCAAGGCAGACATTGGGTCATCCTAGTTAGTCCATTATATAGTAACCGTTTTATTCGCGGTGCAGTAGCCGTTCTGAGGGATATGACTGAGGAAAGACAGTTAGATAAAATGAGACAAGACTTTATTGCAAACGTTTCTCATGAGCTTAGAACGCCAATATCGATGTTGCAGGGCTATAGTGAGGCAATTGTTGATGATATTGCTGAATCCCAAGAAGAGAAAAAGGAAATGGCAAAGGTCATTTATGATGAATCCTTGCGTATGGGCCGGCTTGTCAATGAATTGCTAGATTTAGCCCGAATGGAAGCCGGACATCTTCAATTAACAATGGAGGAAACTAATATCTCTTCATTTATCAATCGAATTATCCACAAGTTCCAGGGATTAGCTAAAGAAAATGAAATTCAATTATTTGCAGAGATAGATAATGAAATCACCTCCATTTCCTTTGATCCTGATCGAATCGAACAGGTTCTCACAAATTTAATTGGTAATGCCATAAGACATACACCTAAAGGCGGTTCTGTTAAATTAAGTGTGACTTCAGAAGATAAGGGCGTAATGATTAGAGTTAAAGATTCTGGGTCGGGTATTCCTGAAGAAGATTTACCTTTTGTGTTTGAACGGTTTTATAAGGCTGATAAAGCTCGAACGAGAGGAAGAGCAGGAACAGGACTTGGACTAGCCATAGCTAAAAATATTATGGATGCACATCGAGGTCATATTTCTGTTCAGAGTAAACTCGGTCAAGGAACGACATTTTCCTTTTTAGTGCCTCGAAAATAGTAAAATGAACAAGTATTTTGCCGATTGTTCTTGATTCACGAGGAACAATAAAAATAGAAAGCTATGTGCTCATCCTTTAACAGGATGAGTTTTTTGTATCAATTTTTTAGGAAATGAATTCCAATTTATACCTTCCTTTTTGTCACAAAAAAGTCTATATTTATAAGGTGAAACTTTTTATACATATAAATCGACTAATATTATGAACGGGGAGGGGAATTGATGGACTCCGTTTTCGATGAACTTTACCAAAAATATCATCATGACGTTTTTCAATTTCTATTTTATATGGTCAGGAACAAAGAACATGCCGAGGATCTTGTCCAAGAAGTCTATATAAGAGTCTTTAAATCTTATCGCCGTTTTGAAGGGAAAAGCAGTGAGAAAACCTGGTTGTTTTCGATTGCAAGAAATGTAGCCATTGACTTCTTCCGAAAACAAAAGGGATGGAAAGAACGTTTACTCGAAAAATTTGATTGGTCCACCGATCAGCTGAAAGATGGATATCCTATACCAGAAGAAATCACGGTACTAAAGGAAGAAATAAGGTGGGTTTACAACTGTCTAGAATATTGCACAATGGATCAAAGAGCTGTTATTATTCTTCGATATATTCAAGATTTATCGATTGTTGAAACAGCCCAAGCATTAGGCTGGACAGAAAGCAAGGTGAAAACGACACAGCACCGTTCGTTAAAGGTATTGAAGAAACATATGGAAATGTCTTATCAGAAGGAGGGAGCGGCTAGTGAAAAAGTCAGAGTGGAGCGATAAGCAGCTCGAAGAACTATTAAGGCAAATGCCCAAAATACAAGATGATCGCAATCCTCGTGACATTTATCAGAATCTTTCTATAAAAAAGACAAAAATAAAACAATGGCTCCTGCCTGGCCTCGCTACTGCATGTGCATTGCTCATTTTTTTCATCTTAGTTCCTAAATTAATGGTCGGAACCCAATACTCAGAGGATAAATCAAGTCAAAAAAATGCTTCATCTGGGCAGGAAATGCAAACAGCGGATGAAGATTCCACCAGTGCTTTGAAAAAAGAAGATGACAATTTAAAAGCAAAGACCTTTTCAGCAGCTGAGAATAATGAACTTTTGAAAACAGCAGTCTATGATGATGAAGTAGGCAATGGAAGGGTCTTAACATATTGGATTCCAGATCCACAAGCGCAAATACTTGTTCCTGTTTCCACTATAGTAAATGCTTCAAATGATAAATCATGGCTAACTATATTTAATGAAAACATGGTGAGTTTAAAGGAAGAAGAATGGGGTTTAAGCGAATTTTATCCACTTAATGCTACGCTGAGGCTTGATAAAAAAAATAAAACTGTTTTGGTTGATGTGCCGTCAACCCATCAGTACGGCCAAGGATCAACAACAGAAACAAATTTTATGAATGTATTACAAAAAGATATTTCTTCGAACAGTAACATAAAAAAAATCCGATTTTCAACAAATGGTGAGCCTGGAATTGAACTAGGGAATCTTGGCAGGAAAGAGGAAATTGAAGTCGTCCAAAAGAAGAATCATGCCTTCTTTTTTTATTTTTCCAAAGATAGTGAAATCCCCTACTTAGTTCCATCAATAGAGACGTATACTGATATTAATAGGGCTTTGGAGGCAATGAAGAATGATCAGCCCTTATTAGGGTTAAAAAGTTCACTTTTTCCAGCTCTGCCGATTAAGGATGTATCCATTAAAGAAAAAACTTTACTTGTTACAATAGATGAAAATTCGAGTCTACGAGAAGACCAAGTTACAATTAACGCTTATGAGTCCTTGTTATTAACAGCTAAAGAATTTGGTTTAGAAAAGGTCATTATAAAAAATTCGCCTATAAAAAAAATTGGAATATTTGACCTATCAAAGGAAAATAAAGTCCCGCGTGCTCCAAACCTACAGACGCTTCAATAATTATTTTTCAATCAACCCTAGTGGTTGATTTTTTTTATCATGAATAAAATAACTATAATCTCCAAATTATAACAAGTATGTCTAATCGCTCCTCCACCAAGGTATATGGTTCTAAAGGTGAAACAACTAACATATGGTGTGGAGGAGGAAAAGAACTAAGGAGGTTGAATGAAGAAAATGCGAGACTACATAAAAAGGGTTCTTATTGCCCTAATTATGGCGCTATGTGTCAGTTTGTTATTTTTAGGTGGAATACATTCCGAAGCAAGTATGAAGGATGAGAAAGAGATAAAGGATGGGTGGATATGGCCTGCAGACGGTATTATTTCTGATACATATGGAACGAGAATGGGTAAACATAAGGGAATTGATATTGCTGGAAAATTGAACACCCCTGTTCTTGCCGTCGATGATGGTCAAGTAGTTAAATCCTATTATTCGAATACATACGGAAATGTAGTATTTATAAAACATCCAAGTCATTTTGTTACGGTCTATGCCCATTTAAACAAGCGAACTGTATTAGAAGGTCAAAGTATTAAGCAGGGAACCGTAATAGGGAAAATGGGGAGAACGGGACAAGCTACTGGGACCCATCTTCATTTTGAAACCCACCAGCATGAGTGGAGATATGATAAGAAATATGCATTGGATCCAGAAAAGTTCTTAGGAAAAGCGGACACAGGCGAGAATGTACAGGGTGGAATAGCTGGAATCAATGACGATGTATTAGAAGCAAGCTCCCATGTAAAACTTCAAAAGGAAGACAAAACTGAGAAGGGAAAAAAGCAATATATCGTCAAACAAGGCGACACATTGTACTCCATTTCGAGGAAAAGAAATATGACGGTAACACGTATTAAACAACTTAACCATCTGTCCTCGGATCTTATTAAACCTAAGCAAGTATTAAATGTAAATTGAGATAATAAACAACCCGTGGACTCAATTGTCTGCGGCTTTTTTGTAGAATCAACTTTAAAAGTTACAAATGCGTTAAAACGTAAACCATTTACTTAACAAAAAATGCAGAAAGCAGTATAATTATAATTGTAATTAAATATCGATCTATCTTCGGGGCAGGGTGAAATTCCCGATCGGCGGTATTTGAGTGAAACTCATAAGCCCGCGAGCCGTTTTGGCAGGATTTGGTGTGATTCCAAAGCCGACAGTATAGTCTGGATGGGAGAAGATGGAGGTTCTGCAGACGTTCAAAAAATTAATGTTTAATGAACGTTTATTAAGCGTGCCTTTGTAAACTCCCTCAAGTATATTTTCTTGAGGGAGTTTTTATTTACTTAGGTCTCGACTGTTTGCTGAACCTCTCTTCCTAAACGCGATGGATCAAAAAAGGAGAGAGGAAGATGAAGAAGATGAAGAAACAGAGGAAAATGAATGTAAGGGCTTATGTGTCAATTGGAATGTTGAGCAGTATTGCATTTCTGTTAATGCTAATACAATTTCCATTGCCTTTATTCCCAAATTTCTTGTTTGTCGATTTCAGCGACATCCCAGCATTAATTGCCACATTGATTTTTGGACCAATTGCAGGAATATTAGTTGAGTTTTTTAAAAATGTCCTTAATTATATTCAAACAGGAAGTTTTACAGGAATTCCTGTTGGCCATATAGCCAATTTTGCTGCTGGCATTGTGTTTATCCTGCCAACATATTTCGTATATAATAGACTCAAAACTAGAAAAGGTATGACATTAGCGTTAATCGCCGGGACAGCTATAATGGCGGTAATGATGAGTTTGTTAAATTACTTCTTCATTTTACCGGCTTATACTGCTCTTATGGGATTCCCTGATATGCGTAATCTGGTAGTCCCTGCTATCTTACCTTTTAACTTAATAAAAGGTGTTATGATGTCATCCATCTTTATGCTTCTGTTCATTCGGATGCAGGCATGGATTAATAAGAACACAACAATTAAAAGCGTCTAATAAATAAAAACAACAGGATGGACTCATTACTCCTGTTGTTTTTTTGTAAAAAATTAAAACCTCTCACCTTAAAAAGGAGAGAGGTAGTAGCTTAACATTTGTTTTACCTAAATATTATTCAAATTTAGTTGGATTACCATCAAAAGCTTCATCAGCTACCTTAATGGAATCAGTAGGACAGCCTTCAAAAGCATCCATCATATCATCGATTAATACATCTGGAATTTCAACAATTCCTTCATTATCATCAAGAGTTACAAATGCAATGCCTTCATCATCATAATCATAAATATCTGGTGCTGCTGCGCCGCAAGCCCCACATGCAATGCAAGTTTCCTTATCCACAATTGTGTACTTTGCCATGAAAAAAAACCTCCCAGTAATATAAACAAAATTATTCTTACACATTTTCCATTATCAAATTGAAAACGGATAACTCATATCTATTGTAAAACTGTATCGATAACTTTTCAATAGAAAAATACCCATATACCTGTAGATTATATAGTTGAATTTCTAATTCTTCCACATTTTTGGGCAACAATCTACATTATTTCATGGTAGAATAAAGAAGAAAAATGGATATTTTGTCGATAATGTACGAAAAACGGCGGGGGACTTAGTATGATGCAACTTGAATCCATTATCCTTTATAGTGTCAAACAATTAAACAGGGAACGGACGATTTACTCCGTCTATCACCTGTTGAATGGAAAAAAATCATCACAAACTATCCAAGACGCCCACCTATTTTCATTAAAAAAATTTTTTGGGATTTATGAGCAATTAACAAGGGACTCCTTTGATGAAATACATCAATCAATGGTAGAAAAAAATTGGTTAATAAATATAGGGGAACAACGATATGATGTAACGACCTCTGGAATGACACTTCTAGAAAACAAACCATTGCCCAAATATATAAATGGCTGGACCTTTCATCAAATATCCTCTCTATTTTGGGAAAGATTGTCCCTACTAATTCAGGTAGTATCCAATCTTGCTTTTAGGGAATCAAGATATATACCCATTCAAAAAAACAAAGACGTCCATATCTGGTTAAAAGCTGCTCTAAAGGATATCACCGTACCTAGGATGGAGATGGGGACTGCTGTCTATTCAGAGTTAAATGAATGTTTTAATACAGTGAAAGACATGGACCCATCACTTTTAGTCTTTCGGTTAACTGGTTTTCAGCAGATTGGATTAACCCCTCTTCAAGTAGCAAAAAAGCTGAAGTTAGATTTTCATGATTATCAGATTGGTTTTACTAATACCCTTCATTACTTGATTCAAAAAATAATGGAAGACGGTAATCAGTTTAAAATTTTACCTTATCTTATCCATGATCTAATGCAAGATGATGAATTAACCCTTTCCTCAAGGAAAACACAGGCATTATTATTACAAGGATATAGCCTTGATATGATTGCAAATCTTAGACACTTAAAGTTAAGTACAATAGAAGATCATCTTGTTGAATTAGCCTTAAATGTAAAGGATTTTTCCATTGATACATACGTCGATAGTGCGTTACAAAATAAGATTTTGGAAGTTTCGCGGCAAAAAGTAACCAAACAGCTAAAAGTGATAAAAGAAAAAGTAGGTGCTGCTACTTATTTTCAAATAAGGTTAGTTTTAGCGAAATATGGTGATAGATAATGGAATTAGAAAAGGTTTTAAAAAAACATTTTGGTTATCAAACGTTTAAGACTGGACAAAAAGAGGTAATCACCTCCATTCTTGCTGGGCAGCATACACTGGCAATGCTCCCAACTGGAACTGGAAAATCCCTGTGTTACCAACTTCCTGGGATTATTTTAGATGGGCACATTTTAATTATTTCTCCTCTTCTATCATTAATGCAGGATCAAGTGGAACAATTTAAAAGATTTGGTGAAAAAAGAGTCATTGCTTTAAACTCCTTTCTTTCGGGAGAGGAAAGAAATAGGGCCCTTCATCATTTAAGTCAATATAAATTTATCTTCATATCACCTGAAATGTTGAGAGTTCCCTTTATCCTTCGTAAACTTCAAGAGCTTACGATTGCATTGTTTGTTGTAGATGAAGCCCATTGTATTTCCCAATGGGGCTTTGATTTTCGCCCGGATTATTCAAAACTAGGTGAGATTCGAAAGAAATTCGGTAATCCACTAACGCTTGCACTGACAGCGACAGCTACAATAAAGGTACGACAGGACATTGTTGCTTCACTTGATTTAGAGGAAATAGTAAAAATAGAATCGACCATCGACCGACCCAATATCGGCTTTTATGTAAAAGAACTATTTGATTATCGCGATAAACAAGCCAGTGTCCTCGAGTTTGTTGCCAAATTGAAAAAACCGGGAATTATTTATTTTTCAAGTAAAAAAGCTGCTGAACAGATGGCGACCTTACTAACAGAAAAAGGTATCTGTCAGTCAATGGCCTATCATGGCGGATTGGATCAAAATACAAGAATACTGATTCAACAACAGTTTATCTATGGGCAATTAGATGTAATATGTGCTACGAGTGCTTTTGGCATGGGTATTAATAAAGAAAATATCCGTTTTATTATTCACTATCACATGCCAATGCAAATAGAATCTTTTCTACAGGAAATCGGAAGGGCAGGTCGTGATGGCGAACCGAGTATTGCCATCCTTTTATATTCGCCAGGGGATGAACAGCTTCCAATCCAGCTTGCAGAGAATGAATTGCCATCTGAACAGCAAATAGACTGGTTGTTTAAAAAGGTAGAACATGACCATCTTCTGAAGGATGGAAAGGTCAATCTAAATACGAAACTAATGGAGCTTGGCGGTTTTACCGAGATTCAATGGAGGATTGTTGAGGACTTTGTAAATAATTCATTTCTAGAAATGGCTAGCCTTGAAAAATTACAATGCACAATTAATGATTTTGTTAAGGAAAGATTATCCATTAAGAAAAATAATATTTATTGCATGAAAAAATGGATTGAAACCAATTCTTGCAGACGTGAATATATTTTACATTATTTTGATGAAATATTGTCTAACAAGCTAAATCCATGCTGCGACATTTGCGGGCTTCAAATAAATGATTATCAAAATATTAATTCTAATCATTTTCCTTCAGTAAAAACAAATGAAAAAAACTGGAACGACTATCTTGCTAAAATTCTAATCAATTGTGAGTTGAGGGAATGAAAAAAAAGTATTTTGAATTAATTAATGAATTAACGGATAAAGATTTGCTTTTTCACCTGTACATGACACAGGGAATTCTCTGTGTAATCTCATTGATATTAGGTTTTATATTTTTTGACCATTTCTCCTATTTAAATAATATTTCTTTGAATGACTTTCATATTATATCAATCGGACTCCCTGCCGGTATTACAGTGGTAATGGTCGATATACTTTTAATGAAATCGCTGCCCTCGTCCTTTTATGATGATGGCGGTTTGAATGAAAGAATATTTAAAAATAGAAATTTGTTTCACATCCTTATCATTGCCCTTTTAGTAGCTTTTAGTGAAGAATTATTGTTTAGAGGGATCATTCAAACAAAAGTAGGCCTCATTTTAGCAAGTATTATTTTTGCAATCATCCACTATCGATACCTTTTTAATTGGTTTTTGTTTGTAAATATTGTTATATTAAGTTTTTTTATTGGTTTAATATTTCAGTGGACAGACAATTTAGCAGTCACAATTGTTATGCATTTTGTCATTGATTTTTTATTAGGAGTATATATAAAATTTATACGACCAATCAGAGAAGATGAACAGGGAGGAGTAGCTCCATGAATAATGAAGAACCATTCAGGGACCAAGCGGAAAGATTAAAACAGCGAATAGAAAAAATTAATGAAAAAGTCGAAGACATGGAAGTTTTGCCGCCACGGGAGCAGATACATCGCCCAAAGAAGAAAAAAACAAAATGGAAGCTAAAATATCCACTTATTCGTCTATTAGTTTTGTTCTTTATCCTCCTGCCTATAATCATATTTAGTGTAATCTCTTACAGTAACGGTGCTAAAAAAATAAATGGTGTTGAAAAACTATCAGTTGAATCAGTAGGGTATGAAACGATTAATTTGGAAAATTCTAAAGATGACGAGGAAACACTAGAAAATCCTGATGAATCGAAGGAAGCAATTTCTGAAGCTAATGATGCAGAAGAAACTAGCCAAGAACCTAACGCCGGAGTAGAACAAACTGAAACGGCTGTGGAAACATCTGTTCAACCCGAGAGTACAAATGAAAACAAAACGGATTCTCAGGTATCAGATATTAATAGTGAAAAAGAAAAAGAATCAGAAACTAGCGTAGTATCGACGGAACCAGAAGCTAGTAAAATCATTTCTCATACGGTTAAACCAAATGAAAACCTTTATAGGATAGCAATGACGTATTATCAGTCCCCAAAGGGAATGGAAATTATTATGGAGGCAAACCATCTAACGAGTAACCAACTAAATGCAGGGCAGGTTTTGAAAATACCAATAAACAATTAACCGATCCAAAATGAAGTGACCCCGAAAAGTTAGACAGGTAATTTAATTAAGCAGCTTCTAGGGTTTGAGTACGGTATTGCACCGGACTCAAACCTTTTAATTTTGTCTTAATTCGTTTTTTATTGTAATAATCGATATAAATTGCTAATTCTTGTTTAAATTGTTCAACACCTTCAAACTCTTGTGTATATAA
>NZ_JAGGQW010000065.1:2056-29250 GCF_018613065.1 Bacillus sp. ISL-7 | reverse complement strand
TGATTCTAGTTTATCGTTTACAATGGGTTATTAGTGATAGCCAAATGTTCTTTTTCTCCAATCCAATCGCTTGTAATTTTTTCTCCTTCTCCGTTTTTACCTGTCATTTCAAAAATTGGGCTTACTTGTAAATTTTCTTCATTTACTGTTTTTACGTTATTTGAACAACCAGTTACAAGTAGCAAAATACAAAAAATAATTATAGGTAAAAATCTCAAAGCTTTCGCCCCTCCTTGCAATTATGGGTTTATAACGGGTCTACATTTTAAACTTCTCTGGTTTCATATTTTCAAATCGAAACAAAAGGGTATATATAAGGTATCCTAAAACAGCTCCTATTACATTACAAATCACATCATCAATATCCACCGAACGCCAAAGAACTATTCCAGATATTAGTTCAAAAAACTGAATACATTCAATACAAATGGACATAAACAAACCAAGTAATACAACATTTTTAAAGCTATTAAATTTATTAAATAATATTGGTGCGCAAAAACCTAAAGGCATTAGTAATAAAATATTACCACCTATATTTTTGGCAATTAATTCAATCATAAATTCAACATCACCATCATAAGCAGTACCAATTTGACTAAAATATCTGAAGATGGATACAAGTGGTATAAAATTTAATGAACGATATTCGTTTTGAATATTAGGATTATGTCCAATTATTATTGGAAATAAAGTTACAGCAACAACCATACTTAAGTATAAAACAAATAAAAATTTAATAACTTCCCTCATCCAATTTACTGGTTTTTTATCTTTATTTGTAATCCTGGCTAAGATACACGAAGCTAAATAACATATAACTACAAAAACAATTAAAATCCTTCCATTAAGAAGTAACATTGAATCACTGCTCTCATATCTGTTTGATTTTTAAAAGTCTATTTTTCCTACCATATTTCATTTGAGCCGAAAACCAAATTATTAGTAAGATTGCACTGATCATAAATAAACTTATTGGTAATAAATAATACCAATCAGGAAAGTAATTATGGACAATCACAAAATTCCCAACCGTAAATTCTTCCGTTACACGGAACCCTTTTGTTATTAAGTTATCTTTCTGTTTTGCATCTAGAGGAAATAAAAATTCAGCATTTTTATAATCTAAATGAGAATATTGATTAACGACTATGCCTTTCTCTTTATGAAAAATTGCCAGATCTTCAAAGGTATGAAATTTTTTATTAAATTCTTTAATAGAATTTGCTATTTTTTTTATATCCTTATTTGAAAGGTCTTTATTATCAATAAACTGATTTATAAAATTATCCCGGGCATTTTGATATTTTATTTTTACTGAATTAGATATATATAACCCACTTAATCCTAATATTAAAAACAAAATAAAAGTATAAAATAGACCCTTAATTTTATAATTAAAACCAAAAATTTCATCCTTATCCCTCCAATTTCCATATTAAGTAATATTCTTCGTGGATTCTACAAAACCTTTAAATACATCCATTTATCGGTAAAAAAAATAACCATCATCATGATGGTCTTTTGAGATGTTTTTTATATCGCCAGTTACACCGATTGATATTCAATAATCTGGCCCTAAAATAAAGAAAGAGCACAATTCTTACTGCAGAATTGCGCCCTTTTATGGAATAACTAAGATATGTCTCAATCCTAAAATCACTTAATTGTTCTTCCACTAACGCGCCCGATTATGCAACAAGACAAAATATATATGGGATTCATTCCAAGGACCAATCGCCAAAAACGCCGTACAGCCAATCCTAGGCTGTCAATTTCACCTAGAAATGTTTACGACGTTCAATGGATTGATTCTTAAATTTTAGCCGGTTTACAAGTTTTATTCCTTAGCAAATTCCCTTACTATGAAAAGATTCTGAGCTAGTGGAATAATCATTTTGATATTTATTCTAATTCGCTTTTCTTGCTGAATAAAATGGCAGTAGACTAAATTTCAATTCCTGGTCTATCCCATTTTGAGGAGGAAAAGTATGTTAAATTACGTATTTCCCAAGTTATCCTCTGATCATATGATGTCAATTATACGAAATGGACTAGAAAAAACCAAAATACCCAAAATACCCAAGAAGATCATTATTATTGGTGCAGGTATGGCAGGACTGGTCTCAGCCTCTCTGCTTAAGCAGGCCGGCCACAATGTAACGGTCATTGAAGCAACTGATAGGGTGGGAGGACGGATATATACATTAAGGGGGGATTTTAGGGATGAGCAGTATCTTGAAGCTGGTGCGATGCGTATTCCCAGTACGCATTTATTGACTTTGGAATATATAAAAAAATTCCAGCTCCCTGTTAATAAGTTTATCAATTCGACTCCTGCCGATATTATCTATGTAAAAGGGGTTAAAGCACGATTAAAGGCGTACGAACAGAACCCTCAAATATTACGCTTTCCCGTTTTCCCGCATGAAAAAGGGAAAACAGCTAAAGAGTTGATTCAATCAGCGATAAAACCGGTTACCGATTTTATTAACCAGAACCCCAGAAGAAATTGGCTTTGGGTCATTCGGGAATTGGATAAATACTCGATGGATACTTATTTAAGATACAATCCATTCGGAGTCACATTATCTCCCGGAGCCATCGAAATGATTAAAGTCATGCTTACACTGGAAGGACTTATTGAGCTTTCATTTTTGGAACTATTTCGTGAACTGTTAATCCCTGATATTTTTTATGAAATAACAGGAGGTAATGACCTGCTTCCTAAAGCATTTACCAATCAATTGAAAGATAATATTTATTACGGACAAAATGTAAAAAGAATTGTACAGCACGACAATCAAGTAACCGTTCATTCTGTCCATCGAATCTTAGAACCTTTTCAAATTACTGGAGATCTTGCGATTGTGACAATTCCTTTTTCAGTACTGCAATTTGTAGAAATTGAGCCTCGTGATTCATTTTCCGAAAATAAATGGAAGGCTATTCGGGAACTAAAATATGCAGAGTCTACGAAGACAGGGATCCAGTTTAAAAACAGGTTCTGGGAGAAACAAGGTTTGTATGGCGGGCAAACTGTTACTGACCTCCCGATTAAATATGTTCAGTACCCCAGCCACGGCCTCGGTACACAAGGAACAGGTGTCATTTTAGGCAGTTATACATGGGAAGATGATGCGATACCATGGGATAGTTTGAATCAGGATAGTCGCTTGGAATTTGTTTTAAAAAATTTAGCAGAGATCCACGGTAAACAGGTCTATAGTGATTTTCAAGGAGGAACGAGCCACAGTTGGGTTCGATATCCGTATTCTGCTGGAGCATTTACGCTGTTTAAACCCGAACAGGTAAAAGAGTTAACCCCTTATATTTCCACACCCGAAGGAAGAGTACATTTTGCAGGCGAACATGCCTCAACTACTCACGGTTGGATCCAAGGAGCAATCGAATCCGGAATACATGCTGCATATGAAGTGAATGACTTGCCAAAAACTTACTTTGAATCTTAATTGTGGTCCATGTGTCGCTCAGTAAAAAACAACTGCCCTCCAATTGTTAGTCTCTCAACTGGCAATTGGAGGTCATTCCATATGGGAAGCGAAACTTTAGTTACTTAATTTTGTTAAAAATGAAATTTTTTAACATTAGTCCCATGGAAACTCCATATGCCAAAGAGCTAATTAAATGACTATAATAACTACTCACTGGTCTTATAGAATAGTTTTTCCCTCAATAGACATAGTGAAAAGAAGTTCCCATAAAAACCACATAAATAGACTGATTACACCACAGATCAGGAGAACATATCTGTGCCCCCATTTTCTAAGTGCAAGATAAATCATAGCTCCTAACATAGAACCAATCCCAAAATTTATTATCAAACCCATTAATTCAGTTGGCCTATCCTTAACGGTAATCATTAGGCTGTTTAATTGGTATAAAGTGTACTTCTTATCGTAACCTGAACGAAGTAATATCCATGAGGTAATTTCTCCTACAAGTGTTGAAACAGCGCCTATCACTCCTGCTATTACAACCTTATCATCATCCAAACTTTTAACTTCCATTTTTATCCCCATTTCAATGCATCTTTTGTTTATGTGGTACCCAAATAGTGACACGTTATTCATGATTCATCACTCACTGTTAGTGACTTCTCGGTCTCCATAATGCCTGGATAGCAGTGATAGTGTCACCTTCACGCTTTTAGTAAGTAACTAACCTACAAGCCTTAAAGGCTTGAGTGTTGCCTTAAGGTTAAGACAAGGGGCGGCTGCTTACAAAGGAGAGAAAGCCCCGCATGGCGTCTGTCAACGGTACCAGACCAGAGGGAGGATAAGGAGTTGACAGAATTGCTTATGCAATCGATAAGGGAAACCCAGGAGTTCAGAAAAGAATTAGCTACCACTTCAAAAAAAGGCTTCTTTGCACGACTGTTCGGAAAGTAGGTGTTAAGAAGGAACAAAATGATTTTGAGAAAAGGACGGGGTAGAGAAAATATCCAGGTCCTTTTCTTTTGCCTTGTCATTTTATCGGTGCTCCCGGAGCATGCAAAAAGACTGCAATCCTTACTAAAGAAAAGCGCCCGACTACGGAAGATATTTTATTGGATGTTGGTGCACTTTTCCCCCTAAATCCCCCTTTAATGAAACAAGAATGCTCTGAATTTATAGAATAAATTTTAAATTATTTACAAATGTTAAAACTATCTATTTTTTAAAAGGGGGAACTGTAATGATTACTAACGAAGAAATAATGCAAAAAAACGAAGAAATAATGCAAAAATCTGATGCATTGAATAATCTAATCTTAACCAAATGGATTAAACAAGAGTTCCTTACATTTGAATGGTTTTTTACGCTGTTTGTAGTGCTTGTTTGTTATTTATTATTTTTTTATCTTGTAGACAAAAAACGAATAGTGGAGATTTTGTTATATGGTTCTTTGGTGGCAGTGGCATATGTAGTTTACGATTCAATTGGAATGTTTTTTGGTTTTTGGGCAGTAAAAATTGCTATATCTCCTGTTTATCCGAATTTTTTCGGAAGTAGCTTAACGGTTGCACCATTAATTGCTATGATTTTATACCAGTACAAGTCTCCTTGGGATAGTTTTTTGCGTTGGAGCATACTGTTTTCAGGGTTATTGATAATTGGATATTATGGCTTCTTACTATCCAAGATGGGAATTTTTGTTTACTTAAAGCCTTATGCAAAAATAATTGACCTTTGTTCTTTTTTATCTGTTATTATTGTCCCTCGTGGAATTATGATCTTACTTCTGAAAAAAGAAGCACAAAAGGGAAATATAAGCGCGGAAAATTCATTATCAAAGCTTATATACAAACAGATTCAAAGAAATAATAATTAAAATAGTCAGTGCGCCTTATAAAACGGCTTTTTAGTTTTAAGTTCAATTCTTCACAATATTCACATTAACAAACATCCAGTTTTTTTAAAAAGTCTTATTCAAGAAAATAGCCCGATTGCTGAATATCATGGATGGGGTTTTAAATAACTTTACAAACAACATCCTTATTGTCATTCAACAATTACAACACCCACCCAGAACAGGTCCTTTTAGATTTTAATGAAATTCAACATTAATTTTTAACATGCCTTTTTATTTAATCATACGTTTGATTAAAGCAGGAAAAATTTTGATATATCATTGAAAGAAAAATTTAGCCATGAATGCCTTAGCACGAGCTATTTTTTTCGGTAAACATGGAGAATTTAGAGAAAGAGCATTGCAGGATCAGCTTCAACGTGCCAGTGCGCTTAATATCATCATCAACGCTATTAGTGTTTGGAATACAGTATATTTGGCGAAAGCAGCCGAATATAAAAAGGAAATAGGTCAGTTTAACGAAGCTCTCTTGAGTCATATTTCACCTTTAGGGTGGGAACACATAAATTTCTTAGGAGAATACAATTTTGATAATGAACAAGTGACTAATTTAAGTTTATTAAGGCCTTTAAACCTTTAAACAATGGAAGCCGGAAACCTCTTAGCATGCAGGAATCCGGCTTTTTATTGTAAAAAATTGTCTTAGCGTGCGAAATCCGCATTTTGTTGGCGGTACCCCATGCCCATCAAGCTAATACCTAAAAATATTTAAGTTGAGCTGTTTCCACAAGCCAGTCTTCTATGCAACTGAATAAAGGCATGCCAAATAAACCTTTAACAAGTCATTTTTTAACAGCTATGCTGCTTTCTTGTGACACACTGTATAATGGTAGACAACACCCAAAATATCAAAGACTGTCTTTTTCTCATAACGGTGGGACTTTCGCGCGTTTTTCTGTAGGAGGATAAATAGGCGAAGCAGGATCTTTGATAATTCTTGGGTACTTTTTTGTATAGCCTGAAATAGAAGAGGAAAGTAATCCTTGATGATATAAATCGCTTTGTACTCACTAAGTTCCCTTTTCTTCTTATCGAGGAGTAATTGCCGCATTTGAAACATAGTGGAAGAACAAAGAAGTATGCCAATCAATTGACCATAGAGATGGCATTCTAATCGCTCTCGTTTGATTTCTTTACAATGGTCAATTTTAAAGAAGGATTTCCATGTTTTAAACAGTAATTCAATCTGCCAACGTAGGGAGTAAAGATCGTGAATGTGTCCCGTCGGGACTTCTTCAGCAGGAAGATTCGAAATATAAACGTTCATCGCACTTAAACGCTTACTTCGTTCTTTCATGACAATGCCCTTCTTCTTCTCTTTTAGCGCCTGGTTTTCCCAACGTTTCCGTGTTTGTTCTTCTGTCAATCGATGTAGGACCACTCGAGTTGGAAGCTTTTGATACAATCCGATATAGGCTTTGTGAATTTCATGGGTTTGTCCTGGTTGTCGCTGTAACATGAGATCTTCCATGTCTAATTGAATATACTCCGACTGTTTTTTCATTCTCCCATCCTTAAAATATTCTGGATTAGGATTCTTCTGATAAATTCGGGTGTTTAATTTTAAGCGAGAGATATAATACGCTCCTTTCTCATCCATTTGATGGAGATCTTCCAGGTCAAAATATCCTAAGTCGCGTATACATAAGTCACCTGTTTGTACCGTTTGTAAGCAAGTGGAACCGTAGGTTCTATCATTTTGTTTACCTGGGCCAGAGTGAACATGCAGGAATTGGCCACTGAGAAGATCGTATTCCAATTGGATCTTTACGCCAGCTGTATGGCTACTCCCGCCAGATCCTTGATAGGTAGAGGCAAAAACATCTGGAAGTTGAAAAGTCGTAGAATCCAAAATTCGTATACGCTGAAATTGAGAAGCATAACGATGAGAAATAGCCTGAGAAGTTTGCATCTTCTGAGTAAGCAATGAAGTGAATACGTTTTGTAGGAGCCTGACAGCCGAAGGATTAAATCGCTGATTGAGTCCTTCTGGACTCATTAATACACCCGTTGAAGATTCTAGACAGCTACATAGCTGAGTCAAGGAAGTATTCGCTACCTTTTGGCTTAACCACACGCACAACGCCACTAAATCTTTAGCTTGATACTTACTAGTTCTTTGAACAAAACCTACCTCTTTGGCCAATTGTTTAAGTACATAAGGAGACAAAGATTGTTGTAATTCCAGCGAAAAGAGGTTCAGTTCATCTGAAACATCTCGGCACATAAAATACACCATCCTTTCCATCATATTACAGAAAGGATAGCGCTTTTTTCGTGTAGGGGGTTAATTATTTGCCTTAGCTTGATGGGCATGGGGTACCACCAGTAAAACGCGAATTTACAACGTTAAGGAAATTCCAAAATAAAAAGCCCAATTTCTCAATTTTAATGCAGAAATTGGGCTTTTTCGTTACTCCATAAAAGCGCCGCCCCAAATTGGACCTCCAAGAATTGTAAATAAGCCAGAAATTGAAAATAAACTACCGGCCACTCTTTCGCTGATCCCAGAGTGTATCATAAATGATGTTTGGAAAAGGATTGGGATAAGATAAGCCAATCCAATTAAAAAGTAAATAATACCTATCCTAAGGATTTTTCGGTTTTTGTAAGCATGAGCGACTCCTTGATTCCTATCATCTTTGTTAGTCACACTCTTTCCTGGTTCTTTCAATACGATCCATGAGAGTAGTGTGAATAAAATAGAGGTAATGGAAAAAATTATCCAAATAGCCCTCCATTCCCATACAGGAAAATACCTAATCAAATAGGTGGTCATGAGACCACTAAGAAGCATTCCTGAACCCACCCCACTTAATAAGACACCGAGTACTAATCCCTTTTTCTTTTGGAATTGGATGACTAGTAAAGACATTATGGGGGAAAAGGCTAAAGCACTTCCTGCCCCGCAAAAAAACATAATAAGCATGTATAGATAAAAGGAGTTCGAGAATGAAAGAAAAAGGAAGCTAACTGTGACGAGAAAGCCACCTGCCATAATGACTTGTTTCATTCCAAACTTGAGTGCTAATAACCCAGCTAAGGGGGATATTGCAAGAAAGCCAAGCGAGATCGTTGTTGCTAATAATCCTGCCTGTGTGTAGTTCATATTTAAGTCGGCTTGCATAAAAGGCAGTAACACACCATAAGCCAATCTTGCAAAGCCGGTAGTCGAAATAACCAACAAGAAACCCGCAATAAGTTGTGACCACATAGACCATTTTTTATGTGCTAGAATATAAATCCCCCCTGAATAAAAAACCAATCGGTCTCTTTTTGTTCAAAAAAAAGAATAAAAAATAGAATTAGAAAAGAATAGCATTTATCTGCATGATGACCATGTCTAAATATCGCTTATCCTTATACAATCTGCTAAGGGCCAATGCACCTTCCATGGAAGAGAGAATGAATACGGTCATCTGTTCAGAATCAACATTCATGTTAATTTCATTTTGACCCTGACCAAATTCAATCAAATTCTTGAACATCTTTATTAAGCCATCAAAACCTTCCTTAATTGCATCTTCAATCAAAATTTCTGAATCATCTGCTTCAATGGCTGCATTCATTAAGGGACAGCCACCCACTAAGATATCATTGTTGTTCAAAGTCATAAAAATAGAAGCAAAAGCCTGAAATTGTTCGTTTGCAGTTTCCTTGGATTTGATAGCTTGTAAATAATTTTCTTTTAGATGATTAAAAAGTATGAAAACGAAGCTTTGGCCAATTCGTCCTTACTATCAAAATGTCTATATATTCCTCCTTTTTTTAATCCTGTTACCTCTATTATTTTAGAGATAGAATTGGATATTTTTTAAACGCAAAGAGTTTAATGTACCACTGTTCCGTATAGTTAACTCTTGGTTTTGCTTAACTGATTTAACATAAACTGAGGCGCAACACGACTCATGAACTTCAGCGCACTGCTCTGGCCCGGCAGGATCTCAAAGCGATCCTTTTCCAAACCCTTGACTGTATACCTAACCATCTTACCGGCATCCATTGGTTTCATGGCTTTGATCTCGTCGGCATCAAAAACTTCAACTAAAGGGGTCTGAATAGCTGGAGGCGCCAATTCAAACACTTTAATATTAGTATTTTTTAGCTGGATTCGCAGTGATTGTGTAAATGAATGAATACCGGCTTTCGTCGCACTATATACGGGCAATGCCGGATAAGGAACAAATGCAAGTGCGGATGAGACATTCATAATCGCAGCGGATTTCTTCGCCTTTAAATGCGATAAGAATTGGTTCACCATGCGGATCGAACCACTGAGGTTAATTTCAATCTCGCTACTGAAATCCACTAAATCAACATCTTTGGTATGAAAGTTCAATTTATGCATAACCCCAGCATTATTGATCAGAACATTCAGTTCTGGAAATTGACTGATTACTTTTTCATAAAGGTCAGATATGGCCTTTGGATCGCTTACATCACTCTGAAATGTGTGAACGTTTGGCAGTTTCTTTTTGGCTAAGTCCAGTTTGGACATAGACCGCCCGGTAATAATTACGGTGTTCCCAAGCTGAAGGAGCTGAGCAGCAAGCTCGAATCCAATCCCGGATGTTCCGCCCGTTATGAGAATTGTGTTGGAATCCATTTTCATAAAAATCAATCCTTTCTCTATAAATGATTTATATAGTGGCTTTACTTGCTTTATTGTGCAACAAGATTCTCAAAGAGCGTAAGCATGCTTTTGAGAACATTCATTCTAATTTATAAAAAAACTTCATTTGTTCAGTATTACTAAAGAAAAATCCGCTATACGATGTAACTTTTTTTGATAGCTGAGGTTCTTGCAAGTACCCGAATCCCAAGCAAAGTATTGTGCAAGCTTTCTGCCAAAACTTTAGCATCATCATCACATGGAAATTCACCTGTTTGCTGTCCTTTGCGGATAAGATCCGCAAGAAGATGCTCTGTTTGAATAAATGCTGTACGTATGCAAGTTGGCCGGAGAAAATTTGTTCATCGGCGGCTTGGTTCTTATTAAAAAAACAAACGGCGGCAAAGAGTCGGCACCTGCTCTACTGCTGTGAACGCTTCAGTGGACCTTGTATTAATATCGACATCATGCGCTACCAAATTCCACTGCCGAATTCACCATTAAGCATTGAGCATTTGCACAACATTATAAAGTGTATGCTAGGGGTCAGACCCTTTGATTTTGAGTTACCCTCTTGTTTTTTCAATCACTCGTTTCGAAATTTGCTCGTAAATCTTCCCAATTGGGTGATCCACACTGTAGATTGAAGGTGCAAAATCTTCTTCATTTACTTCAGGCTGCCCAAGGGGGATTTGTCCAAGCAAATCAGTTTTTAATTCCTCGGTCAGTCGCTCTCCTCCACCTTTTCCAAATACATATTCCTTCTCACCAGTCACATCGCTTTCAAAATAAGTCATATTTTCAACAACACCTAGAATTTCGTGATGTGTTTTTATCGCCATTGTACCGGCACGTGCTGCTACAATGGCAGCTGTTGCATGCGGCGTTGTGACTAGGATTTCTTTTGAGTGTGGGAGCATTGTATGAAGATCGAGTGCAACATCTCCGGTTCCCGGTGGCAAATCAAGAACTAAGTAATCCATTTCTCCCCATTCTACTTCCGTAAAGAATTGATTTAACACTTTGCCAAGCATCGGCCCTCTCCAAATAACAGGTCCATTATCTTCAACAAAGGAACCCATTGAAATTACCTTGACACCGAAACGCTCGACAGGGTAAATTCGATCAGCAATTACTTTCGGTCTTTCTTCAATCCCCATCATATCGGGTACACTAAATCCATAAATATCAGCATCAATGATTCCGACATTTTTCCCTAAACGGGCAAGAGTTGTCGCAAGGTTAACAGAAACAGTTGATTTACCTACCCCGCCTTTTCCACTCGTTACAGCGATGAAGATTGTTTTGCTATTAGGAGCAAGAATCTGCGGTCCGTTAAAAGCAGGCTCATTTAGGCCACCAAGTTTTTGAAGCTCCTCGTTCTTTAATTCCTCAAAGCGAAGACCTACTGAAGTTGCGCCTTCTCCTTTTATCACATTTACTATTTCTTGCTGCACTTCCATTTGCTCAGGTGTTCCCGTTTGTGCTAGTGCAATTTTCAAACTAACATTTCCTTCTTTTACTTTTAGCTCACGAAGGCCACCAGTATCAATAATGTTTTTATTTAAGTCACGATCCTTTACTCGTTTTAATGCCTCGATAACTATTGCTTCTGTTATCACTACGGACACCTCCCTTTTTCCAAATATTTGATTTAATATCTATCTCTAACTAAATAAAGAAGTACTATGTGACGGTTGAAGTTTCGCCTTAGGATCAATATAGGCTTTGGCATTATTGACTGCAGTAGGACCTTCGCCAAAACCTGATGCAATTAATTTAACCTTCCCGTCATACGTACAAATATCTCCAGCTGCATAAATGCCTGCAATATTTGTTTCTTGCTTAGAATTAACTACAATTGCATTTTTCTCAATTTCCAATCCCCATTCTTTAATTGGTCCGAGAGAGGAGACAAAGCCGAAATTAACAATTAAATCATCAACGTCAACTACTTGTTTATGTTTAGTCTTAGCATGTTCTAAAACGATTTGTTTGATATGATCTGCCCCTACCAACTCTACAGGGATATAGGGTGTTTTCACTTCAATTGAAGAATTCATCAATTGCTCTACGCTATGTTCATGCGCGCGAAATTTATCTCTTCTGTGTATCAATGTTACTTTTTCAGCGATTGGTTCTAACATTAAAGCCCAATCAACAGCAGAATCGCCACCACCTAGAATCCCTACTTTCCTACCATTAAATTGGTCCATATCGTTCACAAAATAATGAATATTGCTATTTTCAAAACGTACTGTATCCTCTAGTTCCAGTTTGCGAGGCTGGAAAGCTCCATTTCCTGCTGTAATAATAACTGATTTTGAATAATGAACATCACGGTTTGTCGTTATCTTAAATGTATCATCTACTTGCTTTTCAATCTGTTCAACTGCTTCTTCAAGGCAAATTGTCGGTTCAAATACCTTCATTTGCTCTTTTAAATTTTCAACTAATTCCTGAGCTCGTATTTTTGAAAAACCAGCTATATCATAAATGAATTTTTCTGGATAAAGAGCCGACAACTGTCCCCCTAGTTGAGGGAGGCTCTCCAAAATTTTCACCTTTGCTTGCCTCATTCCTCCATAAAAAGCTGTAAACAAGCCAACTGGTCCACCACCAATTATGGTTATATCATAAATCTTCTTTTCTTCTATCATGATCATCATCCTTAGTTAGAATAAACATAAAGTTCTAGAGTTATTTCTTTCGTTTTTTGTTTTTACTTCTATTCAAGCTTTGAATTTCCTTCAAACGACTCTTCAGATATTTTAATTGATTCAGTTGGACATCCTTCAAAAGCATCTAGTAAGTCATCTTCGTATTCATCAGGTACGATGGCGGTTCCTTCATTATTATCTAAAATAACAAAAGCGAGCCCCTCATCATCGTAGTCAAAAATAGCTGGTGCAGTAGCTCCACATGCTCCACACGCAATACAAGTTTCTTTATCTACAATTGTATATTTTTTCATTTTTACTTCCCTTCCTTTATACGTCTTTATATTCAATTTACGGCTTTTGAGAGTGGCAATGATTTCTATACATTCTAGTTCTAATACAAATTATGAAACAATAAGATTTGTCATTGGCTTTTACCAACCTTTCCTACACAACTTTGCCATTATTCAAATCCCTCTTTGCATAAAAATAGTGTATATACACTATTTTATGCAAAGCATTTCTCAAAGTTCATTAATAATTTGGGGTTCCCTTTGATCCGCAGTTTTCTTGTCAGCAACGCCGCCGCCACACTTTTTTCCTTCGCCACGATCTTAAGCCACGTTTTGCTATCCACCGTAATTCGAATATCCGGCTTGCCCTGAAAACCGTCCCGAATCTGGATCGTATTGTCACGAATGTCGATTGTCGTTTGTCTCGTTTCATCTCCGGTGAATGCAAAATGATAGGTAGCGTTTAAACCCGACGCCTGCTTCGGCTGGAATGCATGAGGCATCAGGGTGATCAAAAGGCGGATCGTGTTCGGCCTGAGTCCATTCCCGACGCGTTTTACCGTTTTATGGGGAAAACGTTTCACGACATACGCTTCCGCATCAGAGCCAGGCGTTACATACACCGTCTCCTCTTTTGCCTGCAACGGCTTTAATACATCATTCGTGAACCCTTTACGGTCTTTCAGAAACGGCCCGATCACATCTTCGCCCGCCGGACAAACCGACAAGCAATAAGCCGCTTTGTAGTTAGCCCCGAAACTCAAACTTTGCCACCAGGAAGTCGTTTCGGTTAGCGGTACTTCATTCCGGTACTCTTTGACGTTCTTACTATCCACGATCGTTTCCACCAAGTCGCTGAAACCGCCCATAAACTCACGATAATTGTGCGTAGCGCATGAAGAAAAATTAAATTTTCCATCCGCACCGATCGCGCCCACAGGGCAGGCAGCTACGCAAAGCTTGCATTCCAGACACGGGTTGTAGTCAATCGGCCGGTCTTCCTTGTTGACTCTGGCATCGATCATAATGGCGCCAAGCAGAATGAAGTTTCCGAATTTCGGATGAATCACGTTGCGATGGATGCCCATATGGCCTAACCCTGCCGCAACGGCAACAGGTTTGAGCGAAATGACCCAAGTCTTGCCTGGAAACTTATCCATCTCCATCGGGAAACCAACTGCTGAATTTAAAGCCCGTATCCCGCGCGCTTCCAATGTGGACACGATGTGATGGGATATCTCCGCTATCTTATCACCGGTATGATGAAATTCAATATTGGCAAGTGATCGCGCCGGTGTGCGGATCGGTTCTCGATTCATTCTGGCAACGAAACTGATCACAGTCTTGGCATGCGGGAATGCGGATAACATGTCATCCCGTTGATCATCCAATTCCGAGCGTTCAATGGATACAATCCCTACATCGTCAGCTCCGGCCTCAAGGCATAATTCACGAATCCACTCATAATCAATCGTTTCGTTGTCGAGAGTGGTGGATTGCGCAGAGGATTCGTAGTAACGCACAACTGTGGGATGTTTGTTGATTTTGGACACTTTCATCCATCCTTTCATATTAAGTGCATATACACCTTTTTAGTGAAAAAAATTAATCTCGCCTGTTCAGCTTAACGATATCAGACAATTGACCAAGCAAACCTTTATAACGGTCATCTCCCATATAGTCTCGAATACGGGTTTGCGCCTGTTCCCATAACGGCAGCGCACGCTTAAGAAGGTCCCGGCCATCGGGTGTCAGAGCAATAAATCGTTTCCTGCGATCCTCCCCTTCCGTGATCGACACCCAGCCTTGTCTCTCAAGCGGCTTGAGATCCCGTGGCAATGTGGTCCGATCCATAAGAAGAATTTCGGAGAGAGATGTAATGGTGACAGACCCGGCCTGTTCAAGTGCCATCAGCAATGACAACTGTGTAGACCGAAGCCCGACTGGTCTTAAATATTCATCATATAAACTGGTAATGAACCGGGACGCCTTTCTTAAATTCAAGCTAGCGCACTCTGCTGCATAATCGGTCGTCCCTGTAAAATCTGCCTTTGAATTTTGCTCTTTCATAATTTTCACCAACCTTTCCTACAATCAAGAAGATATACTCTAACTGTTGAATTTTGTTCTCTTATAATTATGAGTATATACACGTATTTTGTCGATGTCAATCTTTATAATCATCTTAAACATTGACGAATCCTTTTTTATTATTGAAAAAGGAACTTCAACCGGAGATCTTTTTGTGCTTGCTTATTAAATTAACGCAGGTTACTTAAATAAGGCTTTTTATTTTAAATAATAAAAAACACTTCCAATTCCTCAACTTTATTTGTTTGAAGAACTATCCCTTTATCATCAAAAACCACAATAATGTATATTGTGATTAATTAAAGACGAATTTGTCCGTCTCCATTGACATAATATTTTGTCGTCGTTAAAGCTGGTAAACCCATTGGTCCTCTTACATGTAGCTTTTGTGTTGAAATGCCAATTTCAGCACCATATCCAAATTCAAAGCCATCTGTAAAGCGTGTTGAGGCATTATGATAGACAACTGCTGCATCAATATCATTTAAGAATTGTTCAACATTCTTTGGCGTTTCCGACACAATACACTCGGAATGTTTTGTACCATATTGATTAATATGAGCAATGGCTTCTTCAACACTATTTACAGTTTTCACACTGATGATTAAATCTGAAAATTCTTTTGCATAATGTTCCTCTGTTGCTTTGAGGGCTGTTGGAAATAATTTGCAAATTTTTTCATCTCCATAAATTTTAACCCCAGCAATTGATACCGTTTCAAGTAGTTCTTTTCCATAATTATTAAAGAATTCATCATGGATTAATAAACTTTCAATCGCATTACATACTGATGGACGATGAGTTTTAGCATTTAGTACGATTGGTCTTACAATATCGTATTTTGCGGTTGCATCAACAAAAACATGGCAGTTACCAGCCCCTGTTTCAATAACAGGCACACTTGCTTCACGTACCACTATATCAATTAAATCTTTGCCTCCACGAGGAATTAAAAGGTCCAAATACTCTGTTAAGTTAAATAATATTTTAGCAGTTTCGCGTGACGTATCCTCGATTAAAAGTACCGCATTTTGAGGGAATTGCACACGTTTCAATGCTTGATGTATAGACTTAACTAAAGCCATATTGGAGTGTTTTGCTGAACTAGAGCCACGCAGTAGAACTGTATTTCCTGTTTTTAAAGATAGCGTAGCTGCATCAATGGTTACATTCGGACGGGCTTCATAAATCATACCAAGGACACCGAGTGGCACACGTCGCTTACTAATAATCAGTCCATTATCCTTATTTATGCGTTCCAATTCTTCTCCTATTGGATCGGGCAAATTAATTACTAAATGAATTGCATCACTCATGGCTTTAACCCGTTCTGGATTCAGCATAAGACGATCGATTATGGACTCAGATAACCCTAATTTATGACCATATTCAATGTCTTTTGCATTTTCTTTTAGTATAAACGCTTGATCTATTAGTAATTGCTCTGCAATTGCTAATAGTGTTGTATTTTTTTCTTCAGTTGTTTTATTTTGCATTTCTAAACTTGCTTCTTTTTTGCAAGCTTTGCTTTATAAATGACTTCATTCTCAATAGCTGTACTCATTGATTTTACCTCCTATACATTTAAGTAGTTGATCTTAAATTTTTTATGTTCTTGTCACCTTTTTAATTCTTGTCTCTAGTTTCAAACTTAGCTAGATAGTCTTTTAAAAAGCCAATGGCTCGATTTATATAAATGGTGTCGTTATAAAGCTTTGTCAACATTAGAGACCCTTCTATTGTAGATATAAAGATCGTTGTGAATGTCTCTGAATCTATTGTAGAGTTTACTTCACCGTTTTTTATCCCATTCCGAATAATACGAAGTATCATATCATAAAGGTCATTCATTGCTTTTCTAGTCGCATCACGTAAGGCTGGATGCGCATCATCGGACTCGATTGCTGCATTAAGAATTGGGCAGCCGCCAGGAATTGGCTTGCCTTCTGCTAATAACAAAAAGACTTCAAGAATTGCGTTCAATTTTTCGATGGAAGCATTTTTGCTCCTAATTGCTTCTTGGTAGGTTGTGGACATCGTTTCAATAGAAAATGAAAATGCATCCAAAGAAAGTTCTTGTTTGCTTTTAAAGTGATTATAAATCCCTCCTTTTTCCATACCAGCCTTTTCCATAATATCTGTAATGGAAGTTGCTAAGTATCCCTGGGTATTTAGAAGTCCAGAGGCCTTTTCAATAATCAACTGTTTTGTTCGTTCTCCTTTACGCATTTTTAACCCTCATTTTCATTAGAATTTTCAAACCGAACGGTCTTGTTAATATAAATATAACCTTTTATTTAATTTAAATCACCCCTTTTTTGTTAGAATATTAAAATTATATTGACAACTGTAACTTGGTTTAACGTATAATAAAAAACAGACCGGTTTGTATTTTTGTTAGAGGGGGTTTATATGAACGAGAGAATTTTAAATATGCAAAAAATAATTAATCGCGAGGTTCCGCCACCACCTATCGCTAAGTTAATTGGTGCAGAGTTGTTACAAATCGAGAAGGGTAAAGCAGTTTTTGAATTAGAGTGTAATACGGAGAAACATGCAAATTCTATGGGAACAATCCATGGGGGAATATTATGTGATATAGCTGATATGGCAATGGGTGTGGCCTTTTCAAGTTTGTTAGAAATGAATGAAACCTTTACGACAGTTGAACTTAAAATTAATTATTTGAAACCGATTTGGAATGAAAAAATTACAGCAAAAGGTGAGGTTATAAAGAAAGGAAAGACTATTGGGCTAATCAAGTGCGATGTTTTTGATGAAGGCGGTTCATTAGTTGCCCATACTTTAAGTACGTGTATGATCCTTCGTGGTGAAAAATCAGTAGGAAGATAAAAAAAGTACCTAATAAAAGATCAACACATTGGTAAATATTGTATCACTATGCCCTAGTTTTACGTATCTCGGAACCCCTACAGAGGTTTCATTTCTTAAGATGGATCAAAAGAAGGTGCTTATGCACCAGCCGATCAAGAGTATAAATGGCTAGTTTCTTAATTTTTCTATTCACTATATTTACATTCTACATAAAACAATAAAATTCAATGAAAATAGACAATTAAAAAAGCAGAAAAAAAGGAGTAAAGAATATGAGTAAAGAGATTGTAATTGTAAGTGCCGTTCGTACAGCAATTGGAAATTTTAATGGAAGTTTAAAAAATGTATCTGCAACTGAACTGGGAGCAGTCACTATCAAAGAAGCACTTGAAAAAGCAGGAGTGAAGCCGGAGCAGGTAGACGAAGTCATAATGGGTAACGTTCTTCAAGCAGGTGTTGGTCAAAATCCGGCTCGTCAAGCACAGATAAAATCAGGTATTCCAGTGACGTCTTCGGCCTTTACAATTAATAAGGTTTGTGGTTCTGGTATGAAGGCCGTTCATCTTGCCATGCAGGCGATCCTTGCAGGAGACGCTGAAATCGTTGTAGCAGGCGGAATGGAAAGTATGAGTCAGGCACCATACTTATTGAAAAATGCCCGCGATGGCTTTAAAATGGGAGATCAAAAAATAATCGACAGCATGATCAATGATGGTCTATGGTGTGCTTTTAATGATTACCATATGGGGATCACAGGTGAAAACGTTGCAGAGAAATATGAGCTGACCAGAGAGCAGCAGGATAAGTTTGCAGCATGGAGCCAGCAAAAAGCAGTTGAAGCGATCGAAACAGGAAAATTCAAAGATGAAATTGTTCCAGTTGTCATTCCACAGCGTAAAGGTGATCCGATCGTTTTTGATACAGACGAGGTTCCTAGAAAAGGAACCACCGCAGAAATATTAGCGAAGCTGCGCCCTGCATTTAAAAAGGACGGAACTGTAACAGCAGGTAACGCTCCAGGGACTAATGACGGAGCAGCAGCATTAGTTATTATGAGCAAGCAAAAGGCAGAGGAATTGGGTCTTCAGCCATTAGTTACGATTAAAGCAACTGCAAATGCCGGGGTAGACCCTAGCATTATGGGAGTTGGTCCAGTACCAGCAGTGAAAAAGGCATTAGAAAAAGCAGCAATTTCAATCGAAGATATTGATTTAATCGAAGCGAATGAAGCATTTGCTTCCCAAGCCCTTGCAGTAGGAAAAGAATTAGGCTTTAAAGATGAAATTTTAAATGTTAACGGCGGTGCTATTGCACTTGGACATCCAATTGGTGCCAGCGGAGCCCGTATTCTTGTTACCTTGATCCATGAAATGAAACGCAGAAATGCCAAAACTGGTTTAGCTACACTTTGCATTGGCGGCGGCCAAGCTGTTGCTACAATTGTTGAATTGGAGTAATTTGCTCCTAATTAAAATTAAATGTGCGTATTTATTGAAAACAGGCTGGATTTCCAGTCTGTTTTTTTCTATTTGTCCAACTGCACAAGAGTAAGTCCATAGGTCACTAAACGGGCGCTTTCGCTTTTCTATGAAAATGTTATAAGGGGTCCTGACGCATGCCTATCAAGCCAAGAAAACAAGGTCACCCCCAATCTTCTTTGTTACAAGAAGGTCTAAAATTTCGTTCTGGAGGTGCTGCAAAATTTTAACTTGATGGGCATGGGGTAAAGTCAGGGAAATGCGGTTTCCTGACTTTACCCCTTTAAAATAATTAAAAAAGCTAATTTCTTCTTAAAAACAGGAAAAATTAGCTTGTAAAATCGAAATTTCGTTTACGTTCGGTTCCAAGAGAATAAAATAAAAATTACCAACTTTCAATTCTTTTTATTCCCGCCCTGTTAATTGCCCAACAAACTCAACATCATCACCTTTCCAACCTTGATCCTTGACAAAAATCAATGACGTTTTGACAATTGCTGTTTCAGTATTTGCTACATTATTAAATTCAGTAGTTAATTTAAACTCATTAAAAAATTCAGCTTCTGTCTTTGAGGACTGATATTCAAAAGGCTTCAGACCAACCATAGATGATTTCACTGATTCCCTTGAATTCGGAAGTTCTGATCCAGAAGGATGTGTGGCTTTAAACCCTTGATCAGTCATCAATGGTTTTATATTTTTATATCTTTCTGCAGTCGTTTGATAAGTGAAAAAGTTTTTTAGAAACTCTCGGTTTACCTTTAATGCGTCCGTGTTCTGGATAGAGGATAGAGACGCAATCTTCTCTTCATAATTTCTTTGGTTTGCTCTGACTTCTTGCAACTGTGTTCGCAGACTAAAAACATACATAATGATAATAACTGCAGCAACAAATCCAATCATTAGCAAAATGTAGTTTTTTTTTGATGTGGTTCCATAAACTTATCACCCCCATTATGGAATCCGTCTAAATCCTAAGAAGGGATAAAGTTTCTTCCATTCTTCTACAGAAGAATAAGAAATTCCGTTGCCATTTGCATTAATGAACTTTCCATTTCCTACATACATTCCAACATGGGAAGCTCCTGGCTTGTAGGTTGAGAAGAAAACCAAATCACCAGGCTTAATTTGTTCTTCAGGAACGGGAATGGTTTTGTTGTATTGGGATTGA
The DNA here is from genome assembly GCF_018613065.1 of Bacillus sp. ISL-7. The sequence goes on along the minus strand of NZ_JAGGQW010000065.1, from coordinate 8,737 downwards.
GCTGTCCCATGTAAATCTATACCGACTTGTGCGAAGGCATATTCTAATAGCCCCGAACAATCAAATCCTCCTGCAGCTGGTGTTCTACCACCCCACACATAAGGTATACCAAGAAACTTTTTCATAATATTATGGACTTCCTCTACATCAAAACGTTGGGTACCATCCCCCACAACCACAATGCTTCCATCTTCTGAATGGTAATAACGAAGCACATGTTCAACATAATTCACATCACCGTATCGGGGCCAACCGTTTTTGGCAGCCATCAATTGACTAAATTGGATGGCTACTTCTTTGGAGTATCCCCCATGTTCTAGAGCGAACGGAATAAATCCACTCCCCATGTTATAAGATTGAAGCGCCAATTTTGGGTCTCCTTGGGCTTTCTTCATCACTTCAGCAAAATATTTGACACCAATTTTAATAGACAATTCGGGATCTGTGATCGCTCCTGGTGGTAGACCGATAGATTCGGAGGATTGCATCACATCTAACTGTCTTCCTCCTGACTCTTGTTGGATAAGGGCCATGATAAGCCCCACATACTCATCAACCCCATATTCCCCTGCATAATTCCTTATAAGGGGTTCATATCGCAATACCTCAGCTGATACTTTCGCTGTTCCTCCGGCTCCTTCTCCTGACATCCCCGATTCAAATTGATTCTCTCCACCTAAACTAATGGAAATAAATAAGGCAAAACCGAAAATAGATGTGAGGAGAAGAAGAATACCTGCAATCATCCAAGTGATAGGTTTTAAAGAAAGTTATGGTTCCAGCGACTTTTGCACCTTTCTTTAAAACTTGCAAGAATGGAAAGTCAAAAAGAAACAGATGCTGCAAGGGACTCTGTGAAACATTTAACGCAGTGGGAAGTTCAGCAAAATCTTGATGTCAGAAGTTAGTCATAAGCATTGCCACCAATCTGCCACCAAACATTACAAATTACCACCAAAGAATGACAAATTCCACCTAACATTAGAAAAGTAAAACCTTATAAGACTGAACTTCTCACTATATAATACAGTTATTAAATACACATTCCTAAACTGTAGTTGAATTTTGTGAATACACAGGAAAATTTAACTATTTACATTACTTGATGTCATTGGAGGCCAGTTAATGAATGAGCTATTAGAGGCGAAACTAACAATATCTAGAATTAAATCGGAGGTCCTGAATCTAGCTGCGGAGTTGGTTGCGGATGAGAGTCCGGATAAGGAGTACGCAATAAAACGACTGGTGGGTATCGTTGAATTTATCGAGGAATATGATGTAAACGTTAAGGATATCGAGTTGTAACAAAAAGACGGAGATTACTCTCTGTCTGCTGCTGCGATTTCATAATCCAATGGAATCAGTTCGTTAATATAAACTTCTTTACTAACGCTGTAAAACGTTTCTCCGTTGTCTGTAACTACGACTACATCCGGATTCTTACCGACTTGAGCTTCGATAAGGTATCGTTTGGAGCGCCTAATATTGCGGAAATATTTATCATAGATTAGTTTATACATAATTATCTCTAACTGCTTTATTTAAAAGGCCTATGCTGCGGTCTAAATCTTCTTTAACTTACTTCTTATACCGTCTAACTTCATCCTTATTGGCGATTTCATATACCTTAAGCTCTTGGCGCTTTGACCCCTCTTTTATAATGCGAGACCTTGTGATGATTCCATCATCCAGCAGTTCGTGTAATCCTTTGTAAACTTCAGAATGGTTGGGCTTATAATTAAAATATTTAAATGTTTCATAAAAATCATCCAACATCTCTTGGCCGTATGGTCTCCCCTTCTCGATCCACGAGAGCAAATACAGCTTCACAAACGCACGCTGCTTGATTAAAAAGTTATCTCGGTTGCGTGATTTTACCTCTTTTTCCTTTATTATATTATCCTTCAAAACAAACCCTCCTTGCTGACCGTTTGGTGGTGTTACTTGAATTATAAACTATACGTTGTCCGGGCGTGTATATAATAGTAGATGTGAATTTAGCACATATTGAAATTAGAAAATTTTTTTGCAGCCACAAGTTGTTCTAGAGCTATAATTTCTATTTTGTCACGATTTTTCTGTGTATTTATTGGGTGTTACTTTCTTAATCTTAAAGGATTTAAAAAAACATCGTAATCTTACATTCTTCGACCTTATTTTTCTTTTCCTTTGTTAATCAAACGTTTGTTTAGTTTTGGAATAAACCCTTGCATATAAAGAAATATTTCATCCTAGCATGTAAAAAGATTGTCACCCGATGTTTGGAGTTTTCTTCTTAATTTTCAAAAATCAGAAAAAAACATTGTAATCTTACATTCTTCGACCTTATTTCTCTTTTCCTTTGTTAATCAAACGTTTGTTTAGTTTTGGTATGAACCCTTGCATATAAAGGAATATTTCATCCTAGCATGTAAAAAGATTGTCACCCGATGTTTGGAGTTTTCTTCTTAATTTTCAAGAATTAGAAAAAAACATCGTAATCTTACATTCTTCGACCTTATTTCTCTTTTCCTTTGTTAATCAAACGTTTGTTTAGTTTTGGTATGAACCCTTGCATATAAAGGACTTTTCTATTCTAGCAGCAAAAAAATTGTCGAGATTAGGATACGATTAAATAGCATTTTGTAGTTAATACAGATATCTAACTTTCAAAGTCTTATTCATATAAATAGTTTCGATTTAATAAGGAAGAGTGTTTTATGTTTGAACTGTTCGGAAGTAAACCACGGAGAAGATAGGGAGATTTCTTAATTCACGAGGAATAAACCAAGAATGCTTATCAGGCACAAAAAATAAGCCGTCCTCCTATCAGAATGGTGTTTATCTATTTCAATACAATATATTAAAGCCTCCCAAGTAATTTTTAAAGTACTCGTTTTTGAAATTTATTAACTAATGAAATATACCATTAATTTAACAATGAAAAAAAGCCTTAGGGGAAACGCCTTAAGGCTATTGAAAAATATGTAATTCTATGTATTTTTTATGATTAGATTCACTTGATTGCGGAGGTTTGATTTGAAAATACGACCTTCGGGTTATGAGCCCGACGAGCTACCGGACATAAAAATCGCTGCCAGGATTTTTTCCGAAATCGGAGAGATAGATCGATTTAATTCTGCCAAGAAACTTGCTGAATTCGCCACGCCTTATACATGGGCTGTTCAAAGGGTAATCGGGATAATCTTATTCCACGCAATAAAAGACTACGAGAGTTTTATGACAAGAAACGAAAAGAAGGAAAACCCTTTAGAGTAGCTATCATTGCCTGTGTAAATTAGCTCTTACATTGTATTTATGCCTTACTAAAACGTAGAACTACTTTCCAAGATGTAGCTTAGAAACCAATATCTAACTATATACAACAATACCTTCCCATAAAAGAAATAAGGAAGGTTATTTGGCATGGACATTTTTAGTATATCATGACGTTTTTAAACATTATATAGAAAAATGTTGAAAACTATTAGCTGCTTTAGCTCAAATTTAAAATCACTACTATAGTTAAATAATTTCGATACCTAATTCCATATACTTGTTTAAATTATGACTTAGTGGACCGTCTTCCGTAATTAAGTAATCAAGTTCTGAAACGGGACCAACCAAGTAATTGGAAATAGTATTAAGTTTACTTCTTGTTACTAGGGTTGCGATTTTATTTGAACTTTTAATCATCTGACGTTTAACATGAGACTCTTCTATATGAGGGATGCTGACACCAAAGTCAGGGTGCAGGGAATACACTCCTAAAAAACAGAGATCGGCTCTAATATTTTTAAGCACTTCAATTGCATCTAATCCTACAGTCACAAAAGATTCCTTAAAAAAGGTTCCACCCAAAAGGATGATATCTGTATTTGGATGTTTTGATAATGCCAAACTAATAGAGGGACTATTCGTAATAATGGTCCCTTTAAACTCCATTGGAATTTCTTGAGCAAGAAAAAGATTTGTTGTACTTCCATCTATTAAAAGAACTTGTCCATCTTTAATAATCTTCACTGCTTTTAAGGCCAATTCTTTTTTGGCATCTATATTTTCTTCCGTTCTTTCAGAAAAGGTTAAAGCGCTCGCAGATGCAGGAAATGCCCCGCCGTGTACTCTTTTGAGAAGACCAAATGAATCCATTTCCCTTAAATCTCGTCTAATTGTGTCCTCGGAAACATCCCATTTCATGCTTAATTCTTTAGCAACGACTTTCCCTTCTTTTTCAAGTATTTGTAAAATTTTGCTTTGTCGTTCTTTTCTTAGCATAACAATGATCAGCCTCCGTGTTTTTGCATGTTTTTTCTTATATTATATAATTTTTTCTTGAATTCACCAATTTTTAAAAAAATCCGGCAAAATTTTTCTTGTTTTTTCTTGTTTATAAAGATAAAATGTTCTTAAATACGAAAAAACCGGCTTTAAAATGCAAAAACAAGAAATCCTTTGAGGCAAGAAACCTAATACCGACATTTTGTACTAATTTAAAAATTACATGAATAAAAAGGAGGAAAAAAATATGAATAATAGTATTGAAACACTAGCTATAAATACGATTCGCACCTTATCTATTGACGCGATCAATAGTGCTAATTCCGGTCATCCAGGCCTACCTATGGGGGCTGCTCCAATGGCATATGCACTATGGGCGCATCATCTAAATCATAATTCTGCAAATGCAAAATGGTTTAATCGAGATCGATTTATTCTTTCTGCCGGACACGGATCTAGCTTGTTGTATAGTTTGCTTCATTTAGCTGGGTACAATTTATCTTTAGAAGATTTAAAAAGTTTTAGAAAGCTTAATAGCAAAACACCTGGTCATCCCGAATTTGGTCACACAGAAGGTGTTGAAGCGACAACTGGGCCTTTAGGGCAAGGAATTGCAAATGCAGTAGGAATGGCGATGGCTGAAGCGCATTTAGCTGCAAAATTCAATCGGGATGTATACCCTGTAATTGACCATTATACATATGCTTTAGTTGGCGATGGAGATCTAATGGAAGGCATCTCTTATGAGGCCATGTCTATGGCCGGCCATATGAAACTAGGAAAATTAATTGCATTATATGACTCAAATGATATTTCTTTGGACGGTGAATTAAACCTTTCATTTTCAGAGGACATTCAAAAAAGAACAGAATCTGCTCATTGGCAATATTTACGAGTAGAAGATGGCAATGATGTAGCTGAAATCTCAAAAGCTATTACATTAGCTAAACAAAATACAAACCAACCAACCTTGATCGAAATTAGAACCACTATCGGTTATGGAAGTCCCAAAGTTGCAGGAACAAACAAAGCACATGGAAATCCCCTTGGAGCAGAAGAAGCTCGTGCAACAAAACAGGTATATGGCTGGCAATATGAAGAGGATTTCTTTGTACCGGAAGAAGTTAAAGCCCATTTTGAAGAGCTAAAACAAAGAGGAATTAGTCAAGAACAACAATGGAATGCATTATTCCAGTCTTATCAAGAGACATATCCTGAATTAGCGAAGGAACTGCAACATGCCATCACGGGAGAAGTTTTAATTAATGCGGAAGACATCCTGACATTTGATACAGGTAAAACAATTTCAACTCGTGTAGCCAGCGGAGAAGCTATTAACCATTTTGTAAAATCAGTTCCTTCTATTTTTGGAGGAAGTGCGGATCTTTCTCATTCTACAATGACAGATATAAAGGAAGACGCAGCATTCGCGGTAGAATCATTTAGCGGACGGAATATCTATTTTGGTGTCCGGGAACACGCAATGGGAGCGGCTGGCAATGGTTTGGCTCTTCATGGCGGGGTAAAGCCATTTGTAAGCACATTCTTTGTTTTCAATGATTATCTCAGACCATCAATTCGTCTGGCATCCTTGCAAAAGCTTCCAGTCACTTATGTATTTACTCATGATTCGATTGCGGTTGGTGAAGATGGTCCAACTCATGAGCCAATTGAGCAGCTAGCTTCTCTTCGTGCGATCCCAGGGCTAACCGTAATTCGCCCATCAGATGCAAACGAAACGGCAAGTGCTTGGGCTTATGCACTACAACAAATAGACGGTCCGGTTGCCTTGGTACTAAGCCGTCAAAACCTGCCTGTGTTCCAAGAAACACAAGCCAATTTAGACAACCTTTCTAAAGGAGCTTACGTATTAACGCAAACAAATGACCAACCAGAGGTTATTTTGATCTCTACCGGTTCAGAAGTGTCATTAGCCATTAACGCGAAAGCTGAACTTGAAAAGGAAAATGTTTCGGTAAGCGTTGTCGCAATGCCAAGCTGGGAACTTTTCGATCGTCAACCGAAAGAATACAAAGAGCTTGTCTTCCCTGCTTCTATTACGAAGCGTGTGGCACTAGAAATGGGTATCTCTCTTGGATGGGAACGCTATGTAGGATCAGAAGGGAAAGTATTATCTATTGAAACATTCGGTGCTTCAGGAACGGGCGCTGCAGTCATGGAGCTATTTGGATTTACGACAGAAAATGTTGTTCGAACTGCAAAAAGTCTACTGCAATCTTAAAATGGAGGAAATATACGATGAAATTATTTATTGATACTGCAAATCTTGTTGATATTAAAAAGGCATATAAAATTGGCGTTTTATCTGGTGTTACAACCAATCCTTCCCTAGTTGCTAAGGAAGGCGTAAAATTCGAAGACCGCATTCAAGAAATCTGCCAAGCAGTTCCACAAGTAGAGTCT
>NZ_JAGGQW010000065.1:0-1920 GCF_018613065.1 Bacillus sp. ISL-7 | reverse complement strand
ATTGTTCCGCATTCATAATTTCGACACACAAATTATTGCAGCATCTGTTCGTCATCCGGATCATGTAACTCGTGTAGCAATGGCAGGTGCACATGTTGCAACGATTCCATTTTCAGTCATTGAGCAAATTTCTAAACATCCACTTACTAATCAAGGAATCGAAAAATTTGCTGCTGATTGGGAAAATACTCTTAAAAACTAAGTTAATTAAAAAACACGACAGGAGAAATTCATCCCTGTCGTGTTTTTACCCACTACAGTTCTACGATATATACCCTATAGTTTATGAATAATTATCTCTAATTGCTTTATTTAAAAGGCCTATGCTGCGGTCTAAATCTTCTTTGACTTGCTTCTTATACCGTCTAGCTTCATCCTTATTGGCAATTTCATATACTTTAAGCTCTTGGCGCTTTGACCCCTCTTTTATAATGCGAGACCTTGTGATGATTCCATCATCCAGCAGTTCGTGCAATCCTTTGTAAACTTCAGAATGGTTGGGCTTATAATCAAAGTGTTTAAATGTTTTATAAAAATCATCCAACATCTCTTGGCCGTATGGTCTCCCCTGCTCGATCCACGAGATCAAATACAGCTTAATAAACGCACGCTGCTTGATTAAAAAGTTATCTCGGTTGCGTGATTTTACCTCTTTTTCTTTTAATATATTATCCTTCAAAATAAACCCTCCTTGCTGACCGTTTGGTGGTGTTACTTGAATTATAAACTATACGTTGTCCGGGCGTGTATATAATAGTAGATGTGAATTTAGCACATATTGAAATTAGAAAATTTTTTTGCAGCCACAAGTTGTTCTAGAGCTATAATTTCATTTTGTCACGAATTATCCGTGTATTTATTTGGAGTTATTTTCTTATTCTTAAAAAATTAGAAAAAAACATCGTAATCTTACATTCTTCGACCTTTTTTCTCTTTTCCATTGTTAATCAAACGTTTGTTTAGTTCCGGTATGAATCCTTGCTTATAAAGGAATATTTCATCCTAGCATGTAAAAAGATTGTCACGCGATTTTTGTAGTTTTCTTCTTAATTCTCAAAAATTAGAAAAAACATCGTAATCTTACATTCTTAAGGACCTTTTTTCCCTTTTCCTTTGTTAATCAAACGTTTGTTTAGTTTTGGTATGATCCCTTGCTTATAAAGGACTTTTCCATCCTTGAAGCAAAAAAATTGTCGAGATTGGGATACGTTTGAATAACCTTTTGTAGTTAATACAGATATCAAACTTCAAAGTCCAATTTAATAAAATTCCAAATTCGATATGTATATTTTTCAGAGTCTTATCCATACAGATAGTCTCGATTTAATAAGGTAGAATGTTTTATGTTTGAACTATTCGGAAGTAAACCACGGAGAAGAATAGGAAGATAGGAAGATTTCTTGATTCACGAGGAATAAACCAAGGATGCTTATCAGGAAAAAAAACAATCCGAAATGCAATCAGAATGATTTTATCTATTTCAATACATTTTATTAAAGATCACCCCAAGTAAGTATTAGAGTACTCGTTTTTGAAATTTATAACTAATATAATATTCCATTTATTTAACATGGAATAAAAAAAACCTTAAGAATAGCTCCTTAAGGCGAATAAAAATTATGTAATTCTATGTATTTTATATGAGTAGATGCGCTTGATTGCGGAGGCAGGATTTGAACCTGCGACCTTCGGGTTATGAGCCCGACGAGCTACCAGACTGCTCCACCCCGCGATAATAAAAAGTATTACGTTTGTTTAATATTAAATTAAACAGCCTGGCAACGTCCTACTCTCACAGGGACGCGTGTCCCAACTACCATCGGCGCTGAGAAGCTTAACTTCCGTGTTCGGTATGGGAACGGGTGTGACCTTCTCGCCATTGCTGCCAGACTATTTTGTTGAGGTATCATTCCCTCAAAA
>NZ_JAGGQW010000064.1 GCF_018613065.1 Bacillus sp. ISL-7 | reverse complement strand
CAGTTGAAGAGTTGATAAAATCAACCTACAACTGCTATAAAACAAGGGACTTTTTCAGTGCCCTCAGCGCAGCGACGAGGAGGCTTCCCGGACCGCCCGCGGAAAGCGAAGCGCCTGGAGCGGAAATCAACAGCCAAGTTTAACAAATTCAAATAATGGAATGATTGCCTTGATAGAAAAGGATTTCGATAGATGATAGATAGTTCAGAAGTAACAAATCTATCAAAAAGAGTTTAGGTTCCTAAAAAGGGTGGTACAACATCATTAAGGTTACAAGTTAACCTGAAGTAAAATTTTAAAAATTAAAAGGAGGAAAATCAAATGGCAAAGAATACTAGTGAGACAATCAGTAGGGAAGAAGCAGGCCGTAAAGATGATACTACTTTTAAGAAACCCGAACAAGATGCATATCAGGAATTTGAAAATCCGCAAAGTGACGAATCCAATTCCAGGCAGTTTAATGAAGAAATGAGGCAGCCAGATAGAGAGGGCGATTCTAGGAATTTCAATCAAGAGATAAGACAGCCAGGAAGAGAGGCTGAGTCTAGAAATTACAACGCTCAAGAGATGGGGCAGCCAGGTGATGACCTCAATTCCAAGAATTACAGACAAGAACCTTATCAAGAGACTGAGAAACAGGGTAAGAACGCCAATTCTAACAATCAGGAAACAAAATCGAATCTATAAGTCGGCCTAACTTGTAAGGAACTATAAAAATATAATTGAATGATAATGGATATGACGAGTGAATGATCACTCGTCATGTTCACGTTTATATTTGACTTGTGTAAGGCTCGTTTCTTTCATGTGATTGTCCAAACAAAAGTAACGGCCCTCTATAGAGGACCGTTACTAGGATGTTGCTGTTATTGGAGCGGATCAGGAATTAGATTTTCTTCTTCCAGTTGCTGAGTACCTGTTTTCATATTACTCATTTCCTTGCCGAGTTTCTTCATTTCGCCTAAATCCCGTGCCATAGAGCCATTATTGTTTTTTTCTACTGATGGGGGTACGGATAATAGCTTTAATTCTTTCAGCATATCGAGTGCTGCACTACGGACCTGGAGCGGGACGGTATCATTTTCTTCAAAGTCGGCTTCCTCGAAATGAACGAACATACCGCCTTTTTCGGAGGTTGCCGTTTTTACGTACAGTGGGTAGGAAGCTCCCGTCACATCACTCATGATATGCAATCGATACGTGGAGTTCCCTAAATACTCCACTTGTTCAAATCCATAATCCTTAAACTGTTGGAGCATTTTCTCTTTATCCATTGCGTCTCCTCCTATTAGAAAAAATGAGTTTAGGTCAATTAACAACAAACTATATTCCTTGAAAATTTAGTTCTACCTTGTGTGTACCCCTTTTTTTTCGTTTGAAACATGGAAAATATTAGGGCTATGAACCTATGCTATTTTATTCATTATTTAGCTAGTGTAAATTGGTATAATGTTACATAACAAGTAATTCTTCGGATAGCGAAGAAACTGTTAAGTCAAACGAACCGGGAGCAAATTTTAAAAGAGTGGTCGAAGAAAGTAATTCTGATGGATGAACAAAGAGCAGCAAATTTGATATCAGAGAAAGTCTATATCAATATTTGTAATGATTATATAAATCTACTAATTAATAGTTCTACCAATCAACAGAAAAATAGTGAAACCAAGATCAGTGAATTTACTCAAAAAATAGTTCAACTCGGCTGGACATTAGGTTTTATTATGGACAGTTTAAGTGAATTTGGAAAAATTGTTTTCTTTCCCATAGCAGATAAGACTTCAGAAAAAGAACAAGTTGAATTTATTTTGGATTATGACAAATGGATTAGTCCAATCAACGTTGCAGTGTTTAATCAGTATGCGGAAACTTGGCAAAGAACGGTATCCTTGCAAAAAATTGCGCTTCAAGAGCTATCCGCACCACTTATCCCGATTTTTGATAATATTACGATCATGCCGTTAGTTGGAACCATTGACACAGAAAGAGCAAAGTCGATTATGGAAAATTTATTACAAGGGGTTGTTAAGCACCACGCCCAAGTTGTCTTAATTGATATCACAGGAGTTCCTGTCGTAGACACGATGGTTGCCCACCATATTATTCAGGCATCCGAAGCCGTAAGATTAGTAGGAGCAAAATGTATAATCGTTGGGATTCGTCCAGAGATTGCACAAACAATCGTTAATTTAGGAATTAATTTAACTCAAGTCATGACAAAAAATAGCTTACAAAAAGGAATTGAGGCTGCCTTGGAAATGACGAATCGAAAGGTCATATCAACGGAGGAATCATAATGGTCGCTAGAATACCTATACTAAAGTTATATAACTGCCTGCTTATTTCTATTCAGTGGGAACTTGATGATCAAACGGCAATACAATTTCAAGAAGATTTGCTTCATAAAATCCATGAAACAGGATCGAAGGGTGTCGTCATCGATTTAACGTCTATCGATGTGATTGATTCGTTTATTGCAAAAGTACTAGGCGATGTTATTAGTATGTCCAAACTGATGGGGGCAAAAGTAGTTTTAACGGGCATCCAACCAGCTGTAGCCATTACATTAGTTGAACTAGGAATCCATCTTCAAGAGGTGCTTACAGCACTAGATTTAGAAAAGGGGTTAGAAACACTACAACGGGAGTTGGGGGAGAAAGCATGGAGAACGAATCCTATGTGAAAATTATTACCGAATGGGATATCGTTGCAGCTAGGCAACTAGGCAGAAATGTTGCCAAGGAGCTTGAATTTGGTACAGTTGACCAAGCAAGAATCACGACAGCGATTTCTGAGCTTGCACGTAATATTTATTTATATGCAGGGCAAGGTGAAATACGGATTGAACGCATAGATGGACGGGATAAACGTGGTATAAAGGTGATCGCTGCTGATAATGGACCAGGAATTCAGGATATTAGAAAAGTGATGGAAGATGGATATTCTACATCAGGTGGGTTAGGAGCGGGATTACCGGGGGTTAAGCGCTTAATGGATGAATTTGATATTATCTCTTCACTAGAGGAAGGTACGATTATTAAGACGGTAAAATGGACTCGTTAGGAGGATGCTTGCTATGGAAATTTTCAAATCAAGGTATCGGCATTTGCTTCGCAGTTATCTGAAAGAATCATCCGAAAAAGCTTTGTACCAAGCACAACTATTTAGTAGAAAATCGATTTTACAGCAAATTTCTCCTGAGGAAATTGTCAGTTTACATAGTGAAGCGTTGAAAGAAATTTTTCCGGATATTCAAAAAGAGGTCTTATTGTCCTTTGATTTTCTTTTAGAGGTGATGATCGACTATGGCTTAGCCTACCAGGAGCATCAAAGAATGCGGGATCAACAGCTTGAAATAAAATCAGAAATTGAGATTGCGGCAAGCATTCAAGAAAATTTACTAGAAACATCTATTCCTAAAATGGACGATTTAGATATTGGGGCAACAAGTATTCCTGCCAAACAAATGAATGGGGATTTTTATCACTTTATTCAAGAGGGGCAAAGTATTCATATAGCCGTTGCAGATGTAATTGGTAAAGGAATACCTGCAGCTATTTGTATGTCGATGATCAAGTATGCAATCGATAGTTTACCAGAGTCTAAGAAAAGTCCTCACTTTGTTTTAGAAAGTATAAATAGAGTCGTAGAAGATAATCTGGATGAAGGTATGTTTATTACCATGTTCTATGGGATGTACGATACAGTTGACCATTCCTTTACCTATGGTGCAGCAGGGCATGAACAAGGATTCTATTATCATTCCGTTACAAATTCATTTGAGGATCTCGTGACAAAAGGTCTAGTATTAGGCGTGGACCAGAACTTTACATATGAGCAGTATCAAAAACAAGTGGAACCCGGGGATATGATTGTCTTATTATCGGATGGAGTGACGGAAGCAAGAACAGAAGATGGTTTTATCGAACGTTCAGTGATAACTGACTTAATTCAAAAATATAAGCAATTAACCGCCCAAGAAATGGTGGAACAAATTTATCGTGAGTTGGAAAAGATGCAGAACTTTGAAATGAATGATGATTTTACGCTAATTATTTTTCGAAGAAAGGTTTAATCTTCCATGGGTGCGGGTAAGTACATAAAAATAGATTAAATTCCTGAGGTGATAATGAATGGATTTAAAAGTTGATACACACCAAAATAATAGGAAGACATTCGTTTTTGTTGCAGGAGAAATAGATGCATACACTGCACCAAAGCTACGAGAGGAATTATTACCACTCGCTGAAGAGCAAAACCAATCACTGATCGTCAGTTTAAAAGATGTGTCATATATTGATAGTACTGGCCTAGGTGTATTTATTGGTTTATTCAAACTAATAATGAAAAATGATGGTGAATTAAAGCTCGTGGACTTGTCAGATCGCTTGGAACGACTTTTTCAAATTACAGGTTTAAGCAACATCATTGATATTTCTACGAACTAGAGAGGTGGGGTACAATGAAACAATTAGTTGACTACATTGAAGTGAAAATGCCTGCTAAGCCGGAATATGTAGGGGTAATCCGATTAACGTTATCCGGAATAGCCAGCAGAATGGGATACGCATATGAGGAGATTGAAGATTTAAAGATTGCCGTCAGTGAAGCATGTACAAACGCCGTTCAACATGCTTACAAAGATAACGCCGGCGGAGAAACCATTGTTGGATTTGGAATTTATGAAAATAAACTAGAAATTATGATCGCTGATAATGGAGAGAGTTTTAATTTTGAACAGACAAGAAGCAAGCTAGGCCCATACTCCGCCTCAAGTGCAACCGACCAACTGGTGGAGGGAGGGTTGGGTCTATTTTTGATGGAAACGCTCATGGATGAAGTCCATGTATTTGATAATGAAGGAGTCACGGTCTTCATGGTGAAGTATTTAAGTGGGGAGCGTGCAGGTCATGACTCGACCATTTCGAACTATGAAGAGAACTAAGGAAGAAATCAACGCCCTAATCAAAGACTTTCAGCTAAATGAGAGTAAGTCAGCTCAAGAAATATTAGTAGACCACTATACTCCGCTAGTCGGAAGCCTTGTGATGAAATATTCAAAAGGCGGCAACTTTCATGAGGATCTCATGCAAATAGGAATAGTCGGGCTATTGGGTGCAATACGAAGATATGATCCGGAACTTGGATCATCCTTTGAAACATTTTTAATACCAACAGTTATTGGAGAAATCAAACGTTACTTAAGGGATAAAACATGGGGAGTCCATGTACCGAGACGGGTAAAGGAATTATGGACGAAAATAAAGACAGTTGTCGATGAACTGACCAATCAACATCAAAGGTCACCAAAGATCCATGAAATTGCCGAGCATTTGGACGTTTCGGAAGAAGAAGTATTAGAAGCGATGGAAATGGGTAAAAGTTATCAAGCCGTATCTGTGGATCGTTCAATTGAAACGGGCTCAGATGGCAGCACGGTTACAATTCTCGACACCATCGGATCGCATGATGATGGTTTCAAAAGAGTCGACCAAAGGCTCTTGCTTGAGAGTGTTCTGCATGTGCTATCAGAACAAGAAATAGAAATCCTCCGTTATACATTTATCGCTAATAAGAGTCAGAAAGAAACAGGAGAGTCCTTGGGGATTTCTCAGATGCATGTATCTCGTCTTCAAAAAAAGGCGATTCAAAAATTACGACAGGCACTAAACAAAGATAATGCCAATACAGGAGTAACAAATGCTTGAACTTGAATCAAATGAATATATTCAAACCTTAGTGTATCAGATTCAAAAGGAAGGTAATGTGTGTAACGGCGATAGTTTTTTTATTAAGACAACCGATGATTATTTCATTTGTGCCGTTGCGGACGGTTTGGGAAGCGGGATATACGCACATGCCTCGTCTAACGCGATTCGGGAAGTGGTAGAACAATACCATTATGAAGAGGTCGTTGTATTAATCGATTATTGTAATAAAGTCCTTAAGGATAAAAGAGGTGCAACCGTATCTCTTTTTAAGGTAGACTTTTTACTCAAAAAAATTACTTATAGCTCCGTAGGAAACATTCGCTTTGTTCTTTATTCGCCTTCAGGTCAATTTTTCAACCCAGTCCCTGTCTATGGATATTTATCTGGAAAGCCGCAAAAATATGGAATTGAAACGTTTACGTATGAAAAAGATGCGAAGTTTATTATTCATACCGACGGCATTTATATTCCCGCCATTAAACATTTATTATCAAGTATTCGATCCATTGAAGAGATGTCGAATCATTTAAAAATGTATACGAAGACACGGAATGATGACTTAACCTATATTATCGGTCAACTCTTGTAATCTACTATTATTAGCGTAACAAAACACGTATCCAACCGTTTTTGGATACGTGTTTTGTTTTGTCCGTTCAACAGTGACACTGAGAGAGAAAAAGGGCATCAGCTGTAAAGCTGACACCCTTTCACAATTCATTTATTCTGCGAGATAGGCTTCGAGCATCCATCTGTGCTTTTCTAAGGAAGTGCGAATCGCAATGAACAGATCAGCCGTAGGTTGATCATCGTTGTCCTCGGCCAAGGTGATTCCCTCTGTAAGTTCGGTGCAGACGGTGTTAAAATCATCAGCCAGTGTCTGAATCATTCCCGCGGCATTTTCGTCGCCCGCGGCTTCCTTGATGGAAGAGATCTGTAATTGCTCCTTTAGTGTTGCCGTTGGTAATTTTCCTAGTGAAAGCATTCTTTCAGCGATGGTATCAAGATGGAGCGCCGACTCCTTATACAATTCTTCAAATTTAGGATGCAGGGTGAAGAAATTTTCACCTTTTACATACCAATGGTAGTGGTGCAGCTTCATATAAAGAACTGAGAAATTAGCTACCTGAGTGTTGAGAGTCTCTGTTACTAAACTATTTTTTTCTTTTACTTTTGCCATTTTCATTACCTCCGTTTAGTGGAATAGTGTTGATATCTATTCCATACCCCGGATTACATCATTTGAAACCATGAAAAAATTTTTTTCCAAGGAATTGCAATAAAGAATCGATCCTGTTTATGCGGAAGGGAAAGCAATAAGTGGGTTAATCCACATAAACGAGTTTACCGAAAGGCGTAGGTGCATGTTCCCTCGATTGGAGGGGCGGGCATCTTTTTTTTAGAAGCAGGATTAATCTCCGTATAAATCGGGTATTACCCCATAAGGGTATCTAGATAAAATTATGGGGGAGAACAACGTTATGAAAAAACGGAGAATGGAATTTGTTTTTGTCATTATGATGATTGCTCTAGCATATTTGGTGTTTTTTACAGACGTTCCTTTCCTGCCGAAAATGATATCAATGGCATTCTACGGCGTAATTATCTTGATTACAGTGTTTTCCTTGATGCTCGAAAATCGGACGGCGCAAAACACACTTTTATGGATACATATATTGGTGTTTTTACCGGTACTCGGATATATCATCTATGTCTATTCAGGTCAATTATTTTTAAAAGGGTATCTTTTTAAAAGTAAGCGCATCAAGGATCGTGAAGTGTTTGAAACAATTAGTAGGAAAAAGCAGAAAGTCGAGTTTTCGCAGCTTAATCATCACCAGCATCATTTCGCTCACTATCTGGATCGGGCGACCTTCACACCAACGAATACCAACACGAAGACAAAAATATTAAAAAATGGCGAGGAAACTTTTCGAGAAATGAAAAGTGCGCTTAAGAAAGCAAATGACTTTATCCATATGGAATATTATATCTTCCGAGATGACCGATTAGGCAGTGAGATCATCGACATCTTAATCGAAAAAGTGCAGGAAGGAGTAGAAGTTCGCCTTATGTACGACGCGATGGGAAGTATCACACTTTCAGGCGCCGCTTTAAAAAAAATGAAGGAGGCCGGAATCATGGTCCATCCTTTTTTGCCAATAAAAAGCGGCCTTTATAATCAAAAGTTTAACTTCCGGAATCATCGAAAAATCGTTGTCATTGACGGGAAGGTAGGATTTGTCGGCGGACTGAACATTGGGGTCGAATATCTTGGTGAAGACGAGGAAATTGGATTTTGGTGTGATACACATGTCGTCATGGAAGGGGAAGCAGTCCAAACATTGCATGCCGTTTTTTTATTAGATTGGAGGTATGTTAGTGGGGAAATGCTGGTTATGGACGAACGCTATATGAAACCCATACCTGCCGCTGGAGATGGTTTGGTTCATGTCGTCGCCACCGGCCCCGAAACCGAACGGATGAGTGATCATTATTATGCGATGATTTCATGTGCGACAAAATCGATTTGGATTGCGTCACCGTACTTTGTTCCTAATCAAGCAATTCGAACAGCACTAAGGATTGCAGCCAAAAAAGGGATTCAAATACGAATCATGGTGCCTGACACCAATGACGGTTTTCTCACCCAATATGCTTCACGGTCGTATTTACCTGAACTTTTGCGTTCTGGAATTGAAATTTATGCGTACCAAAAAGGGTTCCTCCATAAAAAAATAATGATTGTTGATGGGGACCTTGCCACAATTGGAACAGCTAATATGGATATGCGCAGTTTTCGTCTCAACTTTGAAGTGAATTTATTTTTAATAGGCACAGATTCCATCCAAGACCTAGTGGCCCATTATGAGGAAGATCGAGAGGATTGCCTTAAAATTCGCCCAGTGGAATTTTACAAAAGAGGATTTACTGAAAAGGCAAAAGAGTCATTTGCTCGTCTATTTTCGGGAATTTTATAAAATTTCTAATATAGAAGAAAAAAGGGGGATACAAACATGAAACGAAATCATACGATGATGCAATTTTTTGAATGGAATGTAGATCCAGATGGTACGCATTGGAACATCCTGAAGGGGTTGGCACCCGAACTGAAAAGGAAAGGAATCGATTCGGTTTGGATTCCACCGGTAACAAAGGGTCAATCAGGAGAAGACCAAGGATATGGTGTATATGATCTGTATGATCTGGGTGAATTTGATCAAAAAGGGACGGTCCGTACAAAATATGGAACGAAGCAAGAATTACAGGATGCGATTGCTGCATGTCATGAAAGTGGGATGGATGTCTATGTAGATGTGGTCATGAATCATAAAGGGGGGGCAGATGAAACAGAGGTTTTTCAAGTCATTGAAGTGGACCAGGCTGACCGAACAGAAGAAATTTCTGAGCCGTTTGAAATAGAGGGGTATACGAAATTCACCTTCCCAAATCGAAAGGACAAGTACTCTACTTTTAACTGAGGATTTGAGCATTTTAATGGAATAGACTACGACGCAAAAACAGATAAAACCGGGATTTTTCGGATTGTAGGAGAGGGTAAAAAGTGGAATGATTATGTCGATGATGAATTTGGTAATTATGACTATTTAATGTTTGCTAATATTGACTACAATCATCCAGAGGTACAAGAGGAGATGATCCAGTGGGGGAACTGGCTGGCCGATACTTTACAATGCAATGGTTACCGTTTAGATGCGATTAAACATATTGATTATCATTTTATTAAAAGTTTTGTAGATAATGTAAGGCAGGAGCGAGGAGAAGACTTTTATGTTCTAGGTGAGTTTTGGGTCCCGGAACTTGAAGCATGCCAATCATTTTTGGAAAATGTTGATTTCAAACTGAATTTATTTGATGTTCCGCTTCATTATAAATTACATGAAGCGTCTAAAGCGGGAGCTGATTTTGATCTGACCACGATCTTCGATGATACATTAGTGAATGTGAATCCAAAACATGCGGTCACTTTTGTGGACAATCATGATACCCAAGCAAACGAAGCCCTTGAATCATGGGTGGATGAATGGTTTAAGCAGAGTGCTTATGCGCTTATCCTGCTTCGCAAAGATGGACATCCATGTATATTTTACGGAGATTATTTTGGCATTGGGGGAGAAGAACCAATCGAAGGAAAACAGGCAGCGATTGATCCGCTCCTTTATGCTCGTTACCATAAAGCCTATGGTAAACAAGAGGATTATTTCGATGACCCCCATCTGATTGGATGGGTCCGTCTGGGGCTTGAGGAAATGGAGTCTTCAGGCTGCGCCGTCCTCATTTCCAATCAGGACGAGGGCGAAAAAAGAATGTTCGTCGGAGAAGAGCGGGCTGGAGAAGTATGGGTCGACCTAACGGGAACGAGAGACGAGAATATTATAATTGAAGAAGATGGATTTGCCACCTTCCTTGTTAACGGTGGCAGTGTCTCGGTTTGGGCTCAACCTGTCCAGGACCAGGAATAGTTGCTATTTTAAAATAAGAATCAAAAAGGAAAGCACCTTGTTGTTTTAAGGTGTTTTCCTTTGTCTAAAAAATGCTACATAAAAAGAGACTGCATGATTTGCAGCCTCTTGAGTGAAAGTTATCCTATTATAATTATGCTGTATGTCTCATACTTTTTAAAATAAAGCCAACGATTAGGGTGAGAATAATAGCTCCTATGATGGCTGGAATGAGATAGAAACCGCCCACTTCAGGTCCCCAATCTCCTAATATCAATGAACCGAGAAAAGCACCAATAAATCCTGCGATGATATTTCCAATTACACCTCCAGGTAAATCACGTCCAATGACTAGACCGCCTAACCACCCGATGATTCCTCCGATAATTAAAGACCAAATAAATCCCATGAAAATTCATCCCTTTCAAATTTTAATGTGAATCTACTAAGATAAGTACCCGTTATTTCAATGGACAAACCTTTTTTGATAAAAAAATTCTACCATTTTCCACTCCGAAGGAAGATGAAAGAGGAGATAAACGCATTCAAACAGCGGATGAGCTTCAGTACCTGCACGGCAATTCATCGTCTTAACTGATCGGAAAGTAGTTAGGGAGAACAGTTAATCTTCACAAAAAAGGTTTCAACTTTTTAAAAAGGGTTATATATCAAATAGAACAACAAGTTGCATTTCAACTTACTTACAAAATCAAAATGGTCACACATTAAAAATTGAGGAGGAAGTTAAAATGACACAAGTAAAAATAGTAGAAAATGGGCTTCAAGCAAAGAAGGAAATTGAACAATTTTTAAATCAAGGGTTCGAAAAAGATGAGGTCTACTTATTGGCCCACGGCAAAGATCGTTCAGAAGATTTGTCAGATGCACTGGATACCAATGAAATTGGGGTAAACGAGCAAGGCATCTTTGATTCAATCGCAAATGTTTTTCGATCACGCGGGGACGAACTACGCTCTAAAATGGAATCCTTAGGATTAACCGATACAGAAGCACAACAATTTGAAAAAGAATTGGACAGGGGACGCGTATTGGTGGTCGCTGCAAAATAAAAGTAAGACAGTTTTACTAGGTTAGTATAATGATAGGAAACAAAAAGGAACTTTCCTTTTGTTTCCTATCCCTCATCATATGAAGAAAGGGGTAAGGTGGATGAAATTTTCAAGAGTGAACTTAGGTGATTTTTTTGGAGGAAACATCAGAGCCCGGCGTAAAATTAGAGTAGATCATAGTTGGGATTCGAATTTTGAAAATCCCATCATACACAAGGAAATACAGGGCGAGAAAGTATATGTCCCATTAAATATAGGCAGGGTTTGGAATCAGGTAAATTAATGGTAAGTGCGTGGGTTATGTATTTTTGTACGGTATTAGAAACCGAGGTCGTGTCAACCGACCAGATAAAGCAATAAAAATTCGCCTTCGAATCGAGTCATAGGAAGGTGAATTTTTTTTTAAGATAGAAAATGTGTTTATTTTTTAAAAATGGATACAAAAGGAAACTTTTCTGACCTTCTTTGTGATAGAATAAACTTTGTGTGAAAAAAGGAGGTTACCGAGTGATAAATGATTTTGGGCAAATTGCCGTGTTAAGTATCCTGTCTCATTTAATTTTTATAACGATTTCCTGGTGGGCCCTACAAGCAATCCGTTTGGAAAAATTGCTGAAACCCAACCATGTATTTCAGGCGCGCTTACTTTACATATTATTAGCAATTTTCGTCGGATCATCTGTTAGTAACTTTTTCCTTGATTATCTCCAATGGTCTAGACAACTACCTTTGATCATGCAAAATATACAATTGGTAAAAATTTAGGTCTTCGTACATGTTTCAATTTGTTAATAAATTGAGTACAATCGTCTTTATGTGGAAAAATAACTTCAAATGAACTGTCATAAAGTTTGGAACTTGTCTAAAAGTGACGACATTTCCCAAGTATGCTACTCCTCTACCTGGTAACAATGGTAATGAGGGGGAGTAGAGATGAAGAGAAATCGTAAGATCCTTTTGAGCGTGATAACAATCATCAGTTTAATCCTGGTTGTTATTGGGAACCAAACTGAAGCAAACGGTGGCGGAATCGGCTCCATTTTTCAAAAAGAAATGGACTTAACGAAAATAGGCTCTATTTTACAAGCCGAAGATATTTTGCTCGATGATTGGACTTTTTATGCAAGAGAGCATTTGGATGGCCTAAAAAGTGAGCAGGAAGTTAAGGAATATGCTAAAGAGCTTCAAACGAAGTTTCCTGATTGGGAATGGTCTGTAAAAAGTACCAGCGAAAAATGGGAAGTAACGGCAGTATCTCCAACGACTAAACACCACATAGAAAAGCTTCAAATGATGGCAACCCACACAAAACAACCGGTTAATGCGTATATAGTATATAGTATCAGTGGTAAAGAGTGGAACAAGTCTACCGAGGCCTATTTCACGACCCGTCAATTTAAATCTAGGCTGTCAGACATATTTCGAGGGAAACCAACAATTTTCTCTTGTATGAAAGGTACGGTCGGTGATAAGATGAATACGGCTTTACCCAAGACAGCGAATCATTTGCTGTCCGTATTTAAGGCAAAAGAAATCGAAGCGTTAAAAGAGGAGACATTCATGTCTGTTTCGGCGAACTCGCCGATGTTTAAAGGCTCCATAGATGATCAAAGAGATAACATGAATTTACAAATTGGTATACGCTCCGAAGGATTGGGCGGTAAGACTACCATAGTAGTTGGCACACCAATCATTACGATTGAATATTAATATAGAGAAAATGGACGCGGAGGGGAATACTCTTGGAAAAGATTATCGTCCGCGGCGGAAAAAGGCTTGATGGAACTGTTAAAGTAGAAGGCGCAAAAAATGCTGTCTTGCCTGTACTCGCTGCAACATTATTAGCAAGTGACGGAAAAAGTGTAATTCGTGATGTACCTACACTCTCCGATGTATACACAATTAATGAAGTTTTACGCAACTTAAACGCTGAAGTATCGTTTGAAAACAATACAGTCGTAGTAGATGCATCCAGAGTGTTAAAGGATGAGGCGCCATTCGAATATGTTCGAAAGATGCGCGCGTCTGTGCTTGTCATGGGATCATTACTCGCTCGAAATGGCCGTGCACGTGTGGCCCTGCCGGGTGGCTGTGCTATTGGATCCCGTCCTATCGATCAGCATCTCAAAGGCTTTGAAGCCATGGGAGCGTCAGTGAAGGTAGGAAACGGTTTTATTGAAGCGGAAGTAAATGGCCGCTTAAAAGGTGCAAAGATTTATTTGGATTTCCCAAGTGTTGGGGCTACCGAAAACATTATGATGGCTGCAACTCTTGCGGTTGGTACGACCATTATTGAGAACGTGGCAAAAGAACCAGAAATCGTTGACCTTGCAAACTTCTTGAATAGTATGGGCGCTAAGGTTCGCGGCGCTGGCACTGGGACCCTTCGTATTGAAGGTGTGGACGTGTTATTTGGCGCAGAACACCATATTATTCCTGACCGAATCGAAGCGGGAACCTTTATGGTGGCTGCCGCAATCACTGGCGGAAATGTATTGGTAAAGGGCGCAGTTCCTGAACATTTATCTTCTTTGATTGCAAAAATGGTTGAAATGGGTATCACAATCCGTGAGGAAGAAGATGGCGTTCGTGTCATCGGAACCGATCGTTTGAAGGCTGTTGACATCAAAACGATGCCGCATCCAGGTTTCCCAACCGATATGCAATCACAAATGATGGCTTTATTGCTTCGCGCAAACGGCACCTCGATGATTACAGAAACTGTGTTCGAAAACCGTTTTATGCATGTTGAGGAATTCCGCCGCATGAATGCCGACATCAAAATTGAAGGCCGTTCTGTTATTTTAAATGGTTCTTCCAATTTACAAGGTGCGGAAGTATCTGCAACAGATCTACGTGCCGCTGCCGCATTAATTTTGACTGGTTTAGTTTCTGAAGGCATGACACGCGTGACCGAGTTGAAACACTTAGATCGCGGCTACGTGGACTTCCACGGCAAGCTAGCAAGCCTAGGCGCCGACATCGAGCGTGTTACTGAAGCAGACGAAATATTCACAGAAGTCCAAGACTACGTATCGGACATGAACGCTTAGTTTGGATCTTAGATCGTGTAACTTGTATCGGAGTTGTTAGCCGACGCTTAACCAAATTCCTACAGCCAATAAAAGCAAACGCAAAACAACGGGCCCTGATGTAGAATCAGGGCCTTTTTGAATTTTCCGGGAATCGTGGCGCGTGAGTGCGTGTGTTGCGTGTGGTGTGCATGTACGTGTGGTGTGGACATTTGTGTTTCTTCGGTGCCTGACACCATAGAAGGACATTTGTGTTTGAGTGGTGCCTGACACCAATAAAAGACATTTGTCCACGGCGGTGCCTAAACCCGTTTCATTATTTATATAAAAAATCCGTAATAAATGCTTGTCCGCCTCCATATGTATTAATTGAGACGCAACCCGCCTGTGCATCCGGCGGGGTTGTGAATTTGCAAACTGGAGGCACTATCATGATAAAAATCAAACCTTTCGTCGTACTAGCAGCAGTCCTCATTGCCTTGACATTAATCATTCCCGCAGTGCTTGTGTTACCGTTCTCGGATGAGCATCGGGCGAGTGGAAAGTTAGGGGAGGATTTAACCAAGACCCCGGCCAAGGAAACCAAAGCGGTGCCCACTTCTTCTGATCCTGCCGTCGAAGTTGCGGTGTTTCGTACCTCAAAATCCCAAATTGAGAATGTACCATTAGAAGATTACCTCGTTGGTGTGGTAGCAGCTGAGATGCCGACAGAGTTTAAGGAAGAAGCCCTGAAGGCCCAGGCACTAACAGCGAGAACATATATCGTGAAAAGGTTACTAAGTAAGGATACGCTCGGCGTCCCTAAAGGTGCACAGGTAACGGACACCCAAATCCATCAGGTTTACATGAATGATGATGAACTAAGAAGGGAATGGGGAATGGAGTACGACGCGAAAAGGAAGAAGATTTTAAACGCTGTTCGGGCAACGGCTGGGCAAATTTTGGCCTATGATGGCGAGCCAATTGATGCATTGTTCTTCTCCACGAGTAATGGATATACGGAAAACTCGGAAGATTATTGGGCAGGCAACATCCCATACTTAAGAAGTGTATCCAGTCCATGGGATAAAAATTCCCCGAAATTTAACAGTCAAAAGGTCATGACGGTTCATCAGTTTGAAGCGCGGCTTGGAGTGAAGCTCGGTTCGGGGTCAACGATTGGAAAAATTGTCGATCGGACAGAGGGGAAACGTGTCGGCAAGGTTGACTTTAATGGAAAGGTTTTGAGCGGGCGCGATATCCGCGATAAACTGAATCTGCGGTCATCTGACTTTGCCTGGAAGCGTAAGGGCGATAATATTGTGATTACCACCAAGGGATTCGGTCATGGCGTCGGAATGAGCCAATACGGGGCTAACGGAATGGCAATGGAAGGTAAGAATTATAAGGAAATTGTGAAGCATTATTATCAAGGAGTGGAGATTACGTCGGCGGATCAATTGCTAGATACGGTTACTGCGAAGAAATGAATAAGTGGGGAGCCAGGCGGGAGAGATGCCTGGCTTTTTTTGATAGATTTTAGGTGGGAGGAGTTGAAGTAGGGTGGGATCGACAGTAAAAGTGGGAAAGTGGACAGTAAACCTTGGGAGGTGGACAGTAAAGGTTAGAAAGTCGACAGTAAATCCTTGGAACCGGACAGTAAACTGTTCAAAGTGGACAGTAATCGAAAGTTCTTTCTAAAAAGTGTAATTAAATAGAATCCATGCAAAGGAAAATAGCCAAAAATAGTGCTCCTTCTAAATAAAGGAGCTTGGGTTAGATGGGAAAATTAGAAATTTATGTGGTTTTGATGTGGTTCGACAGTAAAAGAGGAAAAGTGGACAGTAAATTTCTGGAACCGGACAGTAAAGGTTAGAAAGTCGACAGTAAATCCTTGGAACCGGACAGTAAACTGTTCAAAGTGGACAGTAATTGAAAGCTCTTTCTAAAAAGTGTAATTAAATAGAATCCAGGCAAAGGAAAATAGCCAAAAATAGTGCTCCTTCTAAATAAAGGAGCTTGGGTTAGATGGGAAAATTAGAAATTTATGTGGTTTTGATGTGGTTCGACAGTAAAAGTGGGAAAGTGGACAGTAAACCAACGAAAGTGGAAAGTAAAATAAGAAAACTGGACAGTAAATCCTCGGAACCGGATAGTAACCTTTTCAAAGTGGACAGTAAACCAGTTTTTCATAGAAACGGGAAGAAATAATTTCCAAAGTAGTGTCGATTTTTGCAGGAATTTGCGGAGGAAGAAAAGAAGTATAGAAAAAAAGGAAAGGAATGATGCATTTGTTTTGTAAAGAGTGCACGATGTCATTAAGAATCCAGAAACTAGAAATTCTTCTTCAAGGTGGGAGGCTGCCATACAACCATCCGATTTATCCTGAAGTAGTGGCGGAATATAAAAGTAGGATGGCTGGCTATCGGGGGGAAAAGTCCCTAGTCTTTCACCTAAGCATGCTTCCCGATGAAAAATACTACATTTTCCATGGTATACGACTATTATATCAAGGTTACTATTTTCAAATTGATTACCTAATCCTTTGTTCAGCATTTGCCTTAGTTCTTGAAGTGAAAAATATTAGCGGGGAGTTGAAATTTGAAAAAGACTTTAACCAGACTACTTGTAAAAAGAACGGGAATGAGGAAAGAATCAAAAACCCTGTATTACAAGCAAAGCTCCAGGCGAAGAAACTGAAAGGATGGCTAAAAGAGCATAATTGTACAGCAATACCAATCCATTATCTTGTTGTAAACAGTAATGAAAAAACCACGATCACGTCATCCTCGGGAAACGAACAGATCACTCGGCATATTTGCAATAGCGAGGATTTAATAGACAAAATAGATCAAATAGCAAATTTTAATAAGGAGGAGAAATTAGATAGTAAAGAGATGAAAAGAATAAAACGGCTTCTCCTCGCAAAACACACTCCCGAAAATCCAGATATTCTTAAACAATTCAACCTATCTCCATCAGAACTCCTCCCGGGCGTAAAATGTCCCATATGTAGCTATGTACCTATGAACTTACACTATGGAACATGGTGCTGTCCAAAATGTAAACTGAAATCCAAAACCGCCCATATACCAACAATCAACGATTATTTTCTGCTGGTAAAGCCTTCAATCACGAATGCGGAGCTGCGGGAGCTCCTTCAAATTGGTTCGACTAGTACCGCAAGTAAATTCTTAACTTCCATGAACTTACCTTTTACAGGAACATATAGAAACCGGGTCTATCATCACCCACCAAACAATCAAAAATAACCACCGCAAAAGTTGCAGTCGCTACACACGCCCCAGCACCTTCCTAAGCCGCGGAAACTTCCCTTTAAACAATGCCCCTCTGATAAAATAAAAGCTAACCAAGATCCCTGTGAAGTCTTTTACAAGGTCAAAGAGCGAGGAAGAGCGATAGGAATAGAATGATTGGTGGATTTCGTCGCTGATGCCGTAAAGGGCTGCGAAGTATGCACAGGCTATATTCAACGCCGGTGTGACGGCAGCGCGGCGGGTTAACATCGCTAGCACGAGCAAAACATACAAAATCGCGAACTCTATTAAATGCAACGATTCCTTTATAAAGTGGTCGATTTGGGAATCGGGCAGCTTTACAAAATGATCCGCTGGCAGACTCGACATAATCCAAATGGCCGCCATATAGGCAAACGGGAGCACCCGCAACACCCATTTTATGATTTTCATGAAAATTTCCTCCTATATCGTAAAAACATTTTTAAAATAATTTTTCACCCTTCATGCATAAAAACATAAACACTGTTAAAAAATAAGTTCAAAAAATTTTTTTCGCTCGTGTATATAATTCTACTTATCTGTTCAGAATGATTGCTGAGGTGATGAAAATGAGAGAGGAAGAAAACAAACGATCTTCTCAAAGTTCCAGCGTAAAACGCTTTTTCAAAAAGCGTTGGGTATTTCCAGCCATCTATATTGCAAGTGCAGCACTCATTCTGACCGCAGTACTATGGTATCAATCGAGCAACAGTGCGACAGACAAATACGATTACAAATCCACTGATATTGCCGGTAAAAAGAACCAAGAACCAGCGATTGAAGTTAGCAAAACACTTGAAAACTTCAAAATGCCAGTGGAAAATGCAGACGCAGCAGTCGTTAAAACGAAATTCTATGATTTCAATGGAAAAACAGAAGACCAGGAAGCGGCTTTGGTATTTTATAATAATACCTACCAGCCAAACACTGGAATCGACGTTACCATGAAAGATGATGAGTCCTTTAATGTCGTTGCAGCATTAAGCGGTACGGTCACACGAGTTGATGAAGATGCAGTCCTTGGGAATGTCATTGAAGTGGAACACGACAAAGGTATTGTAACACAATATCAATCCGTAAAAGACATAAAGATCAAGGTTGGCGACGAAGTAAAACAGGGACAAGTTCTTGCCACGGCTGGACAAAGCTTGTTCAATGAAAAAGCTGGAACACATGTACATTTTGAAATTCGTAAAGATGGAATTGCTGTAAATCCCACTAACTATTTTAACAAATCGTTAAGCACGTTACAGGAAGCAGAACTTTCGAATGATAAAGCAAGCGAATCAGTAGAGACTCCACAAATGAAGGAAGAACAACAAAAGATTGAAGACCCAGCAAACTCTTCCGACCAAGAAACAAATGTGGACGAAGAATCTACTTCTACAGAACATACAAACTCATAATCAGTACAAAGGGGAAGGGGAATTCTTTCCTCTTTTTTTCGTTTAGATGGCTTGTAAGGAATTAAATGGCATAAAGGCAGAAATACTAACTTGGATAAAGAATTTCAATTGGCTTTTTCAAAAGTTGAACGTTTATAAATTGGTCAGCATTACACCCAAACAGCTTTTATATACTACGCTTAGCTTTGCTCTAGTTCTTTATGGATACCAAATATATATAACGAGACCGAAATCCAGTGAGTAAGTCAAAACTGGATTTTTTGTTGAGGAAAATTTAAAAGGTGTTTCTAGCATATGTGTTAAAATGGTAATAAAAGGAGGGATTACATTGAGAAAAATAATAGCAGCCATGCTTCTGATTCTACTAGTCGCTGGCTGTAGCAAAGAACCGACGCCACAGGATCGATTTTCTAAGTACATAGCTTTGTGGAATGAGCAGAAGTTTGATCAGATGTATGATTATCTTTCAACGGATGCCCAGAAAAAAATCACTAAAGAAGAATTTACGAACCGCTATCATAAAATCTACAAAGACCTTCAGATTACTGACCTCAAGATTGACTTCAAAGAACCGAAAGAGGATAAGCAGGCAGACAAAGAACAAGCCCAATATTCTTTTAACGCGAAAATGAATAGCATCGCTGGAGCTATTCAATTCACTCAGGAAGCTAAGTTGCAAAAAGAAGAAAGAGACGACAAGAAGAATTGGTATGTAGACTGGAATACTGAGTTCATTTTTCCAAAATTGCAGGAAGGCGATAAGATCGGGATTAGTACGGATGCGCCGCAAAGAGGGGAGATTCTTGATCGCAATAACATCGGGCTGGCGGTGAATGGCCAGGTGTATGAGGTTGGCGTGGTTGCGGGGAAGGTGACGGACCAAGTGTTGGAACCGTTAGCCTCGCTGTTAAAAATGAGTCCAGACCAAATCAAGAAGGCGATTACGGCGAGTTGGGTTAAGCCGGAGTTGTTTGTGCCGTTGAAGCGGGTGTCGATGCAGGATGAGGAGCGGATTGCCCAGTTGATTGCGCTAGAGCCAGTGCAGACGAGGAAGGTGGAGGCACGGATTTATCCGTATGATCAGGCTGCGGCGCAGCTGATTGGTTATGTGGGTGCGATTACGGCGGATGAGTTGGAAAAGTTGAAGGATAAAGGGTACACGAGTAGTGATATGATTGGAAAAAGAGGGCTCGAGCAAGTGTATGACGAGCAGTTAAAGGGTAAGCCCGGCGTGAAGATTACGATTAAAAAGAAAAATGGTGAAGCCGAGGTGCTTGCTGAAAAACCGGTCGAGGATGGAAAGAATGTTAAGTTGACGATCGATGCAGATGTTCAGGCGGCTATTTTTAATGAACTTGGCAAGGAAGCCGGCACGGGTGCGGCCATAAACCCTGTGACGGGGGAAACGCTGGCGCTTGTCAGCACGCCTTCGTTTGACCCGAATCAAGCGATGCTTGGCTTCTCGGCGGCTGAATGGAAGGCGCTGCAGGATAATAAGCTACAGCCGCTCTCCACGCGGTTTAAACAGGCCTATGCACCGGGTTCGGTCATGAAGCCGATTACGGCGGGGGTGGCTTTGTCGAGCGGGGCGATTACGCCGGAGCTGGCGGTGCCGATTCTAGGGTCGAAGTGGCAAAAGGATAAATCGTGGGGCGGCTATTTTGTGACGCGTGTCCATGGCGGCAGCCCGATTAATCTTGAAAAAGCATTGGTGTTCTCCGATAATATTTATTTTGCTCAGGCGGCGTTGAAAACGGGGAAAGATGTGTTTGCGGATGGGCTGAAGAAATTTGGCTTTGAGGAAGATTTGGCGTTCCCATTCCCGCTTGAAAAATCAACGATTGGTGCATTGGATCGGGATATTGCACTGGCCGATTCTGGTTATGGCCAAGGGCAGATTCAGATGAGTATCGTTCATTTGCTTTCGACGTATACGCCGTTTGTGAATAATGGCAATATGATCAGACCGATTCTTTTGGCGGATGAGCAGCAGGGGCAGGTGCTGAAAGAGGCGGTAGTTTCGCCTGAACACGCCGGCGTCATTGCGTCAGATTTACGGAAGGTCGTTGGTGACACTGGCGGAACGGCCCATGCTGCCGAAATATTGGGGTATCCGTTGGCTGGTAAAACGGGGACGGCGGAGATAAAACAGAAACAGGGCGAAACAGGCACGGAAAATGGCTGGTTTATTGGTTACAACACAGAGTCTCCGAGTTTGATGGTGGCGATGATGGTCGAGAACGTCCAGGGCCGGGGCGGTTCGCTGGTGCCCGTGAAGAAAGTGAAGAAGGTATTTGAGTTGGTGCGGTAAATGGAGGATGGATCGGTTGGTGTCAGGCACCACCATGTGGACTTTTAAATAGATTTGGGATAACACCTAGGGGGCTAGGTGTTTTTCTTTGTTTTGAGGTCATTTTTATGTGGGGCTGATTGCGGGGAGTCCTATTTACTGTTGGGTTAGGGTTTTACTGTCCAGTTTTGGCCATTTACTGTCGGGGTTTGAGGATTTACTGTCCACTTGGTTCCATATATTGTCCGGTTAGGGTTTTACTGTCCACTTTGAGCCATTTACTGTCAAGGTTTAGAGATTTACTGTCGACTTTTCAAGTTTTTACTGTCGAGTTTCAAACACTTACTGTCCACTTTCCTGACTTTACTGTCCAACTCCACTTATCCGCCTCAAAACAAGCTAAAAAGCCAGGCAACTTCTTGCTCAGGTAATTTATTTAAGGAAAAAACTTAATTCCCCTAATTAGGGGAACTTAATATTTACCCATTTTAGATGGTGTAATCATTTTACTGTCCACTTGGGGCAATTTACTGTCGGGGATTGAGATTTACTGTCCACTTTCTCGACTTTACTGTCCAACTCAATATCCATTTTTCAGCGGATGATGCCAGGGAGGCAATTTCCCTCCCTGGCGAGTATCATTGTGGCTTCCACTGATACCGCTCCAGATCAATGACCCCGTTTAGACCGATCTCCACGCCTTCTGCCTCTAACGACAGCCTTTGCTCATTGTAGGACTCGTCATCTAGGAGGGCGATTTGCCCCTTAGCGTTGATGACGCGGTGCCAGGGGAGGCGGTGCTTCTTGCTCATGGAATGGAGGGCGCGGACAACTTGGCGGGCAGCACGGGGGCTTCCAGCGAGCCCAGCGATCTGACCATAAGTCGCAACCTTACCTTCAGGGATACTGCGAATAATTTCTACTACATTTTCCGTAAAAGGTGTCATCGTGATCATCCTTTCGAAAAGTACATATCAAAAAGGTATCAAAAATATAATAAATTGAACAATCCTTTTTGTAAAAAATTGCCCCAAATCATATCAGGTACGGGCTTTCGAAACCTAAATTCTCTCCTCATTCCAATAATTATCGCCATATTTGAATAATTTTCTCTCGACAAATTTCTCGGGAAATAAATGCTGAGAGCGTGATATTTCTAGCCCAAAACCCTTATATCATGCGATTCTGGACGATTCTCCACGATTGTCGAAAATAAGTAAGAAGTCCAATTTTCAAAAAACTTTGGAATAACATCTTGTCCAGATTGAGTATTTATAGCATAATCCCGTATCCAAGCTAATAAAATGATTACAAACCTTTACAAAGAGAGTGTTTGAGGTGAAGAGTCGTTTGAAATTAGCGGATATTCAGTCGGGGACATGATTATTCATCGTATAGTCAGAAGGTAAATTACTTTCTGCCGTCTGGTGCCTGACACTCATCAACAGAAGTGTCCTCTACTGGTGGACAAATGTCTTTTAATGGTGCCTGACACCAAAATGGTAACACCAAATAATAGCACCAAATGGTGACACCAAAATGGCACCAAATATGACACCACCATGACACTAAAATTGATGACACCAAAACAGACACCAAAACGGAAGCAGAATTCGTCGAAGTGATAAGCGGGTCTCATTTCACACTTCTCACATCCAATTTAGGGAGGGCGAGAGTGTGCACGATTACATCAAAGAGAGAACTATCAAGATTGGAAAGTATATCGTGGAGACGAGGAAAACGGTTCGCGTGATTGCGAAGGAGTTTGGCGTATCCAAAAGTACAGTCCATAAGGATCTAACTGAGAGGCTTCCTGAGATTAATCCAGAGCTGGCAAATGAGGTTAAAGGAATTCTAGATTATCATAAATCGATCCGTCATCTCCGGGGGGGAGAGGCAACGAAAATGAAATATCAAAAAGAAGAAAAGGAAGGCGAAGCTGTAAAATAGACCTCAATTTCCGAATCATTCAAGCTGAGAAAACAAAATATTTCAAGGGCATTCTCTAGAATTCCTTAACTCGACATCCTTCAGCAAAATATACCATCTTTTCTTTTCTAAAAGTATGGAAATTTTAATGAGTATGGTACAATATACAATTAGGAAAAGTATGTGGATACCGTTTTAAGGAGGAAAGAAAAGAGAATGTTTGCAAGAGATATTGGGATTGATCTAGGAACGGCTAACGTGTTAATTCACGTCAAGGGCCGTGGAATCGTATTAAATGAGCCGTCCGTAGTGGCAATTGACAAAAATACAAATCGCGTACTTGCTGTTGGTGAAGAAGCCCGCCGCATGGTTGGTCGGACACCTGGGAACATTGTAGCGATCCGCCCATTAAAAGATGGCGTGATCGCTGACTTTGATGTGACAGAAGCAATGTTAAAGCATTTTATTAATAAGTTAAATGTAAAAGGCTTTCTATCGAAGCCGCGCATTCTGATTTGCTGCCCAACGAATATTACAAGCGTTGAGCAAAAGGCAATCAAAGAAGCTGCTGAAAAAAGCGGCGGGAAAAAGATTTACTTAGAAGAAGAACCAAAGGTAGCTGCAATTGGTGCGGGAATGGACATTTTCCAACCGAGCGGAAACATGGTAGTGGACATCGGTGGAGGAACGACGGATGTGGCTGTTCTTTCAATGGGCGATATCGTGACTTCCTCCTCCATCAAAATGGCCGGCGACAAGTTCGACATGGAAATCCTCAACTACATCAAGCGCGAGTACAAACTGTTAATCGGTGAGCGCACAGCTGAAAATATTAAAATCAACATCGGGACAGTTTTCCCAGGATCACGCTCGGAAGAAATGGAAATCCGCGGCCGTGACATGGTTAGCGGCCTGCCGCGTACCATCTCTGTTCGTTCGGAAGAAATCGAAGGCTCCTTGCGTGAATCAGTGGCCGTGATCGTTCAGGCTGCAAAAAGCGTTCTTGAGCGCACACCGCCGGAGCTATCGGCTGACATCATTGACCGCGGTGTGATTTTAACGGGCGGCGGAGCATTGCTGCACGGCATCGACATGCTTCTAGCGGACGAATTAAAGGTTCCAGTCCTTGTCGCAGAAAATCCAATGGATTGTGTGGCAATTGGAACAGGAATTATGCTAGATAACATCGACAAGATTCCAAATCGGAAGTTTGGATGATTTTTTGAAAAATTGTCCTTTGCCTGCGAGTAGAAATTGGATAAACAATTAATCACTATGGCCCTTTCAGGTTTACTGTTGTATGACATCATACCTTGGATACAAAAAGTCTAATGAAGCAGGCAGGACAAGCCTCGATCATTGGGCTTTTTTATTTGGGTTCGGAGGAATAATTTTGCAATAATACACCTTAAAAACCAAAGAAAGCGACAAAAATTGAGCTATTTCTACGTTTATTGACTATTTCCTGTAAAAAGTTGATGAGTATTTTCAATTTATTTTTTATAATAGAGGTAATGAATTGGAAAAATTATTTTTTTAAAATTATAAATTGAATGACTCAGCAACATGAGTTGAACACAATTAATGGTTATAATATGTACTAACTCACTGAATCCGGGGACAGCCATGCCAGATAAAAATAAATGGACGGGCTTCAGTTAAAGGGGAATTAAGGAATGTCAGTAAATAATTCAAACCATGAACAATATAGCACGAGAGAAGATTATAAGCGCGCTAAAGCCGAAGAGCTGCAACGGAAAAAGGACGCAGAGAAGCAGGCGAAGGACGAGGCGCTGCAGATAAAGGACGCAGAGAAGCAGGCCAAGGACGAAGCGCGGCAAATAAAGGAAGTAGAGAAACAGGCAAAGGATGAGGCGCGACAGATAAAGGACGCGAAGAAACCGGCCAAGGACGAGGTGCGGAAAATAAAGGACGCAGAGAAACCGGCCAAGGACGAAGGCCGGCAAATAAAGGACGCAGAGAAACAGGCTAGGGACGAAGCACAACAAACGAAGGTCGTAGAGAAACAAGCGCCAACAAAGATTATAGAGATACTAGCCAAGAATGTAGCAGGTAGACTAAAGGGTTTAAAAAAACCAGCCCTGAATGTCGCAAGAAAAACTCAGGATGCGGGTCAACAGGCAAAAACCAAACAGCCGCGTCAGAAAAGCGAGACGCAAGGGGTCAAAGAAACGAAAACCAGCTCAACTCATGAGGCCCCTAGGTCAAAGGAGTCAAACAACACGAACAGCGCGGGTAAGAATGCGGAGACAGCACCTGTTTCGTACCAACGGATCAGAATACGGCTCATTCCGATTTGGCTGCGGCTCGTTCTATTACTAGTAATGGCCATTTTCTGTGTGACGGCAGGCGCTGTTGTTGGTTACGGCATGCTTGGCGGCGGAAAAGTGGCAGAAGTTTTCCAAGAATCCACTTGGACACATATTATTGATTTAGTTCAAAAAGGAAAATAAATGGAGGAAGGGACGTAAATCCCTTCCTTTTTGTATACCTTAAGTAGTAGAATAGGAAATAGACACTTGTTACTAGTAGGAGGTACTAAATAATGCTCGATATCGAACAAATCAAAGAAATCATTCCACACCGCTACCCATTTTTGTTAGTCGATCGAATTTTAGAAGTCGAAGAAGGAAAAAGCGCTGTTGGGATTAAAAACGTCAGCGCCAATGAAGAATTTTTCAACGGTCATTTCCCAGATTATCCAGTGATGCCTGGTGTGTTAATCGTGGAAGCACTGGCACAGGTTGGCGCTGTCGCTATGTTGAAAAAAGAAGAAAACCGCGGCCGCTTAGCCTTTTTTGCGGGAATTGATGGCTGTCGTTTTAAAAAGCAAGTCAAGCCAGGCGACCAGCTTCGACTAGAAGTGGAAATCGTGCGCTTGCGCGGACCAATCGGCAAAGGGAAAGCTGTTGCGACTGTTGACGGTGAAATTGCCTGCGAAGCGGAAATCACATTTGCCTTAGGCGAGAAAAAGGAATAACCAAATGAAAGCGGCCGGAGGATTCTGGTCGCTTTTTCATATGCTATTATGTAGGCGCGCAAAAACATAGAAGCAGCAATTACCTTGAAAACATTTTTGTAAAAAAATGCTTGCTATCATTTGAAAAACGTCGGGAACCCTAAAAACAAGACCAATAAAAGATATGTTTGGAAGGGGTACATGATTTTGAAAAAAAAGTTATTTCTTTTGCTCGCAGGTTCGATCTTATCTGCTGGCGTGTTAACAGGCTGTAATAATGATAATGATGACCAAAATCCACCACCACCGGCTGTAAATAATCCAGCAGATAACAACCGAAATAATAATGACAATATTAACAACAATCGCTTAAACGACATCAATCGCTTAAATGACAACAATAACTTAAACGACAATCTTGACTTAAACGACAACGACAACCACTATTCACCGGCAGAGGACAAAAATACCGATACTGACAAAGATCCAATTAAGGATAGCAACACCAAAAAGGAAGAAATAATCGAAGATGATATTGACAGAAATGACAGAGACAATAAAGATGAATAAGTAACAAAAAGGGACTGGCATCTGCCTGTCCCTTTGTTTTTATTTTATTTCGTTTTTCACTTTTAGTTTCGGTTTGCTTTTTATTTTATCCCTAAATTCAGTAAGCAGCGCGGGACCCTCAAGCCCTTTTTGGAGGAGACTTTCGAGCAGTAGTTCGGAGTAATCGCTTTTGTTGCGGCGAATGCTGCCTTCGAACAAAACGCTGATATGCTTTTCGAATTTAGTCAATGAACAAATTTTTGTTTGAAAATAAGCAGGCGCATTATCCTTCTTGGTGATGACAGCTTCGACAATAAGGTCGCGGTCTTGCTCGGAAATTTTTTTGAAATAATCATAGAGGGACAAATCTGTATACGCCTCAAGCAGCCATGTCGAGCGCTCGTCTTCCTTATTAAGAATCAAGCCATCCACCAACGGAACTTCAACTGAAGCATCATTTTCGACCACATCTAATGAGTACAATTTAAAAGATTTCATCACAACCTCCTGATTTCTTTTTCCTAAATTATAACATAGGTTCGCTTAAAGCAAATGTCGAATAATATTTGTCGAAATTTCAAAGATCAGTTTTCCTGCAAAAAAGGCCCTTCCTTTTTGACAAAAACCCCCGAGAAAAACCGATTATCCTGCAAGAATCAGCCTCGATAACTTCCTTTTCCTTGTTTTACAACCATCAGTCCAACGGGCTATGCTAGGATCATCAAACAAAAAGGAGATGAAAAAATGATCAATCAAGTCACATTGGTTGGCAGGTTGACGCGGGACCCGGAATTAAAAGAGACAACAGAAGGGACACATGTGTCTCATATCACTTTAGCAGTGACTCGCCACTATCGCAATCAAAACGGCGAAATTGAAGCAGATTTCGTTCAATGCACACTTTGGCGGAAAGCGGCAGAAAATACATGCAAGTATTGCCGTAAAGGTTCAGTCGTTGGGATCACCGGGAGATTGCAAACCCGGAACTACGATAACAAAGAGGGGAAAAGGGTGTATGTGACCGAGGTGATCGCCGAAACAGTCCGCTTCCTAAGCTCGAAGCCGCATGAAGCAGCGCCTGAGCCAAAAAAGGAGGAAATGACGATTGGGGTCTAACAATGAAATGGCCAGCAACCTCGAGCAATTACTGGAAAGCTTAATTAAGATGGTGGGAAATGCCAACAAAAACGTCGACAGCCTCCAAAGGCGCGTCTGCCAATTAGAATGGGCCATTAAGGAACAACAACATGAAATCAAGGAAAGAGACAACCTCATCAGAATTTACTCCTCACATCCACACGATTCTTCACAAAACATTCCTTTTCGTTCTTGAGTGATATTCAAAAAAATACGCCTTGGTTGCATCATGTTCAAGCTGCCAGGCGAAAATTTTTAAAAAAATATCCCCGCAACGACTATCTATATAGAAAATCAAAAACAGCTCCGTGTTTCATCCCCATTTTTCCGGCAGGTAATTGCCGGAATTTTTTTGTTGTCTACAGGTATAAAAATAATTAATCAGGATAAACTATGTAAAAAACCCCCCTGTTTTTTTTAAAAAGAAGCCGCTGAACTCGTCAGCGGCTTCTTTGATGTTTATACGATTGTAAACTGCTTAAACAGGAAAACCTTCTTCTTAAAACTTATCCTTATGATGCCTACTCACCTTAATCTGGCTGATAAATGAATCAATATAAAAAGCTTTCCGTTTGGGCGGCATGAGATAAAGCTCTAATAAGGCCATTTTAAAATCAGGTTCTTTCTGAAGAAACTGGTTAATAATGAGCAGATCGTGATCGTCGCTGGTTTCCTTCGCGATGAATCCAGACCCCTCCGTTTTAGGCAGCAGCTGATCGAGCTCCTCCACCAAATATTCCTTATCGACCTGATAAATTTCCGCAAATCGAACCACCGTCTGATAGTTGGGAATACTTCTACCCGTTTCGTAGCGACTTACTGTGGACCGATCCATCCTCATCATGTCGGCAAGCGTTTGCTGGGACCAGTTTCGGTTGTCGCGCAATTTCCTTAATTTTCCCGATAAAGACATTTAATTCACCGCCATTAAAACAATTCATGGTTTTAACTTAACGGGAAAACAGAACATTAAGTTTGAATGTGTGAATTATGCACAATCATTTTTGTGAAAAAAATGCACGATGTCGACAAAATATGGGCTGACGGAAAATCGCAATAAAGGAAATTGGAAATTATCGTCGAATAATGATAGGTGGTGTAAATAATTGTAATATTGGGAGGTATTTATATTTGTGGAAAAAAACTTAATTATATTTATTGGTGAGCAAAACAGTAACCAAAAAGTTGAAATCAAAAGTAAACCCAGTTTTTTCGATGCATTACAACTTTCTACCCAGTCGCCCCATACAACAGGAGATATTCCATACCAATCTATCCCATTTTATAAAAAAGCAATCATTCCCATCCAAATCAATAATTCAAATATTCAAATCAGCTACCACCGTCACCGTCATTCGCTACAAATTGTAAATGAAGACATCGATCTAACAGAAAAAGAAGTGTTCGAGCTCCTCAATCATTTTGCTATAAAAGAAGATAACAAGGTTTCCTTTTTAGCCGTATTTCCGAATAGTAAAAGTAGACTTAAAGGAGCGAGAAAAGCATCCATTCGCGTGGAGAGCAGGGAGTTAAAGGGGGAAGAACGATAGATAAGGTTTTTAATATGAGGTGCGCGAAAACGAACGGAGAAGAGTGGAAAATGCACTGGCAGCATAGAAAAGGTTCCGAAGATTTATTCGGGACCTTTTTTACGTTTGACCACTAAAAAGCCAGTCGTCCAGCCTGGCTCAGGTAACTGACTACTCTGGTGCCCGACACCAACCTTGGTGCCTGACACCAATAATTTTCCACCGCCAAGAACCCCCACCCACAACTGACATTCCACCGCAAAAAGAGGACACTGTTATGACACAGAATTGACACTTTTACGTGTAATATGACAAAAAGTGATGTACTTTTAATCTTTTTGTAACATTACTGGTACATTCATCTGGTATAAATAGAGTACTAAGGAGAGGAGAAAGCGTATGCAAACGACAAAAAAGCGTATCATTCTCGTGTTACTTACAATCATGCTATCAGTAACGGGGTCTATGGTTACATATGCACAAACAAGCAGTGAAGCCCTACATAATGCCAAGCAACAGCTGGAGCAGAAACAAAGAATAGTAGAGCAAAAAGCCCAAGAAAAGCAAACTGTTAATCAAGAGATAGAAAAAATTCAACAAGAATTGAACTCTCTTTACAGCGATATTACAAAAAACAAAGAAACAATGGCAAAAACGCAGCAAAAAATAGACGCAACAAATCAACTCATTGAACAAAAGAAACAAGAAATCGTCGTCCTAGAAGATAAAATCCTTGCACGTAAAGGGATTATGAAGCAGCGGGCCGTCGCACTTCAACAAAATGATAACGTCAATGTGATGATCAATCTATTCTTCGAGTCTGATAGTATCTCAGAATTTATCCAACGTGCGAGCGCCGTTTCGGCCCTGATGGATGCGGATAAAGATATCTTAGGATCCCAGAAGGAAGACCTTCAACAGATTGAAAATGATAAAAAAGAGATTGATAGACAAGAACAAATTTTATTAAAAGACCAAGAGGAACTTGCGAATCAACAAGCTCTACTTGATCAAAACATGCAAAAACGACAACAAACCTTAACCGTTATGCAACAAAAATACAGTCAAATCCTTAAACAAATGGCGCTAGCCGAACAGGAAAAAGCCGGCGTTGAGTCACAAATGAAGGATATTCAAGCGAAAATCAAAAAAGAACAAGATGAGGCCAAAGCACGTACAACTGCAAAAACAACAAAAGCAGCGCCATCATCATCAGAAAACATCACACCAACAGCAGCAGCAACAATAAGTAGCAAGGAGATGTATGTTACAGCAACAGCATACAGCCCGGAAGAGTCCGGTTCCATTACCGCACTCGGCTACAACATTCGTAATAATCCGAATATGAAATTGATTGCCGTCGACCCTAGAGTCATTCCACTTGGTAAAAAAGTCTGGGTAGAAGGTTATGGCGTTGCCATCGCAGGTGACACCGGCGGCGCGATTAAGGGCCATAAAATCGACGTATTAGTGCCAAATAGAGCAAAAGCATTACAATGGGGCAGAAGGACCGTGAAAGTTGTCGTCCTAAACTAATCCCGGCAATCACTTCAGCCATCCAAGAAGACCTAACATTCCACTGTTAGGTCTTTTTTTTGACACAATTTTGGATCATTTTCCTTTTTTAAGCACCTCATGACCCATGTCCTCATTGCTGATTTGCTTGTTATGAAATAAAATAAATTCATAATGTCATAAATTAGAAGAATGAGATAAGGGATGGGGATCGATGATTGAATTAAAGCTGCGTTCGATTTTAAAACAGGTAAAAAGCCAAAGTCCGCAAAAAAGACTTGAGGCACTACAACAGCTTGCTCAATATAAATTTCAAGAAGGACTCGAGGTTCAAATCGATGTATTAAAGGATATGATCAAGACGGCTGCATCCAACTTTCCAGAGCGTGTGGAAAATTGGGACAACCCATCCTTTTATCTCATTGACTTTGTCTGTGATTTTCCCATGCCGGAAGTGGTGGAGGGACTCATAAAGCATTTCGACGGTTTCGATTTACTGGCAAAAGAGCTGGCGATTGTAAT
This sequence comes from Bacillus sp. ISL-7, assembly GCF_018613065.1. The sequence continues at coordinate 8,115 of NZ_JAGGQW010000064.1, read as the reverse complement.
GTTGCTAGCAACAGAAGACGAAGAGATTTTCTACATCCTCGAGGAAAAAATAATCGGGTTAATCCAGACAGAGGATTTCTTTATTCCCGTGAAAGAACTTGAAGCGTATCCGATGCTGATCAAAGGAATCCTTGATAAAACACTCGAGCATCTAAATACCAAACACTATAAATTCATGCTCTATGATTTGTTATTATCGCTAAACTCTTCCGGCTTCGAGCAAGGCTATAAAAAAGAGGTAATCCTCCCGATCCTGCTTGAAGATTATCAGGCAGAGAAACAAGCTTACTTGAAATATGATACCGATTTTACAAGCAAATATGTGTATTCTGCATGGAAGGTTAGCTATTTTGCACTTCGTTCGAGAATGCGATTATTAATTAACTTAATGGAATATTATTATTCATCTGACATAGGCGCCGAGCTGGAGCAGGCAATGGCTTTCCGTGATCCGTCTATTAAAACAGAAGCGCTGATCATATCTATCGCCAAAAACCTTCCATATGATCAGAAAACATTAGTAGAGGCTGCAAATCAGATCGAAAGTGCAGAAATCGTTTATTGGGAGTTGAAGGAAAGAAATCTAGAGCATCTGTATCCGATCGCTGAAGGAAAGCAGCCCCTTTTGGCGAAATCTAGGCTTTTTTCGACGATTATCAATCTTCCAGAGGAAGAAGAAGGAATCATCCGCTTTCCAGAAGACATCCAGATCATCGATAAAATCGATACAGAAAACTCCTATGGGCAGCCGATCCGCTATTACTTACTGAGTTTCTTGCATATCGGGACCCGATATGCGGGCTGGGCAGGCGGCTATGCGCTCGAGGATGGCGACGATACGGCCGAAATATGGGATGGCAGCTACACTGATTTTGTCGAATGGGATTCAGCCATCATCGAAGAACACAAAGCCGCTTTTTTCAAAAAAAGAGAAGAGGAAAAGCAAGAACATGAAATCAGTGTCTATTTTGAAAGTTCGCCACGGCTCAGCAAAGGTGCCTGGTTCTTCCTCAGCCTCGCGGTGGTTAACTGGATTAGAGAGGCGGTCGGAGGATTTTCAGAAGACTCGATTCCTTTCTTGATTGCACTAACCGTGATCGGCGGCGCGCTGTGTCTATATGAACTGACAAAAAATAAGAAAAGAGCCATCCAGGTCGTCGGCCAGCAGCTAGTGATGAAGGACGGTTCTAAACAGCATGCGATCGGAATGCACGAAATCAAAAAGGTAGAATACAACAAAAAGCACGTTCTCGTCTACGACAAGAAAAACGAACTTGCCTTTAAATTCCCACTGCGATGGGTCCGCTACGAGCTGTTTTACATTTACATGATGGAGCATACCGACCATCTAAAAGACCGGCCATTTATACAATCATAAAAAGCAGGTATAAGTGTAAAAAATCCCTATAAAAAAGGAGCGTAAAATGAAAAAAGTGACTTTTTTAATTTTATTATCACTAACGCTCCTTTCATTCTATATCGTTACGAAACTGGTGAACAATCCCTTGGGGGCCAGTGTGAAGAATTATGGGGCAAAAGGTGAGCATCACAAATGGTGCCTGACACTGGAAAATACTATTGGCAGTGGACGTAGATCACAAACGGTGCCTGACACCAATAAAAACCGTCTATTTAAGATGATCATTCAATACATTTTCCTCCAGGACAGAAAACTTATCTCCGTAGACCCTCGTAATATGATTCTCGCCCCATGTACAAAGCGAATTCAGAATCCCCTCCAAGCTCTGGCCATACTCACTCAGCTCATACTCAACCTTAGGCGGTATCTGATTATAAATAATCCGATTAATCACGCCATCCTCCTCCAACTCCCGCAGCTGCTGGGTCAACATCTTCTGCGTAATATTCGGCATCAACCGCTTCAATTCACTCGTCCGCTTTTTCCCATGCGTCAAATGGCAGAGAATTACACACTTCCATTTCCCCCCAATCACCTCAAGCGTCGCTTCCACCGATATATTGTATTTCTTCTTCTCCATCACACATACTCCTCCTCATTCAGATAGGCACCGAAAAGTACCTACTGCACCCAAAGGTACCTATATCACTTTAAAGTGCGTACTTCCTAATATTCCTCATATATCCCATAATAACATTTGCCGGATGAAAACAATCATACCCTTTTAAATAAACCAACACAAATGAGGAGGAAAATTCATGCCTTTAAATAAACAACAAAGCACATTCGCACTACTGGCCCTAGCCGTCAGCGCCTTCGCGATCGGAACCACCGAATTTATCAGCGTCGGCCTGCTGCCGCTCATCGCCAACGATTTAGACATTCCCGTCACAACGGCCGGACTAACCGTCTCCCTATACGCTCTCGGGGTCACATTCGGAGCACCCGTCCTAACATCACTGACATCGAGAATGTCACGAAAAACGCTTTTATTATGGATTATGATCGTCTTCATCATCGGTAACAGCATCGCCGCAAGCGCAACAAGCATCAGCGTCCTACTTGTCGCTCGCGTGATTTCCGCACTGTCGCACGGCGTCTTCATGTCGATCGGCTCAACCATCGCCGCCGACCTCGTCCCGGCCAACCGCCGCGCCAGTGCCATATCCATCATGTTCTCCGGCCTCACCGTCGCCACCGTTACGGGCGTTCCATTCGGAACATTCATTGGCCAACAATATGGCTGGCGACTAGCCTTCGTCATCATCATCGCCGTGGGCATCATCGGCTTCATCGCCAACTGGATTCTCATTCCTTCTTTTTTGAAAAAAGGAACCCAGACCAGCGTTCGAGACCAGTTCAAGCTCCTGACCAATGGCCGGCTCTTACTTCTATTCACAATCACGGCACTGGGGTATGGCGGCACATTTGTTGTCTTTACTTATTTGTCACCATTACTACAGGAAATAACCGGCTTTAAAGAAGGCTCAATTGCAATAATTTTACTCGCCTACGGATTGGCGATCGCCATTGGCAACATGGTGGGCGGAAAGCTCTCGAACCGCAATCCGATTGGATCCCTATTTTATATGTTTATCGTCCAGGCCGTTGTCCTTTTCGTCTTGATGTTCACAGCACAATTCAAGATCGCGGGCCTCATCACGATTATCTTTATGGGCTTACTCGCCTTTATGAACGTACCAGGACTGCAAGTATACGTCGTCATCCTTGCAGAGCGCTACGTCCCGAGTGCCGTCGATGTCGCATCAGCCATCAACATCGCCGCCTTCAACGCCGGAATCGCCATCGGTTCCTACCTAGGCGGCACCATCACCGACACACTTGGCCTCATCCACACCACATGGATCGGAGCAATAATGGTCCTCGCAGCGGCTATCCTAACAGGATGGAGCCGAGCATTGGAGCGGAGAGTCCAACCAGTTTTATCAGAAGAAGCTTGCTAAAGCAATAATAATTAAAAGCGCGTACCAAAAATATTGATTCGCTGAAAAAATCGTGTTTCCGCTGATTAATGACTTAGTTTCGCTGATAAAATTTATTTATCGCTGATAAAAGGTAATTTTCCGTTGATATATCTTAAAATCGGTTGATGGGGTGTAATTTTACACTGAATTTAAGCGGCTAAGGCGTTGAAAAGTAGTAAAAAGCTGTAATCTACGAAAACATCCTAACAGAACATGTAAAACGATCTTGCTAGGTTAAAATTAACAACTTAAATCTCGAGGAGGAACATTAGATGAACTTACAAAGTACAACTACATTAAATAACGGAGTAAAAATGCCTTGGTTCGGCCTTGGCGTTTTTAAAGTAGAGGAAGGACCGGAGCTCGTGAACGCGGTGAAAACAGCGATCCAACATGGTTACCGCAGCATTGATACAGCGGCCATCTATGAAAACGAAGAGGGTGTCGGACAAGGGATTAAGGAATCAGGCATCGCTAGAGAAGATTTATTTGTCACATCCAAGGTTTGGAATGCTGACCTCGGCTACGAATCCACATTAGCAGCGTATCAAACAAGCCTAGATAAACTAGGTTTAGAGTACCTGGACCTCTATCTGATTCATTGGCCTGTGGCTGGGAAATACAAGGAGGCGTGGCGAGCATTAGAAACGCTTTATAAAGAAGGGCGTGTACGTGCAATTGGGGTAAGCAATTTCCAAGTGCACCACCTTGAAGACCTGATGAAAGATGCAGAAATTAAGCCAATGGTAAACCAAGTCGAATACCATCCGCGCTTAACCCAAAATGAAGTCCAAGCATTCTGCCGTGAACAGGGAATTCAGATGGAAGCCTGGTCGCCATTAATGCAAGGCCAATTGTTAGACAATGAAGGATTGGCAGCAATCGCCGTAAAATACAAGAAATCAGTCGCCCAAATCATCCTGCGCTGGGATCTGCAAAACGGCATCGTTACCATCCCAAAATCAACAAAAGAACACCGAATCATTGAAAACTCACAAGTATTCGACTTTGAGCTAACACAAGAAGACATGCACCAAATCAACAACCTAAACCAAAACCACCGCGTCGGCCCAGACCCCGACAACTTTGACTTTTAAAATTACCTTTGGTTCCATCTTTAGTGCCATCATTGGTGTTACATCTTTTATGTCATCCATCATTGGTGTCATCCATCTTTGGTGTCAGGCACCGTTCGTGGACAAATGCACCTATTCGTCCGCCAGGTGTGGACAGGTCAATCTCGCTACTGAGATTGGCCTTATTTCTATGCTTGTATTTACCGTGTCAAAGCGAAAGCTGCACTGGCGGTAAATGGAGAGAGCTTAAAGCAACAATAATAAATGCAGTACTTTTTTTCCAGCTTTATTGGTTAAACTAAGGCGACATGCTTGAGGGGTGAAGAAAATGCGAAATCAGTTTGAAAAAAACATCTTAAGGTTTTTATTTGTTTTTGGGATTGGTACGTTCTTTAACTTAATTCGAAAGCCACCTATAAAGGACTGGCTGATTATTTTCTTAATGAAGAGCTATATTGCCACCATTCTCGATAATTTATTAGTAAAAAGAGGATATTTAAAATACCCTGTTAACTTATCAAAAAGCTTTGACATAAGTGTTTTATTTAGCTATCTCATTTTCCCAATCAGCTGCATTTATTTCAATCAAGTAACTAGAAATTCAGGTATTATAGGAATTCTGGCCAAGTGCCTATTATTTACACTACCATCGACACTAGTTGAATCTTGGCTCGAAAAAAACACAAAATTAATCAAATATAAAAAATCCTGGACCTCACTACATAGCTTTGCATCCATCGCATCCACCTTTTTAATCGTGCGCATCCTCATGTCTCTCATTAGTAAAACCTCCGAGAAACAATAATGTCACAATAATGGTGTCAGGCACCGTCCATGGACACATGTCCTCCTGCGGAGGACATCAAACGGGTATTTTCCACATCCCTTTGTTATAATTATTAAATGGAGTATCTAAAAGGGGTTGTGAGAAAATGGCTAATAGGGTGAAGGAAGATAGTTGGTGTGCAAGTTTATATGATACGAAGCATTCTTTTGTTTCTCAATTTGGAGGGGATTTGGTCCAATGGCTAGCACCGCAGTCAGGTGAAAAGATTCTTGATCTTGGCTGCGGAACAGGGGATCTAGCCAACCAACTGAATCAACTAGGCGTCGATATTATTGGGATTGATAAATCCGAAAACATGATCCAGCAGGCCCAAAAAAAGTACCCGGGTCTCACCTTCAAGGTACAGGACGCTGTGAACATGGGGTACACCAACGAGTTTGATGCAGTTTTCTCTAATGCTACACTTCATTGGATTAAAACTCCAAAACAGGCTCTACAGTCCATCTATAATGCCTTAAAACCTGGGGGCAGATTTGTCGCTGAATTCGGCGGGAAAGGCAACGTCCAGAAAATTACCGATGCAATCATTAACCAATTAGGCGAACACGGAACTGCGTATAAATCTGAGCAGTTCCCTTGGTACTACCCAAGCATTGCCGAATACACATCCATAATGGAACAAGTAGGATTTCGGGTCACCCACGCCCAACATTTTGATCGGCCGACCCCTTTATCTGGAGAGCAAGGCTTAAGAAACTGGATCGAGATGTTCGCCACAAGCATGTTCGAAGGAGTGACAAGCGAAACCAAAGAGTTAATCATCACAAGAGTGGAAGAGAACCTAAGAGAAGTTTTATTCCGCAACGGTGAGTGGATCGCGGATTATAAGCGGATTCGTGTGCTGGGGATAAAAGAGTAATCACGGGGACCATATTGGGTCCTTCTTTTTGGTTAAGCCTGGTAAATGGTTCTGTACCTCTGTGAACAAAGAGCTAATATTAAAAACCCAATAATTGGAACCCTTTTGCGGTAAATCCGTATATAGAGATAACTATTTTAAAAGGGGAGTTAAAAATAATGAAAAGACTAATTACCATCGTGATTACGTTTTTAGTTTTAACAGGATTGAGTTTTGCCATAACGTATTATACCCATACAAAATTCATTGATTATTCCTTCTTTATTGGATTAGCAGTTACCGTTTTTATTTGGTTCTTTACTTCAAAAGGCGGCCACACTTCAAGATATTTAGATATGACAGTTCAAGGCACCACTGGGGTCAAAGTTGATCAACAAAAGTATGAGTTTTCACCAAGTGTTGTTTTCCTAACCTCCCTGGCTTATACCATCATTACCCTTGGAGTAATGTTATATTATTACAGAAGTTATTTCTAAAAGTGGAAGTAGGTCGTTATCTGTTAAACAAATCAAGTGTCATCTTGTATATATAGAAAAGATGACACTTTAAAATATATTGTTCTTTATAATTTTCATTAATAATCTCCAAATAAAAGACTTTATTTCCGTTCCTTTGCCATTGGAAGTTGGTCCAAAAATTCATGTTCAATCATTAAGTTGACACAATCTTCACCATATAGTAATTCCTCTGCCATTAAACGTGTATAGTGAGCTCCAATATCTTTTCTTAGGACACTTGAAAGTGAAACTCCATAATGTCCTGCCGTTGCTCCTGTTAGCAATGTCATTTTAAACAACATTAGTCTATCGGAAAAAGGAGGAACGGTTGTGTCAGTAACCTCGCTTTCCCACGTAGGTAGTTGAGGTAATTCATTAGCAAGAAGAATTGATTGGAATATTTCAATATGCTTTTGCCTGATCTCTGCTCCACGGTGAAAGTGATTTTTAAATTCGTTTGACCGAGTGACTTGAGCAAAACCTCTCATAAACTCTTTTGTTACTTCATTAATTCGAATGTTGGCTACTAATTGAGTGATTTCATAAGATGTTAGTGGACGACGTTCAGTGAACCAACCAGCCAAAAAGTTCTGCTTACTAACTTTTTCAACAAGTTCTGGAGTAGGGATATGTATTTCCGGATGGTGTAACCCTTTTTTTATCATAAGGTCAGCCAACCTATTAAATAGTTGTGAAGCATTTTTTAGGCAATCTTCATAAAATTGACGAATATCAGTCCGTGTTGAAGTGCTTAATGAAAGTGAATAAACACCTAGTGACTCTTGACACAACACACCTTTAAGAATGAGGACAAACTTGTCTGTGAAGAGAGCAGGAGCATTAACATCCACATCTTCAGCATCAAACTTTTGAGGGAGTGGATGATTTGCCTCTTCTAGGAAAGTTCTAGACTTTTGGACTTCTGTTATTGCCATCTCTTCCGCATACTTAAGGATAGGACGTAAATCTTCATCCTGACAATTCGCTATAAAATATCTTGTAACCCATTGTGTCATTGTGTTAATTAAATATGAATTCCATAAATTTGTCATTTCTGCTGGAGTTATTTTTGTAGATCCATTTTACATTCCCCTTATTTTTCCTAATTAAATCTTAGAATTTCCTGTAAGGTAAGGATTATTCTTCCTCGAAAATAAACATTTTAAGAAAACATGAACACGAAATTGTTTAACTAACAGTTTCAAGAGGTGAAGATCGGGAAGTGCTGCGGCGATCCCTTTGCTTTTTCGACAAACTTTAAGCAGGATAGTTAAAGGAGGGGTTAACGGAAGATTTATAGGAAAACCAAAGCAACCCGTTAGGAATTTCCAATCTCTTTAATTTTCCAATACTTTTACATAACAGAAACGCCCCATTAGAACAACAAAAGGGACAGGTTAACTGTCCCGCAGATTGTAGACAAAAGGCATT
>NZ_JAGGQW010000063.1 GCF_018613065.1 Bacillus sp. ISL-7 | reverse complement strand
CATTATTCGGGTTATAGTTCAATTTTCCAGACCATGGCTGTTTTATTTTCAAAATAATTCTTTTTCCTTTTCATGTGGATCCACCTTCCATCCGTCCTACTTCATTATGTTTGGTACTCCCTGGCCTTTTATACAGAAGCAGCAAATATTTAATATAAAAAGCAGCTGGTCTTGTCTAGCTCATTTCCTTGCTTACTCTTGCACCATTAGTGTTCATCATTCCTGTCTTTTTCCTTTAATATGCCAATCTTCAACTAATAAATGAGCTTTAGTTAAATGAAAAACGCTGTTGAGGTCAGATTCAACAGCGTTTTCTTATGTGTTTATTTATGTGAATGACTTTGAGATTTTCAGGGAGATACAAGATGTGTAATAGGTTGTTTGCACCTCTAAACGGAACCCGTCGTTAGTATCAACCGGCACCTTTTGTATCAACCCTCAATCAACTTACTCCGCTTACACTCCTCATGAAACGCCCGCAGCCGCTTCGTCCGCTCCATCAACGTATCCAAGAAATACTCCCAGTCATCGACTCGTTTCAGCTTCTTATACAGCGTCCGCAGCTTCTTCAAATGCCGCACCGCCATCCGGTAACTCGCCCGGTTCTTCTGATCAATCTCACGCTGCGCCGTCTGATGCAGCATCGCCAGCAGCACCTCAGGCCGCTCCTTCTCCACAAGCTTCAAACGGTCCTTCGGCAACTCATAATAATCCAAGCCCACAAACGCCTGCAGTTCACCCCAGCGATCATACTGCCCGCGCTCAAACAACACATACTCGTAATCCCCAAAACTATACGGCAGCATCGAAAGCATCGCCCGCTCATACAAATCCACCCGGTCACTCTCCGTACAATAAGGCGCCACCGCCCGCAGCGCATTCCGCACAAACGTCGCACAGCTATGATACCCGCCGAGCCACTCCAAATAACCCTTCACCTTTTGCAAAAACAACTCAATCACCGGGCCAACACGCTTCCACGCCTTCAGCCCCGACAAATACTCAATCCAATACACCAAATAAGGTGCAATCTCCTCATCGCCAAACGGACCCGTCAACTTCAACGCCGCCTCATCATCCCCAAGCAAGAAATTCAAATGAATCCCAGCGAGCAGCAGCGGGGCAGGGCTCTCCCAATCTTGCAGCCCCTTCATCCGCGACTGAATCTTCACCAGCTCTTCCTCACGCCACGCCTTCTTCTTGAAAAAATGAATCCACAACAACCGGTACAAGAAAATCCGCTCATACGCCAACCCCTGCGTACACGTCAGCAGTTCAAACGTATCCTCCCGTAACTTATCGACAAACTCGTCAAAATCAAACGGCAGCGACTGCACACCAATCTTCATCGAGAGCTCCTCCGCATCATCCATCAAATTATGGAACAAATGCAAATAAGCTCGCTTCACCATATCCTCATCATGCCCGAGCTGCTCACTCAGCCGAGCCAGTTTCCGAAACGAAACCACAATCCCGACCAACTCATACAGCAAGCGCCATTCCTGCTCAACCGGCGCACTCGCATGAATCCGGCGCTCATAAATACCAAACAACTCCGGAATCACATACGGACTCGTATACTTCTTCGTCGCCAGCAGCGTATCAAAACTCACCTCAAACGAATGAACCCAACGCCCATAATCCGGCTTCGACACCCCATTCGCCTTAATCAAATCCTTCGCCGTCTGCAGCCCCCAGTCCGAAACCGCCTTCGACTCACGCATCGGCTCCCGCCATTCAGCGACCCAATCCGCCACACTGCCAACCCGAGAATAAGCACTCAAAAACACCGCCATCTGATGCCGGCAAAACCCCTCAGTCGGGCACGAGCACTCACTCTGCGACAAAAACTCAAAATTCAACTTCACATAACAAGGCGTCACATCCTGGACCGTCGCAGTAATCTGCTCATTCCATATCTGTAACTGCTTCACCAGACCTTGCCGGTACAGCATCAAGCCCTTCTGAACAAGCTTCGCATCCTCCGTCACCGTCGGGTGCAGCAATTCCCGCACCTGATCCCCAAAAAGCTCAATCCGTTCACTTGCAGGCGTCGACTCCAAAGCCACAACCCCCTCCAAAAAATCCATATTCCTCTATTATACCCAAAAACACGCCCAAAGAGGAAGGCAACCCTCAATCCAAAACACATTTTTGAAAAATGAACCCAAAATCGCCTTCGCCGAATAGGCAACATTTGCGAAAACTCCATCGCACCGCAATTCATCTCAAAGCAATTATCATGGTGCCTGACACCAATACTCCTTCGAGTGTCGCGGTGCCTGACACCAAATTTCAGGCGGTGGCAGGGTTTTAATAAAAAAAGGTAACATAATGGTTTTAAGTTTTGAAATTAGGGTGGTCCGCTGCGAAAAAGGAAAGACAATAACCTGATCCAGGCTGAACGCCTGGATTTTTAGTTTTTAGTGGTTTTCTAGGGGGGGGTGGAGCAGGAAACAGACTAGTGGCCGATAAATTTTTTTAAGGTAAAAAGTTGGCTGTGTTTTTATTAAAAAAGGTAACTTAATGGTTTTAAGTCTTGAAATTAGGCTGGTCCAATGGAAAAAAAAATAAAGTTACCGGAGCCAGTCTTGCGCCTGGCTTTTTGGAAAGTTTGAGGTTGAATGGAGGGAGTGGACAGTAAATAGGGGAAAGTGGACAGTAAGTTGATAGAAGTGGACAGTAAAAATCAAGAGTGGACAGTAAAGTGAAAAAAGTCGACAGTAAACTATCAAAAGTCGACAGTAAAACCATGGAATGAATCCACTGGTTGCCAGTAAATGCCTGAAACCCCATTCTCAATCCCAAACACAGTAAAATTAACACACAAAAAAAGCCACTCCTCACAAATCAAGGGGTTGGCTCGATCTTCGTACCTTCATTTTTTGTCAAACTAGAAAAGTATTCAAACAAACTGGTAAGATAGCTGTTAAGCTCAAAACCTTCCTCACTCGCAAACTCTGACAATAACAACCTATTCTCTTTCACCCTCATAACCCCCTCGAATATGGAACTATCATCATTATTGCCAAACTATCACTCTCTTATACCAGTAAACTTGAGTAGGGGTATGCCCATCGCAAAAAAGTCTAACTAAATCATAAGTTAGACCAGCCCATCTATATAAACATACAAAGACCCCTTCAAGATTCGAAGCGATCTTCATCCCAGTTATAGTTGTGAGAAACGTTCGCCACCTGTCCAGGAGTAATCGTGTAATTGAGTATCTGTTTTGTAAATGGGTTCAGTATGGATACTGTTGCAGAACCAGAAATACAATAGATTGTGTTAAGGCAACGGAATATGGAAATAAATGATAAAAAAAGCTGAAAATAAAAAAGAAACCAACCAAGCTGGAATCGGCTTAAGGTAATGAAATCTCAACATAATAACCCACAAGAAATTAAAGGCGATTGACCACCAGAAGTTCCACCCGTTATGATAGGTGATTTTTCCACCAATAAACATCATACCTTCGATACCAACAAGAATTACTCCCGATATTAGTAAATACATTATTTGATTCTTCCGATTTTTAGGTAAATAGGACAAAAATAGTATGACAATACATGGAAAATTGATGAAGGTTTGAATTAATACTGAAAAGGTATGGTTTAATAAAAAATCAGGTTTCAACTTCCATAGAAAATATTTTCCGTTAACAAAAAAGCTATATAATAAATTATTTACGATTAGGTATAAAATAGTGGGGTAATATTTTCTCCAATTTTTTATATCTCCAAATTTCCAGCAGCAAAGTACCAGAGTTAGGCACAGAACAACACGCAATAGGAACACCCGATTTCAACAGTTTTAATTTTAAAATTTACCAAAAAGCTTAAAATTATTACTATTTTCTCTTCAACTGGAGGGTGCAAAAAAAATCCCATTCTTTCACTATCTTTGAATCTATACCGTAAAAATTTCTTAGTTCAAAGTTTGAATCTTTGTCCTCTAGGCATAACTACGATATTATGCCTCCAATTAAAAAGGATACAAAATAGAATAGTCTATTTTGTATCCTTCGTATGAAACGCCTGCTACTCTACAGGTATTATCTTAATTAATTAGGAACGGCCTCGCGTTTGCGCTTTTTCTCCATTTGGATTTCATGCGCTCGTGCGTGGGCTTTGTGGCGGTCTTCTTCTACTTCTTCAGACATTGGGATACCCATAGGCACCGTGGTGGCTGCAATTTCCTTTATCCCTTTCTGGTCTTTCTCATAAACAAATGACGCTCTTGTTGAAATATCTGCTCCCGGCTCAGTAACGAATGGAACGACACGGTAATCTGCACGCCATTGTTGCGGAGTGACCTGGCAGCGAACGTAACCGCGGTAATTATTAAAGAATTTGATGTGCGGGTTGTCCGCTAAAGATTTGGCTGTGTCTGCACGCCAATCCGATCCGTTTCCTCCTGTAGTAATCGATGTTCCCACAAACTCTGCTCCAAAAATCGGAGCGTCTGGATTGTTGTAATCCGTTGTCAGGTTAGAAGCCCAGCTTGCATGGACATCTCCAGTGATAACGATCACGTTGTTGCTGTTATGTCCAGCAACGAAATCCGTAACGCGCTGGCGTGCGGCCGGATAGCCGTCCCATGAATCCATGCTGTATTTTGGAGCCGTGCTGCTTCCGGATTTGCGCTGCGCAAAGAAAATCTGCTGGGCAAGGACGTTCCAATGAGATTTCGAGTTTCCTAGATTGCCAAGCAGCCATTTTTCTTGTTCTGTTCCAAGAAGAGTGCGCTTTGGATCCAAGGATTCCGGTGTATGAGCTTTCGTTCCATCACCATTCGCCTGGTCATCACGGTACTGGCGTGTATCAAGAACATAGAAGTTCGCCAAATCACCATACGTGAAATCCCTGTATAATTGCATGCCCCCATCGTGCGGCAATGACGACCTGCGAAGCGGCATGTGCTCGTAATAAGCCTGGTAAGCAGCGGCACGGCGCTTGATAAACTCTTCAACAGACTGGCCTTTCTCTGGAATGACATTTGCGTAGTTGTTTTCCACTTCATGGTCATCCCATGTAACAACCCATGGGAATGCACCGTGCGCAGCCTTTAGGTGTTCATCTGAACGATATTGGGCATGGCGAGTGCGGTAATCTTCAAGCGTGATAATTTCATCGCCTTTGTGGGCACGGATATTGCCCGTTGCCGAAAGATACTCGTTCGTACCGTATTCATATATGTAATCGCCAACGTGGAACACAAGATCGAGATCCTCTTTCGCCATATGCTTGTACGCAGTATAATACCCATGTTCATACTGCTGGCAGGAAGCGAATGCGAACGTCATGCTTTCTACGCTGGCACCTGCTGCCGGAAGGGTTTTTGTTTTTCCAACCGGGCTTAGTTCATTTCCGGTCTTGAAACGGTAATAATAAACCGTATTCGCCTTCAGGCCGCTCACTTCTACATGGACAGAATGGGCGAGGGTAGGCGAAGCATGTTCTGTTCCTCGTTTGATAACGAAGTGGAAGTTTTCATCTGTTGCAAGCTCCCAATTGACGGGAACGATATGAGAGGGCATTCCTCCGCCATTTAACGGATCCGGAGCTAACCTGGTCCATAAAACGACACTGTCTGATTGCGGATCGCCAGAAGCAACACCAAGAGTGAACGGGTATTCGCTGAAATTCGGAGCAGCATCTACTTTAAATCCTCCCATTGATTGAGCAATAGCCAACCCTAGGGACAGCCCCGCAATCTTGCCGGCTCCATGAAGAAAGCTGCGGCGGTCAATATTCTTTTTCAAATTTTGTTCGTTAAAATTCTTAATTAATTCGTCCAAAGATCTCTCATTTGTCATGCTCATATTCCCCTCTCAGATTACATTTCTTTACCACGGCTTTGATTATAAAGGGGATTTATTAATTGAATATGAAGATTGTAAATAGAAAAATAGTCCGGTAGTCGATAGACAGTTAGTTTAGAATAGGACCTTCGATTTAAAAAGGGATAAAATTTATATTTTTTACAATAAACGGAAATTAATATCAATTTTAAGTAGTCTTTTCATACCGTTTTTTTAAATATTATCTTAATAAAAAACTTACAAACGATCATTCCGTTCGAAGATTAGAAAACTTAGGTGAAATCCACTTATATTCTCCCTATAAAATAAAAATAGTGCCAACTTCTCTTTAATAGAAATTGGCACTTCGTTTATTCGCTATACGTTATCGTGTCGCTTTTGGGGGTTGGCACACGTCACATTTACGTTGGTTATTGTTTTTAAATTTCGTAAATGTTTTTTCAAAGTTGTTGCCACATGCACATGTAAATAGTAACTTTTGCGAAAAACCTTGGTATTCCGTAGTCAGCAACTTGCTTTCCGAATGGTTCTCAACAAATTCTTTAATTTTACCAATCGTCCATCGTTTATTCATTCTTTTACACCTCATATTTTATCGCTAGGCGGAGGCTTCTCTTAGCATCCGTTCAATTCTAAGTAAATGTAGTAATTATCCTAAGTTACTCATTATAACATGAGCTGGCACTCAATTAAACAGATGGAAGATATCTTAATAAACTAAACGGTAGTTAGTGGAATTAGAAAAGGAGTTGCAGCCGCAACCCCAATCTTCAACTATAATTTCTTGCACATGGCAGTTAAAAAAGTCATTAAACTAATAATAAGGATAATAGCCAGGATAACCATATCCATAATAAGGGGAGCTGTAACCATATGGGGATAAATGGTAGCCGCCCATCATTCCACCCGTAAATCCTCCCCAGAAAGGGGTGCCGAAATGTGGTCCCCCATAGTAAAAATGGTGATAAAAAGCATGAGGCCGCAGAAATATCCGTCTTTTATCATTTTCATTAAACAAGAGCATACTCGATTGATTCATTTCCAACCCATTCCTATTTTCAATGTAGTTGTTTAGCCATGTAACAATTTAAGTCTTCAAACTTCAACAAATACATAACTGTTATGGCAAGAACTCCTTGGTCGGTTCCAATTCTTTCTTTTTTTCCTCCAGAATAATTTGCGTACCTGCGTTTGCTTCTAATACAAGCCCTAAGGATTGTAACCAATCTCCCAAATTGGTGATTTCTTGAGCTTCCAACGTGAGCGATTCCTCATCCGTTAAAACTTGTTTTGTAACACCAATACTTTCTAAAAATTGGCCTATGGTTTGAATCCATGCTCCCAGTAATATTTGTCTTTCATTGGCATCCGATCGCATTTCCTCATCAACCAACATAATCTTAGATAAATAGTACGCCTCCATGATTTGACCAATAAATTGAATCCAGACAGCAACGGAAACTTGTTTTTCAAGTTGTGAAATCAGTTCCTCCTTGTCAGAATTACTATTTTCCTTGGATTCTTTTTTATTTTCTGTTTGAGCATTCACTGTATTTCACTCCTTCTTTATATACGTATGCAAATATATAGGGGAATGCCTTTGAAAAATTTGTCATAGTGATGTAGTCAGTGTGCAGTATTTTCGTATATTTCTGAAAAACCAACGAAAATTGGGACAGAAAATGATGGAAAATGTCGAAATATACATAGGGGAGGTAAATGGTCATGGGCCGCATTTAGTGTTACCCATGATCGTCTGCCTTATAAAAATACATAATCGTCCATTTATCTTAAATGGCAACAAATGAATGACCCTAAACAGGAAATAGGAGAACAAGTTATTATGACGAACGAATTATTTGAAAATGGTGAATTAACACGAATCAGGAAAGAAACCCACGGAAAAAGCAAGCAAACCAAACCTGTCCCAGAGTTCACTTCAAGGATGGAAAAACGCGAATATGATCAACGAGTCCATTATTTTGATATTCGAAATGTATTAGATGTCAAAGGATTCCTACAAGATATTCGTGCCAATTGGAATACATATGTGTCACAGGTGAACCAATGGATACAAACTAGCCCAGTAAAAAAACTTGTCGTGACGGGTATTTTTACCGTCGTCCTTAGCTTTTTTGCAAGCACATCAAATGCAGCCTTTATTCAGGAATATACATATCAAGTAAAAAGCGGTGAAAAAATCGAAGAGATTGCTGCAGCGCATGGAGTAACAGTACAAGAAATAGTAGAGGCCAATGGCCGAACTTCCATTAACGGTAAAAAAATTCTTTTACCAAAAGTACATAACAGAACGGTTACCGCCACCACTCTAAATGTTCGGTCACACCCGACGACGGAAAGCCGTGTCATCGGAAAATATATACAAGGGGATGTAGTGAAGGTCTCCTTCATAGAAAACGGCTGGGCTGGCATTCTAATCAAAGGAAGAGTTTGTTTTGTGAGTGCCAATTATCTTACAGCACAAGAAGAAACGACGAAACCAGTGATCACTCAAGCCAAACCCATGTATGTAACGGCCACTTCCTTGAGAGTGAGGGAAGCTGCCTCTACGAGCAGTGCTGTAATAGGTACGTTACGATTAAACGATCGAGTGTCTGTCGAAGCATCTATAAATGGATGGGCTCAGATTAATTTCAAAGGCAAAACAGCGTATGTGAGTGAAACCTATTTAACTACTTACCTGCCAGCACCAACAAAACCAAGTACATCAGTGTATGTGATTAAGCCCGGTGACAATTTTACAAAAATCAGTAAAGCCCTTACGATCTCTGTCTCATCGATTCAAGAACTAAATCCAACCGTAGACTCAGCAAAGTTGAAAATTGGCCAAGAAATCAAAATCCCTGCCACAACAGCAACGGCTACGAATCAAATCAAAGTGGCAGCACATATAGGAGGGGTGGACCCTCAAGGAACGTTTCGTTTTATCACATCTAATGGGATCACGTATGCTGCCAAAGCATCAGGCAGCATGTTAAATGAATTATTTGAACATCAAGGGGAAAAAGTGACCCTAACACTTGAAGGAAAAAGGGGTCAACAAATGACTTTACTATCTTTAAAATAAATCGTACCAAAAAAATTAGCCTCAGGTTTGAAGCTTTTTTTCTTGGGATATAGTGCAATATGGAGGAACAAAATACTTTCTGGAGGATAAAGCGTGTTACGCATTCTTCATAATGATGGTATCAAACGAATTCGCCACTGCTTGACAGCAGTTCGCGATTTCTTCTAGGCCTTCATAGATTTGTTTGTATTTAATAATTCGGATTGGGTCTTTTTCAGCGGTAAACAAATGTTTAATGGATGCACGCAGAATATGGTCGCAATTCGACTCAATTTCTTTAATTTTGATTGCGTATTCTCTAATATGAAGCAATTTCTTAGTGGAAAGCAGTTCAATAGCTGCATCAATTTCCGTTGCACAATTTTTGATCTCATCAACAAATTTCAGCGTAAAATCGTCCATTTCAATTATAGAGTACATTTCAAATAAGGCAGCTGTATGGTATAAACCGTCCAAAATATCATCCATGCTGACGGAAAGAGCTAAAATATCTTCACGCTCAAATGGAGTGATAAAGGCATTATTTAGATCTCTAATCAGGTCATGAACCATGGCATCCCCGTTTGATTCAAATTCTTTCATCTTTTCGGAAAAAATTTTAAGATCACTAACATTTTTTAATTTGTAGTCAGCAAAGTAGTTCGCACTTTCTTTTAAATTTAAAGAAATACTATTTAAATGATTAAAGAACTTGTCTTTCTTTTTTACTGCCATTCAATACCCTCCACATGGTCCAATTAGTGTATTTCCCTAAAAAATGGATAAAAAACCTTTATCAAAGCGCTTTTAAAAGCAATTACTATAATAAATGCAACCATTGGACAAAAGTAACGGCTTACGTCCTATATCTACTCGACAAAAAATGGCCGAATGTTTTTTTTTATTTATTAAGATATTAAAGAAATGAGCTATTCGCTACATATGGCGGGTTTCGTCATAGGGAATGTAGTTGTCTCGTAAAAGACCTAGTGAAAAAGCCCTTCCCATTCTTAAGCTCTTAACATAAATTGTAAGGAATAATCCTAAAGGAGGGCTATAATATGTTTGGTTATGGTGGTTTTGGTGGTTGTGGCTACGGCGGTGTCGGCTATGGCGGCGGCTTTGCTTTAATTGTTGTATTGTTTATCTTGTTAATCATCGTAGGAGCAGTAATCTGTTTCTAAGAAGAAACAATTATTCTTAACTAAAAAAGCCCTATAAGGGCTTTTTTGGTTGAAACTATAACTCACCAAGGTGTATGGTCCATGGATTGGTTATGGGTTTTGGCTACACTCTAGCTTATGCAGCCTTACATTTGAATAACCAATGAGTTAAGCTTGATTTTGGAGAACTTTTTTTCATTTCTCTCAGCACTTGCCTATTCAGTTTTAATATCTTGTACATATATTATTACTACACCAAATCCAAATTAATAAAGATTTACCTCCAAAGAACGTTTGCTTATAAAGCAGACGTTTTTCGTATTTTTAGGCAAATTGTTGATTTTGTCTTCCCTTTAAGCACTTTGGGGAAATTGTTCTTTCTCTGCCGTTTTTAAAAATAATCTTTTTAAAAACGGTATGGACCATCGATCCAAACCAATTTTTCCGGCATTTAGTCCAGCAACTAGAATAAACATCCCTAGTAAAACCATTTGTGGATTTGTACTGGTTGTTCCAGAGAACATATAAGCAAAGTTCATAGTAATCCCCATTAGTATAGAAAATGAGGTGAAAATACCTAAAATTAATCCGAGACCTACTAAAAATTCACCCCAAGGAACGATTACATTAAAAAGATCGACATATGGTAATGCGACCTCTTTTAAAAAATTCCCCCACCAAGGTTGAACAGCAGGGTGTTCACCAGACATATTCTTTACCGCTCCATTCAAAAAGCCGCTTGCATCAAATTTTCCACTTGAGATTTTTCCCCAACCAGCATTTAACCACTGCCAACCAAGATAGAGTCGAAGTAAAGTAAGCAGCAGTGAGACCAAACGGTTTTCCTTTAAAAATGTAATAAACATAATAAAACCCCCTAAATAATTGATAATTATTATCATTGATAACGATTATCATTATCGTTTAAATGGGTATTTTAGTCAACGAGTGTAAAGTACTAAGTTTTTTGGGGTAAGATAGACCAATATCCCTATTTCCTTCTTCTGCCAACTGAGAAAGTTATTTAAATAACAAATGTATTGTGGATTAAAGGAAATACCATTATTTATATAGAAAGAATTAATTATTGATATTTAATGGAAACAAATAGATGGAAATCTTAGGAGGTGGATAGCAATTGAGAACCGAAAAAGAAATGTATGATTTGATATTAGGAATAGCACAAAAGGATGAACGTATTCGAGCTGTTTATATGAACGGTTCAAGAACTAATCCAAATGCCCCAAAGGATATTTTTCAGGATTACGATATTGTTTATGTAGTGACGGAAACTGCCTCTTTCATAAAAGATGAAAAATGGATAAGTATTTTTGGAGATTTACTTATGATTCAAGAACCTGATAAAAATGATAAACATGTTGGTATGGATATGGATTTTGACAGGTCCTATGGATATTTAATGCTCTTTACAGATGGGAATCGTATAGACCTTCATCTCGAAACAAGAGAATTTATGGATGAGGGGTATATCAAGGATAAACTTACAACTCCTTTATTAGATAAGGACCATATACTTCCGCCCATCCCTGCTCCTTCAGATATTGATTATTGGGTAAAGAAGCCAATAGAACCAGTCTATTTTAGTTGCTGTAATGAATTTTGGTGGTGTCTACAGAACGTTGGAAAAGGAATATGGCGTGATGAATTACCATATGCAAAGCAAATGTTTGAATATGTAATAAGGGTTAGACTAGATGAGATGGTTTATTGGTGGGTCGGCATAAAACACGACTTCCAAGTTTCGACGGGGAAGATGGGTAAGTATTTCAAAAAGTTCCTTCCTGAATCTTATTGGGAAATGTACGAAGAAACTTATTCTGACGATAACTATGAGAATTTTTGGAGATCAATATTTGTTACTTGTGAATTGTTTGGAACACTAGCAAAAGATGTAGCAGCACATTTATTGTACATATATCCAATTGAAGACGATAAAAAAATGACTAAATTCCTTAAACACATTAGAAAACTACCAGTTAATGCAAAATGTATTTATTAAAATATGTGTCGAAAAAGATTTTACTTTTATGAAAATGATGTTGCCTTCTTGACTATCCTTCGCCAGCCTACAAAAAGGATTGACAGGTACAATGAAAACTAGACGGGATTATGAACTATTTTCATTCATTTGATGGTGCCGCAGCGCGGCATGATTGTCTACCATGAAAATAAGTTTAATAATTTTCAATTTTTCCTTTCTTTTTACAAAGCCTTTTTCCTATATGGATTCCAGTACATTTTTGAAAACAAAAATAAATTAATTAAATAACTTGTGAAATACATCACTTAAAGTAACGGGTGCTTGAGTAAAAAAAGGATCGCAGCGGCGATGCTTTTTCTTACTTCTCATGCATACTTTTTAACCTGTAAAGAGAAAATAAGGTATCTATTTCATAATTACTGGTGGTAAAAATGAAAAGTAACAACGAGGTATCAAGTGATTTGCAACACAGTATACAAACCGTAAAAGCCATGTTAGGGAATAGTTCAGATTTTCAATTTAGAGAAATTACTTTGACCAGCGTAGATAAGAAAGCGGCAGTTCTATTCATCGATGAAATTGCTGATTCGAATACTGTTCAACAATATATAATAGAACCCCTGTTGACATACCACCTACCACATTTTCAATCTGATAAAGAACTTATTTCTTTTATTGAATTAGCCGTCATTCAATCAAAAATAATTACACGTATTGAAGATTTAAAACTTGCTTCCGTTGAGTTACTATCAGGCAAAACACTTGTAATGATGGAAGGAACAAATACGTTTCTCTCAGCTGATACAACCAAATGGAATGGACGCAGTATAGAAAACCCGAAAGGACAACGAGTTGCTAAAGGACCTGATGTCGGTTTCACCGAAAACAGAAGTATAAACATCTCTCTTGTTCGTAAGATTATTAAAAATCCGAATGTAAGAGTAACAACCAAACAGTATGGAACAAACACCCATACAGACGTATCGGTCATGTACATTGAAAACGTAGTGGATAAGCAAATATTAGATACAATCTATGAACGCCTAGAAAACCTCCAGTTGGATGCAGTGCTGGAAGCGAATTACATTGAAATGGTTCTGACAAAGGAGACCAAAACTTTTTTTCCACTTATGCTCAATACAGATAGACCCGATGTGGTAGCAGGCGAAATCCTGGAAGGAAAAGTTGCAATCTTTGTAGATGGTACTCCTTTTGTACTTATCGCTCCTGCAGTTCTCATTCAATTTTTCCAAACACCCGAGGACTATTATACAAGTAAGACCGGATTGGTTAATGCGCGTTTGATCCGCTTTTTTCTATTTATCCTATCTTTGTATATTCCAGGGATATACGTAGCTTTTATGACTTACCACGCAAACTTATTACCCGTAAAACTTCTTGTGGGTTTTGTGTCACAACGAGAATTGGTGCCATTTCCAACCTCGTTGGAAGTAACCGCTTTGTTGATTGTGATTATCGCAATAAACGAAAGCACTAATCGCTTGCCTCAAAATATTGCTTTTACGGTGTCCATTTTTGGGGCGATCATTTTGGGGCAGTCTGCAATTGAATCTCAATTGGTATCAGCTGCCAGCTTAGTTGTAGTTAGTATTACATATGTCTTCCTAAGTGTTATCCCTATTTACTCACTTAGATTATCGGCGGTAAATATCACTCTTAGTTTTACTGCCGGGGGCGCGGCTCTTGGCTTTTACGGAATCGCTTTATTTTCTCTTGTGTTATTGCTTCATCTTTGTTCTTTGCGCAGCTTTGGCATCCCTTATTTATCACCTTTAGCTCCATTCGTTGCTCATGATTTAAAAGACAGCGCTATTCAACTATCTCTGGAAGAAATGACAAACGATGAATCTCACTTCACAAATGAAGAAATGATTGATGAGACTGATAAAGCGTAACGAAGGAGATATTATGTTAAGGAAATCAACTATAACACTCTATTTAGCAATAGGATTAATCATCTCCTTAATCGTCAGCAAACAGGTACAGGATAGTTCGTTAAATAGAATCAACGTGGTTTCCGCGATTGGGATCGATAAAAGCAAGAGAGGATATATCGCCAGCGTACAAATATATAATCCATCCTCCATTGTCAAAGACGGTTCAGGTGAACAAAGTGCATATACGTATAGTGCACAAGGGAAAACCATTCCTGAAGCAATCGACCGTATTCACGAAAAATTGGGACGAGAGATCTACTTAGATAATACGGAAGTTGTTGTAATAGGGGAATCATTAGTAAAAACCGAAGAAATTTCTTCTTTTACCCATTACTTTATGAGGGAATCTAAATTGCCTGCAAATATAAGGTTTGTCATATCTAAAGGAGCAAAAGTAGATAAACTGCTTCAAATCGTTACGCCGGTTCAAAAAGTTTCAGGAAGCAAATTGACAGAAATGCTAAATAGAAAACGAGAGTCCTGGGGGAAACTTCCTAATATTACTTCCAACAAAATAAAGGAAATGTTGAATAAAAATAGAACGGAACTAACCATCCCTTATATCACCATAAAAGGACTTTCCTCGAAAGGTACTTCGAAAGAAAATATTGAAAAGTCATCGCCTAATGCTTTACTGGCAATGGAGGGGTTTGCCGTTTTTAAAAATCAAAGATTTTCGTATTGGCTTTCTTCAAGGGAAAGTAATTTATTGGCATTAACTCGAAGCAAAATACATGATATCACATTGGTAACAAAGTGTCGGAAACAACCTGGATATGTGACATGGAAAGATGTTCGTAGTAAACCGGTTATTCGTTTGCAATATAATAAGGGAGGACCATCCTTTCTTCTGCAGCTTCAAATGAAAGGTAAGTTGTCTGATGTTTCATGCAAAATGGACACTTCTACCGTCCAAGCCATTGCCGTATTGGAACATAATGCAGAGCATGATCTTCAAAAAAAGATTAATCAACTGATAACGAAAACGCAAAATAAAAAAACTGATATAGAGGGATTTGGAGAAGTTTTGTATCGAAAACAACCAGATAGGTGGAACAGAATAAAAAACAATTGGGATACAGCATATTCAACTGTACAAATTCGAACAAAAGTAAAGTTTGATCTTATCGATGTAGGAGAGATTTCATCGTCATTAAAATAGACTCAAGGCATGGAAAGGATTCGATAGAATGATGGTCAGACTAGCTCCAGTGGAACTATTCTCCTTAATGATTAACTTTTTACTTGGAAGCGCCATCATCGTAGGATGGAACTTTGAAACTAAACAAGATGTTTGGATTACAATCATGTTATCGGTAGGTTTGGGAATTGGTATTTTTTATTTTTATATCCTGCTTCACTCATTGGGAAAATGGGGAAATTTGATTCAACTTTTAGAACTGGGATTTGGAAAATGGGTATCCAAACTACTTGGATTTATTTACTGTCTATATTTTTTATACATTGCAGGAAGAGTGTTAAAAGATTTCTCTTTTTTCATTGGTGAAGTGCTTTTTAACAATATTCCTTTCGGGGTTATATCTTTTACTTTTCTTCTGGTGGTGTCTTATAGTTGTTTTCTTGGAATAGAAGCTACAGCTAGGAGTTCACTGATTTTATGTATTTTTTCAGGAATTATTATTTTGGTACTTATAGCATTGGGATTCCTATCTCCTTATTTTGAAATCAGCCGTTTAACTCCAGTATTTCGGACAAGTTGGAAGCAAATAATCTCTTCTGTTTTCCCAACCGGATTAACCTTTCCGTATGGGGAGCTTATTGTATTTACTATGTTATTTCCGTATGTAAACGATATCAAAACTCTACGAAAATACGGTTGGATTTCTTTGTGTACAACAGGAGTGATACTACTTATAGCCGGAGAAATGATACTGGGCTTGCTAAGTTCTGAAACAGTTAACTTGTATGTATTTCCATTAGTAAAAGCTTTAGAACTTACCAGCGTCTTAGAGTTCCTACCACACATAGAGGTTTTTGCAGTAATAATCAATCTTATAGGTGGATTTATTAAAATTTCCATATATATGTACGGGGGGCTAATGATACTTACTCAATTGTTTCCAAACGCAAAGCCAAATCGACAAATTATGGTTACAACGATACTAACATTTATATTTGCATTTACATTATCTAAAAACATTATTCAACACTTGTTCATTGGGTTGAAAGTTGTTCCACTTTATTTCCACATCCCATTTCAAATTATCATTCCATTTATCTTAGTTATCATTTTGATTATTAAGAAATACATAATAAAATCATTATAAATGAGTCCCCCTACATTTCCAACTAAAGTGAAAAAGCCAAAGATGTTATAATTTTAAGTAAACAGAAGCTGAATGATCAACTCCTAATTGAAGCCCTTCCCACATTGGAGAAGGTTTTTTTTGCATAAATAATGGCTCGAAGAATACTCCAAGCCATCTAGGTAAATTAAGACTCTCTTTTTCTAGTCTGTTAAGCATCTGGAATAATTGTAAAAGCAATTGTTCGAACCGGAGAATCTGTTTTCTTGCTCGTAGTATTGTAGTATTTAGTCAATAAATCGTTTAATTCGTTTTGAAATTGTATAAAGTGTTCCTCATCAATCTTTAATTCAACTACAGAAAAAGCAGCAAGGTCCTCTTGGCAGTTTTGTTCTTCTAATTTCTTAAGATAATCTTGATATTGAGTCATAAGTAATAATTGATAATAGGAAAAATAGGTTAATTTTTCCTCGTTAGAAGCCTTTTTCCATTCCTCTACGTCAATTCTTGCTTCTTCTTCATTTAAGGCATAATATTTTTCGGAAACAGATTTCACCTTTTTTTCATTAATAACGTGGATGACACCGGAATCCACCATGGTTTGTATATGCCTATATAGACTTGATTGAGGCACATCTTTAATGATTTTTACCATTTCTAATGGTGTTAGTCCAGTTTCTTTATTTCTCATTAATGCTTGGCAAATTTTCATTCTTACTGGATGCATGATAACTTCAATTTTGTTACTCACAATTTCACCTCATTCATTGTTTAATTTTAATCTCATTATAAATAATGAGAATAGCTATTGCAACACACCTGCGACTAAGTTATCATTATTGAGAATGAGAATGAGATTGAAGGGAACGATGGAAATGAAGCTGCAATATGGTCTGGGTGACCTAAAGGATATTGATTTTATGGCTTTTCTACCTATAATAATGCCAGTTATTGTAGTAAGTACGATCTTAATTTTAATTGCATTGATTGATTTATACCGCCATAGAAAGACAAGAAAAAATATGCTCCCATGGGTGCTAATTATTCTATTTGCCAATACACTTGGACCTATTCTGTACTTCACCATAGGGAGAAAGGACAGTGAGAGAATATGAAATTAGAAATCAAAAATGTTACGAAAAAATTTAAAGGAAAAATGGCTGTCAATAATTTTTCGATGGAACTGAATTCAGGAGAATGTGTCGGATTAATCGGTCCGAATGGGGCAGGGAAGTCCACATTAATAAAAGTGATTTCAGATATTATCAATTCAGACTCTGGTGAAGTTTTGTTGAATGGGAAAAAAATATCGAAAATGAAAAGGGAAATTGGTTACCTGCCACAGTACCCTAACTTTTTTCATTGGATGACAGCGAAAGAAACGCTTACGTTTATGGGTCAACTTTCTGGAATGCTAAAAGAAGAATTAACAAACGAGATACCTGAAATTTTAGCAAAAGTCGGACTAGAAGGTGAAGAAAACTCAAAAGTTGGCACATTTTCTGGTGGAATGAAACAGAGACTTGGTATCGCACAAGCACTATTACATAAGCCTTCACTTATTGTCATGGATGAGCCAGTATCTGCATTAGATCCAATTGGGCGAAGAGAAGTGTTAAACCTGATCGAGGAAATAAAAAAAGATACTACTATTTTATTATCAACTCATATATTGGGCGATGCAGAAGAAATATGTGAACGATTTGTAATCATTAAAAATGGAACAAAAATAGAAGATACAACAATCACTGAATTGTTGAACCGAAATAACGAAAATAAATTAAATTTAGAAATTATATCGAAGGATCAAAAATGGATTGGCATGATAAAAAAATTACCTTATGTGAAGGAAGTCGAGGTCATAGGGAATAAAGTCCAAATAAAAGTTGAAAACATCCAAAAAAACAAAAATATGCTCCTGATGAATGCACTCTCTCACGACGTGGACATCGTAAAATTTGAAATCAATAATGATAGTTTAGAAGAAATATTTTTAAAATTGGTGGTGTGAAAAATGAATAATATTACTGTACTAACAAAAAAAGAATTTGTTCAAATGGTACGTGATTTTAAAGTTATTTGGCTACCGATTGTCTTTCTCTTTTTAGGGATAACTCAACCAATTGTAACTTATTACTTGCCATCCATTTTGGAATCGTTAGGTGGAGGGACTGGCATTACAATAGATTCGAGTGTGACAGCTCAAGAAGGAGGAAAAGTACTAGCCACCACGTTAGGGTCCCAATTTGATCAGCTTGGGATTATGATTATTGTTATCTCAATGATGGGGGTAATTCAAACAGATAAATCAAATGGTATGTTGGCCTTCATCTTAACTCGACCTGTTACTGTTATTTCATATATCGGTGGAAAAATTGTATCAAATTATTTGATAGTAGCTTTTAGTGTAACGATTGGATACCTTTCTTCTTTTCTTTACGTAAATTATCTTTTCGAAGATGTTCCATTTTTAGACATGATTGCTGCACTATTGTTTTATCTTGTATGGGTTCTTTATATCGTATCTTTTACAACGATGATTAGTACTATTTTTCACAGTCAAGGTATTATCGCACTCATTTCAATTGTTTACCTTTTAGGTTGCAGAATTATCGTCGGTTTGAATCCAGCAATTGATTATGTAAATCCAGCCAGCATGAGTAAACATGCAATGGAATCACTAATCACAGGTTCGGTTAATTTTAACGAAATAGTCAATGTACTACTAACAATTGCTTGTATTTTGCTGACACTCTGGGTAACGAATTATTGGATTGCCAATAAAAAATTTAATCATAAATAAAAACTTAGAACTGATAAATAGCGTCTTGAAACCTCTCCGTTTTATGATGTCATGTTGTTATTTACCTATGGGTGAATGTCTAATCCTAGGACAAACGTGGAACATAGTATAAATTTGTGGTCCTTATAATCAGGATAAGAAAAAATAAATAACCTTGGTGAGGGGAATGTTTCAAAATGGAAGAACAAAAACAATACCGCGATGATTTGTTGGAATGGTGTAATACCATTTATTCTAATTGGGAAAGTATGAAACCAAAGGTTACCAATCTCTTTGATATGGAAAGGTTAGAGGAATGGGAAGGATCATGCCGTCAATTAAAAGAGAAATTACAGTCAGATTTAAAGGTGGACTTCGATGATTATCTGAACGCTAAAAGCCTATATGATCAGTGGGAACAGCTTTTCAAAGAAACGAATGCGAATCAAGGAGAGATTGAAGTCGATTCTGATCAACGTTTGGAATTCGAAGAGATTGAAGTCGATTTTGATCAACGTTTGGAATGGGAAGACGAAAAGCCATACCATGAGGAATTATTGGAAAGGGCTGCTTATCAAGAAGAAATTAAAGTCGATTCTGATCAACGTTTGGAATGGGAAGAGGAACAACCATTCCATGAAGGATTTATGGAAAGGGCTGCTTATCAAGAGGAAATTGAGGTTGAAACAGATAAAGGTGTGGATTTAGACGAAGAACTACAATACCGTGAAGAATTGTTGGAATGGTGTAATACCATTTATTCTAATTGGGAAAGTATGAAACCAAGGTTTTCAAAACTTTTTGATATAAAAAGTTTAGAGGAATGGGAGGCATCATGCCGCAATTTAAAAGAGAAATTACAGGAAGATTTAATAGCGGATTTCGATGATTATCAGACAGCTAAAAGCCTATATGAACAGTGGGAACAGCTATTCAAAGAATCGAATGCTAATAAAGAAGCGATTGGGGTTTAATCTGTTTTCTTATAAGATTAGTGAGGAATGGTACCATTTACAAGGATTATTTAAACCATAATTATCAGATGTTCAAGCGAAAATAAGAAGAAAGGGATAACATTGGAGCGGCTGAAATGCTGCTCTTTTTGTGCGACGGGCAGTCGCATAGGGTGCTGACTTAGTCAGTACCCTTCTCTTCTTTATCATGAAGTACGGCGTTCTATTTCAATATAGAAAAAATCCAAACACAAAGTCCGATAATATTTGCTAATAAAAAAGAAGTAATTAAAACGTTTTTAAATCGATCCATTTTTTCTCCTTATTCTTACAATTAATATGTATACTACTCTATTTTAAACTATTAAATTTTTCATTATAGCATATATTTTTTAATTTTCACTCAATTTTGATTGACAATGATTATCATTTAGGTATAAAATCATAAACGAAAATGATAATCATTATCATTTTTGTTATGGAATATTCTTAATAGATTCGTAGGAGGTGATAATAATGAGTACATTAATTAATAAAGTGGTCTTGCAATTATTGGTATCTGTAATGCGTATTCTTTTTGGTGTAGGATGGCTATTAGCAGGTGTAACGAAGATTAGTGAAAAACACTGGTTTAGTGAACCTGGTGTTTTTATCGAACAGTATTTATTAACAGCAGTAGAAAAACCGAATGTTCCAGAATTTTATAGGTATTTCATTGAACATATAGCATTAGATCATGTTATTTTCTTCAATTATACAATTCCTATTGTGCAAATTATTTTGGGAATATGTTTGATCGTTGGATTCTTGATTATTCCTTCTGTTTCCATTTGTCTTTTTATGCATGTGAATTTTATTCTTTCAGGAAATATGAATTTAATAAGTCTGACCCTTTATACAAGCGCATTTGCAATTATATTTTTTATACAACGTAGTTATGTTTTCAGTTTAGACCGATATTTTGGAATAGATCAAAAGCTTTCTTTTAAGAACAAAAAGTTAGAAGAGCCTGTTATACCAAAAATGCTTATTAAGAAAATTTCTTAATTAAAATGAAGATTTTCTTTAGATTAGTTTAAAAAATAGTTGTTAATTAGCTATTAATCAAATTTATTCTTTATTTTATTATGATGATAGATAAAATTATTATGTTGAAGGGATATTATTATGCAAAACAAGCCATGGAAAGTGATGTCATCTATTGCACTTGCATCCACTTTAGTACTAATTGCTGGATGTACGAGCGATAAGAAAGTTGCAAAAGAAGAAAAAACATCAGAGCAAAAGCAACAAGTAAGTAAGGACGTGACAAACGCTTCTGTAACAGTACCTGTGACAGATTATTCGTTTGATACAGCAGGTAACATGTTCGCCTATGCAGAATTTGAACTTTCAGGAGAACCCTTAGTAGAGGGACTAGGGCTTGATTTGGATGTTCTTGATCCCAAAAAATTAGATTCGCCCACAAAGTTTGATTATACAGCAGGAATTGAATCGTATGAATATTCAGAGGAAGCCATGTATGAAGTGGTAGAAAAATCAGGGTTAGGGCTACATTTAATTAATGGTCCAGTTGTCAAGGAATTAGCTAAAAAGCAGGGGAAAGAATCAGATGAATTATTAGCAGAGCGTTTCTATAAATTAGCTGATGCAGTTGGCTATCCTCGTGAAGAGATTCATAGGAATATGTTTCCTACCTTTATTGAATATGCAAAAGGTGATCCTCATTATATTCAAGAAGTAGATACTTCTAACTATGCTTCAGGGGAAGAAAATACATACGTTCCTCAATATCAAGTTAACTTTAAGTCGCTTCGATGGGATCGTAATAAAATGGATAAAGTTTTAAATCCGGCAGCATATGGTGGGGTATTCTTAAAACAAGCTCTTTGGGCCGGGGATTTTATGGGTGGGTTTCATACTGTAGACGGTGATGAAGAATTGGAAGGTGAAACACCCACAGATGATCATGATGAAAACGTTGCCATTGGTGTCAGCTCAGCAGATGGTATGCAGGGAGCCATTCTAGTAGAGGAAATTTGGAACAAATTAAATTACGTTCGTAATCACTTATTTTACAAGGAAAATGATAAAAAATTACTTCCTGCAAGTGTTGGAAGTCAGTATGATCCATCAAAAGGCTATGTTTATTTACCTCATACAATCCAAGTAAAAGAGGACGGAAATTCAGACGTTCCTAATGCCGAGTCACTAGAAGTAACAGATGCGCGGAGCATTTTAACAGATCAATGGTTAATGCTTTGGCCGTCATCTGAATTCTTCGGCACGACAGATCAGCGTCCAGAAAATAAAAATGTCGCACCATCATTCCGAGCACTTTTTGACAGTGATCCTTATCCTGCTGCTCCAAAAGTAAATCTTGATAACAATGCAGGAAACGATGTGACTGTAAACGATCCATACTCTGTTAACCGTGACGTACTGCTTCATGTGTTTAAAAACATTGATGCCATGCACTTTAATGAAAAAGAAGGTACATTTGTAGTTGAACATAATGGTAAAGAGCAAGGAAATTATGTAGACACGTTTAATGCAGGTTATACAATTGAATCACTCCGTATTTTCCAGCGTGCAATTGATGGTCTTCCAGTTGGATATGCAAATTCAGAAGACGCTGAAGGATTAAATACAGCAGAAGGTAAACGTGCAATTGAACTCATGACAAAACAAGCAGATTTTATCATTGATAAACTGATGACAGATTCAGGCTTAGTTGCAAAAGGCTATACATTCGGTAAAGGTGCAGATAAGCAAACAACATTAAATGCACAACTTGGTGCCGTTCGCGGCTTAACAGCAGCATATCTTGCAACAAAAGATGAAAAATATCGTAATGCTGCTCGTACCGTTTATCAAGCAATGGATGAAACGCTTTGGGATAATGAGGCAAAAGCCTATGAAACTGTGAAAGGCGAAATGAAATATGATGCCTCTACTGCAGGTGGAGTATCTGCTGTCTTACGTGTTGCGATTAATAACTTAAGCAATATGGAAGGTGATGAAAAACAGCCAGAAGCATTGGAAGTGGAAACCATTATTTCACGATATGTTGATTTTTATAAAACTGTGATAGATGGTCCAGATCTTAAACAAGGAATGCAGGCAAGTGAATTCTGGGATACGGGTGATTTTTACATTGATGGTGATGAGTCTGGAAACACAGATGGAGATCAAGTTCCACAAACTCAAGCGGGTCATGGTAAATACGGCATTGCACCTGTTCTTGTACCTGTTGAAGTAAAAAAATAAAGATAAAGAGGGTAGGTAATCGTGAAGAAAATTGCCCTTTTCTGGTTAACGCTCCTATTGATGGGGGCGTTAGTTGGTTGTAAGGAAGGAATAAACGCAGTTATAAAAGAGAAAGAGCCAGGAGTTGTCCGGGACTATGCTGTTAACAGCAACAATATTGTTATGAATAAGGCTGGTAATACTATTTATATAGCCAATATTGATGTAAATACAGTTACCATTGTTGACAGTCAAACAAAAAAGGTGACAGCTGAAATACCAGTCGGGAAATCCCCGGTACAACTAACCCTTTCACCAGATGAAAATAGTTTGTATGTTTCCTGTAGGTATGACAATAAAATTGACATCATATCAATTGAAAAAGAAAAAGTGGTTGATTCTCTTGATGTCGGAATTGAACCATATGGTGTTGTAACAAGTCAGAACGGCAAAAAGCTGTATGTTGCAAACTATCGATCTAGTACATTATCAGTAATCGATCTAACTAATAAAAAGGTTGAGTCTGAGATTAAAGTCGGCGATCGACCTAGAACATTAGCGATTACGACAGATGGGCATAAGTTATATGTTCCGCATTATTTAGATGCGAAAATTAGTGTGATTAATACCGAAACTGAAAAAATAAGTAAAGTAATTTCCCTTGCCGATTCACCAGATAATAGCGATCGCAAAAAAAGCCAAGGGATTCCAAATACATTAGAACAATTTGTGATTGATCCCGATGGAAAAAAGGCTTGGATTCCACACTTGTTAACAAATGTTGATACTCCTATTCATTTTCAGGAAACGATTTTTCCAGCCATCTCTGTCATTGATTTAACGACTGATGAAGAGTTGATTGAAGAACGGAAAGAATTGTTCGAAGAAATAAATGTTACAGATAAAAAGAATGACACAATCATTACATCAAATCCTTATGATGTCGTCTTTCATCCAAACGGTAACAAAGCATATGTTGTCATGTCAGGAAGTGAAGATCTCGTTGTATTCGATTTAAAACGTGGTGGTAATGCAACACAGATTTTAAGAAGAATAGAAGGAAATAATCCAAGAGGTGCCGTGATTTCACAAGATGGCGAATCCGTTTATGTTCACAACGCTATGAGTCATGATCTTGCCGAGATTTCTATAGGAGGAGACAGTCCATACGCTCGTGCAAAAATGAAAGGTGAAAATCTTGAGTTGATATCAAAAGATCCTCTGTCCCCACTAGTAAGAGAAGGGAAAACGATCTTTTATAGTGCCAATAGCGAGGAGTTTGCTACAGGAATTACAGGGAATAATTGGATGAGCTGTATTTCTTGTCATGCTGATGGTGAAATAAATGGACTTACTTTAAAAACTTCAAAAGGACCAAGAGATGTTCCAAGCAATGTTTTAACGACTAAAACCGGATTATTTATGTGGGATGGCAGTCGTGATGATTTTACGGATTATTTATTGACTGTGCAGGGTGAAATGGGTGGTATGAAAGAATTTGATCCGGGAAAACCACTCCCTGAAGATGTCCGGCATATGTATGATGCGATGTTTGCTTATCTCGATGATCCAGATTCATTCCCAGTCCCAAAAAGTCCTTACCGTACTAAGGATGGAAGCCTAACCTCTGCAGCAGAGGATGGAAGAAAATTGTTTGAAGGGAAAGCAGGCTGTATTGCATGTCATGCAGGGGCCCAATTTACTGATAGCGTAAAGGCTATTGGTGAAAACGGTCATTTGGCAACTAGCAATACTAATTATTTGCATAATATCGGTACTACTAATCCGTTAGATAAACCATCTAAAGGTGATGCTAGAGCAGGTTTTACAAACCCAAGAGATCCTCTTCATTTTGATGTTCCAACATTAAGAGGGGTATGGGCAACTGCACCTTATTTTCATGATGGCAGTGCTAATACGATTGAAGAGGTTATTAAGCGAATTCGATATGAAGGAAAGCCTGCGTTTACAGACGGTGAAATTTTAAAAATAGCCGAATATGTACGTTCTATAGAATAGAGGGTAATCAAAAATAGACAAGGAGCTACCTTTAATTTCGCAATACCAGTAATTTTTACAAGAAAGCACCGTGTAAACGGTGCTTCATTACCCTTTTGAAAGGGTAGGAATTATATCTGCCCTGGGTAAAATGCCTCGTTGATTTCCCAAGACTCAACGATCTTGCGGGCTACAGCAGGTTCATATCCCATACCCATAAGGTACGTAATAGCCGCAACTTCTCGTAAGGCATGAGGAAAAGAAGTGTGCTGGGCTTCATGTAATCCATATTGAACAAGTGGTTCAACGTTACTTAATACTGTGTGTTTATAATGGTGTGGGCTATAATGCTGTTGTTGATTAAAGTGATAAGGATTGTATTGGTAAGGGTTATTCAAAATACAGTCATCTCCTTAGATAAATAATTTGTAAAGTCATCATTAGTCTATGTGTGTTTTAACATGGGTGAAACGGATAGTGGAAAATTAATAGAGAAATGAGTGGGAGTCGTACCCCTATTAAGCTTACAGGTGCCTCAGTTAAAGAAGATAAAAAAAGCCGATTCCTAAACCATCAGGTGAACTGCACCCGAATTGTTAGACACACTCTAACAATTCGAGGTGCATTTTTTATGGTGAAATTTTCTCCAGAAGAAAAAATACAAGCAGTTAAAGAATATTTAAGTGGTAATGACGGAGGAAAAACAATT
>NZ_JAGGQW010000062.1 GCF_018613065.1 Bacillus sp. ISL-7 | reverse complement strand
ACCTTGACCACGACTTTTTGCTTTACTTTAGATTCGCATTGACATGTTTTATGCCCGCAATCATTACATTTTTTTCGATCGCATTGACATGTTTTGTGCCCGCAATCTTTACATTTTTTATCATTACTCAATTTTTTCACCTCCTTTAATAAGAGATACGGTATTATATGATGGGAAATTTATTCAGAATGGACAAGTTCCCTTAATTTTTTAAATTTGATTTCAATATTTTCACTTTTTTTAATAACACTCGGTATCATATTAATGGGAAAATAAGAGTTGGCCGGTACAACTAAAGATCGCCCAAGAGCAATTTCGTACGAGATATTTTTTAATTCAGTACCTTCAAATACTCGGATACCATGTACATTATCTATTCTGATGATAATTCCTAAGCTACTACATATTCAAAGATAAAAAAAAATCCTCCTATGCGAGGGCACTGCAAAACGAATACATTAATTGGAAAAAACGCCTTTATGCATTTTTTTGTTAAAATAGAGATAAATCATTTATGTATTGGAGTTTATCGCGATGTTACTTAACCATAATCAATCGGAAAAGAAATTGCGAAGCAATTTCCTACAGCCGCCCATCTATGTTCATGGGCTGGGATGGTTCCAGGTAATAACGAAAGTGCTGGAAAAAAAAAGTCCGGTAAAACCAGAAAAGGTAATAAAAAGTTGCGAGCGGCACTTGTTGAAGCAGCACATTCGGCGGCAAAAACCAAAAACACTTATCTCTCTTCTCAATATCAACGATTGGCAGCGAGAATTGAAAAAAACGTGCGGCAGTTGCGGTTGGACATACCATTTTAACGATTGTTTATCATTTGTTAAACAAAAGGCAACTTTATGTTGAGTTAGGTGCAGATTACTTTGATCGACGAAAAAAAGAAATAGTGATCAAACAATCTATTAAACGACTAGAGGTACTGGGTTGTAAAGTAACGGTTGAAGCTATAGCCTAATAAAGGACAGTATATATTGTTAATTAAGAGCCCAGATCCCTTTTTTTTAACGGATTTTAATGGGTCTAGTTTTGTATTGCCCAAAATCCCACATAATCGTTTTTATTTTCAGGATAGTTTAAGTGTAATACTTCACATATTATATTTATTCAGACATGCTGCTCAGTTTGTTTAAGAAGGTATTCAACAAAAAAAGGGTGGTAATCCTTCTAGGATTAAACGCACCCGATGGTTAAAGAAGAAAACAGTCTAACTATTTTGTGAAACCAGAAATTAGTCATTTACGATTTTAATATCTTTTATTGGATAATAAACAACATTTGTTGTCCCTATTACCTTTTTCAATGGTATCGCTCCAATAGCACGGCTGTCTTTGCTTTGCCTTCTATTATCTCCCATTACAAACAAACTATCTTTAGGGACAGTATCACTACCTACTGCGGTTTCCTTTAAAGTGAAGGAGTCTGTTAATGTTCCTCCATCTTTTAATGATTTTTTGTATTTTTCCAAGTAAGGTTCATTGTAAGCTTTCCCATTTATATATAAAACATCATTTTTATATTCAATTCTGTCACCTGGGAGTCCGATTACGCGTTTTATGTAATCCTTACCTTCTGGGGCGTGAAACACAACAATATCAAATCTTTTCGGTTCTCCGATTTTTGTTACAATCATACGGTCCTGGTCCCGAAGAGTAGGGTTCATTGAAGCACCGTCAACAACAATCGGTGTAAAGAAAAAAGAGCGAATAATGACTGCTATTGCAAGTGCACCTATTAAGGCTTTAATCCATTCATACATTTCATTTTTCTTCTTTACCATTTCTCGACCTCCCTAAATATTCATCTGAATTCATATCCTCATTTTACCATATTTGTTTGGGTATATATTATTTTTCTTAAGCTATCCTGACCGTTAGCACAATAAAAAAACGGTTGCCGCAGCAACCCTTTGTTCCATTCAAGCACCCTTTAGTGAAATAAGGTTTAGACTTCTTCCTGATATATTTCTGATTTTATTGGCTTTAGTTCCAAAGGTATTTTAAACTCCTGAAGGGTTTCTAAATGATTTAAAAAATCATCTATATCATCATAATCCATAGACCATTCCGATACCTCTAAATTTCTTAATTCATCTGTTGGTTTAAATAAAAATTCACAGTGAAGTTGTTCCATATTAGAATAATCATCTTCATCATAAACAGTAAACTGACGTACAAAATCAAAATGAAATAGTTCCTCTCCAGTAAAATCATATACACCACATTGAAATAGAATTTCCTTATCATCTTCTCCATCAACTGGTTCTTTACAAAAACCCTTAAATATATCCCAAACTTTTTTTATATCATTGACATCTTCACCAATCTTATCTTTAAGGTAACTTTCAGCATTTTTAACGGTAATCATCACAACACCTCCGCTAATATTATGTAATTATTCTTGTTCAACTATCCTGCTCCGTTAGCTTAAGTACATTTCTTCACAATATTCTCGTAATGCGACACAACCTTCCTAACCAATTTTATCTTCATTAATAAAATTGGACTAGTTTTAATATGATGGTAAAAAGGGTAAGAAAGGATGATGGCTTTGAAAAAATATTTGTTTTTCATTATGTTATTCGGTCTTTTTTTTCCTATTTGCCAAAAAGTATCATTGATAATTTTATATATAATTTACTCACGAAATTCAGTATTAATTGGACCTTTAAATATGGGTCTCGATAGTATGATTAATCTATTTATATCTCTCATTGCAGCAATACTTACATATTTCTTTACGAATGTTTTTCTAAATTGGGAAAGTAAAAAAAAATGAACAATTTGAGTATTAATTAATTTATTATTGCCCTTCCTTCTATCCACTTCCCTACGTCGCATTTTGTTTCAAATACGCATTAAAGCGTTTTTTCTTTTTCAACTATTCTGCTTCTTTAGTTGAATAAGAAAAAGCCATTCTCCTCCTTGAAGAATAGCACCTGTCAGTTCAACAACAACTTATTTTTCATTCTTCTTTTCGTCAGATTTTAATTTTGCTATATCATAAATCCATAGTAAGGCAAGGTAAATAGCAAATAAAATAGTTAAAGTTGTATTGCTTAAATTGTATAAATAATTAACAGTTAAAACAATAATTAAATATACTGTTGCAAGCAAAGCCCTAAAATATTTCCTTATCATTAAAAACACCTCTGTTCAGTTACTTTTCCCTATAAGTTAAGAAAAATGAAACAAATTCTTCTTCAAGTAGTCGAGTAGAAGAGAACCTCTCTACCTTACGGTAGATTGTGTTCTCCCCCCTCCCAGAACCGTGCTTGCGCAATTAACGCACACGGCTCCTCCTAGTTACCATTCACAAAATATAGCTAATCTTTTAGGATCAGATATTGCTAATTCTGCTATCCTTACTAGTCTTGTTTCCATTTATTATTCCTACCTCTGTGTGTAGTAAATGTGTCCCTAGCAAGGGTGATAACTGGTAGCTAGCCTTTCCTCCATCGGCATTACCCAACTTCATTGGTACTACGCTGCTATCCGACTCCCTATATCGGCGTTTGGTTTCCTTACTTTGTATCGCTTGTACACCATACTCTTCTAACAAGAAAAGACCGATAGGGTCTCCCGAGTTGCCGTATCATATCAATGTGTAACGTGCCAAGGTCTCTGACCCCAGAGAGGTTTCATTCTTCTTGCCATATACGAAAAATGAAATGTTGCTTTCTGCTGCAGGTAAAGCATCAGCCCTCTCGATTTACTAACATTATGGGGCTCAATCCCTTCAACCATTTGGCTTTCGGCCCGTCGTCGGGTAGAAAATAGGCGCGCGCATTCGATTGAATCACGTTTCCTATAGCCCCCCTACGATCCCGGACGGTCGGATTTCCCGAGTCCGGTTCTGACCTTGGACTTCATCACATACTCGCCTTCCCAAATAACCGCAGGATTAAATGTTGGTACACATATTCCCCCATCAACTATTGGTTTACGTGTATGCTAGTCTATGAACAAGTAAACAAAGCTCAGTGTCTTTGAAGTTCTGACTGTCCAAGTGCCCAGAGGTCCTTCGCTCCATCACAGGAGTTACCTTGATGGAAGTACAATTTCCTTATACTTAAGAAGGCATTACCCTTCCCTCATCGCTACTACGACCTCATGCGCCAGTCCTAAATCATCCTACCATTTTCTATCAGCCTCATATATGGTAGGTCTTCATTGGTTAGTACCTTCCCAAATTTGAAGTAGGACCTTCCCGTCGTTATCTCTGAAAATCTTTCCACAGATGCCAGAACCCGTACCCCGGCTGCTCCTACAGTGCTTTTGACCGTTTCTTCCTGTAAGACATCGGTCTTCCCCCGTTAGACAAAGGTCGACGCTAAGCAAAACATCCCTCGAACAGTTTCTTTGAGGGGCGTAGATTTCGGGATTGCAGTATTCGTTAATCCTTCTGGCCTCTGTGTTTGCTCGCCACACAGACTGTTCCGACCTTATTCTCTCTGTGTAGAATAGGCCGCCGTGACTTTTACTTCCAAGCAGAACGTAGTTTGTTACCTCCCTACGCATTGGATATGCTAGTCATCCGAATCGGTCAATTGATGACAGGAGACTTTCACTCCATAAGATTCTCAGCCTTGACGGCTGCTCCACCTAACTGTCTACGCTTAAAGACTAAAGTTACCTTTAGCCCTCCAAGACTCGCTACGAGTGAATGGCTAGTTCTTACTCGACGGGAATCCCACCCGTTATATGATACGACCTAGGCTCGGCCGCACACCTGCCCCTATAGTTTAAGTACATTTCTTCACAATCTCTTCTAAAATATCCATTTATTTTGAAAATGAGTTACTCAACAATCTGGCCCGATTGCTAAAAAAGGCATTATTCTTTTCAAGAATAGCGCCCGATTCTTGAATAATTAAGAAAGCTTCTATTAGATGATTTTGAGGAATAAGAAAAGCACAGTTATTTGTATGCCTATTTCACATAATCTCCGTTATCGGAAGTTGCTCTTTGACAGTTTTTTTTTATTAAGTTACAAGAGGAGTACCAGAATCCCTTTTTTGGGATGAGTCTTTCTTCCTAATCATTAAAAAAACAGAAATTAATAATTACACAAAGTGATTCTAAAAGTATAATTAATTGGTGGAATATCACTAGAAAAGTAGAAATGAGGAAGAAACGTGGGGAAAATTGCTAGGATTGTCATTACATTAGTTTTATTGTTAGGATTCTTACCAAAGCTGTCATTTGCAGCCGAAAACTCCGATTTTGATGCTGATTTAGAAACTTATTTAAAAGAAATCAGCGAGATCCGCGGTTTTACAGTAACAAAAGATGACATTGAGATGTCACTTAGTTATTATGATGAAAATTTAGAGGATTTTAAAACCGTGAATGGTCCCGATGGATTAAAGGAATTTCTTGGTGAAGTAATCAAATCGGATTATAGTAATTTAGCCTATATGAAGGATGATTACGGTTTATCCATTGAACAAATTACTTCCTTATTAAAAGAAAACGGTGAAGACCTCAATGACTATGTATTTGTAAACGATCTTGATGAATCGGTCTACTATTATTCAAATCCAGATGACGGCGGATTAGGAAATGAACTGGATCCAGACTCTATTAAAGAACTGTTAACCATGTTCCAGGATGAATTTGGACTTACAGATCAAGAATTAACAAAATTAGGGGACCATTTAAATGGATTAAAGGATAAACTATCGACACCTGAAGCCCTCGATCAAATGGAAAAATTGGCACAAAGGATGGAAGCTTTTCAACAATTTCAAACGATAGACCAGTTATCTCCTGCCCAGATCCAGGAACTTATGTCCATTTATCAAGAGTTTATTTCGATGCTGGAATTTAAGATCGATTTCATTCTTGTAAAAGGGGATAATGAAACACCTTTAACCTTAATAGATGTATTAAAAATGAAAGAACTGGTCAATGCAAAATTGAAAGTAACCATTTCAGACCTGGAAGGGAACTTTTTAGCGGACCTACTTGTTACAGGAGAAATGGTGGACTCTGATACCGTTAAACAAGTTGGTAAGGATTTAAGTAATACGGCTGACAAAGTGAAAGAAGTTGTGAAAGCAAAGCCAATCGCAAAGCATGTTGTAAAAGGGAAAAAGCCAGCACTTCATCCTGTGATGAAAACTGTAAAAGGCGGTGAGCTGCCGAATACTGCTGGAAATTATGTGCAGAATGTTCTCATTGGAATGCTCTTGATTTTAGGAGGGGCCGGTCTTTATTATTCCATTAGAAGAAGGACAGCTTAGGATGAAAAGAAAAAAGACAAAAATTATTCTTATTGTTTCGATTCTATTTATCGTAACAGGTTTAGCTATTTCAACCACAAATGGCTATAAGTTCTTACTGGGATATTTTATGTACAAAATGCATAAGCCGGACACGGCTTCAGCCACTTCTAACTCAACTAAAAAGCCTGAAGCCCAAAACAAACAAGTGGTCAAGTCTCAAGAATTATACACCGTTCGTCCGAAAATAGATGAAAAATTTGGGGAATTATACATTCCTAAGCTTAAAGCTGAATTACCTATTTTTGAAGGTTCAGATGAAGATGAATTATCAAAGGGAGTTGGGCATTATGCGCAAAGTGTTCTCCCTGGGGAAAATGATAATTCTGTGTTATCCGGGCACCGCGATACCGTTTTTCGGAGGCTGGGACAGGTTGGAAAAGGCGACCTCCTTGTTGTTACTACTTCAGCTGGTAAGTTTACCTATAAGATAAAAAAGGTAAGAATTGTAGATAA
This sequence comes from Bacillus sp. ISL-7, assembly GCF_018613065.1. The sequence continues at coordinate 3,102 of NZ_JAGGQW010000062.1, read as the reverse complement.
AGACGATCGGACGGTCATCGTTCCGAAACCTGTAGCAACGCTGACGGTTACAACCTGCTATCCATTTAACTTTATCGGAGATGCACCCAAACGATACATTTTAGTTGCTTATCTATTATCTAGTCAATTAGCAAATGAATCTAAACAAACGGGGACACTGAAAAAGTCCGTTTAAAGAGAAAAGAAGCTAACTGCCCTGCGTCTAAGCCATCGACTGCAACTACATCAGCAAAACATGAAAAAGGTAAGCGATTTTTATAAACTGTACCCGTTGTAAAGGACATTTTTAAAAAGGTTATGCTACATTTAGAAGATGATTTCTGTATTCAACGAGGGCACTGAAAAACATTCCTTTTTTTATGATTTATGTGTTATCCTCAAAAAAATAGGCAACTTCTTGTATAATTTTTGCAAGAAGTTGCCTATTTCTATTTTCCCTAACTATTTTTTTCTTTTAAAAGCATAATGATTCGCTTCAAATTGACCGCGAATATGGTTGTTGCACCTTGTATTTCCATTCCAAATAGACCCGCAGTTGATGCTGTATCATACCCGTGTCTATGTTTTAATTCGCTATTTTTTGCTTCAATTTTATAACGTGAACGTGCGAGTTCTTTAAACTCTTCACTGTTTTGGAATGCTTCCTGTTCCTTATGTTCGGTGGATTTAATCGAAACAGAATACGTTTTACTTTTAGCTCCTTCTTTATAACATCCATTACGCAAAGGACATATTTTACACTTATCAATATCAAAATAATAGACTTGTTGTTGGTTGTTACTTTGATTTTTCTTTCCTATCCGTGCTTTACGTATTGCCATGTGACCGGCTTTACAAACATACATCCCAGCATCTTTATTGAATTCAAATTCATCTTCCTTCGCACGTTTACCTTGTGTGATTAGTGGATTCAGCTTAGATACAAGTTGAATTTCTTCTTTTTTCGCGTATTGGATATTGTCCTTTTCAGAATAAGCTGTATCTCCAATGACTGTATTTATTATCATGCCTGTTTCTTTACTTTTCTTTATTAATTCTTCAAGGTACTTTCCGTCACTTTTCTCACCGGTTGTTACAACCGCAGCTGTAATAATCCGTTCATCACTCATCGCAATATGTGTTTTAAAGCCGAAGAAAGAAGAATCAGCTGATTTATGCCCAACACGCGCATCAGGGTCCGTTGAAAAACTCAGCTTTTCGTTATAATCTTCTACGACTTCTTTTAAGACATTAAGTTTTTCGTTTACAGCTGGTATTACCTTAATTTGCGGCTGCGATTCAACTACCTGGATGACTTGAAGACAGTAATCTACTTCATCATTTACTTCGTTAGAAGTCGGTTTCGATGGAAACTTTTCTTTTATTGATTCATCTATTTGATAAACAGCTTTTCGCACATTTTTTGATTTCTCTTGTAAAAATTCTTTAGGCGATTTTTGATTGTAACGTGCTTTTGTATGTGTTGCATCCACGATTATTGCATTACTTTTAATAATTTCTTTTTCTAAGGCGATCTCAACTGTCTTGCGAATAAGCATGTCTAATAAACTCACATCCTGGAGACGGAGCTTACGGAACTTAGTTAATGAACTAGGATTTATAACAGGATCTTCTGGTGCCATATCTAAAAAATATTTAAACGACATATCATATTTAGAACGTTCAACTACATCTACATCAGATAAATCAAAAATTGATTTTAATAGTAAATATTTAAACATACGAATAGGTGGTACGGCATTACGACCGTTATCAAGACAATATTTATTTTTTAGTTCTTCTAAAATGAAAGAGAAGTCAACAAGTTCCTTGATTTGACGAAGCATATTATCCTTTTGCACAACAATATCGTAAATTGCCATAAATGGACTAAGATTCAGAGATTCTTGGTTTGAGATCATTTTGGAAATCACCTACATACATTTAATATCATTAATTATAAATTAAAAAGGCAGTTGAAAGTTCAATTCAATTGAAACTTTCAACTGCCTAATTTAGATATTGGACTTTTTCAGTGCCCTCGTATTCAACAGGAGTCATCTTCTTTAAATTCCATTAATATCTAAAATTGTTATAGTAGGTCATATAACTCCTTATTTCTCTTTTAAGTTCCTCTAAGGAATTACATGGTTTTATATATGCTTCATCCTTAAAATGACCAAAAAAAGACTCTTGTGGAGCGTTATCCCAACAATTTCCTCTTCTTGACATAGATTGTCCTAGCCCTAATTTTTTTACATGCTTCTCAAAAGTAGGACTAGTATAGTGTACTCCTTGATCTGAGTGAATAAAGGTTCCTTCCGCAAACTTTACTTTTCTATTATTCTTTAACTTTACCAATGTATCCGTTGCTAAATCCAATGTAAGTCGATCTGAAAGATTATGGGCCAATATTTCATTCATGGAACTATCCTTAATAGTGGACAAATAAGCTTTTTGTCCCTTCCCGTAATATAAATAAGTAATATCAGTGAGTAATACTTTACCTGGGATTTCTTGTTTGAATTCTCGGTTTAGTAAATTCGGTAGTACGGAGTGTTCTTGGGTAGCTTTCAACATCTTCTTATATGGATTAGGTCTTCTAACTGGGCATACAATCTTATATTTCTTCATAATCCTTCGGATTCGTTTAATATTATATTTAATATCAAACTGCCCTTTTAAAGTCATCTTAATTTGGCGAGCACCTTTATGACGTCGTTTAAAATGAAACGCCTTTAAAATATTCTCTTTTAAAATTAAGTCCTCTTTTTCACGGCGTTCTCTATTTTCCTGAGATTTCGGAGAAAAATAATTATAATAACCTGAACGAGAAACTCACGAATATTTCCAAATTCCTTTTTCAACTAAACTGCCATTTACTTGAATAAATCGAGTAGGAGGGGGTGATTAACCCCCGACCTCTCACACCACCGTACGTACCGTTCGGTATACGGCGGTTCGAAAGTTCTATGAAATTATTTGAATTAGTTGTTTTAGACCTTGTTCTAACCAATAATTCTTATTCATGGCGAAATCAAGAGCAGGACTATTGGAATTTCTCCAATATCCCTTTCGGGAATTGGCACATTTCCAAGCAGAGTTTGAATTAACTCCAAGTTT